>JAFPUN010000017.1 GCA_017395365.1 Bacteroidales bacterium
GATGCTTATGTATTATGACAGCGGTTTTCCGCATTTCAAGGTGTATCGCGCCCTTTGCGACGGCCAGGACATGGAGTTGATTGCAAGAAAGCTGGAGGTCAATTCCTACCTTGACGGACAATGGGCTGACTTGGATGACGGTCTTTACAAATGGGGTGTCAGCCATGTGATTAACGGCGTGGAATCAGCAATTTCGTGGTCTGAATGCTTGGAGAAGAATACCACGGGGGTTGAAGAGAATCGTTTTGAGGCTGTTGTTTATCCCAATCCTGCCGGCGGGGTTGTGCGCATTGAGGGGGTTGAGGCCGAGGAGGTTGGGATTTATAATGATTTGGGGCAGGTGGTGAAGAGGGTGCGGAACTCTAATGACGTGAGTTTGGAGGGATTGGTGGAAGGGGTTTATTTGGTGAGGATTAGGGATAAGGAAGGGAGAATCTTTTTGGAGAAGGTGATGGTGAGGTAGTGCTTTTTCGTGCTATCGTTATACGTGCTAACGTGCTAACGAAGTGGGACCTATAGGATTGATAAGACTAATAAAAATCAATAGAACAATGAAAGCAACAAGACTTTTCACCCTGCTTGCGCTCCTGCTGATGGCGGGAAGGGTGAATTTGAAGGCGCAAAATGATTTCTACTTCACATACGAGACTGCCAATTCCAGGTTTACGGAAGGCGGCCCGTGCTTGGAAGTGAGTTCTGAGAACGTCAAAGAGCATTTCTTCCTCGTTTCGGCATTTGATTTTTCCTATGAATGGATTGCTTACGAGCAAAACCATGCCATGCCTGCCAAAATCCTGAAACTATCGCCTGAAATGAATCTGCTTGGCGAGATGGTGATAGGCGAAGAAGGACGTCGTTCCACCATTACGGGCATCTATTTTGACCCTGAAAACGATGCGCAATACATTGCGGTGGGAAAAATCCACGACAATGAACTGCATTATGACAGGCCATACATTGTCCGCTTTGATGGCGACCTGAATGTTTTGTGGCAAAAGGAAGTGGAGTTGCCACAAGAGTACTGCAAGTTTTTCTTCAAGCCGAAATCTTTCATGGACAATCAGAACGACATTGTTTATATGACCGAGGTTTACGATATTGACACCCAAATGAACCATCCTTATCTGTATTTGCGCTTCTCCTTAGATGGCGTGGTGCAGGCCATAGGCTCCGTCCAGACATCTCTGTTCAATACAGGTGGAGTCTTTGAATACAAAGACGGATCGGGCGACTATGGCGTGTGCAATTCGCAATGGTGTTATATACAACGCCTGAATCGTGATTTTGAGCCTATTGGGCAAAGGAATATGGTGTATAATGTACATCTTGACGACCAATGGGAGGTTGTTCTAATGAGTCGCTACGACCAAAGTACCGTGTTATCGATGCCTGACAGCAGTCTTTTCATCGCCGCCTTTGGCGAAGGATGGTTCTATCCTGAATCTGTTCCTGGTGGAACCGTGTTGATGAAACTTCGTCCCTCCGATACCCTTCCTAATATCTATGCCGATGATTTTGATGGATTGTTTTTATCCGATTACTTTGATGAAAACACAGAGGCGATTAATCAAATCAAAGGGTTGGACATTAAGGGCGACTACTTGTTCCTTTGTTATGGGGTATTTGGCGATGACGAGATATGGAACTCCCGCTTCTGTGTCACAAAACTAACTTTAGGGCTGGATGTGGTGTGGCAACGAATTTACGATCTCGACAACAGAATTACGCCACACTACATAATGGCCACCCAAGACGGTGGTTGCCTCGTGACTGGAGAAATTGCGACAGGAAGCCCTGAAGAGGAAGGAATGATGATGTTCGCTGCAAAGATTGACTCGGATGGTTGTTTGGATGTTCCTGAAATAGGAAGCGTGAAGCAGACTATAGGTTGTTATCCCAATCCTGCCAAAGAAAAGGTGACGATAAATGGCATTGAGGCTGCCGAAGTGCAGGTTTACAACGCCCTCGGGCAGTTGGTGAAGACGGTGCGGAACTCTAATGAGGTGAGTTTGGAGGGATTGGTGGATGGGGTGTATATGTTGAGGATTAGGGATAAGGAAGGGAGAATCTTTTTGGAGAAGGTGATGGTGAGGTAGTGCTTTTTCGTGCTATCGTTATACGTGCTAACGTACTTACGTACTTACGAAGGGGACTAATAGGACTAATAAGACTAATAATATGAAACTATGAGAGCGATGAGGATTTGGGCTTTGGTTTTGATGGCGGCTGGGATGCTGCTGGCGGGATGCCGACGGGAGAAGGCGGCACAGGCGAAGGATGCACCCGCTGAAAGCAGCAGGACGGCGACGGTGGATAGCACGAGGATGGAGCTGATAGAGTGGGTTGGTGCGGGAGTGGAGTTGGATAGGTGACCCCACTCATCATCCGCCCTTCCGAATGCGCCATTCGGAAGCCGTGAACATCAGCATTTGCAATGCGAAAAGAAGACCACATCCTACTTCACCAAAAACAACCCTGGTGTGATGTCCAGCCAATGCAGCACCGTCTCGCCCCAGACGAGGATGAGCACCCATGAGATGGTCATCATGGTGATACCAAACTTGAAAGCGTCAGTTTGGCTGTACATATTGGTGTTGTACAACAAAGCAGCGGGTTTGCTGTTGAAGGGCAGCACATAGCAGTGCTCGATGAGCATGGCCACGGGCAGACTGAGGCTCATGACAGGGAAGCCGAAACGGGCCTCCACACCCAAGGCGATGGGCACGAAGACCATGGTGCGGATGGTCTTGCTTTGGAAGACCAAGCCCGAATACATCATCAAGAAAGTGAGGATGACATACAGCACCCAGAAAGGCGTGTTGGCCGTGATGCCGAGGCTATCAAAAGCGGCATTGACCATGGTGTTGGGCAAGTCAGTAGCATTGAGGCCCGAGCCCAAGGTATAAGCACCAGCCGAGAAGAGCATCAGGTGCCAAGGAATGTCGACATCGTTCCATTTCACCACGCCGATGCCCGGCAACAGGGCTAGGACGGCACCCAACAAAGCAACGATAGTCTCGTCAATGTTATGGAAGGTGCCCTTCGTGACCCAAAGGACAAGCACCAACACGAAGATGCCCACGGCCTTGTACTCTTCGGCCTTCATCTTGCCCATAGCCTTCAGCTCTTCTTTCAGGCGTTCCAAGCCACCTTCGATTTGTGGCACCTGTTCCTCTTTCTTCATCGGGAAGAAGACATAGGTACCCAGCAACAAGCCTATCACAAGAATCAAGGCACTCATCGGGCCGCAAGAGACGAGCCAGTCGGCATAGCCGAAGTCGCAGCTGCCGACGAAGCCCGCGATTAATGAAATGGCGAGCAGGTGAGCGCCACTACCTGTGTAGAACGCATTGGCACCAATGTTCACCTGGAAGAGGTTCTGGATAACAAGGTTGCGGCCAAAGTTGTTGCGGTTGCCGTTGGAGGCACCATAGATGGCACACACCGTCATGAAGATGGGCAACATGATGGTGGCCTTCACTGTGGTGGCCGAGATAAAGGCAGACAACACCAAATTAATGATCAAGAAACTCCAAAGCACACCTTTGGCACTCTTGCCGAACTTGATGACGAAGGCCAAAGCCAATCGCTTGGCAAATTGCGTCTTGACCAGCATACTCGCCAAGACGAAGGAAAGGATGTTCAGCCACATCACAGGGTGACCGAGTTGGTTCAAGGCCTCCTTTTGTGTGGTGACATTACAGAGCACGATGCCCAGGATGATGAACAGCGAGGTCAGGTAGTTGGGGATGGCCTCCGTCATCCAAAGGATGAGACCCGCAACGAAGATGGCAAGCATGGCGTAGTTGGTGCGGATGAACTCCTCGAAGCCGATGTCGTTGCAACGCTTCAAGGCTTTTTCGGTCAACATCTCGGTGTTCAGGTTATCGATGAAGCCGATGTGGCAGCACCAATAAATCACAACGAAGGCGATGATGGCCAAGGGGCCGCCGAGGCGTGCCATCCATTTCTCAAAGTTGGATTTCTGCATCTTGGGCAGTTTTTCCACTTTGTAGTTGTTCATGTCCAAGGGATCAAATGTGCTCATTGGGGTGTATTTTTGACTGCGAGACGTCGGGACTGCGAGACCAGAAAACGTCCCGCAGTCTCGAAGTCCCGTAGTCCCGCGTCGATTATTACCAGTTTTTATACGGATTCTTCATCAACATGGAGTTGAAGTACTTGGGGTCGCCGGTGACCTCTTCGCCGAGCCAGGCAGGCTTGTCGAAGGGCTCATTCTCATCGGTCAGTTCGACTTCAGCGACGATGAGGCCGTCATTGTCACCGTAGAACTCATCGACTTCCCAAGTGTGCTTGCCATCGGTGTTCTTGACGAGATAGCGGGTCTTGTCGATGACACCAGGCTCGCAGATTTCAAGGAGCTGTTGCACCTCCTCGACGGGGATCTCCTTCTCCCACTCGAAGCGGGCGGCGCCAGAGGCGTTGCCGATGCCCTTGATGGTGATGAAGCCCTTGTCGCCCTTCACACGCACGCGGACGGTGCGCTCGGGCACGCTGGAGAGGTAGCCTTGGGTGATGCGCGTGGCCTTGAAAGCCTCGGCCTTGAAGTCACCCTTTACCAAAAACTTTTTTTCAATCTCTTGTGCCATAGTCGTTTATTCGTTTGCAAGCGGTTTGTCGGACATGCCGATGACGCGCTTGATCGCCTGTAAATAGTTGATGTTTTCGACACCTTCGAGGCCACAATCCTTGATGGTCTTCTTGATGTCCTCGATCTCGGTCGACTCGGAGTTGATGGTCACCACCTTGGCGCCGTTGATGAGCACCTCACCAAACTCGCAGATGGTGTCGTTGACCATGTAGCCGAAGCGGCGCTTGTGGACGCGCACGGCAGCCAAGTCGGGGTTGGCCTGCACCATGGCGATGAACTCATCGTATGTGTAGGTTTCCTTCGTCAGCTTGGGCATTTCGACCATGAAAGCGGGAAACACTTCCTTCTCGAGCACCTCGCGGCTGATGGGAAATTCGCCCTTCATAAGGGGATTCCATTGCTCGAGGCCGTCGACGCTCTGCACGAAGGTCTTGATATCCATCTTGCCGTCGCGTATCTTGGTGTTATTGATGTCGTTTTTGCGGGAGATAATATAAATCTCATCGCTGAGGCGCTCCCAAACCTTCTCGGGGACGGGCATCGACAGGCGGGCCATGCGTTTGTGGGCCTCGCAGAAGCACTGTCCGAAGGAGCGGAACTCAAATCTCGGCTTCGACACTTCGCCGATTTTCATTTCTTCTTTTGCCATAGGGTTATTTATGATTCAATATTTAAAGATTCAAAATTCAAAAATTTAAAAATTTAAGTTTGAGATTCCCCTTCGGGGAATGGAGAATGATTGACTTGTATAAAAGGCGGCGGCAGGTCAGGTTTTCTGTCGTATTAGCTTTACAAGCCGCCGCTTAATAACTCATGAATAGAACTCCATTCCCGAAGGGAATCTCATATTCTCACCTTATTCCTGCGGAATGTCTTCGCCAGTGGCGGGGTTGGCTGCGCCGGGCGTGGCCTCGGCCAGCTTCCAGTCGCCGCCGTCGGGGGTGCGGGCGTAGGAACCGTCGACGGATGAGATGGTCTGACCCCATTCGCCGGTGGTGCCTCTGGTGAATTCGTCTCTCACCGAGCCATCGGGCATGAAGAGGGTGATGCGGACGGTCTTCTTGGCCGACAAGCCGCTGTTGAAGAACAGGTTCTCGGGTTGCTCAGGATGGTCGATGGCGACATCGGCGCTGTAGAGCAACACATAGCCGTGGGCGGGAACGACGACGGTGGCGTCGGCAGTCCAAGTGGCGCCAGCCACATAGTCGTCCTTCATGATGGTCATGCCTTCGAGCGAGAGGTCGAGGTTGCCCTTGTTGTAGATCTCAATGAACTTGTCGTTGCCGTTCAACTCGTTGAGGACGATGTTGGTGTAGTCGGGCTGCTCGGGAGTGGGCGGCACGTCGCCACCTTCGAGGCCGAGGACGATATTGGCACCGTCAACATTCACAGCACCTGGAGTAGCGTCGGCATAGTACCAATTGCCATCGGCGTTGCGGCTGTAGGAAGCGGGAGCTTGGTTGCTGGCATAGCCGTAGGCTTCGCCGTTCAGCTCGATGGCCGTCAGGTTGAAGTCGTCGATGGAAGCGCCAGCGGGCGTGAAGAGCTGGATGCGTACGTTCTTCTTGGCGGAGAGGCCGCTGTGGAAGATGAGGGATTCGGGGACATCGGGATGGTCGGCGACGACATCTTCGCTATAGAGCACGAGATAGGCACCAGCATCGATCTTCACCGTGTTGTCGCCAATCCAGTTCTGGGCACCGTCTTTCTCGATATAGACACCATTCAGGTTGATGGCATCGGCACCGGCGTTGTAGATTTCGATGAACTTGTCGTTGCCGTTGAGCTCGTTGAGGCGGAGCACGCTGTAGTCGATGGCGACAGCGCCCACTTCATATTCCATGACGGGAGAGGCTGCGTTGACCTCGCCGTTCATGGCTTGCACGCAGAAACTCACCTTGGTTCCGTCGGGTTGGGCAGGGATGACGGCGGTGTAGACATCTTCTGCTGCCGTCATGGCCAATTCCGTGTTTTCGTCGCCGATGGTATACACCAACTTGGCCGTGAAGTCCTTGAAGCTGGTGATGGTTGCCGTCACGGTAACGTCATCGGTAGCCTGGACAGCCGTTGGAGCATAAGAAACATTGGAGATATTGATGCCGGGATATTGCTTATCCTTGACGCAAGAGGCAAGACCCATCAAAAGAGCCAAAGCCACAAACATTATTTTCTTCATATTATTCTCAGTTTTATAAGGTTAGACAATTTGATGGATTAGAAAGCGACTTGGAAACGGGCCAGTAGCATGTGGTAGTTGACGCCAGCCAGACCGTCGGCAGCGGTGACCTTGGTGAAGTCCTTGGTCGGGTTGCCATCGGCATCGAGGCCGACATAGAGCTTGCCCTTGCCGTTGGCGTAGCGGTCGTTGTTGACATACTGGTAGTTCAATGCGATCTTCACGTTCTTGGCGAAGTAGAAGTTGAGCGCAGCGCCATAGAGTTCGGCGGAACCGCCGTAGATGGCTTGGTCGCCGCGGCCTTCGTAGTCGTTCATGTCGATGAACTCATACTTGAGGGCCAGTTCGATGTCGCCCCAGCTGCGACCGGTGCGCACGCGGTTGAACTTGGCGCCGTCAGAGTCGTAGCTCTGCTTGCCGCCGAGGAGGAGGCAACCGCCTTCCACGTACCAGCCTTGGAAGTGATAAGGCTCGGTGATGTTGGTCTCAGGCTTCATGTAGGTCCAGTCCGACAGCCAAGCGCCTTCGATACGCAGGCCGTTGTAGTGGCCGGCGAGTTCGGCGGTGGCGATGAGGTTGTGGTCGGTGTTCTTGATGTCGTCGGTGTCGACATATTTCTTGCGGCTGATGTTGGTGGCGTTGCGGCAGCTGAAACGCGTCCCGCTGTAGATGCCCAATTCGTCAGAAGTCTTGGGCGAGTCGTACATCACAGCGCCGCCCACATGGATACCCAGGTCGGGTTCGTTGATGGGGCGAACGACGGCTTTGGCGATGTAGGAAAGGCCTTCGTCCATGCCGTAGTCCTTGTTGTTGGATTCCACATAGTCGCGGGTCTCTTGGCCTTCGATCTCCTGGAAGAGCACACTGGCACTGCCGAAGAAATACTTGTTGGTGTATTTGGCGAAGATGCCGAGGTGGCGGCTGGGAGCCAAGGCGCTGACGATCATCGGGCGTTCCATGAACTCGAGGTAACGCGACGACGTGTTGCGCGAGAGCGAGAAGTCGGGTTTCTGGCTACCGACGCTGAACTGGAAGTTCTTCAGTCCGTTGTAGCGCACGATAGCGTCTTTCAGCTCGAAGGAGCCGTTGGCCAGTTCCATATCCACCTCACCGTACCAGTCGGGGGTGATTTGTGTCTTGACGGCGAAGCGGGCGCGGCGGATGCTGGCGCCGTTGCCGATGGGGTCGGCCCACTCCTGTTGCCCGATGTAGGCGCCGAAGTCGACTTGCACTCGGGAGTCGAACCAGAATTTGTAGTCTTTGTCTTTTGACTCGAACACCAAGATGCCGTCGCGACTCGAAGTCTGCAGCGACTTGACGTTCACCTTGTTGCCATACTGGTCGACGGCTTGTGCCTTGTCTTCAGTCTGTGCGAAGGCCATTGAGCCCAACAAAAGGGCGGCCATCATTAATACAGTCTTTTTCATTGTGAAAAGTTTTAGTTATTAAATAGGTGAATTTGCATTTTACGAAAGGCAAAGGTAGAAAAAATGTAAAATACAAGGGAAAAAATGTATTTTTTTGCCACTTTGGGGAGCATCATAGAATAATGATATGACTTACCGACACATGAAAGAAAATCTCTATTTTTGCAGCAAAATTCTGGAGGAACAAAAATGAAAATCGCAGTGGTAGGAGCCACCGGCTTGGTCGGCTCGAAGATGCTTCAAGTGCTTGACGAACAGAAAGTTCAGATAGACGAATTAATTGTGGCCGCCTCGGAACGCTCCGTGGGCAAGGAAATCGTTTTCCAAGGCAAGACCCATAAAGTGGTCAGCGTGGACGATGCCATCGCTGCCCGTCCCGACATCGCCATCTTCTCAGCAGGAGCATCGGCATCGAAACAATATGCGCCGCGTTTCGCTGCTCAGGGCACCTTCGTCGTCGACAACAGCTCGGCCTGGCGCATGGAGAAAAATGTACCTTTGGTTGTCCCCGAAATCAATGCCGACACCATCACCAAGGACACGCATATCATCGCCAACCCCAACTGCTCCACCATCCAGATGGTGATGGCTTTAGCTCCCATCCACAAAGCCTATGGCATCAAACGCTTGGTAATCAGCACCTACCAAAGCGTGACTGGCAGCGGCATTAAGGGTGCCTATCAACTCAGTCGGGAAGAAGATGCTCGACAATCTGCCTATAGCAGTATGCCAGGTGCAGGTGCAGGAGCAGGTGCATTTCCTGCTGGTGTCTATCAATTCCCCCCTGCCTATCCGCATCAAATCTACTATAATGTCATCCCGCAGGCCGGTGACTTCGTCGACAACGGATACACCACCGAGGAGGAGAAACTGGTGAACGAAACACGCAAAATCTTGCGTGACGACCAAATCGCCATCACTGCCACAGCTACTCGCGTACCCGTCACGGGAGGCCATAGCGAGGCTGTCAATGTGGAAACGGAAAGGCCATTTGAAATCGACGAAGTACGCAAACTGCTGGAGGCCATGCCTGGCGTCATTGTGAAGGACGACCCTTCCAACAGCATTTACCCCATGCCCCTTTATGCCTTCGACAAGGACGAAGTCTTCGTGGGCCGCATCCGCCGCGACTATAGCATCGCCAACGGTTTGAACCTTTGGGTTGTCAGCGACAACATCCGCAAAGGCGCTGCAACGAACGCGGTACAGATAGCAAAATACTTAATTGAATCAAAACTTGTTAATGCGGAATGAGGAATGCTGAATGCGGAATGTAGTTCAAGCTCCATTCAACATTCATCATTCATCATTCATCATTTATCGATGAAGGTTTATAGAAACATAATAGAAGCTAGAAATATCCCCCACGCCGTGGTCACCATCGGCACCTTCGATGGCGTTCACCTCGGCCATCAGGCCATCTTCAACAAGATGAAAACCTTGGCACAAGGCATTGGCGGCGAGACGGTTGTCGTTACTTTTAGCCCCCATCCGAGGCAAGTGCTCAACATCGACAGCTCCAACCTGCGTTTCCTTTGTACGCCCGAGGAAAAACTCAAGAAATTCGAGGAGTTCGGTATCGACAACGTGGTCATCATCAACTTCACCAAAGAGTTTTCGCGCACGCCCTCCGAGGTGTTCATCAAGGACTATATCATCGACAATATCAAGCCCGCTTATATTGTGGTGGGCTATGACCATCACTTCGGCAAGAACCGCATGGGCGACTTCGACCTTCTCACCGACTTGATGAAGAAATACAATTTCAAGGTGGAACGCGTTGCTGCCCAAGATGTTGAAAACATTGCCGTCAGCTCAACGAAGATCCGCAACGCCTTGGCCGTGGGCAATGTGAAAGGCGCCAATCGCCTCCTGGGTTACACTTACGCCATTACCGCCGAGGTGGTGGTGGGCAACAAGATTGGGAGGACTTTGGGATTTCCCACTGCCAACCTTGAGTTAGCCAGAGAATACATGCTCATCAACAACCGTGGCGTGTATGCCTGTCTCGTCGACTACGAAGGCAAGACCTACAAGGCCATGGCCAACATCGGACACCGACCCACCATCGGAGACCGCAGCGAGGACAACCCCATCATCGAGGTCAACCTGTTCGACTTCGACGGCGACCTCTACGGCAAACAGATCCATGTGCGTTTCATCGACCGCATCCGTGACGAGGAGAAGTTCAAGGGTTTGAACGAACTGAAAGCCCAGCTAGAATTAGATAAAACGGAGGTTTTAAAACGATTAATGGACCCTGACCAATGACCCAGACCCAGACCAGCATTAGCCCAGGTTGAGGCTGGTCAGGGTCAGGGTTCATGGTCATGGTATAAAAAATGAAAATTCTGCTTTTGGTCATAGGAAAAACGGACGAAGACTACCTCATCACCGGCATCAAGAAATATGTGGGCCGCATAGGGCATTATGTCTCGTTTGAGATGAAGGAGATTCCTGATCCGCGCAACCGTAAGACCCTCTCCGAAGACCAGCAGAAGAAAGCCGAAAGTTTCCTGTTGCTGCAGCAACTGCAACCTGGCGACCAAGTCGTGTTGTTAGATGAAAACGGCAAGCAGTTCACCTCGGTAGAATTCTCCGAAAGCCTCGAAAAACAGATGGCATCAGGCGCAAAAAGACTCGTTTTTATCATCGGAGGCCCTTATGGCTTCGCTCAAGAAGTTTACGACCGTGCCAACGCCAAGATGTCGCTCTCACCCATGACCTTCAGCCACCAGATGGTGCGGCTTATTTTCGTCGAGCAGCTTTATCGGGCTTTCACAATTTTGAAAGGCGAGCCCTATCACCACCAATAATAAACGACCCCTTATTTCGTTAATACAACATGAAAACAATCAAAACCATACTCATCCTTTGCGTGGCACTCTGCTTCGCATCTTCCTGCAAAAAAGAGGTCGACATGACCTTGATGCAAAAGACCGTTCTCGAAAATGCCGACATTAGAGCGGTCGAAGTTGGCGATGCATGGCAAGTCACCGTGGTGGCCGACAGCAGCACCTATGTGGAACTTGAATTCTCCGCCTATCTGGAGCCCTATCTGAAGACCAAGATGAATGGTAACCAGCTCGAGATAGGGTTTGCGGGCAATGTGCGTCCCGTCATCAACTCCGAATTCCGCGCCACCGTACACACAAACAAAATCGAAAAAATCGAAGCAGAAGACGCCTCAAAATTGAGTTTTACCGGACAATTCTCCGCTACGAGCGACACCCTGATCCTTCATTTGGAAGACGCCTCGGTATGCACTGGCTTGAACTATTCGGGACACGAATGCAAAGTCGTCATTGAAGATGCCTCGCAGTTCTTGGGCTTCAACCTCGCTAGCACGAATGGCGAGGTGAAGATGAGCGACGCCTCTACCTGCAAAGGCACTTTCGACATGCGATTCCATCTCGTTGCCAGCTTGAGCGGTGCCTCCCGTCTCATCACTTTTGGCGGTGCTGCTCCTTATGGCATGATCCAGTTACAGGATGCCAGCCTGGTGAACATGGTGCAAACCGAAGTCGGCGACATGCATGTCGACCTCTCGGGCGCTTCCGAAGCCACGGTTAATGTCAGTGACCACATGGAAGGCACACTAACAGAAGCCTCCACCCTATATTACAAAGGCCATCCGCAACTCAACATCGAATGTTCGGAGGACTCGCAACTCATTCCGTTTTGATTTTGGCCTGAAATTTGCATGAAATGCCGATCGTATGCAAAATCAAACCGAATTATTATTAATTTTGTCAAAAATTTGAACCAATGAAAAAAGTAGCCTTGACCATCGTCGCCCTTGTGTTTGCGACCATCGCCTTTGCCCAAACCAATCTCCCCATCGACCCCAAGACCGAACAGATCACCTTCCGCAAGGTCATCCCAACACAAGGTTCTGAAGACGAAGTGTTTAACCGCATCTTCAGCACTTTCATGAACGCTTATTACAAGAGTCCCGCCAACATCCTCAACCAAAACGACGGACGCACCCTGAAGGGCAAGCACCAGTTCCAACTCGACAACGGCGACGCCGTGAAGTCGAAATGGCCTTGGATTACCTATCGTTTCACCATCGAGGTCCGTGAAGGCCGTGTGCGTTACACCCTTACCGACTTCTTGCAGAAGACCCAATCGAACCACCCCTGCGAGGAATGGATGAACAAGGAAGATCCTCTTTATCAGCCTATCTGGGACAAATATCTTGAACAGATTGCCGCCTTCGCCGAAGACTGGGGCAAACAATTTGAGGAAAGCCTCGAACCCGAGAAGGTCATCGAAGAGGAAGAATGGTAAACTAGGCTATGGCCACTCGCGAACGCATAAAGAAAGGTTTTTCGAAACTTCTCAAGGAAGAGAAGCTGAAGCTGATTGCCAATTATTTTGAGAATCCTGGCGAAGTCATCAGCCTGTTGAAGAGCTATTGGCATTCCGACTCGAGGCAGCAACAGCTTTTTGACGAGTTCAGCGAGAACACCATCACCAATTTCTTCATCCCCTACGGCATCTCGCCTAACGTCAGCATCAACGGGAAGGACTACATCGTCCCGATGGTCATCGAAGAAAGCTCGGTCGTCGCCGCAGCCTCGGCGGCGGCCAAGTTTTGGGGCGAGCGCGGTGGCTTCCATGCCGAAGTCATCGACGTGCGCAAGGTCGGGCAGGTGCATTTCGGCTGGAGCGGGCCCAAGGAACAGCTGTTTGCGCTGTTTCCTGAAATCGAGAGACGCCTCCTGGCCGACACCGACGCCATGACCGAAAAGATGCGCAAGCGCGGCGGCGGCATCCTCGCAATGCAGCTCATTGACTACAGTGACCAAATCACTGACTATTACCAGATTAGAGTTGAGTTCGGCACTGGCGATGCCATGGGTGCCAACTTCATCAACTCCGTGTTGGAGCAATTCGGGCACAGTTTGCAGGACTATTTCGCTGAGCGGAAAGACCTTCCCGAAGCGTTGCGCAAGGTGGAGATCATCATGACCATTTTGTCGAACAACACGCCCGACTGCCGCGTGCGGGTTTGGGTGGAATGTCCTGTGGAACAGCTTGATGGCATCGACGAGCACCTCAGCGGAGCCGAATACGCGAAGAAATTCAAGAAGGCCGTCGACATCGCCCATATCGACGTGGACCGCGCCACGACGCACAACAAAGGCATCTACAACGGCATCGATGCGGTGGTTTTAGCCACGGGCAACGACTTCCGCGCCGTGGAAGCGGCGGGTCATACCTTCGCCTCACGCAACGGACATTATGAGAGCCTTTCGACCGTGACAATTGAAAATGGCATCTTCCATTTTGAGTTGGAAGTGCCAATGGCCTTGGGCACCGTGGGCGGCCTGACCAGCCTGCACCCCTTGGCCAAGAAGACCTTGGAGCTTTTGGGCAACCCCACCGCCCCCGAGCTGATGATGGTGGCCGCCACGATGGGCTTGGCCAACAACTTCAGTGCCGTGCGCTCGCTGACCACCAAAGGCATCCAGGCCGGCCACATGAAGATGCATCTGAACAATATCCTCAACCAACTGAATGCCAGCGAGGAAGAGAAGAAAAAGGCGAGGGAGTATTTTAAGGACAAGACGGTGTCGTATGCCGAAGTCGAGAAGTTCTTGGAATCATTGAGGAAATGATTTTTATAGGATAATTGTCGGTTTGATAAAAACCACATAGTATTTTATAAATTTGCTGCACCAAAACATAAAAAGCAATTAAACAAAAGTAAAACATTTATAATGGAACAGAAATTATTTGTTGTTAAGTATCATAGTGATTGTAAGGGCGAAGTGGAATTCCCCGAAGAATTGCAGAATTTATTGGCAGAAGGATGGAAAATCACCCAAATATCCGCGTACGGCTATGCCACCAATGTTCATCAAAACAAATGCGTTTTGTTGCTCCAACGAGAATGTCCTCCATTACAATAGACAGGGGCTCAATTGCAGCAAATAGCATGAAAAACAACAACTATCATTCTCGCGGAAAATTCCTGTTGACAGGCGAATACCTCGTCCTTAAAGGTGCCTTGGCCTTGGCGGTGCCGTTGAAATTGGGACAGACATTGTCCGTAGAGACGTTTCCTGAAACGTCTCTACAATGGGATGCCTACCAACCCGACGGCCTCTGGTTTTCGGTTACCTTGAATTCCCAAACCCTCGACATCATCGATGGCACCGACCCTTCCAAGGCCGAAAAACTGGCACACATCCTGAAGGCTGTCGAACAATTGAATCCCACTGCAATTAAGGACGGTCTACATTTTGAGACCCGTTTGGACTTCGACCCCAACTGGGGTCTCGGCAGCAGTTCCACCTTGATTTCCAACCTGGCGCAATGGGCAAATATTGACCCATACGAATTGCTGAAACTGACCTTCGGCGGCTCAGGTTACGACATCGCTTGTGCCACGGCGGAAAGACCGATCTATTATCAACTTATTGATGTCGGGGCGGTCCTTCGACTGGCTCAGGGGCCTAAGGTCGTTGAGCCCGTCGAAACGCCGACACCCATGGTTGAACCTATAGATTTCAACCCACCTTTTGCCGACCACCTATTCTTCGTCTACCAAGGCCAAAAGCAAAGCTCGTCAAAGGAAGTCAAGGCGTTTTTGGAAAAGACGAATCCCGTTGATTTACAGAAAGATATAGAAGCTGTTTCGGAAATCAGTCGCGTCGTGCCGAAATGCCAGAATCTGGACGAGTTCGGCATGCTTATGCAATGCCACGAGCGCATCATCGCCCGCTGCATCGGGCAGGAACCCGTGCAAAAACGTTTTCCCGATTTTGAAGGCACACTGAAATCGTTGGGCGCTTGGGGTGGCGATTTTGTTTTGGCTGCAACGGAATGGAGCGAAAGCCAAGTGAAAGCCTATTTCAAGAAAAAAGGCTTGGAGGTGATTTTCGGGTACAAGGATATCGTACTCAACGAATAATTTGTACTTTTGTCGCAATGAAACTCCGTCTTTTCATAGTGTCGTTTGCCTTTTGCGCGTTGCTTTGGGGTTGCCACAAGCCGGAAACGCCTCGCTCGTTGGACATGATTCCACTTGCCGACAATTTGGTCAACATTGATAGCCTAATGTGGAGCCATCCCGACAGCGCATTAATATACCTTGTCTCCCATTTCGAAACATTTACGGCAACAGAACCCAACCGTCACTATGCCAACCTCTTGCTGGCAGAATTGCTATACAAGAACTATCTCGCCCAAGAAAACCGCACGGATTTGTTGCAGGCGGTGACTTATTTCGATTCATTGTTGGCAGCCAAAGATACAGACACACAAGGTGTGCCCTTGCCCTTCTTGTCCGCTCGCGCCCATTACATAAACGGCACAGATTTGGTTGAACACGATAGTGCTGTTTCTGGCTGCAAAGAGTATATTCGCGCCCTTGAAATTATCGAAACGCATTTCCCGTCATCAGAAACGCCCAATGGCACGTCTATATGGCCCGACCATCTCCCCCGTTTCATAGCCTTGACTTACAACCGACTTGGGGAGTTGTTTTCCTTTCGGTTCATGCAAAAACCCACCATCAATTGCTACAAAAAAGCACTTGTCTATTTTGATTTGGAGCCTACTTCACCATACGATAAAACCAACTCTCTCAGGCAATTAGGACTACAATACAATGAACTTGCCCAATTCGACAGCGCGGATTACTATTACAGTGAAGCATTGAGGCTTATGCCCGATACAAACAACGTATATTACAGAGATATTGCCAGCCATAAAGCCATGCTTTCCTACAATATGGGCAAAGGTGCCAAGCCTGCCATTAACGACCTGAGACGCATAATGGCAGTATCAGAACCCGGCAGGGAGCAACTAAGACGCATGACGACCATTGGTTCTATTTATTTCTTTGAAAACCAATACGATTCGGCGTTAGTTTATATCACACCTGCATACGAGGCCGCAGAAGTTCCCTTGGAAATCAAGATCAGCGCCAGTTATCTCTTGCACGACATTTACAAAAGCCAAGGTGACACTTTAAAGGCTGCCCAATATGCCCTGTATCAGGCAGAAAATCTTGATAATGAAGGAATGGGCAAGACGGAGAACTCGATACTCAACGACCTGTTTCAAAACCATTTGCAATGGGAACAGGAAAAAGACCTTGCCGAAAAACAGCAAACCGCCCGCCAACAAAAAAACAAAACGCTCATCGCCCTTGTCCTCCTCGTCGCCGTGGCAGCCGTGGTGGCCTGGCTGCTGCACAGGCGCAAGATGCAAGCCGAACGGGAAGCGCATCGTATGGAAAAAGCATCGATGTCGGGGCGACTGAAGCGGAGCAACGAGGAGTTGCGGGAGCTGAAAGACCAAATCCCCCAACAGAACCATGCCGTACCGAAACCCGAAACACAGGCCGCAAGTTTCACCGAGGAGCCGATTTGCCGCTTGATCATGGAGCGGGTAAACGAAGGGCAGTTCAAGTCGAAGGTGAATTATCTTGATTATAAAGTATGCGTTGAGCAAGGAGCAAATCACGGCGTTGCGCGAGGCTGTCGACCGCCACTTCGGCCAGTTTACCATCCGTCTTAGCAAAGCCTACCCCGACCTCACAAAATCCGACCTCAGCTATTGCTGCCTCTACCTGCTCGACCTGAACGACGCCGACATTGCCGCCCTGATGCAGCGCGCCTACAGCACCGTGAGCGAACGTAGCCGCAAGCTGAAAGTCCTTTTCGGAAGCGAAGAGCCACTTTCGACCATCCTTCGTGGCTTGGCAGCTGAAGAACAATTTCTCTGATTTTCAGTATATTGCTTAAAAACCCGTACCAAACCGCACCCCTTTTTCCTTGACAGGTTTTTATAGTGAGTCTACTTTTGCATCAAAATTCAAACACAAAAGTATTCACATTAAAAAACCAAAGCAATGAAAAAATTATTCGTAACCTTAATGATTGTGGCCGGCTTCGCGATGCAAGCCTTGGCCCAAGTAGATTTCACGGCGGTTTGCGAAACCGGGCAAACCTTGGATTACACCATCCTCAGCGAAAACCCGCCAGAGGTGGAGATCTATCACACGGAGGATTATTCCGGAAGCCTTATTATCCCCGTTTCGGTTTCCTACAACGGAACGGAATATTCCGTCGTATCCATTGGCAGAGGCGCTTTTATGGGAGGCCCATGCACCAATTTCACTGGAACTTTAACCATCCCCAACACGGTGAGAAGCATTGGCCAACAAGCTTTCCACGGCTGTACCTTCACTGGTCCGCTCGTCATTCCCAATTCGGTTACCGAAATTGGCAGCCATGCCTTTATGGATTGTGTCAATTTCACCAGTTTGACCTTGTCAGAATCGCTGTCCATCATTGAAGAGTTCACCTTTGGCATTTGCACTGGCTTCAGGGGCGACCTTTTCATCCCCGAATCCGTTTACGACGTCAAATACAACGCCTTCTACCAATGCGGCTTCGACGGCACTTTGACGCTCTCGCCAATGATGTGGTATCTTCAGGAAGGTTCTTTTGAATTGTGCTCCAACTTCAAAGCCGTCGTCATCCCCGAAGGTGTCGGTTACCTTGACTGGAACGCAATGGACTTTTTAGTGAAACCGACAGCGTTGGAGATTCCATCGACAATGGAATGTATGATGGACTACGCTTTCTGCCATCTGAACCGCTTGACGACGATGTCTGTGAAAGCGACCGTTCCGCCCTATATTGAGGAAAACACCTTCCAACAAGTCAATCGAAACATCCCGGTTTATATCCCCCAAGGAACGATGGAGGATTACAGGAATGCGGAGTATTGGTGCGAGTTCACCCATTTCATAGAAACAGAATTTGTCAGCCTTAACGAGCATGAACCCTCCGCAAATATAGCGGTTTATCCCAATCCTGCCGTGAACTTTGTCAGAATCGAAGGCACAACCGTCGCTGGTCTTCAGGTTTTCAATGCCGCCGGCCAGTTGGTGAAAATCGTTCAAAACACGAATGAAATCAACATCAGCGACTTGGAGCGCGGCGTTTACTTCGTTTCTATCGTCACGGAAAACAGGAACCGTTTCGTCAGAAAAATCGTAAAGAACTAAAATACATTAAATAACAATCAAAAACAACACATTATGAACAAGTTAAGCAAAACCATCGTCGCCTTAATGGCACTTTTCGTCATTGGATTCCTCGCCATGGAAGGATGTGACAAGCAAAATCCACAACCCAAAGTCTCCGACTTCTTCATTTCTGGCTGCAACGACGTTGTCTTATATGACATGCGTGATAATGACTATCCGTATATCGACACGATATACGTGACCACTATTGACAACACGAAGTTGAAAATCAGCACCACAAACACACAATTCCCTTGCGATGCGTACACCATCCGTCCTGAAATCCAAGCGCAAGAACAAAACATCTCCATAGAACTGCTCTATGAGGATTCGTGGGCCGATTGCATATGCGGTCGCCATTTGGACATCATCCTCGAAAACCTGAAGTTGGGGCAAACCTATTTTTTCAGCATCAAGAAGGACGAACGCGATTATTTCCAGTTTGAGGTCACTTTCGGGCCCGACACGAATTTGATGTTTGTCCGCGAAGAATGACGGTTAGATGCCAGATTACCATAAAACCATGTGGTTTGGATGTCGGTAAGGAAGAAATCCTTATTTTCGCAGCGCAAAACACTTCGGGAAATGGAAAACATCTGGTTGAACGAAGCCTTCAGAGGCGAAGTGCCCGACTTTCACGGTCACGTGGGCTGGGCATGCCCGTCGAACATCGCCTTGGTGAAATATTGGGGCAAAAAAGGAAAGCAACTCCCTCAAAATCCTTCGATTAGCTTCACCTTGTCGGAATGTCGCTCCGAGACTTTCGTTACATTTGAAAAAGCCGACCGATTCGGATTCAGCTTCTCTTTTGAAG
Organism: Bacteroidales bacterium; assembly: GCA_017395365.1. Taxonomy (GTDB): domain Bacteria; phylum Bacteroidota; class Bacteroidia; order Bacteroidales; family F082; genus Limimorpha. Next base: position 19,087 of record JAFPUN010000017.1, read on the forward strand.
GCAAGGAGAACCCCGCATTTGGAGCGAAAATCGAGAAATTTCTGCTTGAGAATCAAGCGTTTTTCCCATTCATCAACCAATTGAACCTGAAAGTAGAGAGCCGTAATACTTTCCCACATTCGTCGGGCATTGCTTCCTCGGCTTCTTCAATGAGTGCTTTCGTGATGTGTTTGCTTGATTTGGAGAGGTCCCTGAGCTTGTCGAAGGGCCAGCCATTAGACATTAATTCGCAAAAAGCCTCCTATTTCTCCCGATTGGCCTCGGGCAGTGCGGCACGCTCGGTGTTCCCCGCAATGGCACTTTGGGGCAAGACGGAGGTCTACGAAGGCAGTTCCGACGAATATGCAGTTTCGCTCGAAAACGACATCCATCCCGTTTTCAAAACCTATCACGACAGCATTTTGATTGTCAGCGGTGAAACCAAATCTGTTTCGAGCCGTGCGGGTCATGCCTTGATGGAGGGAAATCCTTACGCACCAGCCCGTTATGCGCAGGCCAACGAAAACATAGTGAACCTTCTTTCCGCTCTGAAATCGGGTGATTTGGACACCTTTATTAATATTACCGAAAGCGAAGCCCTACAACTCCACGCCCTGATGATGTGCTCCAATCCGTCATTTATCTTAATGAAACCCAATACATTGCGCATCATTGAGGAAGTTAGGAATTTCAGGAACGAGACCCATATTCCGCTTTGTTTCACTTTGGATGCCGGTCCGAATGTACATTTGCTTTATCCCGAAAGCGAAGCCGAAAAAGTGGAACATTTCATAAAAGACAACCTGGCTGCCTATTGCGTTGACAACAAATGGATTGCCGACCATGTCGGTGACGGACCGAAAAAATTGCTGCAATGAGAGACCGATACTATAGCAAAGTCATCCTTTTCGGTGAGTATTCGATGATTTTCGATGCCACTGCGCTAATGATTCCACTCAAGCGGTTCTCGGCGCAATGGCAGTTTCCACAAAGCCGGAATAGGACTGCTTCGTTGACCTCCAACCAAAGTCTGAAACGGTTCTGCCAATATCTCTCCGAAAACGAAGAACTATCGAACCTCTTGGATTTACAGGCTTTAAGAAAGGATTTGAATGAGGGTCTTTTCCTTGCTTCCAATGTGCCTTCGGGCTATGGCTTGGGCAGCTCTGGTACTTTGGTGGCAGCCGTTTATGATCGCTATGCCATTCGGAAAACCGAAGATTATCTTCAATTGAAAACCCTCTTTGGCCAAATGGAGAGCCACTTCCACGGCAGTAGTTCGGGCATCGATCCCTTGCAATGCTATTTGGGGCAACCGTTCAAGATCACACCCGAGGGTGTGCAACTGCTTTCGGATGATTTCCTGAAAAAAGACATTCACATCTGTTTGATTGACACGAAGATAAAGAGCAACACCAAGCCTTTGGTCAACCATTTCAAGGCACAGCGCGAAAATCCCGAGTTTTTGAGCCGATTCCAAGCAGAGTATGTGCCTTGTGTGACTTCATGCATCGATTCGATGATTGAAGGCAATAAAGAGCTGTTTTTCAGTTCGTTGAAACAACTCACCAAAGGCCAATTGGAGTTCCTTCGCCCGATGGTCACTGACAATACTTTGGATTTGTTTCCCGCTGATTACGACTTCAACTTTGGCGTAAAGATCTCAGGTTCAGGCGGTGGTGGCTATGTGCTAGGCTTCACTGACAATGTGGATAATGCGTCCGATTTGCTCAAGGATTTTGAAGTGATTTGGCTGTAAATGTTTATTTTTGCGCCCCAAATGTCAGCTTTGAAAAACATAGAATCCTGGATAGAACGCACCTTGACCACGGTCATCGACTTTTTCTATCCGCCATTCAGCAAGGTGATGAGCCTCGAGCTATTCCGTTACGCGGCTTGCGGTGGCTTGAACCTTGTTTTGGAATGGGTGCTGTACTATGTTTTCTACCATTTCATCTTCAAAGGTCAGGTTTTCGACCTTGGCTTCATTGCCTTTACACCCCATATCGCGGCCTTTGTGTTCAAGTTCCCCATCACCTTCCTGACGGGTTTCTGGATGGCGCGCCACATCAGTTTCTCGGGCTCCACACTGAAAGGTAGGACGCAGATTGTCAGATATTTCCTAGTGACGGTTGTCAACATCCTCATTAACTACTTTGGCCTAAAACTCTTCGTCGAGGTGCTGCACATCTGGCCGACCGTCTCCTACATCATCATCTCCATCCTCTGCGTGACATTCAGCTATTTGACGAATAAATTCTATTCGTTTCGGAAAGCAAAATGATTCTTTGCACGCAGAATGCGCAGAACTATATGAATCGCAAAGCGACGCCAAGTTTGCGTCCGGTAGGCTTCTGCGTTTTCTGCGGATTCTGCGTGAGGTTTTAACCTATCTGGCTCCAATCAAAAGTCTGCGCGAACAATTCCTTGTAATGTTCTCTTAACATCCTATTTTCGGGCTTGATGAGCTTCGGATCGTCGGCCAAAAGCTTGATGGCAGCCTCGCGGACTTGTGGAATTAATGGACCGTCTTTCTGCAAGTCACCGATGAGCATCTCGATTTGCCCTGACTGCCGTGTGCCGCCCGTCTCGCCAGGACCGCGTAGTTCGAGGTCGACTTCGGCGATTTCAAAGCCGTCATTGGTGCTGCACATGGTTTTCATACGAGTTTTGCCGTCGGTAGTCAGTTTATGGTCGGTGACGAGGATACAGTACGACTGGTCGGCACCGCGCCCCACGCGACCGCGCAATTGATGCAACTGCGACAAGCCGAAGCGGTTGGCGTTCTCAATGATCATCACCGTGGCATTGGGGATGTTCACGCCCACCTCGATGACCGTCGTGGCCACCATGATTTGTGCGTTTTTAGTAATAAAGCGTTGCATCTCGAAATCCTTGTCCTCGGCAGTCAACCGGCCATGGCAGACGCAGAGTTTATATTGTGGCTCGGGAAAGTCATGCAACAAGGCCTCATAACCCTCCTGAAGCGCAATCATATCGGTGTTCTCCGACTCCTTGATGCAGGGATAGACCACATAAATCTGTCGCCCGAGCGCGATTTGCTGCTTCATGAACATCATGATGCGGTAGCGGTCGTCGCTGTACACGTGATAGGTCTGCACAGGTTTGCGGCCAGGAGGCAACTCATCGATTTTAGAGACATCAAGGTCTCCGTATTGCGTCATTGCCAAGGTACGCGGGATGGGTGTGGCGGTCATCACCAAAGTGTGGGGTGGAATCTCGGTTTTCTCGTAAAATTTTGACCTTTGCTCCACACCAAAGCGGTGTTGCTCATCAATGATGGCCAAGCCCAAGTTCTTGAACACCACCTTGCTTTCAATCAGCGCGTGGGTTCCCACCACAATTTGCATCGTGCCATCGGCCAAGCCTGCATAAATCTTCTTTCGTTCCGCGATTTTGGTGGAACCCGTCAGCAAGGCAAAGTTGATGTCCATGTCTTTCAACTGCTCCTGCAAGGTGGCAAAATGCTGCGTGGCCAAAATCTCAGTAGGTGCCATCAGACAGGCTTGGAAGCCGTTGTCCAAGGCCAAGAGCATCACCATGAGGGCGACGATGGTCTTGCCGCTGCCCACATCGCCTTGCAACAAGCGGTTCATCTGATGGCCCGACCCCAGGTCCTTTCGTATCTCCTTGATGACTCGCTTTTGGGCGTTGGTCAGCGGGAAAGGCAGATGGTTTTTGTAGAAATCGTTGAAATAGTCGCCCACCACACCAAAAACATGACCTTTGATGGCCTGCTCGCGGTGCATCTTGTTGCGCAAAAGCTTGAGTTGGAAGAAGAAATGCTCCTCGTATTTCAGTCGGCGCGTTGCTTGTTGGATCTCGATGTTGTTGGAGGGCAGGTGGATCTCGTAATAGGCGTAACGACGCGGAATCAGTTGCTCTTGTTCAATGAGGGATTTCGGGAGTGTCTCGGGAATGTATTCGTAGACCTGTTGTAGAATCAGTTTCTGCAGCTTGGCGATGGTGCGCGTGCCGAGGCCATGGTCCTTCATCTTCTCGGTAGTGTTGTAGACGCCTTGCAAACCTTCGCCAATGAGCGGATCCTTGGGGTCGTACTCCTCGATTTCGGGGTGGACGAAGTTGTAGTTGTGGTTAAACTCGCTCGCTTTGCCGAAAAGCACATATTTCACGCCTGGTTTGAAGCGGTTCTTGATCCATTTTAGTCCTCGGAACCACACCACTTCAATGCTGCCGGTCTCGTCGCTGAAAAGCCCCGTGGCGCGCGTTGCCCTTGGGGCCCCAATCATCTTGATGTTGGAGATGGTGCCGACCAACTGATAATACACGGAATCATCGTTGATGTAGGCCACCTTTTGGATCTGGCTGCGGTCGATATAGCGGAACGGAAACTGGTTGAGCATATCCTGATAGGTGGACACGCCCAACTCCTTCTTCAGGACTTCGGCTTTCTTTGGCCCGACACCCTTCAAATAGGCGATGTTCGTTTGCAGCAGGTTTGTTTCCATGCCACGTCAACTAAACATTTATCGAATCCAAATACAAAGTATCGGGGCAAAGGTCAGCACCATTGGGCCATTGAATGCTGCCCAAGAAAACTGTTACCCTGCGGAAAAACGATTCATCGGCAAGAGGAGCAAAAATTCCCTTCCCAATATATGGGGAAACATCAAAGCGTTTCTTTTCGCCATTAGAAAATTCCAACAGCAAAACATAGTTGCTTTCTGCTTTTACCGATTTGACGCGAGGGTTCATTACTGTTCATTTTAAAGGTTCAATTTGGAAGACATTGGTGCCAGTGGAAGCCATAGTTGGATTTAATTTCTGCAAAGATAGCAAAATTTCAGAAAATGAGAGGATTTTGCCAAATTATTGTTTCTGCGGTGCCGCCGCCCTACTCTGGTTGACGATCCAAACGCCCGTGAAAACAAGTATCATCGCTATCCCCTTCTTCCATGTGAAGTGGTCCAAACCTATGATGATGCTGATGATGGTGGCGATGATAGGCTGTACATAATTGTACATGCTGACCAAGGTGGGTCGCAAGCGCTTCTGCCCGATGGGGATGAGGAAATACGCGACGAAGGTGGCGAAAAACACCACGAAAGCCACTTGCCACGCCACACGACTCTCAATCTGTCCGAAAGGAATGTGTATCAAGTTTTTGACATTGAAGGGCACGGTCACCAGCATGGTGAACAGAAACATCCACTTCATGAAGGTGACCACATTGTATCTCGAGATGAGCGGGCGGAAAATGCCGAGATAAAGGGCGAAGGTCAGGCCGTTGACGACCACGAGGACGATGCCCAAGGGCTTGGTTTCGGAAGCACCGCCGCCCAGTCCCACCGAGTTGAAAACCAAGATCAACACACCTGCCAGACTCACCAAAATGCCGCCCACTTTCTTGAAGGTGATGGGCTCCTTCAAAACGATGGCCGCCACAATCATGGTCAGGATGGGGGTGCAGGTGTTGGTGATGCTCGTGTCGATGGAGGTCGTCATGGTGATGGCCTTCAGGAAACTCCATTGGGTGAGGAACAGACCCAGCATAGAGGCTATGAAGATCTTCCACTGGTCGTTCAGCGGTACTTTTTCCTTGGGCATGAACAGTGAGAGAATCCAAAACAACAGCGTGGCGCCCGCCGCACGGAAACATAGCAAGTCCATGGGGGTCATCACATGCGCGTTGGAGATGTTCTTGCAGCAAACGATGTTGAACCCGAAGATGCAGTAGGCACCAAAACAAGCGAGGTGCCCCGTAAGCGTTGTCTTATTCAATCCCATAGACCGGTTTCACAAACAAGCCGCAAAAATAATAAATCTTTCCACTTGCCGTTTACAATTCAAGAAAAGCATCTGAATTTGACTATAAAACAAAGCCTTAAACCATGTCAAAAAAAGCAATAGCATTATTCGTTTCTTTATTGGTGACTTGTTGTTCGTTCGCACAAAATGCGGCAAAGATTAGTTTCAACACATCGACGCTTCGAGAGGGGGTTATTGTCGGCTATTCGAGGACCATTCATCAAAACCATGAAATCGAGGTCGGACTTCGCATCCATATCAACAGGCTAGCTATGCCTGACGACCAAGAGAGCATATATTTTAGACGAATGTATGCCTCAAATTTTGCCCAACATTTCGGAGCGCAACTGGGCTACAATTGGTATTTCCTTCCTTGTCTCAACCATTTGAAACCTTTTGTGTTTTATGAGCTTCAAGCCGCTTATTCAACCACAAGAAACCATGGCTACGGATGGACTTATAATGCCAACGATGGGAGTTACATTCCTATTGAAGAATATACTGAATCTTTTGGGCCTTTTCTTTGGTTACAAAACACCATAGGAGTAGGCTTCAAGGTTGATATTTGGAAATCGTTTTATCTTTTTGAGAAGATTGGATTTAACGCGACCCAAATCATTGGAAACGATGACAAACTAATGCCGGATCCTTTTCAAAAGTTTCCTTGGTTAGTCAATGAATTTGGCTATATGATTATGGCTGGTGTTGGATATAGATTTTGAGATATAAGTGCCGCTTATGGAATTGAAATTCATTGATATTCATACGCACACGGAAGAATCCAGCGAAAGCCTTCTTCAAATCATCAATTTGAATTTGGAATCACCTTGCCCCAAGCAGGGTTTTTACAGTTACGGCATCCATCCTTGGGCATTGGATGATGCTGATTTTCAAGCAGAAAAAGCATTGCAAACCCTTGAAGAGAAACTGAAGTTGCCACAAGTTCTTGCCCTTGGCGAAGCAGGTTTGGACAAGATGCACAAGGCTAGTTTTGAAAGACAAATCGAACTTTTTGAGCGACAAATCGAGCTCTCGGATGTCTTGCAAAAACCGATGATTCTTCATGATGTACGCAGCCATAACGAAATCATCACCTTGCGGAAGAAGCGCAAAGCCCAACAGCCTTGGATTGTCCACGGCTTCAGCGGTACGGAGCAAGACATAAAGCAACTCATCGGGCAGGGGATTTATCTTTCCGTAGGCGAAAGCCTGTTGCATCCTGAAAGAAAGATCCATAAATCCTTCAAATTCATTGATTTGGATTATCTATTCCTTGAAACCGACATGGCGGAAATCGGAGTCGAAAAGGTCTATGAGACTGCGGCAAAACTATTAGAAACAGACATTGTTACGTTACAAAAACAAATCTTTACTAACTTTGCGCGGTTATTCGGACGCGAGTCTAGAAGCGAGAGGATAGTCCCGTAGTCTCGTGTCCCGAAGTCTCGCGTCAACAATATTTCAACATGACAAAAATCCTCTTCATCTGCCACGGCAACATCTGCCGAAGTCCCATGGCCGAGTTTGTGATGAAACACCTCGTCGCAGAGGCGGGTTTGAGTGACCAATATGAGATACAATCTGCGGCGACCTCAACCGAGGAAATCGGCAATCCCGTCTATCCGCCAGCGCGGCGCAAGTTGGCCGAACACGGCATTGGCTGCGAGGGCAAGACCGCCCGCCAAATGACGCGGCAGGACTATGCCTATTATGACTACATCATCGCCATGGACCGCAACAACCTCCGCAACCTGAAGCGGATGTTTGGCGATGATACCGACCACAAAATCAGCCTATTAATGGACTATACTCACAGACCTAGTGATGTCGCCGACCCTTGGTACACAGGTGATTTTGAGGCCACTTGGATAGATGTCTTTGAAGGTTGCAAAGGACTATTGGCCTATTTGGAGGAGACTCGACAATAAACCTATGAAAAACTTTTGCCATACAGTTTTTCTCTTGTTGTGTTTTGGCCTCATGGTCTCTTGCGGTAGCAATACCCAAAGCCAGACCGGAGAACCAGCGACCACCGAGGTGCAAGACACCATTTCCGTAGAGGAAGCGGTCGCCCCGGTCGCCTTCCAAGCCGAAGACACCCTATGTTATCATGGCTATGTATTCGCCTCCCAACCCATTCCCGAGGAAGTGAGAGCCCGGATGCAAGGCAAGTCAATGAAGGACAAGGCCAACATAGGCTATGACGACCTCCGTTATCTCACCCTCTATTATTACGACTTCGACAATCACATCCAACAAGGCGAGATGGTGTGCAACAAGGCCATCGCCCATGACCTGTTGTGTATCTTCAAGACATTGTTTATGGAGGCCTATCCCATCTACAGCATCCGGCTGGTGGACGACTTCGACGCTTCCGACGAGGCTTCCATGCAAGCCAACAACAGCTCCTGTTTCAACTACCGCACCATCGCTGGTTCCTGGAGACTATCCCGTCATGCCTTTGGGATGGCCGTCGACATCAATCCCTTGCAGAACCCTTGCGTAAGAGGCTCACGCATCCGCCCTTCCACGGCCACCGACTTTGCGGACCGAAGCAAGGACTTCCCACATAAAATCGATGATAACGATTTCTGCAAAAAGACTTTTGAATCGCATGGTTTCCGTTGGGGCGGCCGCTGGCGCAGCTTGAAGGACTACCAGCATTTCGAGAGGAGGAAATGAGAATAAATGATGGTTATCCATTGATTATTTGCTTTTTATTGTATCTTTGCAGCAACAACCAATAAAATCAAACAGATATGGGACTCATCAACTTTCCAAATGTCAACCAAACGCAAAAAAAACGCAAAAAACGCCAACAAATAACAGCGGATGCCTCAGAAGGATTATCGTTATTTTAGTTGTTGCATTCGTCGCCTACTACCTATTGAAAACCTGTGGAGGAGGACTGTTGAATCACGGAGGTGGTGGAACTTCCAACACCACGCCCTCTTCGAACGACAACACCATAACCATGCCCGACATGACCCCCAAAAACACCAACACCACTTCCAATACCACAACCACTTCCAACTATGGGGATTACAGCTGGATTGTCGGCACCTGGGATTGTGACATGGGTGCCTATGGCAAGGTGGTGATGAACTTTGAAGGCGATGGCACCTCAGGAAGATGCTCCGAACTTAAGCCTGATGGAACCTATAAATACGGGACCTACCAAGTCAATGGCAATGTATTGTCCTATAAGTTGACGGGCGAAAGTTTCTCTTCGACGATTAATATCGAGTCCGGCCACAGGCTGTCGGATGGCGATGGACAATACTATAGAAAAAGGAATTGATCGTCATTATTGCCCATCCTTTCTTTCAACGCCGCCACCACTTCCTCCGAATAATACTGGAGGAAATTGAAGTGCAGTCTACTTTTTGCAGATAGTACAAAGCAGTACAAGAACGTCTTGAAAAGGTGTAAATTTTGATAGAAAACCTCCTTGAAAAGGTGCAAAAAGTATAGAAAAAATTGCTTGAAAAGGTGCAAAAGTTATATCTTTGCAGCCGTTATGAGACGAAAAGTTTACGATAAGTTATTGAAATGGAAGGCGGAAGACCAAGGCCGTGTGGCCATTCTGCTTGACGGTGCACGGCGTGTTGGAAAGAGTTATATCGCCCGTGAGTTTGCCAAAGAGTATAAATCGGCCATTTTTGTGGATTTCAGCGACATGTCGCAGCCATTGCGCCACATCTTCGACAACTATCTGCATGACCGCGAAGAGTTGTTTCTTCAGCTCCAGTTGCACTTTCATGTGACCTTGCATGAGCGCAACTCCTTGATTGTGTTCGACGAGGTTCAAGAGTATCCGCAAGCGCGGGCGGCCATCAAGCATTTGGTGGCCGACGGGCGTTATGATTACATCGAGACTGGCTCGTTGGTTTCCATCAACAAGAATGTCAAGGACATACTGATTCCATCGGAAGAGAGGCGCATCAAGATGTATCCTATGGATTTCGAGGAATTTCTTTGGGCTTTGGGCGACGAGATGATGATGCCTTTCGTCAAAAACTGCTTTGAAAAGAAACGGCCACTTGGCCCCGTCCATGCCAAGGCGATGGATTATTTCCGCAAATACTTGCTGATTGGCGGAATGCCTCAAGTGGTGAAGAACTTTGTCGAACATCGCGATTTCCGCAAGGTCGACAGGGAAAAACGCATGATCCTCGACCTGTATCGTCAGGACATCGAAAAACATGCTGACCGCCTTGAAAAGAAGGTGAAAAGCATTTTCGACACCATCCCTGCTGAACTTCAGCGCCATGAAAAGAAATTCCGTTTGGCGGATATAGATAAAAATGCCAAGTTCCGCAGCTACGAGTCAAGTTTCGTATGGCTAGACGAGGCTCGTGTGGTAAATCTTTGCTTTGCCGCCACCGAGCCGAATGTGGGTATGGGGCTGAAATTGGACAATATGCGAGTAAAGTGCTATTTTGCCGACACGGGGCTGTTGGTTTCCCATGCTTTTGACGAAAACGAGTTGATGGACAACAACTTATACCAAAAACTCTTGTTGGACAAATTAGAGATTAATAAAGGTATGCTGGTGGAAAACATCGTGGCGCAGATGTTGGCGGCAGCTGGACACAAACTATATTTTTACAGCAACGCTTCTCGTGATGATGCCGAGGAAAGAATGGAAATTGATTTCTTGGTCAGGAAGCCGCAAATCACCTCACGGCACAACATCTCTCCCATCGAAGTGAAGTCGGGAGCAGGCTACAGCCTTTCCTCGCTGACGAAGTGCATCAACAAGTACAGTCCTTACCTCTCAACGCCGTACGTCTTACATTCAGCCGATTACAAGGAGGAAGGCAAAATCACCTACCTGCCACTGTATATGACGTCGTTGTTATAGTTTCTTGCCGTTTTTTTTCAGGATTTCCCCATCCACTTCATCCATTTTTATCTCGAATTATCCATTTTGGATACAGTTTCTGTATTCAATTTGGATAATTAAAGTGTTGATAATCAAATAATTAATTTGTTTGTATGGATTTTTTTTGTAATTTTGCAGCGTGGCATGCAATAGTTGTCAATAGAATATTTTGAGAATATGGAAAGTAACAAAAGAGACCAACTTGTAATAGATGCTATGCGAGAAAACATTGAATTGGCAGAACACGCCATTAAGACTTCGAGAAAAGAAGGTGGTGATAGCTGCTATGGCAACTCCGCTGTCATTCTTCTCGCTTCGGTATTGGATGCCATAGGTGCATATTATTGCCATAAGGATAATAAAGGCTCTTTTACCTCTTATGACCAAAAACATATTCATAAAGAACGAGGCAAGGTAAATGATCATTTCAGACAAGTGTTCAATCTTTTCATCAAAGATTTGGAGAACAATTGTGGATATACGGATGAACAATGCTTTGTGGATGATTTCTATCAAAACTTCAGGTGTGGATTAACGCATAATGCAGAATTTGAGGAAGGTTGCTTGGTACTTCATGAAGACTCAGATAGTTCAATCAAGCGATTGAATGTCGAAGAATTGCTGAATATGGTAAAAGAGGTATATGATACTTTTATAGAGAAAAATTCATTAGTGTCCGAAAATGAGAGCCCCACACCTATTACAGCATATACTGCTACGAACAAATTAAGTACTAACAAGTAAATCAATAAAAACATGGAAAGCGTAAATGAAAAGCAAGAACTAAGCCAATTTGATGATTTAGCCTGCAACTATCTCGCTTCTTTTTTCAAAGAAAAAAACAATGAGAGGATGGAACCAGTAAGGATGGCGATAGTGGTTTTGGAACAAATCAAGGTTGCTTCAACTTCGATAATGACGGATGAAGAAGATCGTTTGTTGGAACTCACTCAAATGTTTTTGCAAATCAAAATTGATATTTTGAAACATTTTGACATAGATAAAGTTAAAGGAAACACATTTGATGATTGCATTCAGTATTTAGAAAAAACCGCAAAAGATGCTTTGAAAATGCGAGATAAAGAAGCCGGGAAACGAATAAACAACAGATTAAATCTCTTTATCAATGAGTTAAAGAAAAGGTACGTCTAAAATCTAGAAACAAATGGAAACAAAACAATTAAGCACCGTTGAAAGAAATGAAATCAAGAAAAGTGCACTCAGCAAACTCGATTTATTAATTGAGGCTGAATTGAATAGGCTATATGTCATTTCACCAAATAAGATTAATCTGAATGGATTTGAAATTAATGTAGGAGACAAGTATTTCACTGATGAGGAATTGAACGAAATCCAAAGAAGCATTGATCAATTGAATATGGTTTCATCAAATGATGAAGAAATAATTACCATAGCGCGCAATTACTTAAAAGTAGCCTTACAGTTTAGGCCTATTGAATGGCCATGGGAACAATGCTTATAATGATCAATTAAAAATAAAATGTGATGAAAATAAATAACCTACAAAACAAAGGATTGTTTCGGACTATCCTCTTCCTCCTGCTCTGCATGGCTGGAATTACTAGGACTTTTGCTTATGACTTTTCTGCTGTTGCACCTAGCGGACAAACGCTCTATTTTACAATAACTGACAATAGTGCTAGAGAAGTATCTTTAACCTATCCTAATTATAGGGAAATGGCTTCTGGTAGCAATAGCAGTTATCATTACTATACAATTTATTATTGGTACAATTATGCTAAACCAAGTGGCGAAGTCGTAATACCAGAAAATGTGGAGTATAATGGTGTTTGTTATACGGTGACCTCTATCTCTGCACATGCTTTTGGAGGTGGCGCATCTTTTACAATCACTAGTGGTTATAGTTGGGACTACTATTATAGCTATGCTAGTGAGTGTACAGGAATCACTTCTATCACCATCCCGAACTCCGTTAGAACAATCGGCGGCAATGCCTTTTATGGTTGTACTGGCCTGAGTGGTTTGTTGACCATCCCAAATTCTGTGACGTCAATTGGCAGTTCTGCTTTCGGCAACTGCAGTAACTTAACCTCTGTGGATATACCGAATTCCTTGACTTCGATAAGCAACTCTGTTTTTCAAAATTGCGGAGGACTGACCTCTGTAAACATTCCGAACTCCGTGACTTCAATTGGAGATTCTGCTTTCAGCGGTTGTAGCAGTTTGACCTCGGTGATTATCCCGAACTCCGTGACATCATTAGGTGGCTCAGCCTTCCAGAATTGTAGCGTACTGACCTCGGTGACTATTGGAAGTTCTGTGACTTCGATAGGTGATGATGCTTTCAATGGTTGCAGCGGCTTGACATTGGCGACTATTGGAAACTCTGTGACTTCAATAGGTAATAGGGCTTTCCGTGATTGCAGCGGCTTGACAGAAATTGTTTCATTGCGTCTAACGCCTCCAACGGTCTATTATAGTTATACATATCCAAGCTATAGCACATTTTATAACGTAAACAAAAGCATTCCCGTCTATGTTCCTGCCGAGAGTTTGAGTGCCTACCAAAATGCTTCTGGTTGGCATGAGTTCACCAATTACATCGAAGTCAATGATGCTAATTTCACCAGCAATTCAACTGGCCAGACATTGTATTACGAACTGCTGGATATGGTGACGCACGAGGTGACAGTTGCCTACCCTGGTAGTTCGGCGTTGGCACCTTGGGAAGGCTTTGAGCAGCCCACTGGGCATGTCATAATTCCCGAAACGGTAGATTATCAGGGAATCACCTATACCGTCAGACAAATAAAAGACCATGCTTTCTATGGCTGTTCGGGAATCACCCAAGTCACCATCGGAGAAAATATCACATATGTTGGCCCACAAGCCTTTTGGAACTGCCCCAACTTGGAAACGGTGAATTACAATGCCATCAATTGCGACGTGATGTATACTCGTACCGGTTCGGGCACCACGTCCTCACCTTATGTGTATTATTCCGTGTTTTCGAGCGATGCATCGGGCGGTGCACCAGCATTGGCGCGTGTCACCATTGGGAGCAGCGTGCAACACATTCCCAATTATGCCTTCAAGGATGCTGAGAACATCTATCAGCGCTTGGTCATCCCTGTTTCGGTCAACGAGATTGGCAACTATGCTTTCTACAATTGCAACAGCATGGTGCAGATGATTATACAAGGCGAAGGCCTTCAGACCATAGGAGATTATGCCTTTTATGGCTGCTCGGCACTTCAGACGACAATAAACTTGCCTAATTCGGTATTAACGGTGGGCAATTATGCTTTCACAGGGTGTACACACGTCCCATCGCTCACCATAGGCGAAGGGACAACCAGCATCGGGCAACAAGCCTTCTGGAACTGCCCATTGATGGTCACGGTCAATTTCAATGCAGTGAATTGTACAACGATGTACACAAAAACTGGCTCAGGGACTTCCTCCTCGCCGTATGTTTACAGCTCGGTTTTCAACAGTGACACAACAGCTGGCAATGCAACTCCCATCACAACGCTGAATATTGGAGCTAATGTGACCAAAATTCCAGATTACGCTTTCAAAAATAGTCCCAATGCTGTGCATAATCTTGTTCTTCCCGAAGGCTTGTTGAATATAGGCCAATATGCTTTCCATAGTGGTGGCTTCACAGGGGACTTGCCCATTCCGAACACAACACAAACCATCGGACAATATGCATTTTATGGATGTGAAGACATCACCGCCTTGACGATTGGGGAAAGTGTTGCTTCAGTTGGAGACTATTCTTTCTGGAGCTGCCCAGCGTTAGCCACGGTCAACTTTAATGCGGTGAACTGCACAACGATGAATACGGCTGGTTCCTATTCCGTCTTCAACAGTGGGACGAGCAATGGAGGGACAACACCCATCACGGCACTGACAATTGGCAATAATGTGACCAACATCCCTGACTTTGCATTCTGCAACAGCCCTAGTATCGACAACGAATTACCATTACCCAACGGTTTGACCAACATCGGGCAATACGCTTTCTACAACTGTAGCAGTCTGACAGGTTCGTTGCTGATACCCAACACTGTGAACACCATCGGACAATACGCTTTCTATGACTGCAGTGGTTTTGACGGCATGCTGACCTTGAGCAATTCGTTGAGCCAGATTGAGCAATACACTTTCCACGGTTGCAGTGGTCTGAACGGCACTTTGGTCATCCCCAATTCTGTCTTGACCATCGCCAACAACGCTTTTGAAGATTGCAGCGGTTTCAGCGGTCATTTGAACCTACACAACGCCCTCTCTTCTCTCGGAGGATCTGCCTTCTATGGTTGTAGCAACTTGGCAGAACTGACTATTGGCGAAGGCATGACTACTATCGGAGGCAGCGCTTTTTGGAATTGTCCAGCAATTCAGACGGTACATTTCAATGCAACGAATTGCACTTCGATGAACACCAATTCACAGTATTCCGTGTTCAATAGTGGCACAACCGATGGCGGCCAAACGCCCATCATCACTTTAAGCATTGGCGAAAATGTGACGAGGATTCCCGACTATGCCTTCCGCAACAGTGTCAATGCCACAAGCGACATCATCATCCCTAACGCCACCACTTATATCGGCACATACGCCTTCTTCGGTTTCAGGAGTCCGCTTTTGACTATCGGTGAAGGCGTTACGGTCATCGGGGAATATGCATTTTGGTATTGTCCTTTGTTGCAAACCGTCAACTACAATGCCGTGAACTGCACTCAAATGTACACCCGCACCGGCGCTGGAACGACGGCCTCGCCCTATGTATACTATTCAGTTTTCAGCTCCAACATCAATGCTTCGGGAGTACCGTCGATACTTTCTTTACATATCGGTAAACATGTGCAAACCATCCCCGACTATGCCTTCAAAGGTAGCTCCAACATCAGCAACAAGCTATTGTTTCCAAATGTCCTAACAAGCATTGGTGTACAGTCATTCTATGAATGCAGCAGCATCGTCGGTGACTTGGTGTTGCCCAATGCTGTGACTTCGGTGGGCGAATATGCCTTCTACGATTGCCACGGTTTCGATGGCTCGTTGGTCATCGGCAGTGGCATCTCCACCATCAACCAGTACACCTTTGCCGATTGCACAGGATTTACGGGTGCCTTGATTATAGGTCGTTCGGTGTCGTCAATAGGCGCATACGCATTCAGAAACTGCAGTGCCTTCTCGAACCTGATTTCCGAGTTCCCGACACCTCCAACGGCAGAGAGCACCTCATTCAACAACATGACCTACACCATCCCAGTGCATGTGCCCTATGCGATGATTCCTGCCTACCAAGCCGCCACGGGGTGGAGTTCGTTTACCAATTATAAGGAGCAGTTTGTGTTCGACCAACTTAGCAACGACTCATGGTCCGACACCCAGAACTGGTATGCATTCGAATTGCCCACCGCCAATGACGTGGTGTGCGTCAATAGCAACTGCCATATGGATATGCTCGCCGAAGTGCTTCACCTATATGTCTTAAACCTGAATGATGCCTTGACAATCAACAGTGGCCAGACCTTGACCACCACCTATGGTATAGGCACCTTGCAACCTTCGCAATTGGTCATCACTGATGGTGCTCAGCTCGTGAATCCCATCAGCAATGCATACGGAACCGTGCAGCGCAATATCAATGGCTACAGTGCCGAGACCGATAATTGGTTTGTTTTGGGTACGCCCATTTATGAAGGCACAGAAACCAGCACAATCGCCACTGGGACCTATGACCTATTTTATTATGACGAGCCCTCTCATCATTGGATGAACGAGAAGATAAGCGACAACGGGTTCTCGCTGCTTGAGCCAACCCAAGGCTATCTGTATGCCAACCAGGCGCAACAAACGGTAGCCTTTGCAGGCCAAATCAACGCTTCCAATGCCGATTTCAGTGTGCCTGTGACCTACGAAGGCAGCCCATTGGCAGGCTATACCCTTGTTGGCAACCCATACACGAGCAATCTCATTATTGGCGATGTGAAGCTCAACGGCACCCCGTTGACGACCTATTACAGGATCAATGATGGTGGTGGTTTAGTGGCATATACGACTGCCGATCCCATTCATCCTGGCGAAGGCTTCTTGGTGATGGCTTCAGCGGGTGGTACGCTCACTTTTGAGCCAGTGCATGGCCGAAATCACATGGTCAACATGCGCGAAACGATGGACGACGAAGGGCCGACAAGAGGCTTCAGAGTACCCAATCACGGAGACTTGACCAATATCAATGCTTATTCTTCAGAAACCACCTACACCATTGCTGCCACAGTTAACCCTGCCGAGAGTGGCACGGTGCAGGGCGCAGGCACATATGGTGATGGCACCACTTGTACGCTTATCGCCATGGCCATCGAAGGATTCACCTTTGTGAATTGGACAGAGAACGGCAATCAGGTATCGACAGAAACCCATTATTCCTTTACTGTGAATAGTGACAGGAGTTTGCAGGCGAACTTCGTTTCCAATCAGGCAAACACCTATATCATTACGGCAACGGCCAATCCTACTAATGGCGGTACGGTGACAGGTGCAGGTAGTTATGAAGAAGGTTCTTCGTGCACATTGACAGCTGCAGCAAATGAAGGCTACACATTCGTTAATTGGATGAAGAACGATGCTGTGGTTAGCTCCAACGCTACCTATACTTTTACGGTTATGGAGGCTGCCACCTACATTGCTAACTTTGAGATACAGGGAACCATCACCAATCACTGGACTCCAGTACCCGAAGGATTATATTCACAATCCACCACCATCAAAGGCGTTATCCTTTTCAATGGTGTCGAACAATTTTCCAATCAATTGGAATTAGGTATCTTCTGTGGTGACGAATGCCGTGGCTCGGCCATTGCTGCGGAATTTTTCATCACACATCGATTTATTGCCGACGTGAATGTGTATGGTGAGAACGGCCATCAGTTAAGTTTTAGATTGTACGACCACAGCCTGGGCACAGAACTTAATTATACTCCTCCTGCAAGTGTTATCTTTACTGAAGATGGCTACGGCGAGTGGATGGATCCTCTTGCTTTGAACTTCACTTCTTTGGTTGAAATAAGTGCAACTGTCGACCCTGAAGACGCTGGCGTTGTTACTGGTGAAGGAAATTACGCGATTGGAGCCCCTTGCACTTTAACTGCAACAGCCAATGAGGGGTATCAATTTGCTTATTGGACACTGAACGATGTTGAGGTTTCCACCAATCCAACATTCAGTTTCACAGTGGCAGAAGCAGCCTCTTATGTGGCTCATTTCCAATATGTGCATAGCCGTTCACTCGTTGAAGGCTGGAATTGGTGGAGTACTTTCATCGAACAAGAAGGCATCAACGGTCTGGAAATGCTTGAAAACAGCCTAGGTGCCTCTGGCATACGCATCCAAGGCAAGAATGCAAGCGTCGACCGAATTGAGTATGAAGGCAACGTGTATTGGTATGGGTCGCTCAATAGCATCAACAACGAACAAATGTACAAGATTCGCACCAATTCAGCTTGTAGTGCCACAGTTGTCGGTGATGCTGCTGATTTGGGCGATCATCCTATCACCATCAATAGCGGATGGAACTGGATTGGATTCCCCAGTAGCCAAAGCCTGAGTGTTGAGACGGCCATGAGCGGCTTCACGCCTGAAGCTAACGACGTCATCAAAGGACGCGGTGGCTCAACTACTTACCTTTCGACTGGCGAATACAACTTGTGGTACGGTACATTGACCACCTTAGAGCCCGGCCAGGGTTATATGTACAAGTCAAACAGTAGTTCTTCTAAGACACTTACATTCCAAAGTGGTCGCAACGGGGAGGCCAAAGCAGTTGCGGAGAGCAGTCTGTTTGAGCCTATGGTTGACAATTACGCCAACAATATGCTTATTACCGCCGTTGTTGAAATAAACGACGAAGAATTGCGCTCCGATGATTTCGAGTTAGCTGCATTTGTTGGAAACGAATGCCGTGGCAGTGTCAGGCTGATGTATGTGGAAGCTTTGGACCGCTATGTGGCTTTCCTTCTTGTTTTTGGAGATACCGAGGAGCCGATTGGTTTTGTGTTGTCCGATGGGCAAACAGAGAGTTATTCCCAAGAGAGCATAACTTACACCAGCGACGGTTTGGTTGGTTCATTAACCAATCCCACCACGCTTCATTTTGGCACATTTGGGACAAGCGACCAACAACTCCAACACGTTTCTGTTTATCCCAATCCTTCAAACGATGTCTTCAATATTGAAGGCTCGGACATTCGCAAGATAGAGGTCGCTGATGTTTACGGACAGGTGGTTATTGCAAAGGAGATGAAAGGTGACAGAATGCAGATTGATTTGAATGATTGTGCCAACGGAACCTATCTGCTTCGTATAGTAACCAATAACGAAATCGTTACAAACAAACTGATTAAATATTAAGGAGAAATGAAAAGAATCATCATATTATTGGTTGCCTGCCTGACCAGTGGTATGTTACTAGCCAACCATTGGACACCGATACCTGAAGGATGGTATTCGCAGTCCACAACGATTCGGGGAGTCGTCCTAATTAATGGCATCGAACAGTATTCTGATCAGTTGGAACTAGGCATTTTCTGCGGTGACGAATGTCGTGGCTCGGCCATTGCTGCGGAATTTTTCATCACACACCGTTTTATTGCCGACGTAAACGTATATGGAGAAAACGGCCATCAGTTGAGCTTCAGGCTCTATGATCATAGCCAAGAGAAGGAGCTTCAGCTTACGCCTCCAGAAGGCGTAGTCTTTACCGAAGATGGTTATGGTCAATGGCTCGACCCTTGCGTGTTTAATTTTACTTCATCTTCTGCCGAAATTACCAACCATTGGACACCCATTCCTGAAGGATGGTATTCGCAATCCACAACGATTCGAGGTGTCATCTTAATCGACGATGTCGAGCAATACTCTGACCAGTTGGAGTTGGGCATTTTCTGCGGCGACGAATGTCGTGGATCGGCCATTGCAGCCGACTTCTTCATCACGCATCGTTACATTGCCGACGTGAATGTGTATGGTGAAAATGGCCATCAGTTGAGTTTCAGGCTCTATGACCATAGCCAAGGGAAGGAGCTCGAGCTAACGCCACCGGAAAGCGTAGTCTTCACCGAGGATGGTTATGGCGAATGGCTTGAGCCTTGTGAGTTCAATTTCGTAAGTGTAGCGACAACACAGACCTCTCTTCTTGCCCAAGGATGGAACTGGTGGGCTCCAACCGTGTCCACCAGCATAGAGGCTGTTGAGGACGCTATTGGAAACGCGTTCGTGTCTATTCAATCTAAGCAGGGGCCAGTCAGTGGCGAGGCTACAGCTGGCGCCATGTATAGGATCCTAACCAACGCAGCATGCACATTTAGCCTGAGCGGCATGCCAATGAGCTCTGTCACGGTCGACATAGAGCCTGGGGTCAACTGGTTCGGCTTCATGGGAGCACAACCCACAGTCATCAGCGATGCCATTAGCATTACTGCTAGCGTGGGCGACAAAATCATATCACAAAATGAAGGCTTCGCCATATTTACCTCCGATGGGTGGCAAGGTACTCTAAGCCAGCTAAAGCCTGGCTACGGATACCTTTACACATCAAGCGAAAACAAAACACTCATAATTGAGACTGGGGACTGACAACAACCGCCATCCAGCCATCAACAGCAGGAGATTATGTGGATAGAAGCAAGGATTTCTCTCACAAAATCGATGAGGATGACTTCTGCAAGGAGGTCTTTACCTCGTTTGGCTTTCGCTGGGGCGGCCACTGGCGCAGCGTGAAGGACTACCAGCATTTCGAGAAGTGAACCCACGTGGGCGAAACCAACCTGTTTTGGGAAGATTTCGCCCGTTTTTACCCCAAATAAGCCATCATGGCGTCACAACAATCCTGCCATGTAAGCTGGTACAAGCAAGGTGTTGTCATCCTTGCGAAGCTCTTTGGTGTAGATGAGGTAGCGCTCTCCGATCCGTGATGGGAACTTTTGGCAGAAAGCGTCCAACGAAGCATGGGAGCTATAGCTTCCCGATTTCACTTCCAATGGGCATAGCTTTGCTTCTCGCGAAAGCAGGAAATCCACCTCGTAGTTATGCCTGTCGTCTTTGGGCCATGTGTAGTAGTAAAGTTCGTTACCTGCGCTGCGAAGCATCTGTGCCACAAGGTTCTCATACACATAGCCAAGATTGGCGGGCAGGCGGTCGGCAAGCAGTTTGTCGTATAGGATGTTTTCGGTGAAACTTTTGTCCCAAAAAGCCAATGTAACCATCAGTCCCGTGTCGCCCACATACAACTTGAATCGGCTTCTGTCTTCGCTCAAAGGCAAGCCTACTTGAGGATCGGTGACGTGGAATGCGAAATTGACCGTCTTGCTTTCCTCCAAGGCAATCAGATATTCCTCCATCTTCTCCGTTTTCACACCTTTGACAATGGATGTCGGATAGAACCGCGATACCCCACGCGAAAGCATCGATGGTATGGAACTGAAGAGTCTCCCTATTTTCCCCGTCTTGTCAATCTTGCGGAAATCGTCAATGTAGAGCTTTATGATTTTGCGTTTCATGGAATCAACCGCCCGCAGGTTTTTCGTGCCCAAATATTCGCTCACCGCTTGCGGCATACCACCTACAAGCATATACAGCCTGAGGCTGCGCATGTGCTGGCGGTTCATGTCGGCACCGAGCGAGGCTTTTTTGTCCAATAGCTGCCTCAAAAGTGGGACGGTAGCCGTGTCGCCCATGGCCCAACAGAATTCCTCGTAATCCATCGGAAACATCTCTATCCTGTCTTCCTCGCTGGGAATGGTGATGCCGTCGGTGTTTTGGCGTATGCTGATGAGCGAACCTGTTTCAATGTAATCATACCTGCCGTCTTGCACCAAGTATTTGATGGCTTGTCGTGCCTTCGGGCATTGTTGCACTTCGTCAAAGATGATAACGGACTCGCGCTGGCGCAACGTGGTGCGATAGGCATTTTGTAGGTATAGGAAAATATAGTCCAAATCCACCAGGTCGTCGAACAGGCTCTTTATTTTCTCCGATACCTTGTTGAAATCGACAAGGATATACGACTTGTATTCTTGCTTGGCGAATTGTTCCACAACCGTCGACTTGCCGATGCGTCGAGCACCTTCCACCAAGAGGGCGGTCCTTCCGTGGTTCTGCTCTTTCCAATCAAGCATCTGCTGGTAAATTTTCCGTTGAAAAATGTAGTCCATTGGATTCTTTATTTGAAATACGCTGCAAAATTACTAATAATCTTTGTATTACACAAATTATTGGAAAATAAATACTATCAATCCCCGAAGTTTTTTATCGAAAAATACTATCAATCCCCAAAGATTTTTCGATAATAATACTTTCAATCCCGTTTTTCATCATAACCAACAGAAATTCGTCATAATTCGCACAAACGATAAAAAATGTTACTTTGCGTGAAAGATAAGGCTGTCTTACCGTTGAGGGAATCATAACATCTCATGATTTAGACTATGCAAAGTCTTTTTTCAATCATTTTTTAGACTATGGAAAGTCTTTTTTCGTCAATCGCAGGCATTTGTTTGAAGTGGACGGAAAGAACAAGACTTTCGACCAAATCAAGGATGTTCCAGACAGTTATCTTGCCTGCCTAAGACATGGAAGTGCCTGTAGAGTTGGAGATCGTTGGGGGCGGCCACTGCCGCACCGCAAAAGCCTACCAGCATTTCGAGAAGTGAACCCTATCGGGCGAAACCGACCTGTATTCGATTGGATTTCGCCCGAATCTTATTTATCCCTCACCAACCTCACACTACGACCGCTGCATTTGTCGGTGGTGATGGAATGATAGAAGAAGCTGTTGCTGAAGTAGATGCCCAAGGCTTCTTTGGGGTTGAGGCAGGAAGACGACCAATACAGACCGTATTTGCCCACCAACCCCACGTAACCGAAGTCGCGGATGCCTGCCGCCGGCAGAAACACCGCCCCTTGGGCCTCTGCCTTCTCTGTCCAGAAAGGCTCGGTGAGATTGTTGGGGGTGTAGTCGACATCGTCGTCGTTATATTTCCGTAGTGAACAATAGGTGCTGTCCCAATCGTCAGGCAACAACAACAATCCCCAAACGCCATCAACAGCTGCCTTCGCAAAACGGATACCCGTGGCGGTAGTCCGCTTCTCAAGGATGTAATCCCATTCCTCGATGGTCAAAGTACGCCATACGTTTTCTTCGTTGCCGCCATTGCTGATGGCATTGCAGCCCCAGTCGGCCTGGCCATCGCCATCAAATAGGTTCAGCGTGTCAACGCCATAGGCGTTATATTGCCAAGCCTCGTCTTCAAAAACGTTGCGACTGCACCACGGCTGATAACATATCGCTCCATGATCACGCCCACTGGTACCCCAGGCAAACAAATCCAACCAATTTACGCACTTCTCAGCAGAACCGTGGTTGGCATTGTCGCCGCCAATATAGTCAAACTGGTTTTCGGCAAATCGCCATGTGTTGATCGAGGGCTTGTATTGCAGGTTGCCCTTCGAGAAATACACCTGGTCGCCCGCCTCGTTGATGGTGAACAGCCCGTTGATGGCTCCTTCGGGCGCTGGTGGTCGGGGCGGCAAGGGCTCTTCCCTGAAACCTACCAGCCAAACGATGGCTCCTATCAGCAGCACAGCAGCCAAACCCAGCCCCACTCTCGAGGAAATTCTTATCGTTTCGCTACGTTGCATGGCTTTTCGCAAAGCTTCTACGCTTTGGTAACGCGCTCTTGGATCTTCCTTCAGACAACGTTGCGTTATAGAATTCTTGGCCAAACCGAAACGCTGCAAAATCTTGCCCAAGGCATAGATGTCGGTGGCGGGACCAAACGACTCGGTCTTGGCGAACTGCTGTTCTGGCGCACAATACTCACGAGTGAAACCTACATCATGAAGATAACTCTCGCTCCAACCGAAACCTAAATCAATAAGCTTTACATGATGGCCTTTGTTGGTGATGAGTATGTTACTGGGCTTAAGGTCGAGATGTAGCATCTTCTTGTCGTGAAGATAGGACAAAGCCGAAAACAACTCGTCGCAGAATTGTTTCCTGTGCCCTTTCTCTTTGAAATAGTCAGGATGCTGGGCCACAAAAGCCTCAAGGCTGTCGCCATCAATGTAATCCATACGGATGAAAGGACCTTGTTCGTCCTCATCGTAGGCAAAATAACGCACAATGTTGGGATGCTCCAACTCTATGCCAAGTTCAAACTCCTTGCGGAACAAACTCATGTAAGCCTCAGAAGAGCGCATGTCCTTCTTGGGCCGTTTGACGCAATAGACGCGGTTGTCCTTGACGAGACGGTAGCAATCACAGGTGCCACCACTATCAAACAACACTTCATCTTGATTGTGTTGTACAGGATTGATGAAATCGGAATCGCTCATTAGGCAGCCTCCTTGATGAATAGTTCAGTCAATCCGTTTTGGCGTCCAGCCACATAACCCAACTCATTGCCCGCAGCATCGCGTACAATCTCGCCATTGCGGATGACTTGGTACACCTGCAAAGGATACTCCAAACGAAAACTAAGGATGGTCACTTCATCGTTGACAAGCAATTTGCCGTTCAAGCTCTCTGTCACGCGGAATTTGTTTTCACCGATACACAGCAAAGCGATATGCCGGTTGGGTAGCCATGATGCCTCCACCGTTGTGCCTTCGCGAATCTCGTCGGCAAAGAAAGCCTTCTCCATCCAGTCACTCTCAACAGGTTGGGCACCTGTCAGCGCCTCCCATGAAGACGAACCGAGATAATGCGCCAAAGCGTCAAGGGTGGCTTTGCGTGGCGCGATGGGCGACTTGGCATAGCCCATCAGCCGTTTCAGTGTATTGACTCCCAAACGGTCGCTGGCTGGAAACGACCCTGACAACACCTCGAAATCCTTGGCATTGCTGAAGTCGAGCCCCGACTTCTTCTTGATCATTGCTATGATGGGAAGGGATAACATGGTTTCGTTTATTTTGGGCAAAAGTAAGCATTTTCATGTTAAGAATCGAAAGAAAATGCAAATGGATGAAATGGATGAAAAATGAAGGTCTGTTAAGGGCTACTTTTGCGCTATTCGATTACGTGAGCAGATGGAAAACGCAACAAGCAACATTCACATCGGACATATCATCCAAGCGCGACTCAAGGCCGACAAGCGCAGCGTGGGCTGGCTCTCGCATGAGATAGGCTGCACCCGCAACCATGTCTACAAGATCTTCAACAAGCCTTCACTTGACGGCGACTTGTTGCTTCGTATCTCACTCTCCATGCATTTCAATTTCTTCCAATACTATTCGCACGCTTTCCTTGAAGATATGAAGGCACGTATTGGAGAAGAGACAGAAAATAAAAGCACTTATTTACAAAACGGTTCCATCACCCGCGCAAAAATCCCATTCATATAGGCCAATGCCATGCCGTAGTTACTGATCGGGATGCCTTGGTTGACAAAGAGATTAGTGCGGTTGAGGAGTTGCTTGCGCGTACTCATACAACCGCCGCATTGGATGGCCATGGCATATTTTTCGGGATTGGCGATGGGCGACAGACCCGCCACATACTCGAAATGGATGTCTTTTCCTGTGTATTTCAGAATCATGCGGGGCAACTTCACCCTACCGATGTCTTCACAAGTGCTGTGATGGGTGCAGGATTCAAGCAACAAGACCGTGTCGCCGTCCTTCAGTTGTGAGAGATATGGCGTGCCTTTCACATAATTATCGAAGTCGCCGCGCAGGCGTGCCATGACGATGCTGAAGCTGGTTAGGGGAATGTCTTGAGGGACGATTTTGCTCACCTGACCGAACACCTGACTGTCAGTGACCACCAAGGCAGGCTTGGGCATCGTTTCAAGGTATTGTTGTAGGTGGGTCTCCTTCAGCACAACGCAGATGCATTCGTTGTCCAACACATCACGAATGGCCATCACCTGGGGCAAAATCAAACGACCTTCGGGGGCTTCGGAGTCGACGGGGCAGACCAACACAACCACCTCGTTAGGTTGGATGATACCGCCCAGCAACGATGCTTTCTGATAGGCACTCTCGGGGATGGTCTGTTTAAGGAGTTCAATGAGCGGAGCAATATCCACATCCTTTACCACACTATAGTTCAACACTTTAGTATCATAGTTCTGCTCAATCATCGCCTTCACTACGGCCAGGAGCGACTCTTGGTCAGACTTGTTGTGGACGACGAAAAACGGTACCGCCAGCTCCTTCATACGGGCGATGAGACGCTTTTCGGGGTCGCCGAAATTGTTCTCCGTGATGACCAAAACGGCGCAGTCTATCTCCTCCAACACCTTCATCGTCTTCTCCACGCGCTGCTGTCCCAAGGTTCCCACGTCGTCGATGCCAGCAGTGTCGATAAGCACGCAAGGCCCAACGCCAAATATCTCGATACTTTTCTTGACGGGGTCAGTAGTGGTACCCGCCGTGTCGCTCACGATAGCGATGTCTTGTCCCGTGAGCAAATTGATCAAACTACTCTTGCCGCAATTCCTGCGACCAAAGATGCCGATATGGGGTTTCAAGTCTTTTGCCATTGGTATGGGTTTTTATCAGTTACATAAGTGCCGCAAGTTGGTCGTAATAGTTCTTGCTCACAGGCACACGACTTGCGTTGGCCACATCGAGCATGGCGTAAGTGAATTCCTTGTCCTTCTGCAACGACTGCACCCTCGCACTGTTGACGAAATAGGAACGATGACAACGGATGAGGCCACCTTTCACGCATGTCTCCTCCACCCGTTTCATCGTATTGCGGATGCTGCAGAACTTGATCTCACCATCTTCCAAATAACACACCTTCACATAGTTTTCGTCAGACTGCACATAGAGCACCGACTCGGCGGCCACCACGAGTTTGAGGTTGTCGCGCTCGTCCATAAAGCGTATCTTCTCTTTGGCGGCATCCCGCGATTTATTAGAAATCAAGTCATCCTTGGCCAACAACATGAAATACAAATCAATAACTACATATGGAACAAGCATCAGCACAAAGAAACAGACGAGCGACAAGCCAAAGAACCAAAAATAGGCCTCGGCCTTGCCTGACATCAGCCAAAAATAGAGTGCACTGAAACCCGATACCAAAACCACCTCCAAAGCACAAAGCATCAAACTCTTACCCCAGGGTATAGACGTCCGTTTTCGATTGAATATCAAGAACATCGAGCGCGATATCGCCATCAGGACGAGGACAATGCACAAAACCATCGTCACATGGAACGAATAGCGCGAAAACGGAATGGAAAAACGGTCGAAACTGGTGGGGGAAAACAACAACAGCATCCCGAAA
Source organism: Bacteroidales bacterium (assembly GCA_017395365.1). Taxonomy (GTDB): domain Bacteria; phylum Bacteroidota; class Bacteroidia; order Bacteroidales; family F082; genus Limimorpha. The sequence continues at coordinate 46,038 of JAFPUN010000017.1, forward strand.
ACAAAGAGCGGGACGCCGAAGACATGATAAAAAAGCCCTTTTCGGGTGGCATATTCCTTGGGTAATGCTGTCATTTCATTCTTGATTAAGGGGTGCAAAGATAGTAAAACTCCGCAAATCGTCAAAAAAAGTGAAAAAAGTTGAATTGGAAAGCAAAAACATATCTTATTGTAATTCAACTATATATCCGACAGCAAACGACAACAAACGTTTACAGTCGACTACAAACGTTTAATCAACGGCTTAGTCTTGACAAGTGTTGTTACTTTGCATCGTCAAACCGATGGTATGACAAACTCGACAACCGGTTAACGACACAACTTAAAACAACTTATTCATTAATTACTAAACACACACAATCATGAGTACAATGAGAAATTCGGTCATGCTGATTGGCCGCCCGGGTGCAGAACCTGAAACGAGAACCTTCAATGGCAACCGCATCGTCACACGCTTCAACCTCGCCGTGAACGAAACGCGCCGCAATGCAAAGAACGAACCAGTGAAAGTCACACAGTGGTTCTCTGTAGTGGCTTGGGACAAGACCGCCGAACGCGTCGCACGAGTAATAAAGAAAGGAAAGCAGATTGCCATCGACGGCGCCTTGCGCAACAACGAATGGACCGACAAGAGCGGCCAACGCCATCTGTCGACAGAGATCCATCTCAATAATTTCATCCTCCTGGATTGGGATAAAGAACAAACCGCATAATGTCGGACACGAGACTGCGGGACTACGGGACAAGGTCCCTGAGCCTGTCGAAGGGCCGTCTCGCCGAAGTTCCACATCAAAAACAAAACAACTATTCACCTAATTAAATAACCATTAAACACACACAATCATGAGTACAATGAGAAATTCGGTCATGCTGATTGGCCGCCCGGGTGCAGAACCTGAAATGAAAACCTTCAACAACAGCAAAATCGCCCGTTTCCGCATCGCGGTAAACGAGAGCCGCAAAAACGCTAACGGAGAGTGGGTCACCGACACGCAATGGTTCCCCATCGTGGCATGGGGCCCTGTGGCCGACCGCGTCGAGAAGAATGTGAAGAAAGGCAAGCGCATCGCCATCGATGGCAGCCTCCACAACAATGAGTGGACCGACGACAAAGGCCAGCGGCATTCCACCACGGAGATCTGGGTCAACGACCTGTTCCTGATCGATTGGGAAAAGGATTGATTCAATAACTACGAAAAGAGGGTGACTAAAAAGGTCTGGAACCCTGTCTGAGAATCGAATATTTGACAACAGACTCGTATCCCCCTCCGAATAAAAAGAAGAGGATGACCACTTTTTGGTCACCCTCTTTCTTTTATCCTGTTACCATAAACACGCGTGCGTCTTTCCACTTGGAATGGCGCAGCATTTCGTTGGTGAAGTGCGTACGACTGCCCACCTGCTCGAGCAACTCCTTCGCCTTGTCGAACTGCCTCAACTCCCTATAGATCTCGGGAAGCTCAAGGTCAATCTGCTCGTCGGGGTGCTTCTCCAACAAGGCCAAAAGCCTCTTCAAGTTTTCAGTGAAGTCTTTGTAGTTCCTGATGAACAACTTTTCGCCCTCAATAATCATCCGACGGTTGCAACGCCACACCCCATAACTCATGAAACCGTTGAGGAAATATTTCAGACGCACATGCTGGTGGTTACGGTGCAAGTCGTTATAGGCCCACCACAGGAAGCGGCGCAAATAAATCTCCTTCTTGGGGTCGTAGTGGCTCTTCTTCAAGAAGGTCTTGTAGTGGTTGACCAAAGCCATCTTTCCCCTGTTGTCGGAGAAATTGATGCCAAAGAAACGCCATGTGTTCCATGAATAGATCTCGGCCTCGGGTTTCTCGTAGGTGATGAAAGGCTCCTCGGGATGCTCCACCCAAAAGCTATGTCCACACGAAGGGCACATAATCATCTTTTGCGGCGTGGTAATCAGATTGTCGTTGAGCACCTTGCCGTCGGAATACAAGATAGCCTCATTCACCAGCTCGGCCTTCAGGTTGCGACCTTCGAGCCAGGCTTGGCAATGCGGACATTGGAAATAAAACGAGTCGTATTTCAGCATCTTGTATCGTGTATTTAACTCCGTTGAACGCTTCGCGTTTCAGGCGGTAAAAGTACTATTTATTTCATTTCCTACCAAAGTCGGCAGGAAATATTTAGTTTATTTCCTGCCGAAATCGGCGGGAATTTCACCCCAAATTTCAGTCTTCCACTTCAGCACAGGCACCTCGATGGCGTTTTCATTGAGCCATTTTTCAGCACGGACGACAAGTTCGAAGAGATAGGCATTCTTGGCGTTAGGCTGCAACTTGGTCTTGCATTTCTTCTGCTTGACCCAAAGTTGCGCATTGTAGGAGTCGCTATAAATGGGATAATTCCATCCGTTTTTCTTCTGCAAGGCGAGGGCATGGACAATGGCCAAAAACTCTCCGATGTTATTGGTGCCATTCTCGAAGACCGGGCTCTTGAACAGGTTGTAAGCGTTGGCTGGCTGCACGCCGAAGTCAACGAAAACACCTTGATACTCCATCTTGCCCGGGTTGCCGGCACAGGCAGCATCCACCGCTATGGCAGGGCTGACGGGCTGTTCCTTGGCCTTCGAAAGGTCGACGGTGGGTGCCACATCCTTGCCCCAGTAGTTGTCGGGGCCCTCACGGAAAGCGGTCTCGGCACTCGTGCGGTCAGGGAACCCCTTGTATTTGGCCCCCTTGACCCCCTCGATCTCCTTCCGACAGGCATCCCATCGGTCATAAACACCAGGGTTATGACCTACCCACACTACATAAAACTTGTTCTTCGCCATGGATGCGTTCTCACTATGATCAGATACCCAACGAGATATTCAACCCTCTCGCCGTGTTCACCAAGTCGCTGTCGATGGTGACGAGGTTGGGCTTGGAGATGGCTTCCTTGAGCGACACCGCCACCAGGTCGGGATGATGGTATGCCACCATCTGACCGAACTGTCCGTTGAGCACCATCTCGAAGGCCTTCACGCCAAACTCGGCTGACAAGACACGGTCGTAGGCAATCGGCACACCACCACGCTGCAGGTGACCCAAGGTGGTTTCACGCATGTCGTGGGTGAAGCCTGCCGCCTTCATCTCCTCGATGAACCGGCGACCGATGCCGCCCAGTTTCTTGTTCTCGTAACCCACCTCCGTGCTGATCTCATACACCTGCTGTCCGTCTTTGGGACGCGCGCCTTCCGAAGCCACCACCACGGCGAAGCCACGGTCATGGTCGAAGCGCTGCTCCAGGCGTTCTTTCACCACTTGGATGTCGTAGGGGAACTCGGGCAAGAGGCACACCTCTGCCCCACCCGCAATGGCGCTGTGCAAGGCAATCCAACCCGCATCGCGACCCATCACTTCGAGTACGAACACGCGGTTGTGCGAAGCGGCCGTGGTGACGAGTTTGTCGACAGCCTCGGTGGCAATCTGCACGGCGGTCTGGAAGCCGAAGGTGCATTCCGTCGACGAGAGGTCGTTGTCGATGGTCTTGGGCACGCCGATGATGTTTAAGCCTTTCTCGTAGAGTTTCTGCGAGATGCGCTGCGAGCCGTCGCCGCCGATGCTGATGACCGCGTCGATGCCCATATATTGCAGCTTGCGAAGCATCTCATCAGAGCGGTCGACCGAAGTCCAGGTGCCGTCGGCATTTTTAACGGGCCAGTTGAACGGGCCGCCCTTGTTGGTGGTCTCAATGATGGTGCCGCCACGGAAGTGGATGCCGCGCACCACCTCTGGCGTCAGCCTAACGACCTCGGTGGGTTCCCACAAGATGCCGTTGTAGGCTTGTATGCTACCGAGCACTTCCCAATCTTTCTCTTGGGCGGCTCTCTTGACGATGGCGCGAATCACGGCATTCAAGCCTGGGCAATCGCCGCCACCGGTTAGAACTAGTAGTCTTTTCATATTTAGTTGTTTAAGATTATCTACGATGAATAAACTTCGTGTTTCGAAAAACGATGTTTTAAACTCACTTGGCAGATGTCGTCATTTCCAAATTGACGTGATGCGGCTACGCAGTTTCTTGATGGCTCTGTCCACATCTCTTTGGCGTGTGAGCGCAAAACGGTTGGAAGCGCGGCACGAGGCCACCACCTTACCCGTCATATAATCCTCGAAACTAATGCTGATGACGGACTCATCTGGGGTGGAGGTAGCCGTGTATTTCACCAATATCAGCTTCTCTTTCTGTTCTTCAGTAAGGTCTTGGATACGTCGTTCGCCAACCATCTGGAGGCGTGTGGACTCCACGGCATCATAGATGCCCGGCTCGATTTCAATGTCGTTCACCGTGCCAAAAGAATTCCTGGCTTGAACGATGGAGGCATATTCGTATTTGTCGAGTTTCGAGCCTTTCGAAACCAAGGTTTTGTCGGTCGAACAAGAACCGAATAAAAGTGTTGTCAGAAGGACAATAAGGAAGGCTTTCGTTTTTCTCATTGTATTGTATTAAGGTTTATCAATTTCTATTCAATTATTCGTTGAGTTGCTGTAACACCATATATTTCATCAGATTGTAATGTCAATAGCCAAACATCTTGTCCAGTGCTTGCATGCTAACAGTAATATTGAAATACATGGATTCCAACCCATATTCATTCTCCTCCAATTCCATTACATCATAAGACTGTCCGTGGTCACCATGAACCAACGACTGCATCTTGGGCGACAAACCCAAAACATCCATAATTCCATACTCGTCAGCGACGCAGATCACATGAAACGCCGTTTCTTTCGAGCGACCGTCGCCCGTGGAGGTCACCGCCGAAAGAAGCATTACTACCTGTTTATATGCACCAAAGGTCTTTTCTGACTCCGGACCATACAAATTATCGTAGACAATGTGTTTGTACAAGTGAAACCTAATATTCGTCGGGTCGGTCTTCAACTGTTCGTCAATGACCTGTGCGGCTTCTTTCCAGTCTTTCTCCTCAGGGTTTTCCTTTTCTAACGCCTTGTGTAAAGCATCGTAGTTAGAGGTCTTGTATGGGCTATAATCAGATCGAGTGGCCGTTCCATAATAAAAATAGTGCAACTGCTCGACGGTCAATGTGGTATCCGCTGCTTCAAAGCGTCTCAACAATTCAGGATAATAAAACTCGCTTCCTTTTGTGTTGATTTCTTTCTTTATTCTTTTATAATCGGGGGCATTTGTGGCAACGCTTGCATCACCTTTTCGGGTGGTTGTCTTTTTGCTTGTCGAGCAAGAATCAAAGACCAACAAGACTGCCATTGACAGAAATGCTACCATCACAATGGACTTCAAATATCTCATTTTCATATTATTAATTGTTTTGTATCCTGTCCTGGATTATGTAGAGACGGTGCATGCACCGTCTCTACAATTAAATTCTAATCATTTCAAATTCAAAGCAATCTGCAGCTCATCCAGCTGCTCTTGGGCAATCGGGGCAGGCGATCCACTCATCACATCGCGGCCAGCGTTGTTCTTCGGGAAGGCGATGAAGTCGCGGATGCTGTCGGCACCACCGAACAAAGAGCAGAGACGGTCGAAGCCGAAGGCCAGACCAGCGTGAGGCGGAGCGCCATACTCGAAGGCACCCATCAGGAAGCCAAACTGCTCCTGTGCCTTCTCGTCTGTGAAGCCAAGGGTGTGGAACATCTTGTTCTGCAAGGTGCGGTCGTGGATACGGATGGAGCCACCACCGACCTCCACACCATTCATCACGATGTCGTAGGCGTTAGCACGGATGTCGCCCCACTTCGTCGGGTCGTCGAGCAAAGCCTCGTCCTCGGGCTTCGGTGCAGTGAAAGGATGGTGCATGGCATAATAGCGTTGCGTCTCCTCGTCCCATTCCAAGAGCGGGAAGTCGATGACCCACAGCGGAGCGTATTCATTGGGCTTGCGGAGACCGAGTTGGTTACCCATTTCGAGACGCAAAGCGTTCAACTGCACGCGAGTCTTCATGGCCTCGCCACAAAGGATGAGCATCAGGTCGCCGGGCTTGGCACCGAACTTGTCGGCGATGACTTTCAGGTCTTCAGGCGTGTAGAACTTATCGACAGACGACTTGAACGAGCCATCGGTGTTGTATTTGATGTAGACCATGCCGCCAGCACCCACCTGCGGACGCTTCACGAACTCGGTGAGGGCATCGAGTTGTTTGCGGGTATATTCCGAGCAGCCCTCGGCGCAGATACCTACCACGAGATCGGCGTTGTCGAAGAGGCCAAAGCCCTTGCCCTTGGCAACATCGTTGAGTTCCACGAACTTCATCCCGAAGCGGATGTCAGGCTTGTCGGAGCCGTAATATTTCATGGCATCGTGCCAAGTCATGCGCGGGAATTGGCCAAATTCGAGGCCTTTCATCTCCTTGAAGAGGTGCTTGGCCAGACCTTCGAAGGTGTTCAGCACATCCTCTTGTTCCACAAACGACATCTCGCAGTCGATTTGCGTGAACTCGGGCTGACGGTCGGCGCGGAGGTCCTCATCACGGAAGCAACGCACGATTTGGAAGTAGCGGTCCATGCCAGCCACCATCAGCAGCTGCTTGTATTGCTGCGGACTTTGCGGCAGAGCGTAGAACTCACCAGGGTTCATACGGCTCGGCACCACGAAGTCGCGGGCACCCTCGGGCGTGCTCTTGATGAGCATCGGGGTCTCAATTTCGAGGAAGTTGAGGTTACTCAAATAGTTGCGCACGAGCATCGCCATGCGGTGGCGCAGCTCAAGGTTCTGACGAACGGGGTTACGGCGGATGTCCAAATAGCGGTATTTCATGCGAAGGTCATCGCCGCCGTCGCTGACATCTTCGATGGTGAAGGGCGGCGTCTTGCTACTGTTGAGCAGTTTGAACTCGCTGACTTTCAGCTCAATTTCGCCCGTAGGCATGTTCGGGTTTTTCGATTCACGTTCAATGACGATACCTTTGGCCTGAATCACGAATTCACGGCCGAAGGTACGGGCCTGTTCGATGAGTTTCGGGTCGCTGCTGCCATCCAAGAAGAGTTGGGTGATGCCATAACGGTCACGGAGGTCAATCCAAACGAGGGAGCCTTTGTCGCGGGTGCGCTGCACCCAACCTGCCAATGTCACTTCCTTGCCAGCGTCGGCAAGACGAAGTTCGCCACAAGTATGTGTTCTGTACATAATATTTCTGTTTTTATGATTTCTTTAAAGAATTAACTTGCAAAAATAGCAAAACCATTTGGAATGGTATGCAAGAAAGCAACAAAATTGTATCTTTGCCCCGTGATTCGAAGACTGAAACATATTCTCATTACGGCTTGTTTATTGCTCATGGCCTTCTTTGCCCAGCAGTGTGCCAATGCGGTGGCGCCCACAGGTGGACCGAAAGACAACACACCGCCTAGGGTGGTTGAGGCAGTGCCCGTCAACCAAAGCATCAACTTCAGTGGAAAGAAAATCGAAATCACCTTCGACGAATACATCACCCTTGAGAATGCCAACCAGAATGTGCTCATCTCTCCCCCTTTGAGCGAGAAACCCGACATCAAGCTGAAGAACAAGACCGTGGTCGTCAAATTCAAGGAAAACTTGGCGCCCAACACCACCTATACCATCAATTTCGGCTCGGCCATCAAGGACTTGCACGAGGGCAACCTGTTCAAGGATTATGTCTATAGTTTCTCGACAGGCGACCATATCGACACACTCGCCATTGCGGGAAAGGTCTTGGATGCAGCAGACAAGAAACCCGTCGAGAACGCTTATGTCGGACTCTATGCCGGCGACCGCGACAACCTCGACTCACTACCGATGACCGTTGCGCCCAACTACATCACCAAAACCGATAAAGAAGGAAATTTCCGCCTTGCGGGTCTCGCCGACAAGAAGTATCTGGTCTTCGCCATTAAGGATGTCAACTCTAATCTCTACTTCGACCAACCCAACGAAGAAGTGGCTTTTTTGGATACATTGGTGCAGGCATCGTGTTTGCAAAAACCCGTCCCACCCGCGATAGATACCATGGCAAATGACAGTCTGACGATGCAGGTGGATACGCTTGCGAGAGTCAAGGATTCTATCGTTTTCGAGACGGAAACGACAACACTGTATGACCAAAACGCCTTGAACCTCACCCTTTACATGTTCACCGAGGTGGACTCCACGCAAATGCTTCTTGAAAAGAAACTCATCGAAGAAGGCTTACTGCGCTTCGTGTTCCGCCATCCCGCCCAGGATGCCGCCATCATGACGCCCGAGATGCTACCCGACTCTTTCAACCTCGTCACAAGGCATTCCGCTGCCTATGACACGGTTTGGTGGTACTTCACACCCAATGTCAAGGACAGCCTATGGGTGCAGGTGAAATACGACACCTTGATCAACGACTCGACACGCTACAGTCTGAAATTCAAGGACAAAAAGATTCGAAACAAGAAACCAGAGACCTTGAAAGTCCGCAATAACCTGAAAGGCAGAGACGGCCTCATCCCAGGTGAGGACCTGATTTTGACCTTCTCCGAGCCCATCGTCCGATACGCGATGCGCGACTCTTCCGTCTTCCAGTGCGACACCTTAATCTATTACGACACCCTCGCCTTCGAGCAAGCCGACGAACAAGGCCTGAAATACCGACTCACCAACCCCATCTCCACCGATTATAGATATGGTTTTGAGGTCCCTGACTCGGTGTTTTTCGGCATTCGAGGTCGCACCAACGAACGCATCAAGGCGGATTTCCATGTGCTTAACGATGACGAATACGGCAACATCTACATCACCATCGTGCCGCCCAAGGACATGAAACAAGTCGTGGTGCAACTTACCGATGAAAGCGGCAATGTGCTTAAAGATCAACTGGTGAACCAAAAAGAAGAGGTGATGTTCGATTTCCTGATGCCAGCCAAATACAAGCTCCGCGCCATCCTCGACACCGACGGCAACGGCAAGTGGAGCACGGGCAACTACCATCGCCACACCCTTCCCGAAACCGTCATCGAATACAAAGATGCCCTCGACCTCAAGGCAGGCTGGGACATCGATCTTGCCGATCCTTGGGAACTCTAAACCTCGCCACCATGAAACGCTCACGGATTCTACTTCCCATTCCACTGCTTGTCATCGGGTTGGCTATGTTTTTCCTTCAGCACAACTACATGGATGAATACCCCACGCACATCCATGCCTGGGCCGAACAAGACCATTATGCCCTTGCCTTGGGCTTCATCAACAACGGCTTCGACCTGTTCCATCCCGAGACGATGATCTACAACAAACAGTTTCCCGGATGGTGGCAAGAACCCTCCGCCACCACCATCACCTCGGCCGACTTCCCCATTCACGAGTACATCGTTGCCCTCTTGATGAAATTGTTCGGCACCACCTCGCCTTGGGTGTTCCGGCTTTGGACGCTCCTTTGGGCTGTCATCGGCTTGTTGTTTGTTTACAGAATCGCGTTTCTGGTGACAAAGAAATTCACCAAGTCGCTGTTTGTCACCTTCGTGGCCTTGTGTTCACCCGTCTTCGTCTACTACAGCAACGGATTTCTCCCCAGCATCCCCGCCCTCTCGATGGGTATCATCGGACTCTGGTTTTATTTGAGATATTACGAAGACCAAAAACGACGGCATTTCCATCTTGGCATCGCCTTCCTCACAATAGCCATGCTGATGCGCACCACTTTCGCCATCGAACTCATCGCCGTCCTCTGTTTTGAGTTGTTGCGTGTCATCCGCAAAGAGAGCACGCTGCCCGACAAAATACCTAGCATCTTGATCTCGGCAGCCTTGTTTTTGGCCTATTTCCTTTGGAACCGACACCTGCGCAACCTCCACGGTACGATTTTCCTCAACCAACTGGTACCGCCCGACGATTGGCAAGACTTCAAGGAACTCGTTGCCGACACCTATCACAAATGGACTTTCCATTATTTCCAACGGCTTCAATACCTTGCCCTCGCTGCCTTGGCTATAGCCGCCGTGGTGATCGCCTTCATTCGGAAGAGAGCCTTCAAGCACTCGCAACCTTCTTCAAGCAACAGCCACGCTCCACTATCCCTTTGGTGGTTGCCGCTCATCGAAGTCTTCGGCTGCCTGCTGTTTTCCGTAGCCATGATGCAACAAATGCCCTTCCATGACTATTATCTCTTGGACACCTTCTTCCTGCCTTTCGTTTTTGCCGTGGCATTGCTGTTGAGGCAATTCCATTTCAGGCTGCTATCGACAAAGGCATTTGCTGCCTTGACAGCCGCTGTCTTATGCGTCTTCTGGGTTCGCGGCGCCATGAACATGCAGGAAAAACGGCGTACCATGGAGTATGACGGGTTCTATTCATACGAGCGTTTCCAAGACGCCGACAAGATCCTTGACTCGCTCGGCATCTCACGCGATGCCAAGATTCTCTGCCTCTACGGCTATGCACAAAACGGTCCCTTCATCCAGATGGGACGCAAAGGCTATACGATGATGTGGGACGAAGAAGGCTGGCTTGAGAACGCCCTCGGCTGGGACTATGACTATATCGTCATCGAAAACGGTAAGTTCTCGGTGCATCTCGACAAAAACCGGGAGTTACTCTCACGCTTGAAAAAGATAGGAGGCAACAAGCAATTCAGCGTCTGCACTCCCACCAACAACTGGACCTATCTCGAAGACTGGCAGTTCTTCTGCCCTGTTGAATAAGTCGTCATTCCTCATCGGGCAGGATGACCACCCGCATCCCGACGAAGGCATAGTTTTCTTTCAATTGAATCAAGTCGTCATCACGCAAACGGATGCATCCCTCGCTGCCGCGGCCTGGCACAGAGCTTTCATTATTGGTGCTGCCATGGATGCCTATGCCCGAATGACCAGGCGTCTTCAGGCGCATGAACCAATTGCCGTAGGATAGGATGCTGCCACGGCCGTCGCCGAAATCGTGTGTCCACTTGGAAGCATCGACAATCTCCGTGATACTAAACGGCTTCTCGAATGTACATTCCGGCGTCTTCATGTCGCCCTTCTTCTGCTTCTGGCCCTTGGCCTTACCAACACAGACGGGATAATGCACGCGTTTGATGGTGTCGCCGTCCACCACCTCGCACACATAGAGGCGGTATTCGGGCTTCGAGATGAGGATGAAACAATTATTCTTATTCACCACTTCGGAATAGATTGTTGCCGTGTCGGGACGAATGACATCAAGCGTGTCGCCTTCGCTCACGATAACGATATTATCCTCTTTTTTCACTTCTGTTGCCGGTTCGGAGGAATTGCACGACGGCATGGCAAACCAAGCTGCCAATAGACATAGTATTATGCTCATTCTTTTCATTCTTGAAGATTCAATTTTCCAGGTATTACTATTACAGGGCTCTCAACGACACGGCAAAGCCACCGCAAGGTGCCATGCGCAGCTTCAATGTCGACTTGGAAGTCACAGTTTTCTTGGAGATGGTATAGGCCTTGGCGTTGTAATGATCATCGGGGATGCCACTAGCGTCCTTGGCATCGGCGTAGATGGTAGCCTCGTATTTCACTCCAGGGTTCAGGAAGTCGAGCTTCACCTCCACCTCACGGGCATTTTCATCGGTGATGCCGCCTACGTACCATACATCGTGCGGCGTGGCATGCCATAGGTCTTCTATCGTAGCGTCATCGGGCAAGGCATAGACGAATTTGGTAGCGTTCGATACCACGCCCTTTTTGCCGTCGGCAAGTTTTCCTACGCCTTCGGCGGCCTTGTTCAGACTCGACAATTTGGGGTGACGAGCTGTAACAATAAAATCGCCTGGCTCGGCCATAAGATACAGACTCTTGTCCCAGTCAACAGCCACATCCTTGATGAACTGGAAAGCGTCCATGTGGGGCTGGTAATGCTCGGGGAAGTCGGCGGCCATCTGCAAGGGCGAGTAGAAGGTCACATACAAGCCCAACTGGTTACAGATGGTGGTGCGCATCTTTCCGCCCCAAGGCACGATCTTGCCCATGTCGGTCTCAAAGATGCCGGGGGTGTAGTCCATCGGGCCACCTTGCAAGCGAGTGAACGGCAAAATGGTGGTATGCCCAGGGTTGATGCGCTCGCGGAACTCGGTACCCATAGCGCTCTCGTTGCCAATCATATTGGGCCAAGTGCGGCAGAGACCCGTAGGCCTGACCGCCTCATGCGAATTCACCATGATATGGTGCTTGGCCGCCTCGGTGATGCAATAATGGTAGTGGTTGTTGGTGGGTTGGCTATAGTGGCCTTCGCCAAAGGGGATGATGGTGCCCACATAGCCGCCTTTCACGGCATCGTAGCCATATTGGTTCATCAGGGTGTAGGCCTTCTCCAGCCAACGCTCGTAGTTCAATGTCGAAGCGGAGCTTTCGTGGTGCATGATGAGGCGGATACCCTTCTCGTGGGCATATTTGTTTAACGCTGGCAGGTCAAAGTCAGGATAAGGGGTGAGGAAATCGAAGACAAAGTCTTTCTGTTTGGCATACCAGTCTTCCCAGCCAATGTTCCAGCCTTCGATAAGGAGGCCATCGAAGCCGTTAGCGGCGGCGAAGTCGATGTATCGACGCACATTGGCGTTGTTGGCACCATGCGTGCCGTTGGGGGTGGCATGTTCATAGTCAGTTTCACCCAGCTTCACAGAGGGGAAGTCGTTGGTGTAGGCCCAAGTGCTCTTGCCCGAGATCATCTCCCACCACACGCCCATGTACTTGACGGGGTGAATCCAAGAGACATCCTCCAAAACGCAAGGATCGTTAAGGTTGAGAATCAGGCGCGAGGCAAGGACATCCGTCGCCGAGGTGCAAACCATCACCGTACGCCAAGGCGTGACACACGGGGCCTGGATGCGGCCTTTGTAACCCGTGGCGTCAGGACAAAGGAAGGCGCGAAACACCATATTCTGGTCATCGAGGTCGAGATGCATGGTGGGGAAGTCAAGCGTGGCCGCCTCATGGATGTTGAGGTATAGGCCATCGTCGGTCTTCATCTGCAAAGCGGTCTGCACACCGGTGGGCGAAAATGCCGTCCACGGCCACCCACCGTCTTTGTGGCTCCCATCCCATAAAGCACGGATCTGCGACAACCTCGACTCGGTATAGTTGTATTCCTGCGTATCCAAGTCGCCAGGAATCCACCAAGCGGTGTGGTCGCCCGCCATGGCAAACTCGGTCAGTTCTTCCTTGATCCAGAAATAGACCAAGGCATTCTCCATCGGAAACTCGTAGCGGAAGCCGAGTCCGTCGTCATAGAGACGGAAACGGATGTTCATGACCGTGGCCTTTTTCTCGGTCGAGTGGTCCATGCTCTCCACGCTGCCTATGGGTTGCTCCAAAGTGACGAGCATCTCATTGTAGTGGTTGCGGATCTGCGCCTCTTCGCCCCACACGGGTTCCCAAGTCTCGTCAAAAGTGCTGTATTTCGTGTCTTTCAGTACAAAAGCATGGGCGAGGTCGTCGCGCCATTCGAGGGTGAAGCCCATCTTCGAAGGTAACACGATAGGTTTTCCCGCGCGATCAAGGGAATACTGCGGGATGCCACCGATGACTTCGAATTTCAGTTCCAGTTGTCCGTCGGGGCTTTTTACGGTGACTGGGTTGGCAAAGGAGGTAAAGACCACTCCAAGAGCCAGACAAAAGAGAATCAATACTGCTTTTTTCATAGGTAGGGTTTTGCAAAGGTTAATTACATCCTAAACACGCCAAACTGTTGCGGCGGGAAGGGTTGGTTCAAGGAAGCGGCGATGCCTAAAGCAAGGATCTTGCGCGTGTCGACGGGGTCGATGATGCCATCGTCCCAGAGGCGGGCGGTGCTATAGAACGCCGAACCTTCATAGTCGTATTTGGCAAGGATTTCTTTCTTCAATTTTGCGATTTCATCGGTGGGGACTTCCAAACCCTTGTACTTGTACTGGTCTTCCTTCACCGTGGCGAGGACGCTCGCCGCCTGCTCGCCGCCCATGACGGAGATCTTGGCGTTAGGCCACATGAAGAGCAACCTCGGACTATAGGCACGACCTGCCATGCCATAGTTGCCAGCGCCAAATGAGCCGCCGAAGATGATGGTGAACTTGGGCACATTGGCATTCGAGACGGCATGGACCATCTTCGCGCCGTCCTTGGCGATGCCACCCTGCTCGTACTGCTTGCCCACCATGAAGCCAGTGATGTTCTGCAGGAACACCAACGGGATGTTTCTTTGGCAACAAAGTTCAATAAAATGCGTGGCTTTTAACGCTGATTCCGAGAACAACACACCATAGTTGGCGATAATGCCTACGGGGAAGCCCATCAAGTGGGCAAAGCCACAGACAAGGGTGGTGGCATAGCGCGACTTGAACTCTTGGAAACGGCTGCCGTCAACGATTCTTGCGATAATCTCACGGGGGTCAACCAGCTTATGGAAGTCGATGGGGGCAAGACCATAGAGGTCATGCGGGTCATATAAAGGAGCCTCCACGGGCAGCATGTCTAACTTCTGTCGGTGCGACTTCTCCAGGGTCTTAAAGATGTTGCGGCAGATCTGCAAGGCATGTTGATCGTTCTCAGCCAGATGGTCGGCCACGCCCGAGATACTGGTGTGCATCTCGCCGCCGCCCAACTCTTCCGCGGTGACCACCTCACCCGTGGCAGCCTTCACCAATGGCGGACCGCCTAAATAGATGGTGCCTTGGTTGCGAACGATGATGGTCTCGTCGCTCATGGCCGGGACATAGGCGCCACCAGCCGTACACATACCCATCACAATGGCAATCTGTGGGATGCCCATTGCCGACATACGCGCTTGGTTATAGAAGAAACGCCCGAAGTGGTCGCGGTCGGGAAAAACCGTGTCCTGTTCGGGCAAGAAGGCGCCGCCGCTGTCGACCATATAGACGCAGGGGAGGTGGTTTTCCATGGCAATCTCTTGTGCGCGAAGGTGTTTCTTCACCGTATACTGCATATAAGTGCCGCCTTTCACGGTGGCGTCGTTGGCCACGATGACGGCTTCACGACCTTGGATGACACCGATACCCGTGATGATGCCCGCCGAAGGAAAGTCGTTGTTATAGGTGCCATAGGCCGCCATCGGCGAGAGCTCGAGGAAGGGGGTGTTGGGGTCGATGAGCAGGTCTATGCGCTCGCGGGCAAGGAGTTTGTTGCGTTTCTTGTGCTTGGCCACCGCCGCCTCGCCGCCGCCCTGCATGGCTTCGCCCATTGCAGTGCGGTATTGCGCCATTAACGCGAGGAAATTCTTCTCGTTCTGCTTGAACTCCTCGGAATCAGTGCGTATGTTGGATTTCAGGACTTGCATGGTTGGATTCGATATGAAAGCACAAAAATAGAAAAAAATATCGTATTTTTGCCGCATGGAAGAAAAACATGTACTTTTAGGCAAGACACCTGCCGAAATCCAAGAGCTCGTCGAGCAACTGCAGCTGCCCAAATTTACGGGCAAGCAGCTCGTGGACTGGATTTATAACAAACGCTGCGCCTCAATTGACGATATGACCAACCTCAGCAAGGCTTCACGCGCGCTGTTGGCTGAACATTATGACACTGGTTTGAAAGCTCCCGTCAAGGAGCAGGTCTCGACCGACGGCACAAAGAAATACCTCTTCCCCGCTGGCGAGCATTTCGTCGAAGCCGCTTACATCCCCGATCGTGAACGGGCCACGCTCTGCGTCTCCACCCAGGTGGGCTGCCAGATGGACTGCCTCTTTTGCGCCACAGGCAAGCAAGGCTTCCAAAAGAACCTCTCCGTAGCCGAGATCATGAACCAGATCCTCAGCCTCCCTGAGTTTGACACGCTGACCAATATCGTCTTTATGGGTATGGGAGAGCCTTTGGCCAACTACGACAATCTGATGCGCTCCCTTGACATCCTCACGCAGGAATGGGCTATGGGCTGGAGTCCGACGCGTATCACCGTGTCGACCTGTGGCCTCATCCCTAACCTAAAGCGTTTTTTGGAAGAGTCGAAATGTAACCTCGCCATCTCGATGCATAGTCCTTTCCACGACGAGCGCCTCAAACTGATGCCCGTCGAGAAGAGCTATCCTATTAAGGAAGTCATCCATGCCGTAAGACAGCATGACTGGCACGGACAGCGCCGCCTTTCATTCGAGTACATCATCTTCAAGGACCTCAACCACAGCAAGGACCACATCAAGGAGATTGCCCGACTGTTGGGAAGCACCCGTTGCCGCTTCAATCTCATTCGATACCATGCGGTGCCGAACATCCCGCTGAAGAGTCCCGATGTCGCCACAATGACCTGGTTCCGCGACGCCTTGAACGAGAAAGGCATCATCGCCACCATCCGCGCCTCACGCGGACAAGACATCGACGCCGCCTGCGGTTTGCTGTCAACGAAAAACCTGCTTTAATCCAGGTTTTTTGGCAAAAAACGCTTATCGGCTTTATTTTTCACTACCTTTGTGCCTTATTTGAAATTGAAAACAATAAACCTCATATTCTATTTCTATGAAAGATAACACCTATTTTCCCAGTATGCTTGCTGCCGAAGAACTCGCGCAGTTGAAGTTCATCCCCACACTTCCTGAATTTGTGACCTGGATTGAGCAACAATGGGGTGACCTCCCCTGCCTCTCCGACACGGTAGCCCAACTGAATTACAAACAAGTATGCGATATTATTGCCCGCAAGCGTGCCCTGCTCAACGACATGGGCCTGCAAAAAGGCGACAAGGTGGCCATCTTGGACAACACCACCGTTGAAGCCGTCGAGATGTTCCTCGCCGTCACATCGGGTGGCTTTGTGGCCATCAACCTGCCTGCACAACTGCCCCCGCAAGCCATCGTGGGCTGCTGCATGAAGTTTGGCGTGAAAGCGTTGGCCTATGGTAAAGACTTCGCCGAAGCTGTCGCAGGTGTGCCCTGCCCCACCATCGCCATCACCGACTGCGCCGACCACACCGCTCCAACAGTAGCGGTCGACAGAAACGATCCCGCCGCCATCTTCTTCACCGGCGGTACGACAGGTGCCCCCAAGGGTGCTGTGCTGCCCCACAGAGCACTCATGCGTGGTGCCCTCAACGGCTGCTATGCCCCTGGCAAGCAATTCGGATGCCATCGTTATGCCACCGTGCTGCCGCTCAGCCATGTCTTCGGCCTGATAGCCAGCACCCTGTCGGCCCTTTACAAAGGCGCTGAATGGGTGTCGGCAGGCAATGTGAAGGAAACGGTGTCAAAGTTCCCGATGATCAAGCCTACATACTTGGTGGCGGTGCCCGGCATCTGCGAGATCCTGATGGGCCTTATCAAGATGTATGGTGTCGGTTACCTCGGTGGCCAGCTCAAATACATCATCTCCGGTGCAGCCAACGTACCTCCGAAACTCATCGCCGAGTTCGATGCCATCGGTATCCAACTCTTCGAAGGCTACGGCATGACGGAAGGTGCCAACCTCACCACGGGCAACATCGACGTGAAAGAAAAACCCACTTCGGTCGGCAAACTCTATCCTGAACAGGAAGCCAAAGTGGTCGACGGTGAGTTGTGGTTCCGCGGCGACAATGTGTTCCTTGGCTATTACGGCGACCCCGAGAAGACGGCCGAGACCCTCACCGAGGACGGCTGGATCAAGACGGGCGACCTCGTTCGCTTCGACGAAGAAGGCTATATGTATATCGTAGGCCGCATCAAGAATCTCATCATCCTCGGCAACGGCGAGAATGTCAGCCCCGAGAGCATCGAAGAGCCGTTCTACAAGGACAGCAAACTGCGCGACTGCCTGGTCAAAGAAGACGAGGTGGACGGCCGTCAGGTGATTGCCATCGAGATCTATCCCAGGATGGACGAGTTTGCCAACACGCCTTGGGAAGAGGTGGAAGCCTACTTCAAGGAACTCGTCGGCCAGGTCAACGCCACGCTGCCCACGACACACCAGATCGGCAAAGTCACCGTGCGCAAGGAAGACTTCAAGCGCACTGGTGCCATGAAAGTCTCACGTAACCAATAAAGCAACATGCAAAGAGAAGACATATTCGAAGGATTGAAAGATATCCTGAAGCAGATCAAGCCCTCCATGGATCTGTCGGCCGTCAACGAAGACTCGCAACTCGTGCGCGATGTCGGGCTCGACTCGCTGACCATCCTGCTGTTGAGTCTGGCTGTCGAAAACAAATTCGGATTCAAATTTGAAGGCAACCCGAAGTTTACGACCGTCAGCGAGGTGCTCGACTATATCTGTTCACACACAACACTTTAATTTATGAACGTCAACATCGTCAAGGTGGAAAGCCGCAAGCAGATGAAGCAGTTTGTGGCTTTCCCCCTGCATCTTTATAAGGATTGCGAAAACTGGGTGCCCGCCCTCGAAGGCGACGAATACGACACCTTCAACCCTGAAAAGAACGGCGCCTACGACTTCTGCGAGGCCGATCGTTTCCTTGCCTACCGTGGCAATGACATCGTCGGCCGTGTGGCCGCCATCATCAACCATAAAGCTGATGACGAGCAACATCTCGTGCGTTTCGGCTGGCTCGATTTCATCGAAGACGAGGAAGTGCTTCGCGCCCTCATCGACACGGTGGCTTCATGGGGCAAGGAACGCGGACGCACCGAGATGCGCGGCCCTTGGGGCTTTACCGACATGGACAAGGAAGGCCTGCTGGTGGAGGGCTTCGAGCATTTGAGCCCGTTCACCTGCCTCTATAACTTCCCGTATTATGGCACCATGCTGGAACGACTGGGCTTCACCAAAGATGTCGACTGGACCCAAAGGACCTTGGAAGTGAGCAAGGAGTTGCCACCTATGTTCCAGTTCACCAACCTCATTGAGGAACGGTTCAAAGTGCATGTCGTACAACCTCATAGCATGAAAGAGATGTCGAACCGCTACGGGATGGAGATTTTCCACATGTACAACGAGGCCTTCGCACCCCTGCATGGCTTTTCACCCCTGACCGACAAACAGATAGACGCCTACTTGAAGACCTATGTCCCCATCCTCGACAAGGACTTTGTGGCCGTGGCTGTCAATGACGACGACAAACCCGTGGGTTTCCTCTTCTGTGTGCCCTCACTCTCGAAGGCGGTGAAGAAATCCAAAGGACGGCTGTTCCCCTTCGGCTTCATCAACATCTTGAAGGCGCTGAAGAAAAACGACACCTTGGAAGCCCTGATCATGGGCGTCATGCCAGAATATCAACAATGCGGCGTGCCTGTCTTGCTGTTCAAATACCTGCATGAGAATTGCATCAAGCGGGGCATCGACACCATCATCATGAATCCACAACTGGAAGAGAATTACAAAGTGCAGTCGCTCTTCGGTGAATACAAGACAGTGCCCTTCATGCGCCGCCGCGCTTACAGAAAGACCCTCTAACTTTTAAGAACACACCCCATATTTGGATTTTTCATATCTTTGCAGTTTCTAACCAATTCATCTAAAAATGAAAAAAGTCCTATTATTATTGATGGTGTTTTGCATGTTTGGTTGTGCAAACAACGGAAATTATGTAGAAACAGAATGTGATGATTCCAGTTTTGGCACCACCGAGGTCTCCAGCGAAGCCTCTTATAATGTCAACATCTATGATGTTAATGACGACTGGTACGAGACTGGACTGCTGATCGAGTCTTTCGACAACAAGAACTTCGTCAAAATCAACGACGGGCGCTACGAGCTGCTCGAGTCAGACAAGGAAGAGTATCGCTACATGATAGAAAACGACGGGGAAACATTCTATGTCAAGTAATCACACCCGACATAGAATCGACATCTCTCCTGAAAACAAAATCCATTTCTGGTCCATCTTCTCGACCGCGGTCGTGGGGCTGCTCTCCCTTTGGATCGGCATCACCATCCAAGACGACATCAACACCAAAAACGCTCGCGAGACCCAAAAACTGGCCCGCTATCAGATGACGGAAGCCATTTATCCCAAATTTGTGCAGTTTGTCGACACCTGCGGCTACGTGTTTTACGACTTGCTGGAATACACCGACCCCGACCAGTATTTGGACCGAAAAGCCATCGTCGACTCGGTGGGCGCCTATTATTCTAGGGAACGAGGGCCATTTACCGAGGCCATGAGTAACTCGGTCAACTTCCTGTGCGACAACCAATACTACCTCGGCTCCATCTTCGGCAAAGAATCGCATACACAGATTTGCAAAAACAATGCCTCCATCCTATTCGGCCTACGCTTGCTCTCGCAACGCTACAAGAAGCTGTTCTACATTACTAAACATTGGCAAAACACGCCCACCCTTCAAGACTCCATCTCCCTAGAATTGCGCGACTCCTACTATGCCAAAAATGTGTATTCTTACAGAAAAGAAGCTTGTGATGGCATACTTGAAAACTACCGTGAGTTTTATGCCAATGTCGAGAAACAAGATTTTGATTCCGCGCAAATCGTCAACAATGCGATATATCAATTCATTTTTGCACCATATTTTGACAATTTCAACGTTTATTCCCAAGAGCTGGTTCCTTCCGAAGACGTGAAAAGCCATATCTGGAAGCACCTCTTCCTGCTGATTGGAAGTATTGTGATTGGATTGGTGCTTTCATTAGTGCTACTAAAACGACTGTTTGGGATAGAACATTTTTTCGTCAGAAACAACAACACCACTGAAGATGTCTGAGAGAAGTTCAAATAAACGCCGCGTGGCAGGATCGTATCTCATGTCGCTGATGAGTATCGCACTAGTACTCTTCTTGTTAGGCGTGTTCGCCCTGCTCATGATGCATGCCCAAAAGCTCTCTAACCACCTCAAGGAAAACATCGGCTTCGAAGTGGTGATGAATAGCAATGTGAAGGAAGACAAAATCTTGCAGTTGCAAAAAGAGCTTGACGCCATGCCTGCCGTGAAATCGACGGAATACATCACCAAGGAAGAGGCCATCCGCCGCCTCAGCGAAGACCTCGGCGAGGATTTCCTGCAATGGCTTGGCAACGAGGAGAATCCGCTGCTCCCCTCCATCGACGTGCGCTTCAAGGCCGACTATGCCAACAACGACAGCATTGCCGCCATCCAAGCACAACTGCTTAAAAACACCAATGTCAAAGAGATATACTACCAGAAGTCGCTCGTCGGCCTCATCAACCAGAACGTGAACCGTATCGGTCTAGCCCTGATGGTAGCCAGCCTTGTGCTACTCATCATCGCCATCACATTGATACGCAATACCATTCGCCTTAGCATCTACTCCAAGCGTTTCCTCGTGCGCAGTATGCAACTCGTAGGCGCCACGCCGGCTTACATCCGTCGGCCTTTCATCCGCAGCGGCATCTTGCAAGGCTTCTTCGGGGCTTTGCTAGCCGACGCTTTCTTGGCATTGCTGCTCTATGGTCTTACCAAACGTGTTCCCGAACTGATATTTGTGCAAGACTATAAGATCATCATTGGCATCTTCGTTGGCATCATCATTTTAGGCATGTTGCTCGGCGGCATCTCCACCCGACTCGCCTTGCGCAAATACCTCCATGCCGATGTCGACCGACTGTATATATAGGGTCCCTGATACCGGTTAATCTTTAATAATGAATCTTAAATCTTCATCATATGGCAAAAGAACCAACAAAGAAAACAGCAATAGAGAATGACAACCAGAAAGTATTGCCTTTCGGCAAAATGAACTACATCTTCGTTCTCATTGGCCTCGTCCTCATCGCCGTGGGCTTCATCCTGATGATTGGTGGCGGGTCGACCGACCCCGATGTGTTCAACGAAGAAATGTTCAGCTTCAAACGCATCACCTTGGCCCCCATCTTGGTCTTGGCAGGCTTTGTCGTGGAAATCGTGGCAATATTCTGGAAAGGGAAAGAATAAAAACAAATGGGAAACGAAACCAACAACACACCGTCATCGCGGACTTGATCCGCGATCTCCTAAGCATAAAGGAAATCCCTTTTGCGCAGGAGATGGCGGATGTCCCTCCGCCATGACGGCAATAGAGTAGGTGGCGCATCCTAATCGAATTTCATGACAAAAACAACACATTATGAACTGGTTAGAAGCATTAATATTAGGTATCATCCAAGGTCTGACGGAATATCTTCCCGTGAGTAGTAGCGGTCACTTGGCCATCGGCCAATACTTGTTTGGTGTCGACCCCGAGAAAGCTTTGGACTTCACCATCATCGTGCACATCGCCACGGTGTTGAGCACATGCCTGATTCTCTGGAAAGAGATCGTGTGGCTCTTTAAGGACCTCTTCAAGTTCAAGTGGAACGACGGCACGAAATACATCGTCAACATCCTCATCTCGATGATCCCCGTGATGATTGTGGGATTCTTCTTCAAGGACAAGGTGGAAGAAGTGTTCGGCTCCGGACTGCTCGTCGTGGGCATCTGCCTGCTGGTTACAGCCTCGTTGTTGGCCTTCTCCTATTTCGCCAAGCCGCGCCAGAAAGAGCACATCTCGCCCGTGCATGCCTTTGTCATCGGTATCGCACAAGCCGTAGCCGTGCTGCCCGGACTGTCGCGTTCGGGTTCCACCATCGCCACGGGACTGCTGCTGGGCAACAAAAAGGAAAAACTCGCCCAGTTCTCCTTCCTGATGGTCATCCCGCCCATCCTCGGTGAAGCCCTCTTGGATGCCAAAGACCTGTTTTTCCCAGCCGCCGATGCTGTTGCCTCGGTCTCGACACCCACATGGGTGCTCCTCATCGGCTTCATCGCCGCCTTCGTCACGGGTTGCTTCGCCTGCAAGTGGATGATCAACCTGGTGAAGAAAGGCAAGCTGATCTGGTTCGCCGTATATTGCGCCATTGTGGGCCTGCTGACTATTGTGTTACCATATGTGTTATCATAGACGCGAGACTGCGAGACACGGGACGCGAGACTTTCAGCCCGCATGAAACATTGTCCCGAAGTCTCGTGTCCCGAAGTCCCGAAGTCAAAAAACAATGTTCAATTTCGAAGAAGGCGAGGTCATCCTCATCGATAAACCCCTTGACTGGACGTCATTCGACACAGTCAACTTCATCCGCAGCCTGCTCAACCGTTGCTACGGCATCCGCAAGCTGAAGGTCGGCCATGCCGGCACCCTCGACCCCTTGGCGACGGGGCTGCTCATCCTTTGCACAGGCAAGATGACCAAGCAAATCGATAACTACCAGGCGCAGGTAAAGACCTACACAGGCACCATCCTACTCGGCCAGACCACCCCCACTTTCGACTTGGAGAGCGAACCCGAAGCCTTCTTCCCCACCGACAGCATCACACCAGAGCAAATCGAGGCCGCGCGGCAGCAGTTCATCGGCGAACTCAAGCAATACCCGCCCAAATATTCCGCCATCAAGATCAAGGGGAAACGCGCCTTCGACTATGCCCGCTCCGACGAGGAAATCGAGTTGAAAGCCCGCGACGTCCGCATCGACGACTTCAAAATCAACCTCGACCGCTTCCCAGAACTCGATTTCGAAGTGACTTGCAGCAAAGGCACCTACATCCGCAGCCTCGCCAACGACTTCGGCAAGGCCTTGGGCAATGGCGCCTGCCTCACCTCGCTGCGCCGCACCCGCATCGGTGACTTCAAGGTGGAAGACGCCTGGCCGCTGGAAAAGTTGAGACAACACATTGTTGACACGGGCGAAGCATTTAAGGCTTGGAAGAAAGAGCAAGAAGAAAAAGAGCAAAAACAAAGCTGACAATCAACATTTTAAGAAAATTTACTTGACAAAATTTCGGTTTTGTCGTATCTTTGTAGTTTGTTTCGGACGAAAAGCAACAAAAACAGCATACAATGAAACTATCACAGTTTAAATTCAACCTGCCCAGCGAACTCATCGCGCTGCAGCCTACACAGAACCGTGACGAAGCCCGCCTGATGGTCGTCGACCGCAGGACTGGCAAAATCGAGCACCGCATCTTCAAAGACCTGGTGGACTATACGAAAGACGGCGACGTGTTCGTCATCAACAACACCAAGGTGTTTCCCGCCAAGCTCTACGGCGAGAAGGAAAAGACCGGCGCCAAGATCGAAGTGCTGCTGCTCCGTGAGCTGGACCACGAGAGCCGTCTGTGGGACGTGCTCGTCGACCCGGCACGTAAGATCCGCATCGGCAACAAACTCTACTTCGGCGAAGGCGACGAACTGGTGGCCGAAGTCATCGACAACACCACCTCGCGCGGCCGCACCTTGCGTTTCCTCTTCGACGGCACCTACGACGAGTTCAAGAAGACCCTGTCGAGTCTGGGCCACACGCCCATCCCCAAGGAGCTGAACCGCGAGGAACGTCCCGAAGACGCCGAGGACTTCCAGACCATCTATGCCAAGGTGGAAGGCGCCGTCTCGGCCCCCACCGCTGGCATGCACTTCAGCAAGATCCTGATGAAACGCCTCGAAATCATCGGTGCCTCCTTTGCCGAATTGACCTTGCATCCCGGCATGGGCAACTTCCGCGACATCGAAGTGGAAGACCTCACCAAACACAAACCCGACTCGGAAGAGATGTACATCGACGAGGAATGCTGCAACCTAGTCAACGAGGCCAACGCCCGCCACAACAACGTGTTTGCCGTGGGCACCACCTCGCTGAAGGCCCTCGAGACCGCCATGACCATCGGCGGCAAGATCAAGCCGTTCAAGGGCTGGACCAACAAGTTCATCTTCCCGCCCTACACCTTCTCGGTGGCTAACTGCATGATCACCAATTTCCACCTGCCCAAGTCATCAATGATGATGGAGGTGGCTGCCTTCGCGGGTTACGACCTGCTGATGAAAGCCTATAAGGAAGCCATCGCCGAGAAGTACCGCTTCTTCACCTATGGTGACGCGATGTTGATTATTTAATCTGCCTCTGGCTTCTGGCCCCTGGCCTTTGGCAGCTTGATGAAAAAAGGGAAGGCATCCCTTCTGTTGAAGCTGCCAGTAGCCAAGAGCCAAGAGCCAGCAGCCAATGATGAAATATTGAAATAAACAAATAATAAACAATGAACCAAGAAGATTTTTTCAAGAAGATAACCGCTCATGCGAAGGAATACGGTTTCATTTTCCCTTCGAGCGAGATCTATGACGGACTGTCGGCCGTTTATGACTATGGCCAAAACGGCGTGGAGCTGAAGAAGAACATCCGCGAATACTGGTGGAAAGCCATGGTGCAGATGCACGAGAACATTGTCGGCATCGACGCCGCCATCTTCATGCACCCCACCACTTGGAAGGCCTCTGGCCACTTGGACGCCTTCAACGACCCGCTCATCGACAACCGTGACAGCAAGAAACGCTACCGCGCCGATGTGCTCGTCGAAGACTATATGGCCAAAATCGAGGAGAAGATTAATAAAGAGGTGGAAAAAGCCCGCAAGCGCTTCGGCGACGCCTTCAACGAGGAACAGTTTGTGACCACCAACCCGCGCGTCTTGGAACACAAGGCCAAGATCGAGGAAATCAGCCACCGCCTCTATGGCGCCATGGAGCGTAACGACCTCGACGCCATCAAGCAGCTCATCCTCGACCTGGAGATCGTCTGCCCCATCAGCGGCACCCGCAACTGGACCGACGTGCGTCAGTTCAACCTGATGTTCGCCACCAAGATGGGCAGCGTGGCCGATGGCTCCGACACCATCTACTTGCGTCCCGAGACGGCTCAGGGCATCTTCGTCAACTACCTCAATGTGCAGAAGACCGGCCGCATGAAGATCCCGTTCGGCATCGCCCAGACCGGTAAGGCCTTCCGTAACGAGATTGTGGCCCGTCAGTTCATCTTCCGTATGCGCGAGTTCGAGCAGATGGAGATGCAGTTCTTCGTACGCCCTGGCACGGAACTCGAGTGGTTCCAACACTGGAAACAGGAACGCCTCGCTTGGCACCTCTCATTGGGTCTGCCTGCCGAGAAATACCGCTTCCACGACCACGAGAAACTGGCCCACTACGCCAACGCCGCCACCGACATCGAGTTCGACTTCCCCTTCGGCTTCAAGGAGCTGGAAGGCATCCACAGCCGCACCGACTTCGACCTCTCGGCCCATGCCAAATATTCGGGCAAGAAGCTCCAATACTTCGACCCCGACACCAACGAGAGTTACACGCCATACGTCATCGAGACCTCCATCGGCCTCGACCGCATGTTCCTCGCCATGTTCAGCAACGCCTTCACCGAGGAGAAGCTGGAAGACGGCTCGGAGCGCGTGGTGCTGAAGCTGCCGGCCATCCTGGCACCTTACAAAGTCGCCGTGTTGCCGCTGGTCAAGAAAGACGGCCTGCCGGAGAAGGCCCGCGAGATTATCGACTCGCTGAAGTCCGACTTCATGTGCCAGTACGAGGAGAAAGACTCTATCGGCAAGCGCTACCGTAGACAAGATGCCATCGGCACGCCGATGTGCGTCACCGTCGACAACGACACCTTGGTCGACAACTGCGTCACCGTGCGCGACCGCGACACGATGCAGCAGGTGCGCGTCCCGATCGACAACCTGCGCAGCATGATCTTCGATGAATTGAAACCGAAGAAATAAAGCCTATGCAAGTCAAGTGCAATTACTGCGGAGCGCTCATCGACGACAGTTGTGAAACCTGTCCAAAATGTGGCGCTCCTCTTTCTGGAGCCCACCGCACTGCGAAGGGACAGCCCAAGACCATCGAGGAGCTGAAGGACTGGTACACCGCCCACCATCTGCCCCCGGAGGAAATCACAAGGTTCTTCATCGGAAAGGACATCCGTGAGCCAAAAGCCTTTGGCATCTATAGGGATGGCAATGGCGACTTTGTGGTCTACAAGAACAAGTCGACGGGTGAGCGTGCCATCCGCTACCAAGGCTCTGATGAGCAGTATGCCGTCAACGAACTATACCAACGCCTAAAGGCGGAAATTGCCGACCAAAAGGGCAATCGCCCGGCAAATACAACACAACAACCGCCTGCCAAGAAAAAGAAGAAAAAAGGTTGCCTGATTGCCATTATCATCTTTGTCGCCTTAAGCATTCTGGCGGCCATCTTCGACAACAGTGCTCCCAACGGCTACTACAACTACAAAGGCACCCAGTACTATCACCAAAACTCATCGTGGTACTACTACGACAGAGAAAAAGACGATTGGTTCCCGTCGACCGAAGAAATCGACATCGACGACAAAAACGCAAAGGACTACCAAATCATCAACCATGAGGGTAAGGACTTTGAGTCAACCTCGTGGTACGACTCGGGCAACCACAGTGACGACAGTGGCTGGGACAGCGACAGCGACTGGGACAGCGGCAGCGACTCGTGGGATAGCGGAGGCACTGACTGGGATTCGGACTGGTAGTATTAGGATTGCCTCCGGCAAGAAAGGCTCTGCCTTCGGCGTAGCCAAATCCGAGAAAAATATCCTCAAAATCTCTCAAAATTCAGTTTTTGGGGGATTTTTTATTTGATTTTAATAAGATTTCTTACGAAGCAATCCCATAACAACATAGACAACACCATAGACAACGGTGGGATTTTGATTTTGCAACAAATTGAAATCCAGCCGTTTATTTTTTTATACCTTTGCGATATGATAGACATGGCCCCGAAAGGCCTTGACAAGTTGTTTTTCGTTTGGAGAAATGCTATAAATTTGCATTGCAAACCTCAAAAACGAGACAATAACAAATAAAAACCTAATACCATGAAAAAGTTATTCGCAATTGCATTTATGATGGCCTTGGCCAACATTGGTTTTTCGCAAGAGTATATCCAACAACCGACAGCCATAAACACATGGAGCTATGTATGGGAATACGGTGTTGAATTTCCCTATAACAAGAACATCTCGCTTCAATATGATGAAAGAGGGAACCTGTCCTATTATTATCATGTCATCAATTACCCCGGTTCTCCCTATACCAATACTATGTGGTTTACACATGATGCCTTGAATCGTCTAACCTATAAGCAAACATACTATCAAGAGGCAAATCAGTTTGGTACCCACAGATATTACTACACCTACGATGAGTCGTCAAATCTTACGGAATGTCTCGTCATGAAAAGAGATAGAGAGTCCATGTATAATACCGATGAGTTCATCATCGACTCCAAAGATGTTTACCAATACGAGAACGGGAAAAAGACACGTTTGGATCATTTTAAGGATAGTACATTGGTCCTACAATACTACTACCTATACGAATACTCCAACAACTACGATTGGTTTTCTGAAACAAAATACGATGCAAACAATCAGCCTCTTACAAGAACAGAATACGCTTATTTAGGCACTCATGAACCGCTTTCGAAAACCGTCTTCAACTGGTCAGCCGAAACACAATCGTGGCTTGTTGCCTCCCAAACGGAATTCGTTTACGAAAGCGGCCATCTCATAGAGAAACGAATTACCGACAGTCAACAAAAGAAACAACTATACAGCTATGATGAAAACGGGAACTGCACACGAATCTTATTTCAAACCTTGATAGACGGTGTTTTTGTCGACCAACACAGGGCCAATTACCTTTATGACGAGAACAATCTCTGCACCAACGCCAATGCCGAACGTTGGAACGATACCACATGGGTTTTGGGTGGTTTCCCATCAGAAACCTACCTGTTTTTTGACGACATCTATTCTGATGCTAATGATGTTATTGGCACCCTCAGTAATTGCACTCGCGCGGAAGTGACGGAATATATCACCACACCCAATCCAATTTACCTACAGACGATGCCCAACCTCGAAGGCGAATGGTACTACGAAATCCTCAACGACGACGGCAGCATCACATACCAACACTTGGAATATGCTGCAGACACCACTATCGGCACCGAAAGGCCCAAAATCATCGTGCGCAGCAACACCATCTACGACCGCGACGAAATCACCACCGAGGTGACGCACGAGTATTTGTATGAGGATAACGGAAAGGTGTACTGGTGGAATAAGGATTTGCAGGAATTCACCACCTTGTATGACCTCACTGCCGAAGCTGGTGA
>JAFPUN010000018.1 GCA_017395365.1 Bacteroidales bacterium
TGCCCGTATCTATATGAAGGCCGGCAGTGGTAACATTACGGTGAACAAGCGCGACTACAAGGAGTACTTCCCGACGAGCATCCTCCACTATGTGGTTGAACAGCCTATGATGCTGACCGAGACTCTCGGCCAATACGACATCAAGGTCAACCTCGACGGTGGTGGCATCAACGGCCAGGCCGAGGCTTTGCGTCTCGCCATCAGCCGCGCCCTCTGCGAGATCAACCCCGAGTATCGTCCCACCTTGAAGGCTAAAGGTTTGATGCGCCGCGACCCGCGTATGGTCGAGCGTAAGAAACCCGGTCAGCCCGGTGCCCGTAAGAAGTTCCAATTCAGCAAACGTTAAGCCCTCAGAAGCCGAGCGATTTTGTTTAGTATCCAAATCGCTGAGATTCTTATACAGACTACTCTGCGATTGTATTTAGCGAATGTAAACATTAAAAAGAAAACAACACATGACACAAGTAACATTTGAAGAACTGTTGGATGCCGGTTGTCATTTCGGCCATCTCAAGAGAAAATGGAATCCGAACATGGCTCCCTATATTTTCATGGAGCGCAATGGTATCCACATCATAGACCTCTATAAGACACAAGCCAAGATGGACGAGGCTGCCAATGCCCTCTGCCAACTGGCCAAATCGGGCAAGCGCGTGCTCTTCGTGGCCACCAAGAAGCAGGCCAAGGACGTCGTCGCCGAACTCGCCCAAAAAGTCAACATGCCTTACGTGACCGAGCGCTGGCCCGGCGGCATGCTCACCAACTTCGCCACCATCCGCAAGGCCGTCAAGAAGATGACGAGCATCGACAAGATGATGAACAGCGACGCTTACAAGAGCCTCTCCAAGCGTGAGAAGCTGCAGATCGAGCGTGAACGCGAGAAACTCGAGAAGAACCTCGGTTCCATCGCCGACCTGAGCCGTCTGCCTTCAGCCCTGTTCGTGGTCGACATCATGAAGGAACACATCGCCGTTGCTGAAGCCCGCAAGCTCAACATCCCGACCTTCGCCATCGTCGACACCAACACCAACCCCAACCTCATCGACTTCCCCATCCCGGCCAACGACGACGCCTCTAAGAGCATCGCCCTCATCGTCGGCAAGATGGTCGACGCCATCGAGGAAGGCATCACTGAGCGCAAGAACAACAAGGACCTCATCCAAGAAGAGGAAGAGGAAGAAGTTGACGAAGTGAAAGACAACGCCGAGGAAGAGGAAAACAAGGACGAACGCCGTCCTCGCACCGCCCGCCGTCCCCGCAAGCCCGTTGCTAAGAACTGATTTTTAGCTGTCAGCCATCAGCTATCAGCCGTCAGCAATGGTATTCCCATGCTGAAAGCTGACTGCTGACGGCTGAAAGCTCAGATAATAACCTTTAAAACAAGAAACAACATGAATATTACCGCTTCTCAAGTCAATGAACTGAGACAAATGACGGGCGCCGGCATGATGGACTGCAAGAAGGCCCTCGTCGAGACCGATGGCGATATCCAGGCCGCTATCGACATCCTTCGCAAGAAGGGTATGGCCAAGGCTGCCAAGCGCGCCGACCGCACCGCCAGCGAAGGCTGCGTGCTCTCAAAGGCCACTGAAGACCACAAGTACGCCGCCATCATCATGGTGAACTGCGAGACCGACTTCGTCGCCAACAACGCCGACTTCGTGAAGTTCACGAAGGACGTGCTCGACATGGCCGTCGCCAACCGCGTGAAGGACATCGAAGCCCTGAAGGCCATGACGCTCGACGGCCAGACCGTTGAAGCCCTCGTCGCCAACCAGAGCGCCGTCACCGGTGAGAAGACCGAACTTGGTGCCTTCAAAGTCCTCGAAGGTGAATATGTGGCCAACTACAACCACCCTGGCAACCGCCTCGCCACCATCGTCGAGATGAACAAGAATTTCGCCGGTGTTGAGGAAGTGAGCCACGAGGTGTGCATGCACGTCGCCGCCATGAACCCGCTGTCGGTGAGCGAAGCCTCCATCCCGCAAGAGGTGAAGGACCGCGAGTTCGCCGTTGCCGTCGACAAGACCAAGGAAGAACAGATCCAGAAGGAAGTCGAGAAGGCTCTCCGTAAGGCTGGCATCAACCCCAACCACGTCGACAGCGATGACCACATCAACTCGAACATCACCAAGGGTTACATCACCGAGGAACAAGGTGCCCAGGCCCGCGAAATCAAGGCCACGGTGCCCGGTCAGGTGCAACTCAACGAAGGCATGATTCAGAACATCGCCAAAGGCCGTCTGAACAAGTTCTTCAAGGAGAGCTGCCTGCTCAACCAAGTCTCTCTGGTCGCCGACCCGAAGACCGTCGCCGAATACATCCAGGCTGCCGACAAGGAAGCCACTGTGGTGAACTTCGTGCGTATCAAGTTGGGCGAATAAGCCTGATTTTCACAAAATCAACAAAAAAGGACGGTGAAAGCCGTCCTTTTTTTATTTTTGCAAAAAATATAGCATGGGAAACACCTTAGAAAAGACCAAGCAAACGTTCGAAAATAAATCCTATCAGGGCAAAGAAGTCCGTCTATGCAGCGATGGGAAATACCGTTGGGTGTATGAGATGAATATGCTGAAAAACCCAACCATATTCTTTACGGTTCTCAAGGTTATGATGATTTCCCTTGGTATCGTATGGCTGTTCGGATTGGTCATAGGCATAGGCAATATGAGCTTGGATTATTTCCTGTTTTGGACGAAGCTTACTGGCATCATGATCGGAATATTTTTTGTTTTGACAATCATTGGTGTTCTGATTACGGCAGCCGTATTAGGCAAGTATGTTGTTCTTTTCGAGATGGATGAGAAAGAAGTGACCCACATCCAGATGCCTCGACAAGTCAAGAAAGCGGAGGTGATTGGCCTAATTACAGCGCTGGTGGGTGCTATGGCCAAAAGTCCTACGACGATTGGTGCTGGCGTGCTGGCCACCGCCAAAACAAAATCCACTTCGGAGTTTGTTAATGTGCGGCGTGTCAAAGCTCGCCGTCGGTTCAATCTGATCAAGGTTAACCAACTACTCGATAAGAACCAGGTTTATGTGGCCGACGAGGACTTTGATTTTGTCTATAATTTCATCAAGTCACGTTGTATTAATGCGAAATGATTATAAAACAATGAAAAGACTATTACTATTCTGCCTTGCAGCAATGGCTTTTGCTGCTTGCACAAAAGAACAACTTCCTGTCGCCGATTACGACATCATCCCGCAACCCAAAGAGGTGCAACTGAATGAAGAGAAACCATTCGAACTGGGTCCCAAGACCCTTGTGTATTACGAATCAGGACTCCAACGCGAGGCA
Organism: Bacteroidales bacterium; assembly: GCA_017395365.1. Classification (GTDB taxonomy): domain Bacteria; phylum Bacteroidota; class Bacteroidia; order Bacteroidales; family F082; genus Limimorpha. The sequence continues at coordinate 3,302 of JAFPUN010000018.1, forward strand.
CAATTCCTGAGCGAATATGTGAACGATATTATGGGCTATGTCTTGCAAATGCAAGAATACCAAAGCCAGCCCGACGGCATTGTGCTGAAAGTGGTTCCCGAGGATTTCGACCAAGCCGAGGCCTACGAGATCAACATCACCCCCAAGCAAGTCACCATCAAAGGCGCCGATGCTGCAGGTGTGTTCTACGGCATCCAGACCTTGAGAAAGAGCTTGCCTATCTCGCCCATAGATTCCAGCCAGCCCACAAATCAACGCAGGAATGACATGGGCGAGCCTAACTCTCAACTCTCAACTTCAAACTCTCAACTGACTCTCAACTCTAAACTCTCAACTCTAAACTCTCAACTCCCCTGCGGAACAATAAAAGACTACCCCCACTTCGCCTATCGCGGCATGCACCTCGACCCCTGTCGTCATTTTATCCCCTTGGACTCGGTGAAAGTCTATATCGACATGCTGGCCATGCACAATATGAACCAGTTCCATTTCCACCTCAGCGACGACCAAGGCTGGCGTATCGAAATCAAGAAGTATCCCGAATTGACTGAAATTGGTGCCTACCGTAACGGTACCGTCATTGGGCATAATGGCAACCTCTACGACACCATTCGCCATGGTGGTTTCTATACCCAAGACGAGCTCCGCGACCTCATCGAGTATGCCGCCGAGCGTCACATCAACATTATCCCCGAAATCGACCTGCCCGGCCACATGCAGGCTGCCTTGGCTTGCTATCCGCATTTGGGTTGCACCGGCGGTCCTTACGAGGTGTGGAAGCGCTGGGGCGTGTCGGAAGACGTGCTTTGTGCAGGTAACGAGGAGACCATGCTGTTTGTCGAGGATGTGCTCAACGAGGTGATGGATGTGTTTCCTTCGCCCTATATTCACATTGGCGGCGATGAATGTCCCAAGGTGCGCTGGGAAAAGTGCCCCAAGTGCCAAGCCAAAATCAAGGAATTGGGCATCAAGAAAGACGATAAATACTCTGCCGAAGACTACCTGCAAAGCTATGTGATGAACCGCATGGCCAAGGTGGTGGAGGCCCGTGGACGCCGTGTCATCGGCTGGGACGAGATTTTGGATGGCAACGTCTCGGAGACGGCCATCATCATGAGTTGGCGCGGCACAGAAGGCGGCATCGAGGCGGCACGTAAAGGCCACGATGTGATTATGGCACCGTCGTCGCACCTCTATTTCGACTACTACCAGAGTGAGGACATCGCCAGCGAGCCAATGTGCATCGGTGGCTATCTGCCCGTGGAGCGCGTGTATGAATTCCAACCGCTGCCTGAGGAGCTGACACCCGAGCAACAGAAGCACATCATCGGTGTGCAAGCCAACATCTGGACGGAATACATCGCCCATTTCTGGCATGTGCAGTATATGGCCTTGCCACGCATGGAGGCCTTGACGGAAATACAGTGGAACAATCCACAGGAGCGTGACTTTGATGCTTTTGTGGAGCGTTGCCGCCACATGGCGCAACTCTATGAACTCTATCATTACACCTACGCCGACCACATCTTCAACCCGCAGGTCTGGGCGGATACGGTGGAAGCCAATCTGGCCACCCACAAGCCCATCTCGCTGCGCCAGCAGCCTGCCGAGAAATACACCTACGAAGGGGCATCGTTGCTCAACGACGGCAACTTGGGTAGGGGAGCCTACAACTCGGGGCGTTGGCTGGGCTTCTGCGGTTATCCTTTGGATGCCATTATCGATTTGGAGCAACCTGCTGAGATGCAACATGTCCGTTTCCATGCCTTAGTGAACAAAGGCGCGTGGATCTACAATCCGAGCCAAGTCAAGGTGCTGGTTTCCGATGATGGCGAGACCTTCCGCGAGGTGGCGCAGAAAGACATCCCGATTTCCACTTGGGAAGACAGAGACGGCATCTTCGCCTACGAAGTGGGCTTTGAGCCCGTCACGGCAAAGTTTGTCGAGGTCATAATTACAGGCTACGACCTGCCCGAAGACCATAGTGGATTTGGCAATCCTGCTTGGATTTTTGTGGATGAAATAGAAGTGGAATGAGGTAAAATATTAATTTTGCCGCCGTGAAAACATTGAGTCACATAGTAGGTTTGTTGTTTCTGTTTTCGGTGATGTCTTGCGGAAGGATGCCTCAACGTCCCTCTGAAGTTGACTTACTGGAAGCCAAAGCCTATTATGACAGCGGTTTCGTTTGTCTTCAGATGGACAGTTTGCTGCAAGCTTTTCCGCATTTTGTCCATGTGGCTGGAAATCTTGAATATTTGCCCGAAGACATGACAGACGAGGAGATGCTGCTTGCCTCGCGTGCCTATTACCAGATGGCATACGTATTTCGGCGAAAGATGGCCAACAACGCTGAAATCGATGCTTTGCGTTGGGCGTTGGCATACCAGCGTATGGCTCAAGACACTACCTGGATGGTAAGGTCCAGTTTGGAATTGGCCAATGCCTTTTCGACGCTAAAGGAAAGCGACTCCGCACGCTACTATCACGATTTCGTGACGCCTTATCTGGACACGGTTGCTGGCGACTTGAATGACTATTTTACTGCCCAGCTTGTGTTGTCGGACTTGTACTATGACCAACACCAGTTCGACTCCTGCTTCATGGTGCAACGCAACATGATCGCTTTCAAGACGCGACGTGGGATGAGCGCAACAAATGACTCCGTCAGTCTCGGCATCAGTATGTATCACTCGCCGTATCGTCTTGATGCGAAGCCATATCTGCTGAAAGTGTTGGATATGCAAACGGGTGATTTGGAACGGAGTGCCATCATGTCGTTGCTTGAACAAATCTATGAAGAGGAGGGAAATGCGGATAGCGCTGCATTTTGTCATAGCTTCAATAAGACCTATGTTAAAGCCGAATCGGATAGGGTGAGCGACGGGATGCTGGCCGTAAAGCAATACGAGAACTACAAGGCCGAACGTGATGCCCGGTTGACCGACCTGCGTGAACAGAAACAGGCACATAAGACAAACAGGTTAAGAGCTGTTAGCGTGTTTGCAGCCCTGCTTTTGTTAGCGGCTGCCGCCTTTGTCGTATACCATCGCGTCTACCGCAAGAAGATGACCCAGGCGAACGAAGCCATCCAACGCGACCTGCAAGCCGCGCACGGTGCCTTGGAGGCTCAGGCCAGCGAGGCTTTGCGGATGAAGGTGCAGGCCATCTATGACGACAAGCGCAATAACACCTTCAACCGCATCCTCGAAGTGTTCAACGAAGCCTATCCCGAAGCCTTGACGAAACTGAAGGCCGCCCATACCGACCTGAGCGACACCGAGCTCGACATCTGTGTGCTTTCCATGTTCCCCTTCCGCACGAAGGAAATCGCCGACATCCTCGACCTGCGCGAAAACACCGTGTCGAAATACCGCACCAGCATCAAGAAAAAGACGCAAACCGATTCGTTTGAGGCACTTTGGGAGCGGTTTCTCGGATGATTTTCCATGGATTTTCCTGACTTTTTAGTGGAAAGACTTTTTGTAATTTATTGACAATCAATACTGATTGTTGGAAAAATAGTGGATTGCCTGATGGAATTGGCTTTTTTACTGGTTTTTTGCTATACTTTTGCGAGAACCAAGAAAAAAATCTGAACACTATGAAAAGAAATCTGCTACTTTTTGTCTTGCTCGTGCTCGGACTGGCTTGCGGAGCACAAACACCTTGGAACGGCACGGTCGCCGAAGTCTACGACGGTGGTGACGGCACGCCTGAAAACCCTTACCAGATTGCGACGGCGGAGCAACTGGCGTTGTTGGCCCAGCAAACCGATGATGGCACTGGAGGTGATGCCTGTTATGTGCTTACCAACGACATTTGTCTCAATGAAGACGATACCCTCTATTGGACGCCTATAGGTCTGACGGGTACTTTTAGGGGTGTTTTTGACGGCGATAAACACTCCATCAGCGGTATGTACGAAAACGGGTTTAAACTGTCTGGTTTGTTTGGATATACGGAAAACGCCACGATAAAAAATGTCAGGCTTGAAAAAGCCACCGTCATGGAATATGAACAGGCTTTTGTTTATATTGCAATCGGTGGAATTCTGGTTGGCAAGGCGAAAAACACCCATATCTTGGATTGCTCGGTGGATGGCTGGATTGAGATTTTTAGTGCTAAACCAAGCGGAGGTCTGGTTGGACAATGCGAAGTTGACGTCAACGATACGGTCTTCATTAAAAACTGTGTAAACTATGCCAGTGTTACCTGGAACGAATGCACTGGAGGTGTGGTCGGAAAGACGATTGTCAATAACGGCCATCTTGTTATAGACAATTGTGTCAATAATGGCTATATTAAGGGTTGGACTTTTTCAGGAGGTATGGTTGGCAATGGCGATTTTATCATCAAAAACTGCCATAACTTTGGCGAAATCGTTTCGGAAGGTACCGCAGGAGGTATGGCGGGACAAGGAGGGCTAAACTGTTTGATCACCTATTGTTTCAATCATGAGTCGGGCGTAATCACGGGCGGCATGAATACAGGAGGCATTATTGGCACAGCGATAAAAACCGTCATGTCATGTTGTGGTAACGCGGCGCTCATTACAGGATTCAATGATGACGAAATCATGGTTGGTGGCATCTCAGGAGCCGACGGCACCATTTATAACTGCTTCAATCGCGGTGATTTAACCGCTATTTTCACAGAAGATCCTCTTTTGATCCAAATGGGAGGCATAACAAGCACTCCACTTCACGATGAACAAATTCGAAACGTATATAACGCAGGCGCAATCATCAAACCATCGAATCCAGACATCCCGAATTCATGGTACGGGCATATTGTTCCAGCCATGTTTAGCGACACGTTGATCAGCAATTGCTATTGGATCGGCAATGAATCGATTACACCTTATGTCTACAACATTGGGGTCAGCAACTGGACGCTCCTTCCTGGCTCGTCGGTTTTCGGTCCAGGTGCAACGCCAACTACATGGGTGCTCGACGAGGCGCAATATGGCACCACCGACTTGGTTGAGGCATTGAACGCCGGCGCCATGGGCCAATGCACATGGGTGGAAGATGTGGATGGCGAGAATGGCGGCTATCCCATCTTCGGCCTCTTGGATCCAAATCGCGTTGACGAAATCGTGGAAACCCCAATCCAGGTCTATCCCAACCCGACCGATGACATCTTGTTTGTTGAGACGCGGCACGCCACGTCTCTACCAGCGGCAAATGAATACCGCATCACCAACCTCCTTGGCCAAACCCTGCAAACCGGCAGCATCGGAGGTGATATGCACCAGATTGACGTGTCGGGCTTGCACAGCGGCATGTATCTCCTCACCTTTGACGGCGCGACGGTGAAATTCGTCGTGAAATAAACAATCAAAAAGACACGGTATGAAAAAGTATGGATTATACACCCTGCTTGCGCTCCTGCTGATGTCTGGGGCCAAGGCCTTCGGTCAGGTGTGGGAATTTGCCGACGAGTTCTCCTATTCCAGCGATGAGTGTATGACGAGCTTTGATGCGACTGAATTATCAGATGGGACAATTGCAGTAAGCTCAGTGCATTATTTCAAGAGCGGAGAGGGTGACTTTTATTCTTATCATTCAGCTGCCAGAAAGTTGTCTGCCGATGGCGAATTGTTGGCTGAAAAAAGCCATTTCAGAGAAAGTTATTTCTCTCCGAATATCCCTTATCTCATCGAGAATCCCAATGGCGGGCTTTACATGCTGGCGACTTACAGCCCCGACCACGACCATACCTATTTTAACTATTTCAAAAACTACGACGACCCACCCGACAAAGCTATCATAGGTTTGTACAAATTGGATGAAAACCTCGAAATTGAAGCGAGTTATGAGCATGATTTTGTGATAGACACCTTTGAAAAACATGATTCCCAATGGAATTACCTGCCAAATCATTACAGTGGTGAAATCTATGTGTTTTCGGCTTTTGAGGATGCTGGAAGCATTGTCGGTGGCTATATCAAGACCATTAGTCATGGGAATGAAAACCAAGACTGGCACGATTCCATCTTTTTCTTCAGAATGAATTTTGAAGGCGAATTTGAAGACTTCACAGGTTATGAGATGACGACAAGAGGTGGTGCGGTTTCGTTTGTCTATCGTCGCAACCATATCGTAAAAGATGATTCTGGGTATCTTTTCTATATTCAGGGAAATGGATGCTTGGTGGAATTTTCGCCTAATGTCAACAGGAAAGGTTGTGTGTTTAGGTTGGACGAGCATCTCAACGTTTTAAATGTGAGGGAGTTCCGTCATGCAGATTACAGTCAGATGCCAGAAAACACTTTCTATAACATCACTGTTAAGCGTAGCGATCATAACACGACCTATCTTGCCACTTCGTCAAAGTCGAAGTCAGATCCAAGCAACGACGAGGATTGCCGTTTGTATGAGTATGACGACAGCGGCACATCGGTTTCGGTGACAAATCACATCATTAGGGGCACCGATCAATGGGACATGCCTGCCATGTTGAAGGGCGTGGACCTGGCGAATGATAACACGGTGTATTTTGCCTACACTTTGAATGTGGGCTTTATGAATGACCTTGACTCGTGGATGATGATTGAGCGTTTGGACACCAATCTTGACACGATTTCCACCGTTTATTACGATTTGGGAGGATACGAGAATATTCACAGCGAAGCGTTTGGCATCACTGCGACTAATGATGGAGGTGTTTTACTGGTTTTTTCGTCAGTAAATCTCAACAATACCGACCAGCATTGGACAACGGTCACCAAATTTCCTGCCGAGGCTTTTGTGGGCATCGAGGAAGCCCACAACTGTGGGTTGAAGATGGCGATTGCCTATCCCAATCCAGGGAAGGATGTGCTGAATATCCGCACGGGGTTGCGGGATGCTTGGGTGGAGGTGTATGATGTGAAAGGAAGACTGGTTCATAGACAGGATATTACGGAGAATGTGACGGTTATCAATACGACGGATTGGAGTAATGGGACTTATGTTTGGAAGGTGTATGCGGGCGTTTCGATGCTTCGACAAGGCTCAGCCACCTCAGGCTCAACGACCCCTGTGGAGACGGGGAAGTGGATAAAAGAATAGAGATTCCCTTCGGGAATGGAGTACTGCATTAAGTAAACAGGCGGCGGCTTATAAGGTCTATTCAAAGTGAACACTAAAAGCCGCCGCTTATTAATTTGACCTTTCGCTCCATTCCCCGCAGGGGAATCTCATTATGGTGTTCGGCCTTTCGGCTATGCTTTTTTTTGTTGGCATCATCAAAAAATGCTACCTTTGCGGCCATGAAACGCTGGTTTCCCATAGGGTTTTTGCTTTTTGTCGTGTTGATGTCCGCCTGCTCCAAGCGCGAAACGCCTCCTCCGCCCGAGGAGGACATGCTTTATCGGGTGGAGTGCTTCTTGCAGCAAAAGCCCGATGACGCTATGCAAATTCTCGATACTTTGAATGTTAGTGTTCTTTCAGATAAGGAACAGGCACATTATTCCTTGTTGCGTGCTTTGCTTATCAATAACAAAAAAAGGTTTGGTGCAGAGCTCGATTCGTTGTCTCAAGTGGCTTGTAACCAGTTTATTGGAAGCGACGACAAGTACCACGAGGCTTGGACCTATTGGCTCATGGCAAACAAGTCGGCCAATATGCAGCAGCCGAAACAGATCGCACTCGAATCCATGTTGCAAGCTCAGAAGAGCATCGAAGCATGCCGTCATGTGGACAAGCGTTTGGTTGAATTATCACCGAAACCTACCGATGAGCAGACGGTGATCGACAATCTTAAGTATTTCATCTATCTTGAACTCGGCATGACTTATACCTCATCGGTTTACTTTGCTGAGGCCATCCCCCCATTGAGACTCGCGGATGCCTATTTCGCCAAAATGGGTGACCATTATAACCGCGAGAGTTCTGCGACTTCTTTGGCTTTCTCTTATCTTCTCACTCAGGAATTCGATAGCTGTTTGGTCTATTTTCAGAAAGCGCTGCTCGAAGCGGAGGCCTTAGGCTATGCCGATGATATTGCGCAAACGCATCATAGCATTGCTAGTTATTACAATTATCGGGTAAGCGGGAATTGCTATGCTTCGGAAGAGGAACGCCAAGGTTTTCTTGACAAGGCCATTGAAGAAATCAACGCGGGCTTTGCGTGTTTGACCGACACATCGGATTATGGCTATGGTTATGTCAAGCAGTTGTTGCTTGAGGAATTCTCTGATACCTATTATATTAAGCAGCAGTACGATTCGTGTGTCTATTATGGGGAACAGGCCATTGAAGTGGCCAAAGCCAATGACAGGTTTTTTGAAAACTACATGTTGTATGTTCATCTTTATGAGGCATGCAAGGCGTTGGGCGACGAGAAAAAGGCTGTTGCCTATGCCGATATGATGCAAGCCATGGAGCATCCCGAAAAGCACATGAAAGACATGGTGAAAGTGCAGGAGGAATTCGAAAAGCAAGAGGAACTCCAACAACAGGAAACATTGCATCAACAGAAAAGCAGAAGGCTTTATTGGCTATTGGCCTTGCTGTTGTTCGGTATGCTACTGTTGGTCGTCTTTGTCTATTTTTATAGGCGCAACAAAGAAAACGAAACCCGTCGTCTTCGCGAGGCGCAGCGCCAACTGCAAGCTGAATTGGAGCAACTTACCACGCAGCAACGTGACATGCTGCAACAACAGGTGATCGCAATTTACCAATCGGGGCAGAAAGACCGCATGCGGCGCATCATGGAGGCCTTCGAGGCGGCCTATCCCCAAGGTGTTGAGAAGATGAATTCGGCCTATCCCGACCTTAGCAAGACGGAGCGCAATCTTGTGGTTTTGTCGTTCCTCGGCTTCCGCATCAAAGAAGAGGCCGACCTGCTTGGCTTGAGCGAAAATACGGTGGCAAAATATCGCTCCAAGCTCAACAAAAAAGTTGATTTTGAGTCGATTTCCATTCTGGCCGATTGAGAAAAATCTGTACTTTTTTCTTGCAACGCATTGATTATCAATGCGAGTTAGAAACAAAAATCTGTACTTGGCCTTTGAGGTTGATTTTTTAGTGGATTTTTGTTATAGTTTTGTTGGTATGAAACAAAAGAGTAACAACTTAATCGTTTTATGCCATGAAAAAAGGTTTGTTTTTTGTCATTTGGATGGCTTTGCTGACTGCCCCGCTTTCGGCACAAACCATCGAGGTTTCGGGCGAATACCAGGGCGCAGTGCTTTGGGATGCCGACACGGTGAAATTGTTGGGCGATGTCAACATCGAGCCTGACGAGACAGGGCTTTCTCGCCTCACCATTACGAAGGGCACTTGGGTGATTGCCGAAGGCTATTACCGCATCAAGGTCCACAACGGTTCATTTTTCGCCCAAGGAATGGACAAATACGCCATTGTATTTACTGCACGCGACACCACCGACTTCTACAATCCCACGGCAGAATCGGGGTGGCACGGCATCCATTTGCTTTCCGACCAGAGCAATGCGCAGGACACTGTGGTCATGGAGTTTTGCGAGGTCGAGTTTGGAAAGATTGTCACGGGCGCACCTGAGAATGAGCGATTTGGCGCGGGCGTCGAGGTGAGAAACAAGAAGTTTTGCCATTTCGCCCATTGCCGTTTTTCGCAAAACCGCAACGACCACAACACCAGCTCGCCGTCAGGGAGCGGCGGCGGTGCCATGTATGTGCTCAATCCTGGTAGCGTACTTATGGAGTATTGCACTTTCCACGGCAATTATGCGTGGTGGGGCGCGAGTGCCACGTTGGGCGGCTTGCGGCATTTCACCGTGCACGATTGCGAGTTCTACAACAACTCGGGGCATTATGGAACTGCTCTTGATATGCACGTTGGCGAATTGTCGCTGTCGGCTCAGGGGCCTCAGGTCTACAACAACTACATCCACGGCAACCACGGCAGCACGTTGTACCTCGGTTGGGAAGGCGTTGGGCGATTGCACGACAATGTCATCGTCAACAACGACGGTTATTCGCCCGTGCTGGGTACCACGGCCCCCAACTATTCGCATTATTACAACAACACGATTGCCAACAACCGAAGTGAAGGACATATCCATGGCTATGGGTCGGGGATTTGGACGAATGGACAGCAGAAGATCTACAACAACATCTTTTGGGGTAACACAGGTGTTTGGTTCGAGCGCATGGACCCGACGCATCCCGACCCGACCGTTTTCAACAACTGCAACGGCACTATTTCAGGCTCTGGAGATGTATTTGGCGATCCTCAATTTTTCAACCCAACTGCAGGTTTAGGCCCCGAATACGACCATTCAACCTTGGCTACTCATTGGGCGTTGCTTGAAAACTCACCCTGTCTCAATGTGGGTGCCACCAATATGAGCCAGTATTATCCCGAAACCGACTTTGCCGGTAATCCGCGTGTGATTAATGGCCGTATCGACCTCGGAGCCCTCGAAGCCCCCGATTGGGATGGGGTGGAGGAACAAGTCGCCAATAGCAGTGTCTATCCCAATCCTGGCAAGAATGTATTGCATGTCTTGACGGACGGTGAGGATGTTTCTGTGGTGGTTTATGACCTCAACGGCAGAAAAATGTTTGAACGACAAATCCAGGGCAATTCAACGAGTATCATTACGGAGAATTGGCCTTCGGGGATGTATTGCTGGAAAATCTATTCTACGAGCGGCTCAACGGCTCTTATTGAGACTGGAAAATGGATAAAAGAATAACACAAAAAACAAAATAAAATGAAAAACAACAGATTCTACGGTTTGCTTGCCGTTCTGCTGATGGCTTCGGCCCCATTGTTTGGCGGAACGGTCAGCGTGGAGCGCGCCAAGGCCTTGGGCGCCAAGTTTGTCGAGGCCAATTTCAAAAACGACACGCAACTGGAATGGGTCTACACCGCCGTTACGGAAAAAGGCAAGGCTTCGTTCCATGTCTTCAATGGCACTTCGGGCGGTTTCGTCATCGTCTCGGCCAGCGACCTTACCAGCCCCATTCTCGGCTATGCCGAAACAGGTGCTTTCAACACTGAAAACATCCCTGATGGATTGGCCTACTTCCTCAATGGCTATGGACAATCCGTTGATTTCGCGGAGGAGAACTTGAAAAAAGCTGATTTTGTGATTGCTCAAGAATGGGAGAACCTTGAACAATGTGGCAAAACACAAGCCTTGAGATCTGTGGTGGTAGAACCTTTGGTTGCTACGCATTGGGACCAAGACTGCTATTATAATGCGTATTGCCCGAAAGACGATGAAGGTCCTTGCCATTGCGCCTTAGCAGGTTGTGTGGCCACATCGATGGCACAGGTGATGAAGTATTGGAACTATCCTGAACATGGCACAGGCTCCCATTCATACAACAGTTACCTTTATGGCACCCTCTCTGCAAATTTCGGTGCGACCACTTACCAATGGGAAGAAATGCCAGAGTCGCTAAATGCTGACAATGAATATGTTGCCATCCTTATTTATCATTGCGGGGTGAGCGTTGACATGAATTATGGTGCTATGGCGAGCGGTGCATTGCACCAAAGCATCCCGCCAGCGATGAGTTCTTATTTCGGTTATGGCACTTCGCACAATCTGTTTAGGGACGATTATCCCTACGATGAATGGGTGGCCATGATGCGCGATGCCTTGGACATGGGTATCCCCATCTTGTATGCAGGCACCGATGGAGGGAGCCAGGGCCATTCGTTCATCTGCGATGGCTACGACGACAACGGCCTGTTTCACATCAACTGGAGTTGGGGCGGTTCCCTCGATGGCTGGTTCAGCATCGACAACCTGCAAACCTACAACCAGACTTGGAACCTGGCCCAAAAGATGATTGCCGACGCCATTCCTTCCGGTGTCTACAACGCTACGCCCAAGGAACCCACTAACTTGAGCGTACAGCCGCTTTCCGATGATTCATATACCTGTACCGTGCATTGGAACAATCCAACAAAGTCATTGAACAATAGCAATTTGACCCATATTGACCAAATCGTCGTCAAGCGTGACGGCAGGGTGGTTTATACCCAAGACAATGTGGTTCCAGGTGCGGCCATGGAAATCACCGACGAGGTGCCGTTTTATGGCTTGCACGATTATCAGGTCTATGCGGTGAACAACGGTCTACACGGAAGGATTGCCACCCAAAGCGGTGTGCGCTTCGGGCCTTCCTGCACTTGGACTATTGTGGCAGGGACCACCTTCTTCAACGGATGGCAGGGCGCTTCCATACAAGTGATTAACAACGCGATGCAGGTGATGGAGTCGGTCACGGCGCACTCAAGCAGCGAGACACTCTCTGTTGCTGTGCCTCTGGGTCATGTCTCTTTTGCCTGGTCCAAAGGAAGCAGTACGGTTAGCGATGTGAGTTTTGTCGTTAAGGATGCTGAAAATCATGTCGTTTATTCGTATTCGGGTGCTTTGGAAGGCATTGATGACGGTGTTTTCCTGCAGACCAACAACAGTTGCGGCAATGGCACGGATTGCGATGCCCCCACCAATTTGTGGGCTTTTGCCGAAGATGAACATATTGTGCTGGCTTGGACTTCTTATGTTGAGTCCGCAGATTATAATGTGTATCGTGATGGGCAACTGATGCAGACGGTGAGAGACAACCCGGCTACTTTTGTCGATGAAACAGCGACGCATGGCGGGCATTGCTACTTTGTGACCGCTTTTTGCGCTTCGGGCGAAAGTGACCCAACCAACGAGGCTTGTGCCACCATTGGCGACGACTGCCAGCCCCCCACCCACCTGTGGTATGAGATGACCAGCAACAACAAGATAAAACTCACATGGGTAGCACCCCAACCTCATGACGGCCTTTCGGGCTATTTCGTCTACCGTACCAAAGAGGCCGACATGAACTGGCAGAAAATCAAGACATTGGGTGCTAGTTCCACATCCTATACCGACAACTCCCCATTGGAGGACGAGACCTTCTATCTTTACAAGGTGGTGGCCTATTACCAAGACATCGACTGCTATTCGGCTCCAGCGCGGTCGAAATACAATGAGTTCGAATTTTTCTTGAGGGTGTATTGGTCGGTGGATGGAGTGGCCGAAACTGAAGCGGGTAGGGTGGAGGTCTATCCCAATCCTGCCTTGGAGACCCTGCGGATTGATGGCCTTGAAGCGGATGAAATCCAGGTGTACAACGCCTTGGGCCAACTGGTAAAGGTGGTCCGTGGCACCAACGAAGTCAATGTGAGCGGCCTGCCGGAAGGGCTTTACCTGCTGCGCATTACGGATACTTATGGCGAAGAACACTCTGTGCGAATAGTGGTAAAGGAATAGGAGATTCCCCTGCGGGGAATGGAGTAATGACATGAGGTCAAAAGGCGGCGGCGAGTGGTGTTGCAAATTTGGAAGTGGCTTATGCCGCCGCAGTTCAAAAGCGGACACTACTCCATTCCCGAAAGGGAATCTCAAAATCTAAATGAAGTAAAACAATAGAAGCTATGTTACTATGAAAGCAACAAGATTTTACACCCTGCTTGCGCTCCTGCTGATGGCGGGAGGGGTTAGGGCGCAACAATGGCACGAGCTCAACACAGGAGTTGTAGAAGACCTTTACGATGTCTGCTGCATCGATACCAACACGGTGTTCGTCTGCGGACAAAACGGCCTGATATTGAAAACCGAGGATGGAGGAAACAGTTGGCAGGAGAAATACAGAAATGAAGGATGGGAGATCTTTAGTGTCAGGTTTTCTGATGACAGAAATGGTTATGCGTTAGTTTGGGATGAAAATCGTTTTTTCACTATGCAAACAGAAGATTACGGAGAATCATGGTTCCCGACAACACGGGATTATTCATTAACTAGGAGTTTTGGAGGAAGCCGTTATGGAACATTAACATGGATGGGTTATGGGAAACCGATGGAATTGTATCATACAAACAATGGTGTATTATACATCATAGACTTTGGCCATCTATATAAAAGTACAGATGGTGGTGAGACCTTCGAATTTGCCGATTTAGGATTAAGAGAAGGTGGTTGGGAAGCATATTTTGAGGATAATATAGGCTTAGTGATTGGTTGCGACAGATACCTTGAACATGTAATGAGGATCATGAAAACTGATGATTATGGTGAGCATTGGGAGAACATCGCCAACTATGAGTTTTCCTCTTATAAACTGGGCTCGGTATATTTTGAAGACGAAAGACGCATCAAGGTTTTTGGTGAGTTCTATAATGAGTATGGTCAGTGCTATGGCGTTATAGAAACAAATGACTGCTTTGAGCATATAACGACGTCAGATTATAATTCATACTACGTTCCTTATTTCGATATAGATTTCTCAAATGAGCGCGGCTGCTATATCAACAGTTGGGAATATGATAAGGATTCGTATATCGAAAGCGTAGCTTATATGACGGAAGATGCAGGAGCGTCATGGTTCAAAGTGTCGCATGGGATTGATAATTATGAATTCTTGTACTGCGTATCCGCAACAGGTTCTGATATTTTTGTTTCTTCGCAAAATGGCAGATTGTATAAATATGACAGCACACCCGTGCAAGGAGTCGAGGAAAACAGAATTGAGTTGAGCATATTTCCTAATCCTATTGGACAGATACTTGAAATTACCACTAAGAATGCTCAAAAATTAGAGATATTTGACAATTTTGGCAGGAAGATATTTGAAATAAAAGCAGAACAAGACCATTTCGTGTTAGATGCCACAAAGTTTGATATTGGTATTTATTACATTGTTGTAACAGACAAAGAGGGGATCTGCCATGTTAAGAAAGTGGTTAAAGTTAAATAAGATAATAGAGTTATTAAATATTGCCACATACAAACACAAGAGAAATATGAAAAAATATTTATTATTTACAATTACAATATTGTGTAATTTAATGGTTCAAGCCCAAAAAATTGAAGCCGTGGATGAAACGGAAGGGACTGCTTTTACATTGTGTCCAAATCCCGCCAGCGGGGTTGTGCGCATTGAGGGTGTTGAGGCTGATGAGGTTTGGTTTTATAATGCTTTGGGGCAGGTGGTGAAGACCGTGCGGGGGACGAATGAGATTGATTTGAGTGGTTGGGTGAATGGGGTTTATTTGCTGCGCATCACAGATGCGGAGGGAAAAGTATACACGAATAAAATCACGATACGATGAAAAACATAAAGTTTTACACCATGCTTGCGTTCCTGCTGATGGCGGGAGGGGTGACGATGCAAGCGCAAATCACTTGCTGGGATGGATCGGTAGCCGAAGCATACGCTGGCGGCGACGGTACTACTGGGAACCCTTATCAAATTGCCACGGCGGAGCAGTTGGCATTACTCGCGCAGCAGACCAACACTGGTTCAGGCGGCAACGCTTGCTACATACTCACCGACAGTATCTGCCTCAACGGTTCGGAAGGCTACATGTGGCAACCCATCGGCACGGAAGAATATGCCTTTACGGGCTGTTTTGATGGTAATCAGTTTGCTATCAAGGATATGTACATAACAAACGCTGGTTTTTCAGGACTGTTTGGCAATACGCTGAATGCCACGGTTCGCAATGTGCGTGTGACGGAAGCCATGGATAACAATGTCAATCCGCAAGGTGCCGATGGTCTCGTTGTCGGCAAGGCCACCAATACAAATATCATCAACTGCGTCTCCATGGGGCTCATGAATGGTATCGCGAGCAAACAGGGAGGCATCGTTGGCCATTTTATTGTGGACACACCTGAAGCCGACACCATATTCCTCAAGGATTGCGTGAATCATGTCAACCTATATGGAATGCTTTATGCGGGAGGCATCGCGGGTTACTCGGAAATCACGAACGGCGTCATGAGTATCGAGCATTGTGTGAATCTTGGCAATATCACGAATGGTGTTATGTGTGGCGGTATCGTAGGTGCCGGCAGTTTCTCCATTCGCCATTGCGACAATTACGGTATGGTTTCTTCCAACAGCATTTCAGGTGGCATTGTCGGTCAACGGGATGATTTTGGTGAAATTGTGTTTTGTACCAACCACGACAAGGCATCGATACAAGGCGAGATAGCGGGCGGCATCGCCGGAGCCGCTAGACAAACCAAGATTGCGATGTGCGCCAATAGGGCAAAGGTGACAGCACAAGGCGATTCCAACGACTGGATTTGCGCAGGTGGCATAGCGGGTGCCGACGGGAAAATCTCAAATTGCTACAACCGCGGCAATGTGGAATGTTTGGTTTTGTACGGCCAGCCTGAAGTCGTGCAGATGGGAGGCATTACGGGAACGGGAGGCAATGTTGTAAATGTATATAACACGGGAGCCATCATTCCCCCCGAGAACCCCCATACCAATAACGCTTGGTACGGAATCATCGCGGCAGGGTTGTCGGACGATCCAACCGTCTGCCATTGGTACTGGTTTGGCGAGTACGACATAAACCCATACGGTTTCGATTGGCCTTACTATTTGGTCCCAGGCTCGTGTGCCTTCAACGAAGGAGCCTCTGCCACAACATGGATTCTCGACGAAGCCCAATATGGCACCACCGACTTGACCGAAGCCTTGAATCTGGGCGCCATGAACGAATGCATTTGGAAGGAAGACGAGGATCTTACGAACGATGGCTTCCCTGTCTTTGGCGCTGTGCCTCCCGTGGGTCTTGCAGAACAGAAAACACAACTGTTTGATGTTTATCCCAACCCGACCAATGGCGTTCTCTTTGTAGAGACGCGATTCATCGCGTCTCCATCCCAAACCTACCGCATCACCAACCTCCTTGGCCAAACCCTGCAATCGGGCAGAGTCGGAGGGGAGATGCACCAGATTGATGTGTCGGGCTTGCCCAGTGGCATGTATCTTCTCAACCTTGACGGTGCGACGGTGAAATTCGTCGTGAAATAAACAATCAAAAAGACACGATATGAAAAAGCATGGATTCTACGCCCTGCTTGCGCTCCTGCTGATGGCGGGAGGGGTGACGATGCAAGGGCAGAGCACCACGGGAACCGATTTTTGGGTGGCGTTTATGCCGAACTATACGGATGCCGGCGCGCCTCAAGTCAAGTTGGATATTGTGGTTACGGCCCAGCAACTTGGTTTGGTAACGGTGGAAAACCCGAGGACAGGGTGGATGGAGAGCTTCAATGTGGCTGCAGGCGATGCCGCCACCATAAGCATTCCCAACGAGGTGGCCTATTTTCAGGATGAATCGGACTGCGTGTTGGACAATGCGCTTCATGTGACTTGCAAGGATTCCATCTCGGTGTTTGCCTCCAACGACAGGACATATAGCTTCGATGTCTTCAATGTCCTGCCCACCCATGCGCTAGGAAGTGAGTATATCCTGCAAATGTACCCTAGTCATGCCTCACCAATGAAATCCGATAGGTTTGCCTCGGAGTTTGCCATAGTGGCGGTTGAAGACAATACCACTGTCGAGATTGAACTGACTTACGATTCCCAAAACGGGCATTATGCCCATCAGCCTTTCACTGTGGCTTTGGATGCCGGACAATGTTACCAACTCCAGAGTTTGCGCGGGGGCGAGGGTGATTTGAGCGGAACGCGGATAACGGCTACTAACGGCAAGCCCATCGCGGTGTTTGCAGGCGACAGGGGTTGTATGATTCCTTCTTATTATGAAGACGCTGTGGATGCGGCCTTCGAGCAGATGTTGCCAGTTGAATACTGGGGCCGGCAGTTTGTGGTGACGACGACCATGATCAAAGGGGTCGACAGGGTCCGCGTAACGGCCTTGAACGACAATTGCCAAATCAACCTCAATGGTGAGTGGTTGACGACAATAGGCGCTTCCGAAACCTGTGAGCTGGAAATCCGCGATGCCCAGCCTGCAGTCTATCTTGAGACTTCGGAACCTGCCTTGGTCTACAAGTATTTGCCTGGAGCCATGTATAACTACCAAGGAAACAATTACTGCGACCCGTCCATGGTGTATATTTGTCCCTTGGATCGCGCCATACATCATGCCGTCTTTCCCGTTTTTGGCGGTTCCCAATGCGAGTTTTTCTTTGTCAACATCGTGACGGAGACGGCGTTCGTTTCTGGTATGAGCTTGAACGGACAAAGTATCGCTTCCTATTTTAGGGAGGTG
The DNA here is from genome assembly GCA_017395365.1 of Bacteroidales bacterium. GTDB lineage: Bacteria > Bacteroidota > Bacteroidia > Bacteroidales > F082 > Limimorpha. Next base: position 21,313 of record JAFPUN010000018.1, read on the forward strand.
CCAAGCCGTCCGGAGTATTCTTTTGCACGCATTGGAACGGACCTTGGGACGCAAATGCTGTCGAATTCGTCGGGCACTTTTGTGGCACATGCCTATGGGATTGGACCTTGTGTGAGTTATGCCTTTTCGGTAGGGGCCGATTTGTCATGGCATTATGATCAAGTTGTTGAGAACGAAGCTGATGGCTCAACGGTAGCCTATCCCAACCCAGGCGGCAACACGCTTAATATCCACACTGCCTTGCCAAATGCCCGCATGGAAGTGTACGATATCAACGGCAGACTCATCCACGGCCAAGCCCTCACAGAGAATGTGACGAGGATTGATGCAACGGATTGGGCTGAGGGCGTTTATGTTTGGAAGGTTTATGCGGGCGACCCTTCAACAGTTTCAAAATCTAGGGTAGAAACGGGGAAATGGATTAAGGAATAAAGGAAATCAATAAGCCACCGAAAGCATAGCCATCCCTATCGGCGACATGGGGACGGTTTTAGTCCTTTGGTGGCTTTTTTTGTAATATGCTGGATTTTGAGTATTTTTTGCCGCGTGAAACGCTATTTGCTGAGCTTAATGGTTGGGCTGGCCATGCTAATGGCTTGCTCTAAACCGGTTAAGGTTGAGGCCCCTGAGCGTTTTGAAATCGTTGGGCGCTTGGGGCGGCGACTTCATTCTTGCTGCAACGGAATGACCTGAAAATCAGGTGAGGGAATACTTCAAAAAATATGGTTTGGATGTGGTTTTCGGGTATAACGACCTTGTGAGGTGATGATTTGGAAAAAATCCCTACTTTTGCCCCCATGAAAATCCATCATATCATAGCAACATCCGTTTGCGCCATACTATTGGCTGCTTGCGGCAAACCTGAGCCAACCGCTGAGGCCGGTCGAAAGGTTGAAGATCCGTCACAAATGGATGCAACCATCGACAGCCTCCGTGCCGATTCCCTCTATAATGTTGCCAATACCCTCTACCAAAATGCCATGCATTATTGGGATATGGATAGCACTGTCGCTTGTTGCAAAGAATTCTACCAAGTGTTGGGGCTATTGGAGGAACGCTTTTCTGTTGATAATCTTCCTGAAATAGAGCAGCTTACAAAACCCGATAGGAGTATAATCAATCTCCTTCAGAGAACCTATAAGGGCCAGGGGACCCAATATTCGATTTCCTTGTTGCCGGAAGCAACCTCTTATTTCTATCGTCAAGCCTTGGCCATCAATAAGAAATACTCAAACTCGCGCAAATCATTTGGGAGCACTTTGTTTTTGATTGCCTATGGATTCGACATTTGTGACATTTGCGACAGTGCTTGCTATTACTACGACAGCGCAATTAGATGCTTCGACAATGATTCTTCCGAACTCGATTTCAGGATGTCGGTCTCAAGGAAAGGTATCATCGACTACAAGCTTCATCACGATGCAGAACCCGTTATCCGCGACTTGAAAGCGCTGCTTCCGCATTGTAGCGAAGTTGACAACCAGGATGTTGAATTGACCATCGGTTGGATTTACAAAGAGAAGAAACAGTTTGATTCGGCGCTGGTGTATCTGAATCGGGCTTATGAGAAGTTTGAACATTCGGGGCTTTCGGACATGACAGCAAAAGCCCAAACGATAGAGTATTTGCACGAGGTTTATGAAGCTTTGGGCGATACAGAAAAGATGAACGAATATGCGCGTCTTTTGGCGCAATATCCTCACGCAAAAGAAGCCTTCGCGCCTGTAACATCAGAACTTACCGAATTATTCAACAACTACATTCAGGAAAAACAGGAAGCCGATACCTTGTTGCAAAAGCGACAAACACAGCGACAGAACCTTTTGATAGGAGCCATCATATTGCTGGTGATTTTGGCGCTTGGACTGGTGCTTTGGGCCGCCCACAAGCGCCATAAACAAACCGAAGCCGACCTCCGCGAGGAACACCAACAGCAACAAGAGGCTTTCGACCAACAGCGCGAAGCCTTTAACCAACAGTTGAGCGAAGCCCAAACCGCCTTAAAGGAAAAGACTTTTGACGACTTGCTGAAGGAAGTGAAGACCCTTTACGACAAAGGCGGCCATCCGCGCGAGGGAATCTTGGAAGCCTTCAACAAGACATACCCCGACGTTTACGAAAAACTGAAATCCACCCATCCCGACCTGACCGAGCAAGAACGCGATTTGCTTGTGCTCAACTTTCTCAAATTCCGCATCAAGGAAGAAGCCGAGATTTTGGAACTAAGCCAAAACATGGTAATGAAATACCGCTCCGACCTCATCAAAAAGGTGGGGAAAAGCCCTGTTTCCGACCTGTTAGGCTAAACAAAAATCTGTACTTCAGTTTTTGTAATATATTGTTTTTCAAATTATTGTATTTTTCAAGCCGAAAAAAAACTATACTTTGGCTTGGGGCTTGAATTTTTTGGAGGAATTTGTTATAGTTTTGCCTACGACAATACTAAAACAACAGACAATGAACAAACCAACCCACAAAAAGGCAAAAGTCCTTCTCCTCCTGTTGCTGGTAGTGGCAGGCACGGCAAAGGCGCAAGACTATGAACCGATTATTCAGGAAGGCAACGAATGGCACACACTTGATGTCATCGTAAACCCTGGCTTTCCACCAAACCATCATTACAGCACTTTGGTCCATTGGCTTTCGGACGACACGCTCGTTGATGGCGTTCGATACACAAAAGTGTTGGAGACCAGAAATGGTGAAGGCACGCCGCGATTAGCCACCCTGTTGAGGGAAGAAGACGGCAAAGTCTGGAAAAGAAAATCGGCGACCGACATTTTGATCTACGACTTCACCGCCCAAGTCGGCGACACCTTGCGTTTTGGCGATTTCCACGAATTTGATTATTTTGTCGTTGATTCCATTAGCATAGAGCAAATTGGAGGCAGGGACAGAAGGAAGTTCTGGTTCGGATTGGAATATGACATTACGGGAGAGCCTGTTGCCATCGAGACTTGGACAGAAGGCATTGGCAGCGATATGGGCTTGCTCTTCAGCGGATGGTATTATGTCAGTGGAGGCTACTACCGTGCCCTGTGTTTCCACCAAAACGGCGAGTTGCTTTGGCAAAACGAGTATTACGGCACCTGCATGATTGATGCCGTGGAAGAAATGGACATTTCACCGATTTCTCTTTACCCAAATCCAACTTCCGAGGTGGTCCATATTGAGGGAGTTGAAGCAGCCGAAGTGCAGGTTTACAATTCCTTTGGCCAGTTGGTGAAGACCGTACACGATGCGAATGAAATCCCCGTTGCAGCCTTGCCGCAAGGCGTTTACCTACTGCGCATTACCGATACGGATGGTAAAGTTTATATGAACAAAATCGCGGTACAATGAAAAACTTAAGACTTTACACTTTGCTTGCCCTGCTGATGACGGGCATTTCGGCTTCGGCCTACGATTTCTGCTCGGTCTGCCCGACGGGTCAGACCCTGGCCTATGCTATCGCATCCACCAACCCACCCGAGGTGATGATTGAAACATGTCTCGGCCCTTATTCGGGCGGTGTCACCATCCCCGAAACAGTGAGCATCGATTTCACGGATTACACCGTCGTCGGTATCGGTGAAAGGGCTTTTTGGGAAGGCTGCTCGAGTATGAGCTACTCTGGGCCTTTGGTCATTCCCAACACCGTCCGATACATTGGTGCTCGCGCCTTTTGGGACTGTTGGTTCACAGGACCGTTGGTCATCCCGAATTCCGTCGATTACATCGGCGAATGGGCTTTCTATGGTTGCAGGAAGTTCACGAGCCTGACCTTGTCGGAGTCGCTCACCTACATTGAAGAGCACACCTTCGACGAATGCGACAACATGCGCGGCGACCTCATCATTCCCGAGTCGGTGCTCGACATCGCCAGTTGTGGGTTCAGCCATTGCGCTTTCGATGGCACACTTCGCCTGTCGCCCAACATGATTTATGTGTATGGCGACCCATTTTTCGAACTGTTCAATATCACTGCCATCGAGATTCCCGAAGGGGTCGGATATATTGATTGGATGGTATTCGATTTCTTGACCAAGCCGACAGAGCTGGAATTGCCTTCGACCATGATTTCCATAGAAGATATGGCCTTCCGCAATCTGCGAAATCTAAAACAGATGACGGTCAACGCGAGCACACCGCCTTTTATCTGTGACGAGACTTTCCAATATGTGAACCACGGCATTCCCGTTTACATTCCTGTAGGGACTCTCGAAGCCTACCAAAATGCCCCTAATTGGTCGGAGTTCACGAATTTCATCGAGCTGGCGGGTGTCGGCGTCGCCGAGCATGAAGGCACAGCAGCGGTGGCCGTCTATCCCAATCCTACAACCGATTTAGTGAGAATCGAAGGCATAGAATCCGCCGAAGTGCAGGTTTGCAACGCCTTTGGCCAGTTGGTGAAGACCGTGCGCGATGCGAATGAAATCAATGTGGCTGGTTTACCCGAAGGCGTTTACTTGCTGCGGATTGCGGATGCGGAAGGAAATATTTACACAAACAAAATTACGGTACGATGAAAAACATAAAGATTTATGCTCTGCTTGCTCTACTGCTGGCAGTGGCGGGCATGGCGAAGGCACAATCTGATCTGCTTTGGTCAGAAGACTATCAAGTTGGAAATGTCAACTATATTTCCAGTACCCCTGTCGTCCGCGGCATTGAGGACGTGAAAGACTACGTCGAGGTGACGGGAGTGACGCTCAACAACGGTGAAACCCAGTTGGAGATGGTCACCTATGACATATACGGAACCATTGTTTCAACAAAGACAATTGGCACCCATTCATCCTACGAAAAGACGATTGTTGACTACCAGATGGATGGCTCCGAAAACGTCTATATCCTTTGTAATGAGCGACTTGAGTTCTACAAATCGAGAGTTGTCCTCCAGAAATTCACTTCGGATGGCGACTTGGTTTGGGAAGAAACCCTCCAAAATGAGGCCGACACGTCATTCATGGCCCAGCATCTGGTTTTGTCCTCCGATGGCCGTTTGGTTTTGGCCTCCTACAGGGAATACGATTATCCCGCACCTGGCGATGACTACATTGTCACTGTTACTATCCCGCAGTTGTATTGCTACGATGTTGATGGCAATCTGTTGTGGCAGAGAGACTTTGATGCCAATGATGCCAATCCTTTCCTTTATGATGTTTTCGCCATGGACGGAACGCTGCTTTTGTTTGGGGCAAACAGGCATTTGACCAAACTAGATCTCGACAACAACCTGATTTTTGAGGGCACCGCATGCGATACAAGGGGATTCTCGAACGTCCAATCGACCCCTGACCATCATCTGTTGGTCACGGCAACTATGGCTTATAAAGTTTCCAAAATCGATTCGGAAGGAAACTTGGTGTGGGCACATGATTATGGCACCAATTTGCCCAGTAATGTGTCGGGCGACGAAATCAGGGCGATGGTGCAAGATGAGGAAGGCAACATTTATGTAACGGGCAGACACTTCGGTTCGAATTACGGAATGCCTAACCACACCAACAACGATATTCTTACGTTGAAATACAGTCCCGACGGACAACTGCTTTGGGAAAACCGCTATGCATTTGGCGGCAACAACGCCGACATTGGTAATGCACTTTTCGTCAGAAATGGGAATGTCTATGTGGGTGGCGAGAGCCAACGATTGGGCGTGGGGAATGACTACGATTACATCGTGCTCAAATTGGATGCCGCAACGGGCGAAATGACAGGTTGTTATCGTCACGACAGGGACGACCGCGGCGATGCCATTTCTTCGGTCTACGTGTTTGACGACGGCAGAGTGGCCATTACCGGACGGAGTGAAGCCCAGTCGGAATATGTGTGGACGACGCAGCTCTTTGAAGATATAACGTTGTACTATCCTTTGATTCCAAAAACAGGCGAGAAGCAGTGGGATATTCGGTTTGATTTCTATTATGGAGATTCGCGATACGAAATCGCGAGACTTGGCGATGAAATTGAATTTGAGGGACAAACCTATAGGGAGTTGACAGTATTATATGATGAGCTGAATTACACAGTGCCATTTGGCCTTTTGCGTGAGGAAGGAAAAAAGGTGTATCTCAGGCGTTATTCGACCGCAATACCGCATATTATGGAGGAGGAAGTCTATTATGACTTCAATCTACAAGTCGGCGATTGGTTTTCTGTGGGTGACGAAGTGGAACCAGGATTTATCCAAGTGATGGCTATTGAGGAGGTCGTTTTGGAGGACGGCTCGGTACGAAACAAGTATGTGTTCAATGAAGGTTGGGGAGTCAATCCTGAAGAGCCTGAAGTTTGGATTGAAGGCATTGGCAGCTTGTCGGGCATCCATTGGCGGTACATTCCTGGTTGGACGGCAAGTGGTTTTGCTTATTTGCAATGCTATTTCGAGGATGACAACCTCGTTTGGACGGACGGTGAATGTTGGGACGATGTGGAGGAAGTTGTCGTTGAGAGCGTCAGTTTGTATCCCAATCCCGCCAGCGACATTGTTCGTGTTAAAGGCGCAACTGCTATCGAAGTGAAAATTTACAATAGTCTCGGGCAATTGGTGAAGACGGTGGAAAACACAAATGAAATCAATTTGGCGAGCTTGCCACAAGGCGTTTACCTGCTGCGGATTGCGGATGCGGAAGGGAGAAACCATACAGCGCGTGTGGCAGTGAAGGAATAGATATTCCCAAAGGGAATCACAAAAGGTCTTACGCTTTTTTCAATAGTATCACATACACCGGGAAGTGGTCGCTATATCCCCCCATCCAGACGCCACCGGCGAAGGTGCGGAAGGGATAACCGTTGTATCTGCCGCCATGCTGCTTCAGGAATTCCTTGTTGTGGACCATCGCGTTCTTAAACTGGTAGCTGTCGTAGCCGTTGGGTAGCAGGGCAGGGGTGAGGATCATCTGGTCGAGCACGCCAGGTGCATCGCGATAGAAGTTGGTGCCGTAGCCTTTCTTGTGCAGGTCATACATGGGGTTGAAGAACTCGCCGTCGCGCAGGTCTTTCATGTTGCCAGAGGCTCGCAGGTGTTCCGTAACGGTCTTGTTGGTAGGGTAATCGTTGAAGTCGCCCATCATGATGATCTTGGCGTTTTGGTCTTCGCGCATGATGCTGTCGGCGATATGGCGGCAAAGGTTGGCTGCGGCAATACGGCCAGGCATGGAACGTTTCTCACCGCCCACACGCGATGGCCAGTGCATCACGATGAAGTGCATCATCTCGCCATCGAAGAGGCCGGAGACCACTAGTTGGTCGCGGGTGATAAACTCGGGGTCGCCAGGGACGATGGTGCGGTATGACTTGCTATTGGTGAGCTTGAAATATTTGGGGTTGTAGAGCAATCCCACATCCACGCCACGGCGGTCGGGCGAGTCGTAGTGCACCACCTGATAGTTGCGGTCCTTGATTTCGGGCTGGGCCACCAAGTCTTCAAGCACATGGCGGTTCTCTATCTCCGATATGCCAAGGATAGCCACGCCGTCGGGTGTGATGTCGGAGCCGATGGTGGAGATGGCGTAGGCCATGTTGTGGAGTTTGTTGAGATATTTTTCGGTATTCCACTGGTTGGCGCCTTGGGGCAGGAACTCCTCGTCGAGTTTCAACGGGTCGTCAATGGTGTCAAAAAGGTTTTCCAAATTGTAGAACCCGACGATGCCGACTTTATAAGCCTGTTTTTCTTGTGCGTTGAGACTTATAAAACCAATGCCAAAGGCCAAAAGAGCAAGTATGAAAACAAAGTGTTTGTTCATGTAGAGCGTGATATTTGGGTTGATAACGCGGCAAAGGTAGCAAATTAATCTAATAAAAATGATAGAGGCAAAAGAACTTTTTCCTATTTTTGTCCGTCTGATTGACACAAAACATCGCAAATTATAATAAGTTCAATATGAAGAAAATTCTACTTTTTTTGTTCGCGACGATGCTCGTGACGGGGGCGTATGCCCAAGTTATCGACACTGCCGACTTGAACAACAATGAATTGCCGACGGTGATCCTGATGGATTCCGATTTTGAGGAGTCCTCCACCTCGGTCAACGATGCTTCTACGCTGCTCAACTCGTCGCGCGACGTGTTCAACAGCATCGCGGCCTACAACTTCGGAGCGTTGCGCTACCGTGTGCGCGGCAACGACTCGAAGTACAGCGACGTGATGATTAACGGCATCCTGATGAACGATCCTGAGACGGGGCGTCCGGTTTTCTCCAACTGGGGCGGTCTCAACGACGCTTTCCGTAACTCGTTTATTGTAGAAGGCCTTGGCAAGACCAGTGCCGGCTTCGGCAACCTGGGTGGCCTGACGGCTTTCTCGACCCGCGCTTCGGAGTACCGCAAACAGATTTCCGCAAGTTACGCTTTCAGCAACCGTTCCTACAACCATCGCGCCATGGCTTCCATCGGCACAGGCGAGATAGGGAAGGGCTGGTATTTGATGGTTGCCGCCAGTGGACGCTATTCGGGTATTCATGCCAATGGCAATTATGATTCCAATTGGAAGAACAACTTGTATAGCACTGTGACGGGCTACACGGAAGGCTCTTTCTACCAAGCCTACAGTTATTTCCTCTCCGTGGAGAAGAAGTTCAACGACAAGCACAGTCTCGACCTTACCGTGTTCGGTGCGCCCTCGCAGCGCGGCGGTTCGGCACCTGTGGTGCAGGAAGCCTACGACCTGGTCGGGTCCAACTACTACAATCCCAACTGGGGCTATCAGACCATCGACGCCAACGGCACACAAGTTGTCCGCAACTCGCGCGTGAGCACCTATCATCAACCTTTTGCCAGCCTCACTTGGTATTGGACGCCAAGTAGGAAGACCACCTTCCAGACCTCTGCCTACTTTTTTGCTGGCAAGGCTGGTCAGACCTCGTTGGAATGGGGTGAAGCCCCCGACCCGCGTCCCGACTATTACAAGAATCTGCCGAGTTATTACATGACCAATGCCCATAGCACGGCTGAAATCGAGGCGCAGTTTGAGGCTTGGCGTAACCGCGACCCGAAAGTCACCCAAATCGATTGGGACGGTCTCTACATGGCAAACCGCAACCACCTTTTCTCTGTGCAGAACGCCAATAACGGCGAAGACGGCACAGTGACGGGAAGATTCTCGAAGTATATCCTCGCCGAACGTCACTACGACAAGATGCAGACGGGTGGCGCTTCCTCCTTCAAGCATGAGTTCAAGCCCAACCTCATCATGACTGGCGGTTTGGCAGTCAATGTGTCGAGAACGCATTATTATGAGTGCGTCAATGACCTCCTTGGCGGTGATTACTACTATGATATTAATAAGTATGCCGAAAACCTTGAAACCGATGACTGTCAGACCAACCTGCTCAATACGAACCATGTGGCCAAGGTTGGCGACATCATTAATTATAACTATTACGCCAACCGCAACTACGGCCGCGTTTGGGACCAGATCGACTGGCTCGTTGGTAACTTTGACATGTATCTTGGTGTGCAACTATCATTCACGCAGATTTGGCGTACCGGCCTGTTCAGGAATGGTGAGTTTGCCGACAACTCCTATGGTGACGATGTGAAGCACAATTTCTTGGATCCAGGTGTGAAGGCCGGTATCTCTTATGCCATCAACGGTCGCAACCACATCGTGGTCAATTGGGCCTACATGTTACAGTCTCCCCAGTTCCGTGACATCTATGTGTCGCCGCGTACGCGTCACACCGTCGTGGAAGGCGACTTGAAGAGCGAGCGCATCAACGCTGTCGATTTGAGCTACATGTACCGTTCGCCTGACTTCAAGTTCCGTCTGACGGGTTATTACAACACCTATAACAACATTATCTGGAATCGTAGCTTCTATTGTGAGAACGTCTATCAGAACACTACCACCAGTGCCAACTCCTACACTAGCGAGTTCATCAACTTCATCATGACGGGCACCAAACAACGCTGCGTCGGCTTGGAGATGGGAGCTGAGTATAACGTCTCGCCAACGGTCACCCTACAGGCCGCTGCCGCCAATGGCATCCATGTCTATGCCAACAACCCGTTGTTCTCGGTGTATGACGACAACAACGATATCGCCTACATTGATGGCCATACCGCCTACCTGAAAAACTATCACGTTTCTTCGGGTCCCGAGACGGTGGCCTCGTTAGGTATCAAGTACAACTCGCCTAAGTATTGGTGGGTGAGCCTCAACGGTAACTATATGGCCAATATGTATTTCGACGTGAACCCCTATAACCACACGAAACACGGTATGGACCACTACGCAGTGGGCGACATCCGCATCGAGGACGTCCTGAGCCAAAACCCACTTAAGCCTGCTTTCACGCTTGACTTCTACGGCGGTTTCTCGAAGCGTTACAAAGGCTACTATTTCCTCGTGAACGTGAGCGTCAACAACCTGCTCAACAACAAGAGCGCCATCCTCTATGGCTACGAGCAGCTGCGCTTCAACGCCAACAACCCCGACATGTTCCCCGACAAGTACTCCTATATGTACGGCCTCAATTATTTCATCAGTTTGACAGTTAGGAAGTAGCTTCTGGCCTTTGGCAGTTACCAGCGTTCAGGAGATTGCGGATCAAGTCCGCAATGACGCTTTCGGTTAAAGCTGCCAGTAGCCAGCAGCAAAAAAGAAATCAACAAATAAACACTAAATAAAATGAAAAACAGAGTATTCAACGCATTCCTCCTCCTTGCCATGGTGGGCATGATGTTTACCGCCTGCAAGAAAGAGTATCCTGAACCGCCTATCCAAGATTTGCCGATAGGAACGGTTTACACCATCGATGAAATCCTTGCCATGGAACCGGGTACCGTGTTTACTGATGACGCCTCAGTGTATGGTATCATCACTGCTGACGAGGTGTCTGGTAACCTCTACAAGGCTGCCTTTATGCAGGACCGCGCCACGGGTGCCGCCATCGAGCTCTACCTTAACGCTGTCAGTGGCGTCCGCATCGGCGACTCCGTCCGCATCTACCTGAAGGACGTCACCTATGCCATGTACAACAACCTGCCGCAGTTGAGCAACTTCGAGGCTGATGGCCACATCGTCATCTTGGCCAACAACAAGCCCATTGAGCCGGAAGTGACCACCATTGCTGACGTCAACGCAGGAAACCATCTTGCTCAGTTGATACGTTTGGAGAACGTGAGGTTCACCGAACAAAATACCTTCGCCGAGCCCTCTGGTTATGGTAACCGCACCTTGGCTGACCCGACGGACTATTCGCAAACTGTCCTCGTTCGCACAAGCAACTACGCCAACTTCGCCAACGACTCGCTGCCGCAAGGCACGGGTAGCTTGGTGGCTATCGCCACGGTGTATAACAGCACTTGGCAACTGCTTCTCCGTTCGGCCCGTGAGCTCGAGTTTGACGGCTATGTGCCTGGCGGCGACAATGGCCTGCCGTATTATCAGGACTTCGCCTCTTCGTTTGGCACCTATACCACATACGATGTTGCGGGTCCCCAATCATGGGAGATCGACTACAGCACTGCCAAGATGACGGGTTATGCCAACAGCACCAACTACGCCAACGAAGACTGGCTGATTTCGGCCAAGTTCTCCTTGGAGGATGTGTCGAGCGCCAGCTTGACCATGACCTATATTGCCCGTTATTTCAACAACTTGGATAGCGACATCACCCTCCAGGTCTCTTCCGATTACACCTCGGGTGACCCGACCTTGGCCACTTGGGCGCAAGTCCCCGCCACATGGATCTCGGGTAGCAACTGGACTGACTTCGTTTCCACCACCGTCGACCTCTCGCAATTTGTGGGTCAGAAGATTTGTGTGGCCATTAAGTACGTCTCCGATGATGTCAAGGCTGGCACCATCGAGGTGCAGAGCATCCTCATCCAAGAGGGTAGCGGTCCGACGCCTCCTCCTGGCCCGAACCCGGGCGGCGAGGTGCAGAACATGCCTTACATCCAAAGCTTTGCCTCTGAGTTTGGTACTTATATGACCTACGATGTTTTGGGTCCACAATCTTGGGAGATTGACTACAGCACCGCTAAGATGACGGGCTATGTCGGTGGTAGCTACAATGCCAACGAAGACTGGCTCATCTCCTCGCCGGTGGCCATCACGGGTGTGGATGATGCTAAGATGACGATGTCCTACATCGGTCGTTACTTCACATCCATCAACGAGGAAGTCACCGTTTGGGCGTCGACTAACTACACTTGGGGCAGCGACCCGAGCATGGCGAGTTGGACGCAAGTCCCCGCCACTTTGGTGGAAGGCAGCAACTGGAATGACTTCATCACCACAGAAATCTCGCTGACGGAATATGTGGGCCAGACGGTTACCATAGCGGTGAAGTACACCTCTAGCGACAGCAAGGCTGGCACGATGGAGATCCAAAGCATTACCATCGAAGAGGGTAGTGGTGTGACTCCTCCTACGCCTCCCACTCCTGGACAGGGTGAAGGCAGCGGCACGGCCGACGACCCGTACAATGTGGCTGCCGGTATCGGCTTGCAGAGCGAAGAACCCATCGCTTGGGTGCATGGCTATATCGTGGGTGCTGTGAAGTCGGGCCTGAGCTCGGTGAGCGGCAACGCCGATATCAACTGGACCGGTCCCTTCGACTTGGCCACCAACGTGCTCATCGCCGACGACGCCACCTGCAACGAAATCAGCCAATGCATCATCGTCAACCTGCCTGCTGGCAAGCCTTTGCGTACGATGGTCAACCTGATGGACAACCCCGACAACCTTGGCAAACACCTGGCAGTGAACGGCAAGCTCCGCAGATATTTCGGTCAGGCCGGTCTGCGCGACAGCAATGGCACTGAAAACGACTTCGTGCTGGAAGGCGTCGAGCCGCCTATCCCGGGCACGAGCATCTTCTCTGAGACCTTCGGCAGCGGACAAGGCGAGTTCGCCATTCAGGACATCCTCCTGTCGCCTGAACTGACCTTTGTCTGGAACCACGATGCGAGTTATTCCTGCATGAAGGCTAGCGCCTACGTCTCCGGCCAGAACTATGAGTCGGAGAGCTGGCTGGTGTCGCCCGCCATCGACCTTTCGGGTGTGAGCGCCGCCACGCTGAAGTTCGACCAAGCCGTCAACTACGGGTCGCCTCAAGGCGCTCTGTCGGTGCTCGTCTCCGTCAACTATGAGGGTGATGTCACCACGGCTACTTGGACCGAGCTCAGCCTTAGCCAATGGCCTGCCGGCAGCAACTGGACGTTCATCAACTCCACCGCTGACCTGAGCCAATATGCCGGCCAGACGGTGACCATCGCTTTCAAGTATACGAGCACCTCTAGTTCTTCGGCCACTTGGGAAGTGAAGAACTTCGTGGTGGAAGAGTAAGGCACTTGCAAAGTACAACAAAAAGCCTGCCTTCGGGTGGGCTTTTTTTATGCCTTTCGTCGCCCATTTGCAATTTTCCACTATCTTTGCGCGTTGAAAGGTAAACGAAATCGACCATGTCAGAGAATTTAGTCATCATACCCACCTATAAGGAGAAAGAGAACATCGAGAAGATCATTCGCTATGTGTTCAACCTGCCCATGGCCTTCGATATCCTCATCATCGACGACAATAGTCCCGACGGCACCGCCGACATCGTGAAAAGTCTGATGGAGGAGTTTGGCGACCGCCTGTTCATGATTCAGCGATCAGGGAAGTTGGGCCTTGGTACGGCCTATATCACGGGCTTCAAGTGGGCCTTGGAGCGCGACTACCAGTACGTCTTCGAGATGGATGCCGACTTCTCGCACAACCCTGACGACCTCTCGCGCCTGCACGACGCCTGCGCCGAGGGTGCCGACCTCTCGGTAGGTTCGCGCTACAAGACGGGCGTCAACGTGGTCAACTGGCCTATGGGCCGCGTGCTGATGTCGTACTACGCCTCAGCCTACGTGCGCTTTGTCACGCGTATGAAGGTGCGCGACACCACGGCAGGTTTCGTGTGCTACACGCGCAAGGTGCTCGAGACCATTGATTTCGACAGAATCAAGTTCGTTGGCTATGCCTTCCAAATCGAGATGAAATACACCGCTTGGAAACTCGGTTTCAAGATTGAGGAAGTGCCGATCATCTTTACCGACCGCCGCGAAGGCCAGTCGAAGATGAGCAAGGGCATCTTCCGCGAGGCCGTTTTCGGTGTCATCAATTTGCGTTTGAGAGGCATGTTCGGGAAAATCAAACCAAGGAAAGTGGAATGAACTACTATATCAAAAATGCGACACTTGTCAACGAAGGCGAGACCTTTCTGGCAAGTGTTTTCGTTTCGGACGGCAAGATTGCCAAGATTGTACGCAAGGACCAGGTCCCTGAGCCCGTCGAAGGGCCGGCTTGTGAAGTCATTGATGCCACAGGCAAATACCTCATCCCCGGCATCATCGACGAGCATGTGCATTTCCGTGAGCCTGGCCTGACGCACAAGGCCGACATCTACACGGAGAGCCGTGCCGCCGTGGCTGGTGGCGTGACCTCGTTCATGGACATGCCCAACACCAATCCGCAGACCACCACGCAAGACCTGCTGCAACAGAAGTTCGACCTTGCCGCCGATAAGTCGCTGGCCAACTATTCCTTCTATCTAGGCGCTACCAACGAAAACCTCGCCGAAGTCGTGAAGACCGACCCAAAAACCGTCTGTGGCATTAAGCTGTTCATGGGAAGTAGTACGGGCAACATGCTGGTGGACAAGAACGATGTTTTGGTGCGCCTGTTCAGGGAGTCGCCCTGCCTCATCGCCGCGCATTGCGAGGATGAACAGACCGTCCATGAGAATACGGTGCGGTGCAAGGACTTGGCTGCCAAAGGTGAGGTCATCGCCGATGCAAGCATTCATCCTTTTATCCGTACCATGGAGGCTTGCTATAAGTCCTCGTTCAAGGCCGTTGATATGGCTGATCATTTTGGTGCAAGACTGCATGTGCTGCATATTTCGACCCAAAAGGAATTGTCATTGTTTAGAAATGACATTCCGTTGGAAGACAAAAAGATAACGGCTGAAACTTGTCCACATTACCTGTGGTTTGACAACCACGATTTTGGGGCCAAGAGCTTCGCCATTAAGTGCAATCCCGCCATCAAGTCGCACCGCGACAAGGAGGCCTTACGGCAAGCCTTGTATGATGGCTTGATTGACACCATCGGCACTGACCATGCACCGCATTTGAAAGAGGAGAAGTTTACTGGCGACTATTTCACGAGCAAGTCGGGCTTCCCTTCCATCCAGCATTCCCTTGATATCATGGTGAATGTGATTGAGAAGGAGCGTTTGTCTTTGTTGGTGCAACTGATGTGCCATAATCCGGCCATCCTGTATCAGATTGACCGTCGAGGTTTCATTCGCGAAGGCTATTATGCCGATTTGGCTCTCGTTGACATGAACGTTAGCCATGTGATTTTTGATAAGGAAGAGTACTCAAAATGCGGTTGGACGCCGTATGATGGCATCACCTCCCATTGTCGCGTGACGCACACTTTCGTGAATGGCAACCTGGTCTTTGAGAATGGTATGTTCCATGAAGAAGACAAGGGTATGCGTCTTTGTTTTGATAGATGAAACAATTAAAAATGAAATGGATATGAAAAAGTGTTTTTTGTTATTGGCTGTGGCTTTGGCCTTTGCAGCATGTAACCCCAAATTGGATGAAAAAGTGGTCGAGACCTATCCCGACGGCAAGACCCAAAAGACCCAGTATTTTAATAGGAAAGGCACTTGCGTGAAAGAAGTTGAGCTCTACGAAACGGGTCAGGTGAAGATGGAAGGCTCCATGAAAGGTGATAAGCGCGATGGTGAATGGAAGGCCTATTTCCCCGATGGTCGCGTGCAGAGTGAAGGCACTTTCGTGAATGGCCTGCGCACGGGTAAAGCCACGGTTTGGCAAGCCAATGGTAACTTGCTCCAGGAAGGTTACTATAAAGAAGGCAGACACATCGGAAAGTGGAAATATTACGATGAGCAGGGCAATCTAATCAACGAAGTCAATTACGGCGAATAAGGATTATTTCTTGCCTTTCCAGCTATAAAGGTTCATGCCGAAGGTAAACTCGGCATAGTCGATGACGACTTCATGCACTTTCATGAAGCTGCCCACGAACATATTGCGGTTTTCGCCCAGGTAATACTTAAATCCCAAGCGACCGTAGAAGGTGCGGTAGCAAGGTGGGAGGTAGGTGTCCTCAAAGTTGCTTTCCGATGACTCGGCCAACCCCCAGGTCTTCTTTTGGTCGGTGCCATAATAGATGCCGTGCCAAAGGTAATAGGCGCCGCCGAGGCAGAAAGCAAAGCGGTTGTAGTTGATTTCGAACATGGCCGATGGCGCGAAGTGCAGACCGCGGGCGAAACTGTATTCCATCAGCGGAATGGCATCGTCATCGGAGAAGTATTCGTGGCCGTCGCCGTACATCTGATGCGCTTTCTCATACATGCGTTTGGTCTCACCCGTCCAGCCGAAGTCCAAGGCAAGGTCGTAACTGAATTTTGGGTGGAATTGGCGGTGTAGGCCCAACTGAATGACATTGGCGAAATAATAAGGTCGTTCTGCGGGTAAGTCACTGACCATGGTGCCATCGACGGTTTGGTAGCTGCGCATCCATTCGTTGGTTTGCAACAGGCCAACTGATTCCGAGGCGAAGAGCGAAGTGGTCTTTTGGAATTTGGGTCGTGGACGCTCTTTGGGGATCAAATCAGGCCTGCCGTTGGGATGATAACGCAAGCCCACCAGCCAACTGAACACATTGATGCCACAATTGGGCAAACGTAAGGCTGCGTTGGAGGAGTGCGAGAATTGGTAGCGCACCAGTAAATCGAAGTTGTCTTCGATCATGAAAGTCGGTCCTGCATCGATGGCGAGGTGCACATTGACCACCGATCCGATGAATTCGTCACCATGCTTGGTCCAGAAGGAAAATCCGCCCATGATGTCATAGTCGAATGACCAATACTTGCCACGATAGAGGTGTCCGTTGATAAAGCCACCAAGCGAGTAGCAGTCGCCGAGGGCACGCCAATTCTCGCGTTCATAGCCATATGCGTCGCGATCGATGAATTGGATGCTGTCCACATTGTTTTTCTCGAAACGAAGGAAAGCACCATAGGAAAGGTGGTTGAAATCTTTTTCCCATTGCATCCTACCGTCAGTCTGGCGTCCGATACGCAGGTCGAGGCCGTATTGTGGCAAAACCTTCATATAGGCATGGCGTTCCTCAAAAGGAAAATACTTGCCCAAGCGACCGTCGACTTCAAAGAAAGTACGGTTGTCATAGGAGTAGAAAGATTCTTGCGCCTTGATGGGTCTGGCAAGGAAAAGCGTTAAAACTAAAACGACAAGAGTAAGGCTATTGCCTTTGGCATTGTTCAAAAAAAAAGATTTCATTTGGTTTGGTTGATAGTCTGAAGTTAAAAATTAGGTTTACTTGTTGGCTTTTTCTTCATCGTTGTTGTACCATTCAAGATAGGCTTGGGCGCAAACTGTACCAGAGTCTACAAGCTTCTGCTTTTTAGTGTCCGATATGTCGAAGTCGATGGGCCCGATGTCAAAGGTGTCGATGAAGACCGTGCGCTGCCAGTCGTCGTTGTGCAGGTGTACGCTGTCCTGCGCGTCAAGAAGTGTGGTGATCAAAGCCTTGGTGTATGAAAACAGGGACTTGATTTCTTTCGCTGGGGGTTGGAATTCTGGATCGATGAACTTGGCGATCTCTTCTTTCCCATCCAAACGGAAACCTAATGTCTCTTTGTTGTAGACATAGAGGTTTTTGAATTGACCAGGTCTGGCGGCTCTTGGCGATAGCGTCGACAATTTCTCATTGAGGATTTCGTAATACTCGGTTCTTCTGGCGTTGTTTTGCTGGTCGTAAACAAGGTTCTTGCGGTCGAAGACTTTAATGGCGTAGTTGTCGAGAAGGCCGCCATCGACATAAATATGGTTGTCTTTGTTGACGCCTTTCACCGCAGCAAAGAACAAGGGGATGGACATGGAGATGCGGGCGGCATCGGCCACTTTGACATCTGGGGTGTTTCTGACATTGAACACTTGGGTGCAACCTGTCGAGAGGTCGGCGCCAATCAAGTTGATGTCCTTGTATTTCGTGTCATCCTGAAGGTCCTTAAAGGTGGCTTCTCCGTTGCCGGTTTTTTGCTTGATGAAGTCGGCCATCAGGTTGCGGAAGAAGTCGCCTTTATACCAGCCGTAATCCGTGATGAAGCGTTTGGTGTCGCGAATGTATCCCCAAGAGTCATCCAAGAAGTTTTGGAAATTGAGGTTCCAAAGGATGTCTCTCAACTCGGCAGCAGAATAGCCCAACCCGACGAGGACGGCCACCATGGCACCTGCCGAGGTGCCAGCCACGCGTTTGATGTCTTTGAGGATGCCTTCTTGGTCAAGCACCTCAAGGGCGCCAACATAGGCGATACCTTTCACGCCACCACCTTCGAAGACAAGGTTTCTAAAGTGGTACTTGCTCGTGTCGTTTTGCATTTTCATGGCATGTTGGATTTTAGTATCAATCAACTACCCAAGAGGTGCCTTCCTTGCCGTCCTTCAGGGTGATATGGAGTTTGGCAAGTTCATCACGAATCTTGTCGCTGGTGGCCCAGTCCTTGTTGGCTCGTGCTTGCTTGCGGATGTCGATAATGGTCTGCATGAGGCCGTCGACAAGGGCGCCGCTGCCGTCGGAGGCGTTGCTCTCCACCAAACCCAAGATGTCGAAGACAAAGTCGTTGAACAGTTTGTTGAGTAATTCCAGTTCCGCAGGGTTGATTTGTGCCTTGCCATCCTTGATGGTGTTGACGATGCGCACGGCCTCGAAAAGGTTGGCGATGACGATGGGGCTGTTGAAATCGTCGTTCATGGCATCGTAGCAGGCATCGACGATCTTTTGTATGTCAAGTGAAGCTGCACCTTCGGTGGCTTTCAGGCTCTTGGCGGCTTTCACGGCTTCCATCAAGCGATTGTATCCCTTCTCGGCGGCTTGTAGGGCTTCGTTGCTGAAGTCCAAGGTGCTGCGATAGTGGGCTTGCAGGATGAAGAAGCGAATGGTCATGGGGCTGTAGGGCTGTGCAATCATCTCCTCACCCTTGGCATTGATGTGGCTTCCGTTAAAGAACTCATCGAGGGTGATGAAGTTACCTAGCGACTTACCCATTTTCTGTCCGCCGATGGTGATCATGTTGTTGTGCATCCAGTAGGTGACGGGTTGTTTGCCGTTGGCAGCCACGCTTTGGGCAATCTCCGACTCATGGTGGGGGAACATGAGGTCCATGCCGCCGCCGTGGATGTCGAAGGTCTCGCCGAGGTATTTGCAGCCCATGGCCGAACATTCCATGTGCCAGCCCGGGAAGCCGTCGCTCCAAGGCGAAGGCCAACGCATGATGTGCTTGGGCTCAGCCTTCTTCCATAGGGCGAAGTCGACGGGGTTGTGTTTCTCTTCCTGACCGCTCAGTTCGCGCGTTGTGTTGAGCATCTCCTCGAAGTTGCGTCCCGAAAGGATGCCGTAGGGGTGCTCCTTATTATATTTCTCAATGTCGAAATACACCGAGCCGTTCTCCACATAGGCATAGCCGTGGTCAAGAATCTTCTGAACCATGGCAATCTGTTCGATGATATGTCCCGAAGCGTGTGGCTCGATAGAAGGACGTAGCACGTTCAGCTTGTCCATGGCGGCGTGGTAGCGGTTGGTGTAGTATTGTGCCACCTCCATCGGTTCGAGGTTCTCGAGACGGGCCTTCTTCGCGATCTTATCCTCGCCTTCGTCGGCATCGTGCTCCAAATGCCCCACGTCGGTGATGTTGCGCACGTAGCGCACTTTATACCCGAGATGTTGCAGATACCTGAAGACCAGGTCGAAGGTGATGGCTGGACGGGCATGACCGAGGTGGGCATCGCCATAGACGGTGGGACCGCAGACATACATGCCCACATGCGGGGCGTTGAGGGGTTTGAAAGGCTGCTTGCAGCGCGAAAGGCTATTGTAAATATATAAGGTACCGTTCATCGTTTTGAGTTTAAATTTGCCGCAAAGGTACGAATTTAAGTCGTAGACCTGAATGATTGGAAGAATTTCGATGAAAAACGTTCCAACTTATCAACTCTTTTCGTACCTTTGCGGCCAAAGTTTTCAGATGGCGTAGACTCGCGTCCCAAAGTCGCGCGTCCCGCGTCAACTGAACAACTAAACAACTGAACAACTTTAAACAAAATAAAAATGTACGCTAATTTTCAAGAGTATCTGAAAAAGGAGTTGGCACAGATCGAAGCCGACGGCCTGTATAAAAAAGAACGCATCATTGAGAGTGCCCAAGGCGCTGAAATCATGGTTGGTGGCAAGGTGTGCCTCAACTTCTGCGCCAATAACTATCTCGGCTTGGCCGACAATCCTGAACTGATTCAAGCTGCCAAGGACGGCATGGACGCCCGTGGCTTCGGTATGGCCTCAGTCCGTTTCATCTGCGGCTGCCAGGACCTTCACAAGAAATTGGAAGCCAAGATTGCAGAGTTCTTCGGCACGGAAGACACCATCCTTTATGCTGCTTGCTTCGATGCCAATGGTGGCGTGTTTGAGCCGCTGCTCGGTCCCGACGATGCCATCATCTCCGATGCTTTGAACCATGCTTCCATCATCGACGGCGTGCGCCTCTGCAAGGCCCAGCGTTTCCGCTATGCCAATGCCGACATGGCCGACCTCGAGAAGCAACTGCAAGACGCCCAGGCTTGCCGCTTCCGCCTCATCGTCACCGATGGTGTGTTCTCGATGGATGGCAATGTCTGCCCGCTCGATAAGATCTATGAACTCGCACAGAAATACAACGCCATGGTGATGGTCGACGAGAGCCACTCCGCTGGCGTGGTCGGCCGCACGGGTCGTGGTGTCACCGAACACTACAACCTCCGTGGCAAGATCGAAATCCTGACCGGTACCCTCGGCAAGGCCTTCGGCGGCGCTATGGGTGGCTTCACCACGGGTCGTAAGGAAATCATCGACATGTTGCGTCAGCGCAGCCGTCCGTATCTGTTCTCCAACTCGATGGCTCCTGGCCTCGTGGCCGCTGGCATCCGTATGTTTGAGATGATGAGCGAGACCAACGCCCTGCAGGACAAGCTCCATGAAAACACCGCCTACTTCATCAAGAAGATGACCGAGGCTGGCTTCGACTGCAAGCCTTCACAATCTGCCATTTGCGCTGTGATGCTTTACGACGCCCCGTTGTCGCAGAAGTTCGCTGCCAAGTTGCAGGAAGAAGGCATC
The DNA here is from genome assembly GCA_017395365.1 of Bacteroidales bacterium. Classification (GTDB taxonomy): domain Bacteria; phylum Bacteroidota; class Bacteroidia; order Bacteroidales; family F082; genus Limimorpha. The sequence goes on from JAFPUN010000018.1 coordinate 42,485, forward strand.
TTCGTCACGGGATTCTACTATCCTGTGGTGCCGAAGGGACAGGCCCGTATCCGCGTGCAGGTGAGCGCCGCTCACGAGCGTGAACACCTCGACAAGTGCATCGCCGCCTTCGTGAAGATTGGTAAAGAACTGGGAATTTTGAAATAATGCTGAATGATGAATGCTGAATGATGAATGTCGCAATGCGACGCTGGGCTTTGTCCTAATTCAGCATTCAGCATTCCACATTCCGAATTTTAAAAAAGAGTTGTTAAATGAAAAAGATATTGATCGTTGGTTCCGGCGGACAGATCGGAACAGAATTGGTGAAGAAGCTTCGCCGCACCTACGGAAACGAAAACGTGGTTGCGAGCGATCTTCGCCCTTTGACTGGTGAGATTGTCGAGACCGGTCCTTTTGAAAGAATCGACTCGACGCAAATCATGCAAATCGTTGAAGTGGTGAAACGCTACAACATCGACACGATTTATAATCTCGCTGCCATCCTTTCGGCCACGGCAGAGAAGAACCCCATGTTGGGTTGGAATGTCGGCATCGGCTCGTTGGTGAACTGCCTTGAGACGGCCCGTATCTTCAACTGCGCCGTCTTCACGCCTTCATCTATTGGTGCTTTTGGTGCCAGCACACCGCACGACAACACGCCTCAAGATACCATTCAGCGTCCTAACACCATCTACGGTGTGACCAAGGTCACCGGAGAATTGTTGAGCGATTATTACTTCACCCGCTTTGGCGTGGATACCCGCAGCGTCCGTTTCCCTGGCTTGATTTCCAACTTGACTTTACCTGGCGGTGGCACCACCGACTACGCTGTGGAGATCTACTATGCCGCCGTGAAAGGTGAGAAGTTCTACTGCCCCATCAGCAAAGGCACCTACATGGACATGATGTACATGCCTGATGCTTTAGATGCCATGGTCGACATTATGGAGGCCGACCCGAGCAAGCTGGTGCACCGCAACTCGTTCAATGTGACGGCCATGAGCTTCGACCCGGAAATCATCTACAATGCCATCAAGAAGTTCTATCCGAACTTCGAGATGGAGTACAAGTTCGACCCGATTCGTCAGGCCATAGCCGACAGCTGGCCGAACAAGATGGACGACAGCTGCGCCCGCAAGGAGTGGGGTTGGAATCCGAAGTACGACCTCGACAAGATGACGGTCGAGATGATCGAGACCTTGAAGAAGAAGCTGCTGTAAAACAAAAGACGCGAGACTACGGGACGCGAGTCTATGGGACGGAAAATCTCGTGTCCCGCGTCCCGAAGTCCCGCGTCAAAAAACTGATTATAAACCAAAACAGAGGCCTATGAGATAACGCTTTCAAGCGATCTGCACATCATAGAATAGGAAAAAGCGAAGTAGCTTAATCTGGTTGTTCTGAAAACTTGCACAATTTCAAACAATCTTCCAGAACGAAGCGACGATGCTCCCGCCTTTTGGCGTGGGCTTTACTCGTTGTAATTGGAAGATTGTAGGTAGTGCAAGACCTCAGAACGACCGATGAAGGCGAAAAAGTGCCACGCTTTTTTTGTGTGTATGTCTGAATGGTGGGCGCTAGAGTTAAGTAATCATAAACAATTAAAAATGTACAAGAAATGAAGAATAAACTACTAATTTTGGCTATGGTAGTGGCTACTGCTGTTGGCTTGTCGAGTTGTGGTACATACAAGCAGTCATTAAGTAACAACTTGATGAGCCAAATACGCGCTCGTTTCCAAATCGTTCGTGGCCCACAACAAACTTTTTATGACCTTTCCAATGGTCTTCAAGTGAAAGTTGAGCCCACTCAACCGCAATCAACAGGAGATAAAAATGTTCAATCGATGTCAAATCTAGGGATTTTCCAAGTGCCCACTATCACCTATGTTAGGTCTATGGGTTTTAAGGAAATGAATCCAAGTCAAGATTATACATTGATTATCACACAGAGTAGGATGGATGTCAATACTTGGAATGGAGAAATAAACATTGTATTAGGTGTTCAATTAAAAGATTCCAAAGGCACTGTTGTTTTTAATCAAGATTCATTTACAACAGATAAGAAAGCGATTGGTGTTGACATTGCCTTCAATGAGGCATATACAAAAGCATTGGAACAAGTAAACTGGCCTCAGATAGCTTCTATTCTTCGAGTTGCTCAATTGCCAAAGGACGAACCAAATCAACAGGTGCAAGGTTATGGAGAAACTGCTTTGGAGCAAACCATCATCCGTTGGGATGTGCAGTCGCGCCCGCAAGGTGCCGACATCTTCTGGCGCGTGGTGAGCAAGACACCCGAGGTGAAGAGCACCAACAACAAGTACCTGCAAACCACACCTTACGAGGCCACCAAATCGTTAGACATCAAGGGACTCACCTACCAAACCTCGGGTGACGTGCGCATTATCCTACGCTGCGAGAAGGACGGCTACCACCCGCAAGAGAAGGAATACAACGTGCGTATGGTCATCGACCAAGAGGAGATTTCGGCCTTTTTCAGGTTGGTGAAGGAAGGAGAATAAATCGAACAGTCTGTTTTTTTTTCTGGAATAGCGGAGACGAATTGTTTCCGCTATTCGTCTTTTTTTATAGCATGTTTCATCAAAATCCATCCAGATTCCCCTTTTATGATTACTATTTTATGGTAATCATTTTATAGTAATCAAAATTTTTTGTATTTTTGCGGGTGAAATAATTCTGTCCTATGAAGAATCCTTTTGTTACAAATGGCTATGCCGGTGTCGAGTTTTTTTGTGACCGTGTGCAAGAGACTGAGATTTTGCGGGAACTCCTTCTCAACGAGAACAATATCGCATTGATTTCTCCTCGTCGAATAGGAAAGACGGATCTAATCTGGCATGTATTCGATAATCCCGAAATTCAGAAGAATTACCACTGTTTTGTGGTTGACATCTATGCCACCAAAAATCTCAGTGATTTTGTGAACATGCTGGGCAAAGCCTTGGTTGACGAGCTTCGTCCCAAAGGCAGGAAGGCTTGGGAAAAGTTTGTGACCATGGTGGCGTCGTTGCGCAGTGAAATCACATTTGACATTAGCGGAATGCCTGTATGGGGCGTTGGAATTGGCTCAATTAACAACCCGATGGTTACCTTGGATGAGATTTTCACTTACTTGGAAAAAGCGGATAAACCCTGCCTGGTGGCTATTGATGAGTTTCAACAGATTACTCGATATGGGGACGAAACCATCGAAGCGACCATTAGGACGTACGTGCAACGTTGCACTAATGCCCATTTCATTTTCTCGGGTTCACAACGCCACATGATGAATGGAATGTTCACTTCGCCTTCTCGCCCGTTCTATCAGGCTGTTACCATTATGAATTTGCAGCCGTTGGATTTGAACGTTTACACTAATTTTTGCGTAGGTAAGTTTGAGGAAGCGAGAAAACATCTTGATGCTGCAGTCGTGGCTCTACTTTATGAGCGTTTCGAGGCGGTGACAAGTTATATGCATCGTGTGATGAATGTGCTTTTCTCTAGAACGGATAAGGGTGCCTCCTGTGACGTTTCGATGGTGGACGAGGCCGTGGAGTTCATTATTAGGCTCTCTTCCGACACATACGAGTCTTTGTTTTATCAAATGCCTGAAAAACAACGTTCTCTGTTCTTGGCTATTGCAAGAGAAGGAAAAGCTAAAGAGGTGACAAGTGGTGCGTTTATTAAAAGGAACAAACTCAATTCGGCTAGTAGTGTAAGTTCTGCATTGAAGGGGCTACTTGATAAGGATTTTATTACTGAGGACAAAAATGTCTATTCGGTATATGACCAGTTTTTTGCCTTGTGGCTGAAGTTTAAAGGTCTTATTTAATCACGTTATACACCTTAATATAATATGCTCTCCAACCTCAAAAAATACCACATTATCCTTGCATCCAAATCCCCGCGCCGGCAGGAACTTTTGCGTGGCATGGGTGTCAATTTCGAGATTTTGACCAAGGAAACACCAGAAGACTATCCAACAGATTTGCCTTTGGATGAAGTGCCCAAATACCTTAGCCTGCAAAAGTCTCTGGCTTTCAATGACGATGAACTACCCGCTGATTATCTGTTGATTACCTCCGATACCGTCGTCATTTGCGAAGGCGAGATCTTGGGCAAACCGAAGGATAGGGAAGACGCTACCAGAATGTTGCAACTGCTTTCGGGAAAGACGCACCATGTGGTGACGGGCGTCACGGTGCGCTCGACAGAGAAAACGGAGTCCTTCGCGGTGCGCTCCGATGTGACTTTTGCCCAATTAGATTGCGAAGAAATCGATTATTACATCGAGCATTGCAAGCCCTACGACAAGGCGGGTGCCTATGGCATCCAGGAGTGGATCGGCTATGTGGGCATCAGCGGACTGGAAGGCTCGTTCTATAATGTTATGGGACTCCCGACACGAAAACTCTATCAATGCTTGAAAGTGTTTTAAATTTGGCTTGATTTGCAAGAAATAATCTGTATTGGGTAAAGCCAAATCTGAAATATTCTATTTCAAAATCTTTGAAAATCATTTTGAAAGATTTTCAATTAGATTTTTGATAGATTTCTTGCCCGAAAGGGCAATTCCATTATTGCTTTTTTCTATTTTTGCAGATTATTGATGCAAAATGGACAAAAACCGCCCTTTGATATTGATTACCAACGATGACGGATATGCCGCCAAAGGCCTGCGCAAGCTGGTCACCTTGATGCGCACGCTCGGCGATGTGGTGCTCATTTCGACCGACGAGGTGATGTCGGCCAAGAGTCATTCGTGTACTATCCGCGACCGTCTATATGTACGCCTCGTTCAGCAGGAGGAAGGCTTTACCGAATACCGCTGCAACGGCACGCCCGTCGACTGCGTGAAACTCGCCTACCAGAAGTTGTGTGAGAGGCAACCTGACTTGGTGGTTTCGGGCATCAACCATGGGATGAATGCGGCCACAACTGTAGTCTATTCAGGTACTATCGGTGCCGTCATCGAGGCCTGTATGAACGGGTTGACCGCCATCGGCTATAGCCTCTTCAGCCTTGACCCCGATGCCGACTTCGACCATATCGATACGGCCATTCTCGAAATCACGAAAAAGGTGCTGTCGGAAGGTCTGCCCAAGGGTGTGTGCCTCAATGTGAACTTTCCCAAACGCTGCGAAGAACCGATGCGAGGCATCAAGGTGTGCCGACAGGCGGCCTGTCGCTGGGTGGAACTGTTCAAGGACAAGTTTGATGAAAACGGAGAGCAGTTCTATGACCTCGAAGGCACCTTCGAGAGCGACGATGTCCTGCCCGACACCGACCTCTGGGCACTGCAACATAATTATGCCTCACTGGTGCCCACCTGCTTCGATTGGACTGCGCATGCGCAGATTGAACCGATGAATAGTTTTGAACAAATTAACATAAGACCATGAAAATCAAAGATAGTTTTTGGCTCGGACTATTGGCTGGGGCGGCTTCATTCGGGCTGTTCTACCTGCTGTTGAGCCTTGTCAATTGGGAGAAACTGGGCATCTTCGCTGCCCGTGCCCCTTTCCTTCTTGCCTTTATCCCAGGCGTCATCCTGTTTAGGATGATGCTCGTGAAGTGGAACCTCGAGAAGATGGGGAAAGGTGTGCTGGCCGTCACGGTGGTAGGGATGCTGCTGGTTTTCTTCCTTGTCAAATCAACCGTTAACCCATGAGATACTATATCATAGCAGGTGAGGCATCTGGCGACTTGCACGCTTCCAACCTTGTGGCCGAAATCAAGAAGAAGGATAAGAAAGCCGAGTTCCGTGGCTGCGGCGGCGACAAGATGAAGACACAAGGCGTCGACTTGCTGAAGCACTACCGCACGATGGCCTACATGGGCTTCGTTGAGGTGGCGGTCAACCTGCGTAAGGTGTTGCGCAACATTGCGCAAACGAAAAAGGATATCATGGAGTATCAGCCTGATGCCGTCATCTTGGTGGACTATCCTGGATTCAATTTCCGCATTGCAAAGTTTGCCCATGAGAAAGGCTTCAAGGTGTTCTATTACATCTCGCCGCAGGTGTGGGCCTGGAAACGCCGTCGCGTGCGCAAAATCAAGGCTTCGGTCGACAAGATGCTGGTCATTCTGCCGTTTGAGGAGGAGTTTTACAGACGCTATGGCGTTGATGTGACCTATGTGGGTAACCCATTGTTGGATGAGTTGGCCAAGTATGGCACATCCAACCGGTCCATTTTCCTCCGACGCAACAGCCTCGGCGAGAAGCGCGAGATCATCGCACTTCTGCCGGGTAGCCGCAAACAGGAAGTGAAACGGATGCTGCCCGTGATGCTGAAGATGGTGCCGCGTTTCCCCGACTATCAGTTTGTGGTGGCTGGCGTCTCGTCGTTAGACAAGGATTTGTACAAGGGCATCATGGGTAACACGGATGCGTTCTATATCGAGGACCAGACCTATGAATTGCTGCAAAACTCGAGTGCGGCCCTCGTGACATCGGGAACGGCCACCCTCGAAACGGCACTGCTCACCGTGCCAGAGGTGGTGTGCTACAAGGCCACAGGATTCTCGTATCGCCTCGCCAAAGCGATGATCAAGGTGAAATACATCTCTTTGGTCAACTTGGTGATGGACAAGGAAGTGGTCAAGGAGCTGATCCAAGGCGATTTGAACGAAGAGAATTTGGCTGCCGAGTTGGAACTGTTGCTCCACAACAGCAAACGCCAACGCCGGCTGCTCGAGGATTATGACGAACTACGCTACCGTATGGGTAACGCAGGCGCCTCCGAGAAAGCTGCCGAGGCCATCTGTGACGCGTTGAAAAAGAGATAGATAATATTGCTACCATGAAAAGAATAGCTGTTGTTGTATGCGCTTTGCTGGCCTTGTCGCTGGGCAAGCAGGGATTGTCGCAAACCACGGACTGGGATGCGATGGCCGACGGCTTCGCCGAACGCGTGTTTGTGGCCTATGCCCTTCACGAGAGCGGCGATTTTGGACTGTCGTTGGATGAGGCGTCACGGGTCGTTGCGCATTGCAGCGATGGCGGCCAAGAAGCCTTGGATGTTTTCCTCCAGCTGAAACATGCAGAGTTCGCGGAATATGTCATGCTCGACAAGTATGCCTTTGGCGACCTCTTCGACATTTGGCGATCCGCCTTGCCAGAGGCGGTTTATGTAGCCTTACTCAAGCAGGAAAACCTGCGGGCTGTCACCCAAAACAATTTCTGCAACACTTCCGAACCGTTTTGCACCGACAACGGCTTGTATGAGTTCCCCGCTGGTGTCAATGCGGGCGCTGGCGAATCGGGACCGTATTACGACTGCTTGAGGACGCGTCCCAATCCGGCATGGTATTATATGCGCATCCTCGACCCAGGTGACATGGATATCTATATGTACAGCACGCCGCAGGTCGACATCGACTTCTGCTGTTGGGGACCTTTCGACGATCCGTTGGAGCCTTGTCCCAACGGATTGACCAGGTCGATGGTCGTTTCATGCAGTTATTCTACCAACTGGAACGAAACTTGCAAGATTAGGGACGCAGAGGAAGGAGAGTATTATATCTTGCTGATTACCAATTACTCCAATCGCACTTGTAACATCCATTTCAGCAAGACTGATGGTGAGGCCACCACCGACTGTTCCATCCTGCCGCCTTTGGTGGGTTATGATGATCCGGTGTGCGTCGGAGGCGACTTGACCTTTACGGCCAACGGGCTTTCGGGCTCGACATACCATTGGTTCAAGGTAGGGGGCACATGGACTTCTAACGATCAGAATCCCGTCCTTCACAATGCCACTGCCGACATGTCGGGTACCTATGGTTGTGCTATCACCAATGGTTCGAACCAAAGCGACACCACCTATCTCGAAGTGGTGGTGGGCGAGAACCTATTCTTCCACATCGACACCCTGGCGTGCAACACGATGGATTGGGATGGTGAACCGCTGCTGGAAAGTGGCGTCTACACCTTTACCTACGACACCCCGTCAGGTTGCGACAGCATCATCGAACTGAATCTTGATATGAACTATACCCCAGCGCTTGAGATACATGGTGCGCATTGGCCTATCGGCGGCAGCGAGACCCACATCAGTGTGAATGAATACGAAGTCCAACTGGCGGAGTCACGCGCACGGGTGGACACCGTGCTTTGGCAGATTGACTGCCCCAACTGGTATGTGGTGCCGCATGGCGACAAGGGAAAGCAGTGCACCCTTTACATCCATTCCTACTTGACGGAGCCCATCACGCTTCATGCTTGGGCCGTCAACCGCTGCGATTCAATTCACGAGGAATTCTTTATCCAGACATCGTATTATGATGTGGGAGAGAATAATCAGGATGTTGATTTTGATGTGGTCCCCAATCCGACCAATGGCGAGGTGAGCCTCCTTTTTGGTGACCTGCAAGGAAGGGTGGAGGTTTTGGTGTATAATGGCATAGGGCAAGAGGTGGAGTCCTTCATGATGGAGGTCGATGGAAACCAGCCGTATGTCTATGATATGCGCTCGCTTCCCGATGGCATCTATCTTTTGGTGGCAAAACATATGGGGAATACCTGGATAAGAAAAGTGGTGCTATGTGTGGAATAAAAATCGTTTAAATATAGTTTTTATAGTTTTAAGTAAAATAATTGTCATTTTATTTGTAAAATTGAATTTCTTGCCATATATTTGCAGTATCAAAACTACACAAACATGAAACGGATCGTATTTACATTGGCGTTTTTATTGGGCGGTCTCTTCACGATGGCCCAAAACTCTACGCAAGGCAAGGAGTTCTGGTTTTCCTACATGGAAAATGGTTACAAGTACAATGGCGGAGAATGGGTCGACAATACGGTGATGATCAGCGCAAAACGCGCATGCTCTGGTACCATCGAGAAACCTGATGGTTCGCTGCCTGCCATCCCATTCTCGGTGAATGCCAATGGCATCACCGTCATTGACATCCCAGAGGAATATGCCTACAACGAGGACAACTCGGAGGAGGTCGACAGAAAGTCTCTGGTGTTGAGGGCTTCCGACACGGTGTCGGTCTACATCAGCAACATCGCCGCCTATTCGTTCGATGCTTCTTTCGTGATGCCTGTCGAGAGTCTGGGCTCGGAATACATCATCCAATGTTTCGATCAAGAGTATGGCGATACTCCACTCAACGAGAACATTTTGACTACCGCCTTCCTCATTCTCGCGGTGGAAGATAATACCTTGGTTGACATTACGCCTAGCAATGAGACGGAGCACCATTTGACTTTTCCTGGGTCGACGGCCACTGTCACTTTGAATGCGGGGGAGACCTTCTTCGTCAGGTCGGATTATGGGGACAATTGGCGTGACCTTTCTGGCACCATCGTCATGGCGCATGACGAAAAGAAGATAGCCGTGTTCAATGGTAACACGACGACCTGCATTCCGACCGATGTCGGCAACGGCCGCGACCATATCTTCGAGCAGGCTTTGCCGGTCGACTCTTGGGGGCAGCAGTTCGCCGTGACCACCTCGCACGGACGGGCGCGTGACTTCGTGAAGATTACCTCGTCGGGCGACGACAATGCCGTGACCCGCAACGGACAACCTCTCGTTACGCTCAACAGAGGCGAGTCATTCGTGTTCGACTTGCGTTCGTCCAGTGGCTCTTGTTTCATCGAGACCACACAACCGAGCGTGGTGTATATTTATAACACTACAGGAGAAGATCCGTATGAGCCAGTCTCTTCTAACATAGGAGACCCCTCTATGGCTTGGATTCCTCCTGTGGAGCAGCGGATTGACGAGATTACCTTCTGCACCTTCAACAGCGAATCCCAGTACGCTTCCATCGACCGACATTCCGTCAATATCGTGGTCGATAACGATGCGGTGGGCAGCGTTTATCTCGACGGACAAGCCATCAATCCCAGCGAGTTCCATGCCGTGCAAGGCTCTTCAGATTTCAGTTTCGTCAGGAAGAGCATCAGCCACGGCACGCATCATCTGTCGTGCGCGATGGGCCTGATTGCCCATGTCTACGGCTTCGGCCAGGCTCGTGGCTATGCCTATTGCGTTGGTGCCAATGTGATTAGATTGAAACAGAAACTGTTTGTTAATGGCGTGTGGAGCGAGTTCTTCCATCACGGCGTGTATATGTGCAATGATGAGAGCGCTGACTTGAATGTGGAGACCAACTATCCCATCGACGGGGTGAGTTGGACCTTTGGCGATGGCCAGGTAGGCCAGGGCATTGAGGTCACGCACCAGTATGCCTCGGCAGGCGACTATGATGTGACTGCTTATATCAATGGCACGAACGAGTTCTCGATGGAATCGGTCTACGATACCTTGACGGTGGCCATCCATGTGGGCGAGCCTGAACATCATGCGGCCGACACGATAGTGTGTGATGTCGACGCCTTCGATTTCTATGGCGTAGACTATACGCAGTCGGGTCATTATGAGCGGGTTGGCACGAGCATCTACGGCTGCGACAGCACCTATATCCTGACCATCGACATGGAGTTTACACCCAATTTTGAGGTGGTCGGCACGCATTGGCCTATCGGCGGCACAGAGACCCTCATCAGCGTGAACGAATATGCCGTTGATTTTGTTGAGCCCCGTACGAGTGTCGATACGGTTCTGTGGCAGATCGACTGCCCCAATTGGCATGTGGATCCGCATGGCAGCAAGGGTAAGGAGTGTACGCTTTACATCTATTCCTACTTGCTGGAACCCGTCACCTTGCACGCTTGGGCCATCAACCGTTGTGACACCATACATCAAGAGTTTTTCATCCAGACTTCGTATTACGGTTTGGAGGAAGACGAGCCATCCTCTGGTTTCATGATTGCCCCCAATCCGACGAACGGTAGTTTCAATGTGTATCTTGACGATGTGCAGGGTCATGCCGAAATCGAGGTGTTCAATGGCATCGGCCAAAAGGTGGACGTTTTCCCAGTGGACGGGAGCCGGTGTAAGATGGTCTCCTATACGATGCCCGATGTTCCCAATGGAATGTATTATTTGGTTTTGAAGTCAGAGAAAAAGACGGGAATACGAAAAGTGCTATTGCAGCGTTAGCATGTTATGGTGAAGAGATTATCCATATTGTCGTTTTTGCTGTTGGCCGGCTTCTCTATTTGGGCTCAAACATCGACCCAAGGCACGGAGTTTTGGCTCTCGTTCATGCTGAATGGCTATAAGGAGAATCTATACGGAGGTTGGGTTCATAATTGTGTGATGATCAGCGCGAAACGCAACTGCTCCGGTACGATTACGAACCCACGGACGGGATGGTCGGAACAGTTTACGGTGGAATCGGCGCGCGTGAAGATTGTCGGTATTCCCGAGGAACAGGCTTATAACGAAGAGGATGAGGTCGTGGCCGACAAAGGGTTGCTTCTGGTGACAACCGACACGGTCTCTGTGTATACGGGGAGTTGTGCCACAAATTCTTTTGACGCTACATTTGTCCTGCCTACGGAAAGTCTTGGATCGGAGTATATCGTGCAAACTGATGCACAGAGCAAAATCATCCATGAGGAAATCAGCGACCAGTTTACCAGTGCTTTTCTTGTCGTGGCGACAGAGGATGACACCCATGTCGAGATAACGCCTTCGGTGAAGACCATCACGGGGCATGAAGCAGGTCAAACCATTTCGGTTGTCTTGGATGCTGGCCAAACCTATTCCGTAAGGTCGGAATATGGCGAGGGGACGCACGACCTTTCTGGCTCGAAGGTGAAAGCAGCCGGTGGGAAGAAGATAGCCGTGTTTAATGGCAACACCTTGACCACAGTCCCGGATATCAATGGAGGTTTGGACCATATCTTCGAGCAAGCGTTGCCCACTTTTGCCTGGGGCAGGCATTTTGTAGTGACCACATCGAACGGTCGCGCTCGCGACTTCGTGAAGGTCACCTCGTCGGCCGACGGGAATGTCGTCAAGAAAAACGGACATCGAATAGCCGAGTTGGACAAAGGCAAGTCGCATGTCTTTGACCTCACGGGGTGGGATGGTTCTTGTTATCTCGAGACCTCGGAACCCAGTGTGGTCTATCTGTATCAAACGACTTATTGTGATGAGATGGAGCAGGCGGGCAATTTGATTGGTGACCCTTCCATGGTGTGGATTCCACCTGTTGAATTGAAGATTGATGAGATCACATTTTGTACCTTCAATCACGGCTCGGCCCCTGTCGACCATCATTATGTCAACATTGTCGTTGAACGCAAGGACATCCGCCATGTCTACCTCGATGATGAACGGATAGACCCTGCCGATTTCTCGCCTGTGCATGGCAACCATGACTATTATTTCTTGCGGAGATGGATCGCACCAGGCATCCATCATCTGCGTTGCCGCATGGGTTTGATGGCTCATGTATACGGATTTGGCGAAGTGAAGGGATATGCCTATTGCGTGGGCTCGAATATCATCGACTTGCGCAGCCAGCTCTATGTCAACGAGACGCCTAGCGAATTGTTGAAAGGTGGTTACTATGCCTGCGTCGACGACACGCTTCGCTTCAATGTGGAGACCAACTATGAGATTCGCAGTGTGAACTGGGAGTTTGCCGACAATGGGCAGGCACAAGGACAAAACACGACCCATTCCTATGCCCAAATTGGCGACTACGAAGTGACGGCTTATATTGAAGGTACCAATCCTTTCAATCAGCAGCCGGTCTCGGAAACGAAATCCGTCGTGGTGCATGTGGGAGAGAGCGATATCCACGATGAGACGCATGTGCTTTGTGACGAGGATTCCTTTGATTATTATGGTGTGGAATACACCGAAACGGGCTATTACGAGCGCCTAGGTGTCAATGTTTTCGGCTGCGATAGCTCGTATTACCTTCATCTTGACATGAACTTTACACCCGAATTCGAAATCGAAGGGGAGGCCCATCCTATTGGTGGCAGCGAGACGCATATCGGTATTTATGACTATACACTCCGTTTTGAAGATGCACGGACTCATGTGGATACGGTGCTGTGGCAGGTGGATTGCCCGAATTGGCATCTTGTGCCACAAGGGCGAGGAGAGTCTTGCAAACTCTATATCCACACTCTGCTCTCACAGCCTGTCATGCTTCATGCCACTGCTATCAACCATTGCGATACGGTGTGTCGTGTCTTTCCCATTCAAACCACATATTTCGGTCTGCCCGAAGTGGAAGAAGGACTTGTCTTTGAAGTGTCGCCCAATCCTTCCAGAGGCCAGATGGTCTTACATTTTGGCGTTATGAGCGGTAAGGCGGAGATAGGGGTTTACAATGGCATGGGACAACAGATTGAGTCGTTCAGCGTGGACTTGGATTCTTGCAAGGAAATGGGCTATGAGATGCCCAATCATGAGAGCGGATTGTTTTATTTTGTATTGAAAAACAACGGAAGGACGCTGACACGAAAAGTGGCAGTGGTCCGTAATTGAAATAAAGAAAGGATTGCGTTATGAAACATGTCTTTTTGAAACGCTTCGTTTGGGTGGCAATGGCTGTGTTGGCCTTGCCGTCGTGCCTCAAAGAGGGCGACAAGACGATACTGGTGAATGACCCGCAGGACATACCCTTCATCACCGAATACCTCCCCGAAGACCTGCTTAATATGTTTGGCGAGGAACATGTCTATTTCGGCGACCAGCCGCCTGTGGTCGACATGGAGTTCAAGTCGATGCATGAGTATGCGGCCACTAACCTTCAGCCTCCTTTTGCACCGCAAGTGGGACAGCTTTCGCCTATCACCCATTACCATAAGATCAACCAGCAGTACCTCCAAATTGCCGATTACATCAGCATGAGTTCGGAGGAGACCTACTGCAAGATGATTACACCGGTCTACCTGACAGGTCATGGTAACGATTTTACGGTCTATTACCACGAAGCACCTCAAACGGAGGGCCATCCCGAACACGCCGTGGTGCTGTCGGGGACGCTGACCAATAGAGGTGTGAAAGACTTGAGGTATGGCTATAAGATCATGAAATACAACGACTCCATCGTGCCGCCTACGGTCTATCCCGTCAACACCATCTTTGTCTTCAAGGACCACGATGGTATGGCCGAGTCATGCACTTGGTATAACGATTCACTGATTGACCCTCAAAACCGTTGAAGCCATGAAAAAACATATATTTTTGCTGATTATCAGTCTTTTGTCGGTGGCTTCGCTGCAAGCCCAGTTTGCCAAGCCTTTGAAGAGTAAGAACCTCGTCTGCCGCAATACCAGTCCCTTCAGCATCGGCATCACGGGGAGCTTCGCTGCCAACGATATGCTTTATTCGGCGGTGTCGAAGGCAAAGCTCAATCCTTATCTGGCCCCAACGGGCGGCCTTACCTTTGAGTGGAACACCATGCGGGGCTTGGCGGTTGGGCTGGATGCCTCTTATGCCATGCGCGGCTCCAACGAGGACTTCGTCACCGAGTTTTTGACCAGTTATAGCACTACGACATTTGCCCGTGTCGACTATGCGATGCGGATGAATGCCGTGGAGGTGCGTCTCCCCATTACATGGTATATGGGCTATGACGAGACTTTCAGACCCTACATTTATGTTGCTCCCCGTTTTGACCTCTGGCTCAACGGTAAGCTCCGATGGGAGCGTACCTACGACAACGAGAGTTATGAGCCCGTGACCTATGAGAGCGAGCTGAACAAGGCCACGATGCAGCCTTATGACATCAGTGCGGTGGCTGGCATCGGCATTTGCAGTCGCATCATGGTGAGACAGACCCGATTGTTTTTGAAGTTTGACCTCTCATACGGCATGAGCGTGTTGAACAATTTCTCGAAGCAGGAAGTGGACGAGTCCATACCCTTCCAGGGTTGGGGCGACATTGAGCATGAGACCTTGGGTCAACGCCGCCTGCAGAATGTGGAAGCCCGCCTGACGCTGTTGCTGCCGCTGCGCAAGTCGCTGAAAGACGCCTGCGCCTTCGACCAGCAAATGAAGAAGAGTAAATGAACTGATTGCTACCGATGAACGACTACGCCAAATATCCCTTTGTCAGGATGCTGATTCCTTTCGCCTTGGGCATTTGGTGTTGTGTCTGCCTTCCTGCGCTTCGCTTGTCGACATTCGCCACGATGGCCGTTGCCTTGACGCTTTTTGCGATGGCAACCGTGACGGCTTTTGTATTGAAAAGCTATCGCTTCCATTGGATTTTCGGTGCCGTCATGGCTTGCTATCTTGTCATGGCAGGTATGGCAATGACGCGTGTGCACGAGGCGGAGGCTCAACGGGATTACTTTCGTTGCCATGAAGCCGGCGCAAGTTATTATGTGGCTCGGGTTTACGACTATCCCACCGAACGCACCAACTCCATACGCACTGTGCTCGATTTGGAGTACCAGTTTGGTGATAGTACGCCTTCGCGCCCTGTCTCCGGTAAGGTGATGGCATACTTTCCCAAGCCGGATTCTGCTTTTGCCTTGCGTTATGGCGACCTCATCGCCATTCCGGCACCTGTGCGTGAGGTGACGCCGCCGCGTAACCCCGGCGAGTTTGACTATCGGGATTATCTCTATCGCAAGGGTATTACGGGGCAGACCTATTTAAAGGACGAGGACTGGATTGACTTGCAGGTGAACAATGCCAATCCCATCTATGCCTTCTCTTATCGTTTCCGTGATGTCTTGTTGACTTCGTTGCAACGCAGCGGGTTGAGCGACAATGAATTCGGCGTCGCGGCGGCCATTCTGTTGGGTTATGACGACAAGCTCGCCGACGAAGTGCGCAAAAACTATGTCGCTGCCGGTTCGATGCATATCCTCTGCGTGTCGGGTATGCATGTGGGCATCATCTACTTGCTGGCGAGTTTCCTTTTGGGTTTCCTCAATCGCAAGAAATGGCAGAAGACGGTCAAACATTTGTTGCTTTTGGCCTTGATTTGGTTTTATGCACTCATTGCAGGTCTTTCTCCCTCCATTCTGCGAGCTTCGCTCATGATCAGTTTCGTCATCGTCGGTGAGATGATCAACCGCAAAGGATTCATCATCAACTCGTTGGCGGCATCGGCCTTCATCTTGCTTTGTGTCAACCCGAATAACCTGTTCGAGATCGGTTTTCTCCTGTCGTATGCCGCCGTTCTCGGTATCGTGGTACTGCAAAAGCCTATCTATAACATGTTGTATGTCAAGAATAGACTACTTGACAAGGCTTGGGGCATAACGGCGGTGGCACTTGCGGCACAGGTTTCGACGATACCTTTCACCTTGTTTTATTTCAACCAGTTCACGACCTATTTCTGGTTAAGCAATCTCTTTATGACACCGATAAGTTTTATCGTGGTGATCAGTGGCATGGTGTTGCTCTTGGTGTCGTGGATACCTTATGTGAGCACCTTTGTGGGCTATTTGGTGTGGGGTGCGGTTTATGTGATGAATTGGGTGGTGGAACGGGTGGAGAGCCTTCCTTTTTCTATCATCAAAGGGTTGTATGTCAGTGAGTTTGAGTTTGCTATGCTACTTTTGGCTTTTGTGCTGCTCCTTTTGATGGTGTCCATGCGAAAACGCCGATTGTTCATCCCGATGCTCTCGGCATTGCTGATAGTGATGGTTTCGGTTACGATTCGATTGTACAGAACCGATGGACAGCAGGGGATGACGGTGTACAGTCTGCGTAACCACACGGCCGTTGACTTTGTTAGGGGAAGGAATCATGTGCTTTTGGCCGATTCTGCCTTGATGGCCGACGAATCTACAGTGGACTACAGCCTGAAAGGAGCCTGGAGCAAGCGACATCTTTCGTCGCATCCCCAAGTGGTGGGCTTTGAGGAGGATTATGAGGGAGAAGGTGTGGCAAAGAAGCAAAACCTTGTCGCTTTTGATGGCGGGTTGCTGGCGTTATGGGACGACGGCTTCCAAACGAAGGATAGCCTCTCGTATCGGATGCCGGTGGATTATCTTCTCGTCACAGGAAAACAAAAGCCTGATGTGCAATCGGTTGTCAATGGCTATGATGCCAAGTTGTTGCTCATTGATGGTTCGGTGCCACGCTATTTGGCCGAGAAATGGGTGGCGCAGGCTGATGGGTTTGGACTCCCGGTTTACGATTTGTCGGAAGGTGCCTTTGAGGTCGACTTGGGAGAGTAGGCCGTGATAACGACGGCCGAGAGAATCAGGGCAATACCAATGGCCAAGTGCAGGCCGAAGCTTTCATTGAAGATGAAGATGCCGATGAGCACGGCGGTCAGGGGTTCCAAAGCTCCCAAGATGGCTGTCGGCGTGGCTCCCACATATTTCGATGCATAGACCATCAGCACCAAGGACAGCGTGGCGGGAACGACGGCAAGCCATACGGCATAGAACCAACTTGTTGCATTCTGCGGTATTTGTATCGGGTTGCCCGATAGCAATGCAAATACGGCCATGCCTAGGGTGCAATAGCCGATGACATAGAAATTGATTTTGAAGGATGACATCTCCAGCGGGCAACGGTTGACCACGATGATGTAGATGGCGTAGGTGAGGGCGGAGACAAGGACGAGGATCACCCCAGTGAGGTTGAGTGTGCCGCCATCGTCGCTCCAATATAAGAGGATGACGCCGACGAGCGAAAGCACGATGGCTGCGACCGTCTTGAAAGTGATTCTTTCCTTGAACAACAAGGCCATGATGACGGCCGTCATGATAGGATAGGTGAAGAGTAGGGTGGAAGCCACGCCTGCTGCGATGTATTTGAAGCTGGAATACAGCGTCATGGAAGAGGCGATGAACAGCAAGCCCAAGGCAGTCAAGGTGATGAACTCGCGCTTGTTCACTTTAAGGCTCTCTTTCTTGAAAAGCAATATGATGCTAACGATGATCCAAGCCATTCCGAAACGGCAAAACAACACCGAACTCGTGGTCATGCCTTGCTCGTAGAGTTTGAGTGCGCCTAATGGGTTGGTGCCGTAGAAAACGGCGGCCAAGATGCCGCAGATGGTGCCGAAAACCTTCTTATTGCTTTTGATGCTATTCATAAAACGAAGAAAATCAATATGTTACACAAATAGTGTGCTAGATTGAAAAGTCGTGCAAAGGTAGGGAATAATTCCTTCGGTTAAGGTATAAGACATGAGTCAAAAATTTTGCGAATTTGTAGGTTTTGTAAAATCTTAATAATCAGATATATACATTGATTTGTTTTCAAAGAGACAAAAAAAATGAAAAAAATGCTTGTCAGTTCGGAAAAAGGTTGTACTTTTGCACCCGCAAAGCAAAGCAATAGAGTTCTTTTTCTGGTTGGTCCGGTAGTTCAGCTTGGTTAGAATGCCTGCCTGTCACGCAGGAGGTCGCGAGTTCGAGTCTCGTCCGGACCGCAAGGAGCGCAAGTCCAAAAGACCTGCGCTTTTTTGTTTAAGGTACAATCGCTTGCGATTGTCTTCTCCGATTCTGATGAACTGCAAGAGGACAACGAAGCCTTTTCTATAATGTTTTAATTGATAAAAACATCATGTCATTCCTTGATGAAATCAATAGGCGTCGCACTTTCGCCATTGTCAGCCACCCTGACGCAGGTAAGACCACATTGACCGAGAAACTGCTGCTTTACGGCGGTGCCATTCAGGTGGCTGGTGCCGTGAAGTCGAACAAGATCCGCAAGACCGCCACTTCCGACTGGATGGAGATCGAGCGCCAACGTGGCATCTCGGTGGCTACCTCTGTCATGGGCTTTGATTATAAGGATATCAAGATCAACATCTTGGACACCCCTGGCCACAAGGACTTCGCCGAAGACACCTTCCGCACTTTGACGGCTGTCGATAGCGTCATTGTGGTCATCGACTCGGCCAAAGGCGTTGAGTCGCAGACGGAGAAGCTGGTCGAGGTGTGCCGCATGAGGAATACGCCCATCATCGTGTTCATCAACAAGATGGACCGACCTGGCATGGATCCTTTCGAGCTGCTGGACGAAATCGAGCAGAAGCTGAACATCCGCCTGACGCCATTGAGCTGGCCTATCAACAGTGGACCGAAGTTCAAGGGCGTTTACAGCATCTATGACAAGAGCCTCTATCTCTTCAACTCCGACAAGCAGCACATCACCGAAGGCATCGCTTTCGATGACCTCAACAATCCCGATTTGGATACGATGCTGGGCGAGGATGCCGAGACCTTGCGCAATGAGACTGAACTCGTGCAGGGTGTGTATGATGACTTCTCCCGCGAGGCATACCTAGAAGGCGATATCTGCCCCGTGTTCTTCGGCTCTGCCTTGAACAACTTTGGCGTGAAAGAACTGCTGGACTGTTTCATTGAGATTGCGCCTACACCGATTGGTCGCGACACGGTGGAACGCCGCATCGAGCCGACCGAAGAGAAGTTCACGGGCTTTGTCTTCAAGATCCACGCCAACATGGACCCCAACCACCGCGACCGTATCGCCTTTGTGCGCGTGGTGTCGGGCCGTTTTGAGCGCAACAAGAACTACTTCCACGTGCGCCAACGCCGTGAGTTGAAGTTCTCCAACCCCACGGCATTCATGGCGCAGAAGAAGTCGGTGCTCGACGAAGCCTACCCTGGCGACATCGTGGGTCTGTACGATGCCGGCAACTTCAAGATCGGCGACACCTTGACCGAGGGCGAAATCCTCAACTACAAAGGCATCCCGAGTTTCTCGCCCGAGCAGTTCCGCTATGTGGAGAATGCCGACCCGATGAAGTCGAAACAGCTGGCCAAGGGCTTGGAGCAACTCACCGACGAGGGTGTGGCACAACTCTTCACGGGCAAGATGACGGGGCGCAAGATCATCGGCACGGTAGGTGAGTTGCAGTTCGAGGTCATCCAATATCGTTTGTTGCATGAGTACAATGCCTCCTGCCGCTATGAGCCCATTTCGCTTTACAAGACCGCATGGATCACCAGCGACAACGAGGCTCAACTTGCCGACTTCAAGATGCGCAAGGCCTTGAATTTGGCAGAGGACAAAGAGGGTAGGGACGTCTTTCTTGCCGAGTCGCCATACGCCTTGCAGATGGCCATGGAAAAGTACCCTGACATCGAGTTCCACTTCACTTCGGAGTTCTGATGTAGTTTTTTTGTCATTGACTAGGAAAGACTATCATTTCACTTAGGCCGTCATGGCGGACAAGGATCCGCCATCTCCTGAACGCGAAGACAAATCCTTTCGTTCAGGAGATTGCGGGTCACGCCCGCAATGACGTTTTAAGTGGAGTTTTGTTTCGTGCAGTAACATAATGTGTGAGCGCTTTTATGTTTTTTCACTTTTTTTCTTGCACCAATTCAATTAATCCCTAATTTTGCAATGATAAACAGTTCAACAATTCAACAATCAACAATTAAACATCATCGTTATGGGATTATTCAAAGAATTCAAAGAGTTTGCCGTTAAAGGCAACGTGATGGACATGGCTATTGGTGTCGTCATCGGCGGCGCTTTTGGCAAGATCGTTACTTCCTTGGTGTCCGACATCATCATGCCGCTCATTGGTGCTGTCACGGGTGGCCTCAACTTCACCGAGTGGAAGTGGGTCATTCGCGAAGCCGTCATGGAGGGTGAAAATGTCGTGAAGCCCGAACTGGCCTTGACATGGGGTAACTTCATCCAGGTCATCTTCGACTTCATCATCATCGCCTTCTGCATCTTCTTGGTGGTGAAAGGCCTCAACTCGCTGAAGAAGAAGGAAGAACCTGCTCCAGAAGCTCCCAAGGGCCCGAGTCAAGAAGAACTCCTCACCGAGATCCGCGACCTGCTGAAGAACAAGTAATCTTTGGCTTGTCTTAGAATGAAAAGCATCCGCCTAAACTAAAGGTGGATGCTTTTTTTTGCGTTCCCTGAGCTTGTCGAAGGGCCGCTTTCCAAAAAAAACACTACATTTGCAGTTTCAATGAATAAGCACAATGAAGCGTAGGTTTTTGCTCGTCATAGGACTCCTCTTCTGCTTCGCCTTCACTGCGAGGGCGACGCACCAGCGCGCGGCCGAGATTACCTATACCTGGCTCGGCGGCAACGCCTATGAGTTTACGCTGACCACCTACAACGTGCCTAATGCAGCCTGGGAACAACGCGACTCCCTCTTTATGCGTTGGGGAGACGGTGGAGAAGAATACATTCCTCGAATCCATTATGAGAGCATAGGCACCGACTTTGTCCTAAATATCTATAAGGCCGTTCATAATTACGCTTCTTCAGGTACTTACACCATCAGCATGGAGGACGCCAACCGCAACTTCGGCGTGGTCAATGTGCCCAACTCGGTCATGGTGCCCATGCACATCGAGACGGAACTGGTCATTAACCCGTTCCTTGGCTACAACAACTCGGTGCAGCTGCTCAACCCGCCGGTCGACAAGGGCTGCGTGGGCAAGCTCTATCTTCACAACCCCTCGGCTTATGACCCCGACGGTGACAGTTTGAGCTATCGTTTGGTGCACTGCAAAGGCACCGACGGCATGGAGATTCCTGGCTATACTTATCCGCAGGCCTCGCATTCGTTTGACATCGATCCCGTCACGGGTGACCTGCGTTGGGATGCACCCGTGGTGCAAGGCGAATACAATGTGGCTTTCATGGTCGAGGAATGGCGCCATGGGGTGAAGATAGGTTCCGTCGTTCGCGACATGCAGATCCTGATCTCACATTGCGACAACGAGTTGCCAGAGATTTTATGCGACGAACAATACTGTCTCGTGGCAGGCGAGCAGCTGGTCTTCCTCATTTCGGCTTCCGACCCTGACGGCGACAATGTCACTTTGACGGCCTCGGGTGCGCCATTTGAGGTGGCGGTGAGCCCTGCCATCCTCAACCCTGAATCAGCCTTTGGCCTGCAGCCTCAAATGGAGTTCCTTTGGAACACCCAATACGCCCACATTCGCAACACACCATATCAGGTGGTGATTCATGCCAAAGATGACGCTTCACCTGTCAGCCTCACCAACCTCAAGACGGTGACCATCAATGTGATGGGTCCGAAGGTGCAGAACCTCAATGCCGAGATGCACGGCCATGACGCGATGCTTTCGTGGTCGGCCTATCCTTGCTCCAATGCGGTGGCTTTGCTTGTCTACCGCAAGGCGGGCTGCGATGGCTACGAACCCGATGCGTGCGAGACGGGCATCCGTGAAGGATATCAACTCATTGCGACGTTGAGTGGCACCGCAGCGACCACCTACACCGACCTGGATTTACCTCCTGGCATGTCATACGAATACCGCATCGTGGCACAGTTCCCCGACGGAGCCCTAGGCATCGTCAGCGACGCGGCCTGCGTGACCCTGAAGGACGACAGTCCTTTGATTACCCATGTCACCAACGACAGCACCGACCTCGAAGTGGGACAGGTCATCGCCTGTTGGACCCAGCCGAAAGAGATCGACGCCCAATACATCGCCCCCTTTAGCTACAGCCTGACGCGTATCCTCGATGGCGAGACCGCTGCCGTTTATGAGGGTGCTGACACCACCTTCCTCGATGCCAATGTCAATTTGGCGGAGGCTTCTTCCTTACTATATAAGGTGGAGATGTGCGATGCCCATCAGCAGCTGATAGGCACCAGTGTCACGGCCTCGGCGGTGCTGCTTTCGATCAACGGGAACAACAACGAGGCCAACCTCTCATGGACCGAGGCCGTACCTTGGCTCGTCGACAGCTCACAGGTCTTCAAGGAAGACGGTAACCGATTCGTTTATATCGCCTCTGTTGCAGGCATGGCCTATACCGATACCGATGTGGAGAGCGACGAGACCTATCGCTATTATGTCCGTACCTTTGGACACTATACTTTGGAGGGCATCATGCGACCCTTGGTCAACTATTCCGCCATCAAGACGGTGCGCATCGGGCATGAGGAGCCTGTGGAGGAGTTCTCCTATACCCTGCCTAATGTCATCACGCCTAACGGCGACGGCTTCAACGATGTCTTTGAACCCAAGGTGACAGGCTTGTCGCTGATTACGGGAGCCAAGACAGTCATCTTCAACCGTTGGGGCAACATCCTATGGGACACCGACGACCCGCTCATCCAATGGGATGGCAAGAGCAAGCAGACCAAGATGGACTGCCCACCAGGAACCTATTTCTATATTACGGATATTACATACGTGGATACGGTAGGGGAGGAGAAACTGCATCTGCAAGGATCAATTACCATTGTCCGTTAAAACCTGTAGAGACGGTGTGCACACCGTCTCTACCACAATACGATGAATGAAAAATGTAATTAAATACTATTAGCAATGAAAATCAAAACATTAGTTATGGCATTGGCCGCCTTTTCTTTCATGCTGACAGCCTGTGAGAATAAAGCCAACAAAGAACAAAACACCGAAAACCAGACCGAAACGGTTGCGGAAGAACTACCTGAAGAGGCTTTTATGGATGATCCAATTGGAATCGTCCGTAGTGTATGGGAGCTGGCTCCGATTCCGGTCGCCCCTGCCGAAGGAATGGCTGACATTGAGCGTTTTGCACTCTCTTTCTGCAATGAGTATTCCAATTATGTGCCCAACAAGGTGCTCTACGACTATCTCAAAGACCAAGCGAAGTTTAAAGAGGATCTGGAGAAAATCGGTTTTGGTTTTAATGTCGACAATCAGAAAGAAGAGGGATACATCTTGTGCCGTGCCGAGACGCAGTTTTCCCAAGATACGGATTGCCGTTGCTGGAACCGCGACAATGGTCATATCCTCGTGGCTTTCTGGATGGAAGAAGCTTCTGAGTCGGGTGATGATGATGAACTCTTGGTTTTCTACGATTACGACCCTGCCACCAACACCATGACTCCTGAGCTGGAACTGGGCAAGAAGGTGGCTGAAGCCATGGCCCAATACGACGGTGGTTATACTGTCAGACTGCAGGATCAAGAAATCATCGGTCACAAAATCAACGTTGAAGAAGACAATTGCGAAAACACCGTTTATAGCCTCCGCTGGAACGGAAAAGATTTCAGCCTTGAGAAGACTGAAGAATAATCATGGTTAATAGGTAGAGACGGTGTGCACACCGTCTCTACAACAAACGCAAAAAAAACGTAGAGACGTGCCATGGCGCGTCTCTACATTTTTTTTGGGGATTTCTTGGCCGTAGGCCAATCCCATAAATCAATATTTCATCATCTCGATGAGGTCGACCATGCGGTTGGAATAACCCCATTCGTTGTCGTACCACGACATGATCTTCACCATCTTGCCCATCACCATGGTGCTTTGGGCATCGAAGATGCTGCTGTGCGGGTTGTGGATGACGTCGCAGCTCACGATCGGGTCCTCGGTGTATTCGAGCACACCTTTCATGGGGCCTTCGGCGGCTTCCTTCATGGCGGCGTTGATCTCTTCCTTCGTGGCTTCGGTCTTCAGCGTGCAGACGAGGTCGACGAGTGAACCGGTGGGCGTAGGAACGCGGACGGCGATGCCGTCGAGCTTGCCATTCAAATCGGGGATGACGATACCCACGGCCTTGGCGGCACCCGTGGTGGTCGGGATCTGCGACATGGCGGCGCTACGGGCGCGGCGCAAGTCGCTGTGAGGACCGTCAAGGATAACTTGGTCATTGGTGTAGCTGTGGATGGTGGTGATGTAACCCTGCTCGATGCCGAAGCGGTCGTTCAAGACCTTGGCGACGGGAGCCAGGCAGTTGGTGGTGCAGGAGGCGTTGCTGACGCATTCCACCTCGTCGGTCAGGTCGTTGTTGTTCACGCCGACCACGACGGTGGCGTCGATGGCGTCTTTCGAGGGAGCCGAGAGGATGACCTTCTTGGCACCGTTCTTCAGGTGGTCGCCATAGCCGCCCTTGCTGCTTTCCTTCGAACGGAACACACCGGTGGATTCAACTACGACATCGGGAGTCTTGCCCCACTTGATGTTCAGCGGTGAACGCTCGGCAGTGACGGGGACGCGCACGCCATTGACGATCAGTGCAGTCTCGTCATATTCCACCGTGCCGGGGAACTTGCCCTGGGTGGAGTCGTATTTCAACAGGTGGGCCAGCACCTTGGTGCTCGTCAGGTCGTTGACGCCCACAATTTCCAGATTCGGACGTTCGCAGATGATGCGGAACACGTTACGGCCAATGCGGCCGAAACCATTGATACCTACTTTAATCTTTTCCATTGTAAGTGTATTTAACTTGATTCTTCGTTGTTTTGAAGGTGCAAAAATACGATTTCTAAATAAAACTTCAGTCGTTTTTCACTATTTTTGCAAAATCTATTTTTCATTATATGTCTGAAACCTTCAAATCACAAGCCCTTGAGGCCAATCTGGCGCAAACGCGCTACAAAGATATCTTCATCCCTGAAGAACACCAACATTTCATCGACCTGTCGACCAAATACTTCGGCATCAACAAACGCGCCAAGGAGTGCATCACCGAATACCATCATCCCCTGTCGAACCATACCTTCGTGACCGAGGAGTTGCGCAAGATGCTCCTTGACGACTTTTGGTTCTATACCCGCGACGACGTCCCCGCCGACGCATTGCACATTCCTTTGGAGATGATGCACAGCCTGCTGAAGCCTGAAGTGACATCCAAATTGCGGCTCAATATCATCATCACCCTGATGGAGTTTGCCGATAAGGTGGTCAAGGAATCCGAAAAACACATTGGATTGATTACCATGGTGTTCAATATCCTGAGTGACGCTTTTGAGGACAACAAGGATGTCTATATCTTGGCCACGAAACATGCTGGCCGCTACCTCGACAAGGTGGCACAAGACGAGCGGTTCAAGGACCAAGCTTGCCAACTGCTTCACAGTATGTTGCAAGAGAACTATCGCTATTGGCAAGAGACCTCGCAGGTGGAAAACTGGGTGGATAGCAAGAAGGCCTTGCTGTCCGAAGAGGAAATCGAATCGGTTTGCGACGAAATAGGCAAGCCTTATTTCAGTCGACTCGACGCCGAATTGCAAGCTGCCGACACTTGGGAGAAACTGACCGCTATGCCGCATTTCGAGCAGATTGCAAAGCGTTTCACCGAGTCGGAGAAGGCTTTCCCGCATTTCATCACCAAGTTCCACTATGTCTTTTTCCTGCTTCACTTGCCCGGCATGGAGAACCAGCGCGAGCGCCTCATCTGGAATATGGACCGCATGATGCGCGACGCCATCGATGAGATGCCGCAGGATGAGCTGATACCCTTCATTGACACCATCTTCGACCTCGCCGAGGAACTGCGCGCCGACTATATGTCGGCCGTGCTTGACTTCCAGCTCACCTTGGGCCTCAAGATCATTGATGTCGACCAGACCGAGATGAAGGAGATTGTCAACTACTTCGAGAAGAAACTCATCGCCTTCGGATTCGTTACTCCAGGCAATGTGTTCGTTGGCGAGGATTGGCAACTCTCTGTGGACGAGAACCATATCAAGAACATACGCGTGTGGCTCGAACTGATTGAGCATTCCAAGACGCCGATGGACAAACTGCTCTCGGCTCTGATTGTCAACCTGAAATTGGGCGGCATCTTCCTCAGCGACACCGACCTCTTCCAACGCGAGATCACCAAGGTGTTGAATTCCAACATCACGCCCTACTATAAGAAGGTGAAGCAGCTGACGCGCATCTTCCCCGTCTATTTCAACGAGATTGGTGCGGAGGGCGAGATCCGTAACGTGACCACCAACATGGACGAGCTGTCGGGCCGTCAGGACAAACTGGTGCATTTCCTTCGCAAGCAGGTGCACACCGAGAGTAACAATACCCTCATTGGCTTGACCTTCGATGTGTTCAAGTTCTGGAGCGATGGCAACCTCGACCTGTTGAAGCCCATTCTGCCCAATAATGTTTTTGAGAGCATCGACAAGGAAAGCACCTGGTTTGTGCACATCCACAACCTCGTGCAGACCATGTGCGAAATCTCGTGCCTCAACCCCGAAGATGTGCTCATGCTCTCGCGCGAGGACTACGAAAACCTCATAGGCTCGGCGGCACGGAGGCTTGAATTGGCCGACGACCTTTACCAGCGCGAACGGGCCCGCTTGATGGACACCCGCGACCTCTATGCCTATCTCCGTGAGAAATACAGCTTCGAGTCGGTCAATATTTTCAGCTCGCTGCGCAGTTTCCCCTTCATCCCCGACGAAGAAATCGATGAGTTCGAAAAGGTGTACAAAGCCCGTGACTTCGGCAAGTCGTTGACCATGATCTATGCCTTCATGGACAAATTGAAGACCGTCATCTTCAACCCCGAGCAGAGCGAAGGGTGGGAGAACATCTACCACAAACGCCACATCGCCATCGGCATCCCGTCGATGTATGGCACCTATCGTGAGAACAAATTCGAAGCCATGGGTTTGACCTTCCGCCTCGAACGCGTGGCCACCCAACTCATGGAGAAGGTGGTGCAGAGCATCAACCTCGAATACATCTCGGAACGCACACTGAACCAAATCTATAGGATCCTCGAATATTTCCGCAACGGTCTCGAACTTGATGGCATTACCAACCAGAGCCTCAACCAAAAACTCGACATGTTGCGTTATTCGCTGACTTCGCGAAGCTTCTCCTTCGGGCAATATATCAACATCTTCCAGTTTATTGCCGAAGATGTCCGCCGAATCATCATCAAGTACTTCCTCAAGTCGTATGAATATCCGCTGAAGATTGTCATCCCGCAACTCTTCGACCCCGAAGGGAAACTCAACGAGCGCGAGACGACAGCCTTGATTAGTAAGAAATCGGAGGAGTTCCACCGTGATCTGCTCTCCGATGCCTTCCTGATGCAACCCTTGGACAACTTCATCGGACGCATCCTGGCATCGTTGCGCAACATGGAGACCACCCTCAACGAGAAGCTCATCAGCGATATCATGACCTACAACTCCGAAATGCTGATAAGCCCGTTCTGGGAGAAGACGCCCAAGATGGACAACCAGGTCTTCATCGGCAACAAGGCCAACAACTTGAAGAACCTTTATCTGCACGGCATGCCTGTACCTCCTGGGTTCGTCATCACCACTGAAACCTTCCGCCGCAACGAGACCATCAACACCATCCCCGAGCTTCGCACCGAGATCCACGGTATGATTCGCAAGCATATCGAGGAGTTGGAACGCATCAGTGGCCGCAAGTTCGGCAATCCTGAAATGCCGCTGCTTGTGTCGGTGCGTTCAGGAACAGCCATCTCGATGCCAGGTGCGATGGATACCTTCCTCAACGTGGGTCTTAACGACGAACAGGTGGAAGCCATCGCTGCCGACCCCGACAAGGCGTGGGCCATCTGGGACTCGTACCGCCGTTTCCTGCAAAGTTGGGGCATGGCCAAGGGCATCGAACGCGATGTGTTCGACGACGAGATCAATGCCTTTAAGCAGAAGAACAATGTGAAGGTGAAGGCTGATTTCAGCATTGACCAGATGCGTGAGGTGGCGCAGTCCTATCAACGCATCCTTGCCGATCATGGCGTGATCTTTGAACAGGACCCATTCAAGCAACTCATCGAATGTGTCAACATGGTCATCGAGTCGTGGAACTCCGAGCGTGCCTTGGCCTACCGTCGCCATCTCGGCATCTCCGAGAATTGGGGTACCGCGGTCATCGTGCAACAGATGATCTTTGGTAACCGCAGCGAGACTTCAGGCACTGGCGTGGTGTTCACACAGAATCCCCATCGTGAGCGTCCGGGTGTGCACCTTTACGGTGACTTCACCATGCGTAGCCAAGGCGAGGACATCGTGGGCGGTCTGGTCAAGCCCTTGCCCATCGGTGAGACCCAGCGCAAGGCGGCCGGACTGGAAGGTCCGTCGATGCAGACCCTGTTGCCTGATATCTACAAGAAGATTTATTCTATCGCTGTTGAACTCACGGAGAATCTTGGTTACAGCCCGCAGGAGATGGAGTTCACCTTCGAGAGCGACAAGCCCGAGGACTTCCACATCCTGCAGATCCGCGACCAAGACCTCAAGACCGAAGAGGAGAAGACTGCCTTTGTGCAGTCGCCCGACGAGATGCACCAACTTGGTCATGGTATGGGCATCGGAGGCGGCGCCATGAACGGTTTGGCTGCCTTCAATGCCAATCAGATCAAGACATTGCGCGAACAACATCCTGACAGTCAAGTCATCCTCGTTCGCCCTGACACCGTTCCCGACGACATCGGTATGATCTTCGACTGCGATGGCCTGTTGACGGCTCGTGGCGGTGCCACCTCACACGCGGCGGTCACGGCCGTGCGTTTGGGCAAGGTGTGCGTAGTCAGTTGCGATGGCCTCGAAGTCGATGTCGACGATGAGTTCGGCCAACTCAACGGACATCCGCTGAAGATGGGTGACGAGATCGCTATCGATGGCAATCTCGGCATCGTTTATCTTGGCCATTATCAAACTGAAAAGATGAAGATAGGGAAAGGTTACAATTATTGAACTATGGCAGAACACAACGATTTCGGAAAATTGGGTGAGGAGCTTGCGGTCGACTACTTGACCGGCAAGGGTTATGAGATTCTTGAACGCAACTGGCGTAATGTCCACAAGGAGATTGACATCATCGCCAAGGATGGGAAGTTCTTGGTCATCGTGGAGGTGAAGACACGCCAGACCGACGAATACGGCGAACCCGACGTCGCCGTGACGCGCAAGAAGCAGCGGATGCTCATTGCTGCTGCCAACGCTTATATTACCCGAAAAGGTTTGGATATGGAAACGCGTTTCGACATTATTTCCATCGTTTTTAGAGATGGTGAACCCGTAATTGAGCATATTGAGGATGCGTTTTTGCCTTAAAAAAGCCTCGTATTATATATAATAAGGTGTTCCAATTGTTCTTCAACTCTTATTTTGTAATTTTTTTCATACTGATAATCAGACAATTGTGT
This sequence comes from Bacteroidales bacterium, assembly GCA_017395365.1. GTDB lineage: Bacteria > Bacteroidota > Bacteroidia > Bacteroidales > F082 > Limimorpha. The sequence goes on from JAFPUN010000018.1 coordinate 72,168, forward strand.
TAAAAATGAAAAATATTTGAAAAAAGTGCTTGTCAGTTTCAGAAAAGGTCGTACCTTTGCAGCCCGCAAACAAAGGAAGAAGGGTTTGGTTAGTGAGTTGGTTTGCGCAGTTCTTTGACAGTCTGAGGCCAGCACAAGACCAGGCGCCGCGTGAGCGGCGTCAGTGGAAGGAACCTTTCAAGAAAAGGTAAGCACAAGAGAACATCAAAGGCGGAACCCGAGATTCAGAGAAAAACAAAAGCAAGACAATAGTACAACGAAGAGTTTGATCCTGGCTCAGGATGAACGC
>JAFPUN010000019.1 GCA_017395365.1 Bacteroidales bacterium
ATAATTAATGCTTTGGTATGCAACCCATGCAGGAATGACCAGTTCGCCCTGCGCGGCTTGTCCGTCCACATGACCGTCCACGCTCACTTGTGGCGGGTCGGTGCTAATGATTGAATACAATAGGTCGCCCGACTGGAAATCATAGGCAAGGGCTTGCATCGCGAAGCCGACCACAATCATTAAGGTTACGAATAATTTTTTCATTGCTTTGAGTTTTTTATCGTGAATACTTTTGTGTTTGATTTTTGATGCAAAAGTAGACTCACTATAAAAACCTGTCAAGAAAAACAATGTGCGGATTTGTGCGGGTTTTTTGCTATCGTACCGATAATCAATTAGATGCAGATTCCTCAAAGTGCCATCAAATTCATTTCTTCACGAATTTGACGATACAGTCGATGCAGATGGGAAGCGAGGTCACTTCATCGATAAACACATTGGCGGGGTGCATATCCTCCAATGCAATGCGTTCCGAAATGTAGTTCACTCCCTGTCCTTCCCGATTGTCATGGAATCCTTTTTCGGCTGCAAGTTTGTCGATTTCTTCCTTTGAGGCAAGACGCTGACAACGGACGTATGGCTGTGTAAGAATCACACGGAAAAGTCCGTCCGAATCGCGCGTGAAGCCGATGACGTGCATGGCTGTCTCTGGAAAGATGTAATTGTGAAGCGCAATGGCATCAAGAGCCTTTTGGGTGGTGGAATAGATGGAGGCACGTTCTTTCAAAACGGCTGGCGAACCCTCTCTATAATAAACCTTCGCTTCCGCTCCTTCGGCAATCATGGGGCCGAATCCTTTGCGAACAATATCGTCTGAAGCCTCCACCCATAGGCGGGCGGCCTTTGCCCATTGCTCAATGAGTTTTTCTTGCAGTTCGTCTATCTCCCAACTGCTTGGGCCTCCTTGGCCGCTTCCAGCATAGCCACTTGCTGTAAGGCTTCTTTCAGCGTAGCTTGCGACGAGGGTCGCCCCGATGAGAGCCGCGCCTGCCTTGCAGACTCCTGAATGCTCTCGAAGATTAAATCGAGGAAGGTCTGTGGATCCATTTTCTATCTGGTTTACAAGTTCATCGATGATATGAAGTGTTGACTGTGTGAAGCCGTCATTAGCAATTGCCTCATATAGATCTTGAAAGCACTTCATCGTTTTTCATTTGTGCAAAAATACACATTATTTCCAAAACCTCAAAAAACAATGTGCGGATTTGTGCGGGTTTTTGGCTATCGTACCGATAATCAATTAGATGCAGATTCGCTCGCAAAGCCTCGAAGCGTCACGGAAAGCGGTTCATCGCTGCCAAAAACGCCTTTCAGTTTGCGGCTGCGCTCACTCACGGTGTTGTAGGCGCGCTGCATCAAGGCGGAGATGTCGGCATCCGAAAGGCCGAGCAGATACAGGCAGCAATAGTCAAGGTCGCCCTTGGTGAGGTTGGGATAGGCCTTGGCCAAACGGACGGTGAACTGCCCGAAGTGGCGGTCGGCAGCCTCGCGCAACGCCATCACCTGCTCCTTGCCCAAGGCATAGTCCTGGTATAGCTTGCAGTCCATCTGCGCCTTGAACTGTCCTTCGTTCACCCGCTCCATGATGAGGCGGCAGATAGGCTCTTCGTTGAACGACACCGCTTGCGCCTCCTGTTTCGGCGCACCGTTGCCCGCCTGTTGCCGCATCTGGTCCTTCAGCTCGCGCAGCTCCTGGTTGCTCCGTTTCAGCCTCCCCGACATTGAGGCTTTCTCCAACCGGTGCGCCTCTTGCACGGCTTCCATCTGTTGGCTCGCCGTGTCGCGCTGCTGCTTCATCTTACGCCTAATCAGCAGCCATGCCAACAGCGCCGCCACCACAACCAAAGCGCACACCACGACGATTATTCTGTTCTTCCGCAACCGCGCCGCTTGTTGCCTTTCGGCTTCGGCTCGCTCTTGCTCCCACTGCAAATGCTGCTGAAACAATTCGTTGAGTTTAGAAACCTGCGCGTTGCTTTCTGCTTCCGAAACAGCATTTTCCGCTTGAAACATGGCATATCGAGCGGCTTTCAGTGTATCGCCACGGCCTTGGTAAATGTTGCGCAATTTTCCAGCGAAATCCCATTTCAACAACACATCATCCGTATTTTCAAACACTCGTGTCAAATAAACCATTGCCGAGTCAAATTGTCTGATTTCAAAATAAATGGAACCAATGGTAAAGAATCGTGTCAGCCTTTCATCCTCATCTTTAGTTTGTGTGGCCATTCGTTTTAAGTCACTTACCGCTGACTCTACACTTTTGCCCGAATAGTAATTATACAATGCCAATCCTGAAATCAAATCACGATAGGCCAAATTGTTTGTATCGGCTAAATACTTAAATGCCTCATTGAAATAGTATCCGGCACTGTCCATTTGTTGCAAAATGCTATATTGATTTCCAAGGAGACTCATCAAATTGGCAATACCATTGGCCGATGTAGGTTCAATTTTGCTGAAAACTAAAGAGTTCTTGTAGCAGACGATGGCAGGTTCCTGCATAAATTGGCCGGAAAACAATTCACCGAGCCGCCCGTATGTCAACGCCATGAACCTAGGCAGGTGGTTGGGCTGTAGAGACGTGCCAAGGCGCGTCTCAATTCCTGGGAAATGCGTCTCCACAATCTCCAACGCTTTCAGATACTCCCCGCAAGCCGCCACCACGCTATCCCGTTCATAGAATCCCACGCCATTCATATAATGGGCGCGGGCCGAGAGAAAAACGATGTTGTCGTTTTGGTTGGGAGATTGCGGATCAAGTCCGCAATGACGCCTGGAAGCGTGAGGAATGTCGTTCAGGGTGAAGTTTAGGCTGTCGAAATATGCTACCGCCTTCAGCACCTCTTCGCGGTTGCTCTGCCCATAGTCATTCTTAAACAGCAGCTCCGCCACCAGCACCTGGCAATAATGCCCCTCAAACACATCCAAGCTATCCGCCGCCTCGCTCCCCGCAAACTCCATCATCACCGCCAAGGCGCTGTCGGGGTGGTGCCACATCAGGGTGTCGATTTGCGATAATTCATGGGTTTGAGGTCCCTGAGCCTGCGGTCCCTGAGTCCCATCGAAGGGTCGAAGGGCCGACCTTGGGGCCTCAGCATGTTTAGAGCAAGCCACCAGCATGGCCAGCCCAACCAAAAAGCTCAATATGTGCAAACACCATTTCACGCGGCAAAAATACTCAAAATCCAGCAAATCCTTGCATCATTCCCCAGTACAAGTCTTTACAAACCGTGATTTCCCAGCAAAATCCTCCAAAACCTCGGCATTAGAGAATCCCATTTCACGGCAAAGTGAAAGCATCTCCTCCCCCATCCGTTCGTTGATTTCGAACCAAACTTGTCCATCGGGATTCAACTGCTTTTTGGCCAAAGCCAATAATTGGCGGTAAAACCGAAGCGGATCGTCGTCGGGGACAAACAAGGCTTTTTCAGGCTCCCAGTCGAGGACATTGGCCTCCATTGAAGCGCGCTCACAATCGCAGACGTAGGGCGGGTTGCTCACAACCAAATCGACGGGCTGGTCGAAAAAGTCGGATGTGGGATTCAGGACGTCGTCTTGAACGAAAGTCACTACCGCGCCATTGCTTTCAGCATTCTCCTTGGCGATTTGCAGGGCTTCTTCCGAGACATCGAAAGCGATGACTTCGGCATTGGTGAATTGCTTGGCCAAGGCGATGGCGATGCAGCCCGAGCCTGTGCCGATGTCCCAGATGCGGAACTTCTTTGTGACGCCTTCCATAGATTCTTTGCTCCCGCACATGCCTTCGCAGGAATGACATGGAAGGCTGCTGGTAGAAATCTTCTGCACAAGCTCTTCCGTCTCGGGTCGTGGGATGAGCACGGCTGGTGATATCTTTAATAATAGGTCGTTAAAACGGGCCATGCCCGTCACGTATTGTACCGGCTCACCTGCCAGTAGGCGCTTGACGGCTTCGCCCAACTGATAATGCTGATGCTCGTCGATGCGCAGGTCGGGGTTCATCAGCTGCCGGTTCCAATCGATGCCAAAGAGGTCTTCCAAGAGGATGCGCATCAGTTGTTCCGCTTCGCGCTGGGGAAACTCTTCGGCCAACATGGCGGTGAAATGCCGTTTCGTTTTCTGCAAATTAAAACCTATCATGGGGCAAAATTAGGCAAAAATCCCTAATTTTGCCCAATATTTGCGGACGCATGCGATGCGTCCCTACAATTATGATATATTTGATTCTTGCCATATTATGCTCCACGGGCGTCTTCGTGGCCATGCGGCTCTTCGAACGCTTCAACCTGGACAACCACCAGGCGCTGATGTGGAACTATGTCTTCGCCACCTGCACGGGGTTCCTCATGTGCAAGCAATTCGACACGCCCACACAGCTGGTCGGCGAACCCTGGTTCGGCCTCTCGCTCATCACGGGCTTCTGGTTCATCTTCACCTATGTACTGATGACCGCCTCAACCCAACGCTCGGGCGTGACGGTCACCTCGCTGTCAAGCAAACTCTCCGTGGTGCTGCCCACTTTGGCAGGCGTGGTGCTGTTCAGCGAGACACTAAATTGGGTCGCCACGATGGGCATTGTGCTGGCTCTGGTGGCGTTGGTGTTGGTGGTAGGTGGAAAAGGAAAAACCGATAAACCAAACAAAACCAACTGGTTATTACCCATCCTCATCTTTTTCGGGACGGGCACAGGTGACATTTTGATGAAACTCACTGAGCAGAAAAACGATGCCCCCGACATGAGTTTCATGATCGCCTTCATCTACTTCATCGCCTTGCTGTTCGGCATCATTCTGGTGGTCTACGACCTCATCAGAGGCAAGTCGAAATGGCAATGGAAAAGCGCCGTCGGCGGCATCGGCTTGGGTGTCATCAATTTCTTCTCCACCTTCTGTGTCTATCACGCCATGCGTTGTTTCGACAATGTGGTGCTCTTCCCCGTCTATAACATCGGCGTGGTCAGCCTCACCGCCCTCACGGGTTGGCTACTCTTCAAGGAAAAACTCACCTGGAAGAACTACCTCGGCCTGGCCATCGCCATCATCGCTGTCATCCTTATCACCATGAAGCCATGAACGACGACACCTATTATATGTTAGCCACCCGCGGCGACGGCCTTTACAAGGAGAAAGGCAGCAAATTCATCGCCGAGGCCTTCACCGTGATGAACGAAGACGAGGCCAAAGCTGCCGTCACCGACATCAAGAAGAAATACTTCGACGCACGACACCATTGCTATGCCTATATGATCGGTCCCGACAAGAAGACCTTCCGTTCGAGCGATGACGGCGAGCCCTCGGGCACGGCAGGCAAGCCCATCCTCAACCAGATCCTCTCGAAGGACGTCACCAACGTTTGCGTCGTTGTGACCCGCTACTTCGGAGGCATCAAATTGGGCACTTCGGGACTCATCAACGCCTACAAAACCGCAGCTCGCGAAGCCCTTGACAACGCGCAGGTTGTGGAAAAAACCATAAATGAAATTTACAGTTTGGAATTCGAATACCCGTTGATGAACGAGGTGATGCGCATCATGAAAGAGGAAAATTTGGAGCAACAAAACCAACGCTTCGAATTGGATTGCTATTTGGAGTTTTCAACAAGAAAAAATGACGCTTCAAGAGTTTTCGATAAATTCGATAATTTATTTGGGGTAAAAATAACACATCTTAAAACAATGTAAATCTGATTGTTACATTATTTTTGTTTTCCTCAAAATCCAAAACCTCGTATAATAGAAAAAAGAAAATTAAAAATCAATAGCTTTTGATTTTTTTTATGAACAATTAATCATTTACCTTTGCAAGGTCATTGAAAGGGCCAAAAACGGTCCAACTCACGCCTGTTTGGGCATCAAAAATTTGTTGAATTACAATAGAATAAGCTTTTCCTATGAGTGGCAACCATGTGGAGATATGGAACAATTGTCTGTCTGTGATCAAGGATAACGTCACAGAGGAGGCATATAAGACTTGGTTCGAGCCTATCGTCCCGGTGTCACTCGAGAACAACTTGTTTATCCTTCAGGTGCCCAGCCCCTTCTTCGCAGAATTCCTCGACGAGCATCATCTCAATCTGCTCAAGCCGGTCATCAAGCGCTTTGCCGGGGAGAAGGTGAAGTTGGCCTACAAGCTTCCGGTGGACAGCAGTGCCAGCAATGGCACCATGACCGTGCCCAGCTCAAACCGCAGTGTACCCAAGAACCCCATCGGACAACCGCCTCCGCAACGGCTCTCCGACGGCCCCATCAACCCCTTTGTCATCCCTGGACTCAAGAAACTCCAAATTGACTCGCAGCTCAACGAGAACTACACCTTCGACAACTTCATCGAGGGTGATTGCAACCGTTTGGCACGCTCCGCCGGCATGAAGATTGCCAAAGAGCCGGGAAAGACAGCCTTCAACCCCTTGGTCATCTATAGCGGCACGGGCTTGGGCAAGACCCACCTCTGCCACGCCATCGGACTGGAGACCAAGCGGCTGCATCCAGAGAAGACCGTTTTGTATGTTCAAGCGGAACAACTCTCGACACAGTACGTGACGGCCAACAAAAACAACAACCGTCCCGATTTCATCAACTTCTATCAGATGATCGACGTGCTCATCATCGACGACATCCAGTTCCTCGCAGGCAAAGCCGGCACGCAGGACGTCTTCTTCCACATCTTCAACCACCTGCAGCAAAACAACAAACAGATTGTCATCACCAGCGACAAATTCCCGTCGGAGCTGCAGGGCATGGAAGACCGCTTGCTGTCGCGTTTCAAGTGGGGTCTCACCGCCGACTTGCAGGCACCCGACCTCTCTACGCGCACCTCCATCATCCGTGAGAAACTCTACGACAACGGCATCACCTTCCCCGACGAGGTGGTGCAATACATCGCCAGCAACGTGCGCAACAACATCCGTGAGTTGGAGGGCGTGATGAACTCGCTCATGGCACAGTCGCTGCTCAACAAGAGGGCCGTCACCCTTGAGATGGCGCAACAAATCATCGATCGCTTCGTGCGCAACACCGTCAAAGAGGTCTCGGTGGAATACATCATCAACATCGTGTGCGAGTACTTCAAGATTTCGCCCGAACAGTTGGCACTCAAGACCCGCAAGCGTCAGGTGGTGCAGGCCCGTCAGATCGCCATGTACCTGGCCAAGAAATACTCCAACGCCAGCCTTGCCGCCATCGGCCAGCAATGCGGAAAGAAAGACCACGCCACGGTGCACCACGCCTGCAAGACCATCGCCAACCAGCTGGAGACCGACAAGCAGTTCAAGGTGATGTTTGCCGACATCGAGAAAAAAATCGCCCTGCAATAATTCCCTATGACCAACAACTTCGGAAAACTCTATCTCGTGCCCAACCTCCTTGGTGCCACGAAACCCGAGCAAGTCATCCCTGCTGGCACGCTTGAAATTGTGCGCCGCTTGAAGCACTTCGTCGTGGAGAACACCCGCACCTCGCGCCGTGTGTTGAGCCGCATCGGGATGGACAACACCATCGACGACATCGAGTTCATCGAGCTCGACAAGCACAATGCCCGCAACCTCGACCTCATGGAACATCTCGGTGCCTGTCTACAAGGCGAGGACACGGGACTGATGTCGGAGGCCGGAACCCCCTGCGTCGCCGATCCAGGTGCCTTGGTCGTTGACTTGGCGCATTCCGCAGGAATACAAGTGATTCCCTTGGTCGGTCCCAACGCTATGATTTTGGCTTTGATGGCTTCTGGCTTCAACGGACAAGCCTTCGCCTTCCACGGCTACCTGCCCATCAAGAGCCCCGAACGGCAAAATGCCATCAAAGATTTGGAGCGGAGGTCGGCGGCCAACAACGAGACGGAGTTGTTCATTGAGACGCCTTTCCGCAACAATGCCATGCTGCAGGACTTATGCAAGAACCTCCACCCTGCCACGCGCGTCTGCGTCGCCTGCAACCTCACCTGCGACGACGAGCTCATCATCAGCCAAAGCATTGGGGAATGGAAAAATTACAAAGGCGACCTAAACAAAAAACCCGCCGTATTTTTGGTTTACAGCGAGCCGAAATGGGGATTCCAACGGAAAAAGTGAACTACGAATTACACTAATTCCGCGAATTGTAGCCGTGAATTTGGCAGCTAAAGCTGCGAATGTATACGAATGTCTTCAAGGAATATTTAAAACCCTATGTATCTGTAATGAAAGCCGCCAGCCGGGGTTTTGCTTCACGGCTTCGACGCAGGCTTTCATGTTGGCCTTACGCTCCCTCTCGTCTTCACAAAAACAAGGTTGCAAGAAACGATGTTTGGACTTGATACCATCATACTGTGCCAGATCCTGGCCGAGATAGACCACCTTCAACTCATCACATTGCTCTACAACACAAGGCTCGGCGTCACCACCTTCAAAAGCCGTCTTGGGAGAAAGGGTAACCCAGTCCAAGTTGGATGGCAATGGACGCGTGCCGTTGGTTTCGATGGCGATGCGTTTTCTGGTCTTTTGTTTCAATTCCGCCACGAAAGCCTCATTGATAAACAGCGACGGTTCACCTCCAGTAAGCACGACAAGAGGCGCAACAGGATACTTGTTCACCTCATCCGCAATCCCTTGCAGCGACATCATCTCCCCTGCTTGGTGCTGCGTGTCGCAGAAGGCGCAACGCAAGTTGCAGCCACTGAAACGCACAAAGACCGCAGGCGTTCCAGAGTGGTAACCTTCGCCTTGAAGAGAGTAGAATATTTCGTTGATCTTGTACAATGTTGAATCGTTGATCATTTAAGTGTTTAATTGATTGGCTATCAGCTTTAACTTCGTTGAATCTTCGATTTCAGCAATCAGCTCTCAGCTCAGAACCAGCCAAGCTGATAGCTGACTGCTGATGGCTGATAGCTTATTAAAATCAATCAAAATTCTGCGGTGCATCGTCCTTGATGTAGGAGGCCTTGTTGTCGCGCGACTCCCAAACATCAGCACGGTAGCAGTTGGGGACAGTGTCGACAATCCACTTGGCCAAGTTCTCGGCCGTCGGGTTGAAGTCCAGCACCTCGTTGATGTTGGTATGGTCGATCTTGCCGTGAATCAAGCGCTTGATCTCGGTGAAATCGCACACCATGCCATTGCTGTCAAGCTTCTCGGCACGGCAAAACACATTGACCTTCCAGTTATGGCCATGCAGGTTCTCGCATTTGCTCTCATAGTCGAGATAAAGCTGATGGCAGGCGGATATCTCTAGGGTTTTTCTGACGTAAAACATTGTGATTTCAGTTTAGTTTAACTACGAATTTCACAAATGAAACGAATTATTTCGGATAAAATTTTGCAACTTCGTTGCTAATTCGTACGAATCTGCAGCTAGCTGCAAAACTCATGAATTGAAATTAGTTCAATTCGTTTCATTCGTAGTTTCTTTTCATATTGTGTTTGATTCGTATTCGGTGTGGTCTTCGATGCCAGCGTCGAGAAGGGCCTGACGGCGTTCGCGGCAGGTGCCGCATTTGCCACAGTGCTTCTCGCCGCCTTTGTAACAGGAATAGGTTTCGGTATAGTCCAATCCCAAGGCCTTGCCATGCTCGGCGATTTCCTTTTTTGTCAAATAGGTGTAAGGCGCATAGACTTTGATGTTCTCATACGTCCCAGCCGACATGGCCTCCGACATCGCATCCACGAAGCCTGGACGGCAGTCGGGATAGATGGAGTGGTCGCCCGCATGGTTAGCGATCATCACACGCTTCAGGCCATTGCTCTCCGCTATACCAGCAGCGATGGCCAGCATAATGCCATTACGGAAAGGCACCACGGTCGACTTCATGTTCTCATCATCGTAGTTGCCTTCAGGGATGTCATCCGCTGTCATTAGCAAGGCGCTCTTGAAGTAACGGTGCATGAATTCAAGAGGCACGATGATATGTTTGATGCCCAAGCGCTGGCAATGCGTCACCGCGCAGACACGCTCGCGGCCGTTTTGGGTGGAGCCATAGTCGAAGGTGATGGCCAAGGCAATCTCGTCCTTGAACTCATAGAGCATGGTCGTCGAGTCCATGCCACCGGAGATGATGATTACTGCATCTTTCATAGAGGATTGTTTAACTACAGATTTGACAGATTTCACTAAAATAATATGATTCTAGAAATTATAAGGATGCAAGCATCCAATGATTACAGATTTGCTGTCGCGGTCGAAAATCCGTACCAATCGGGCACTTGTGCCCTTAAAATTTCTCTTCGAAAATCCGTTTAATCTGTGCAATCTGTAGTTAGTATTCATTTTTATAATTATTGGTTGTGGAAACTGGCAAGGAGGCGTTCACGCACCATATCCTGGTGCTCTGCGTCGCCATAGTTGGCGAAAGGCTTGATGGAGATACCGCCGCGTGGATTGAACAGACCGATGACCTCCAGATATTTGGGATCCATCAGCTTGACCAGGTCCTTCATGATGATGTTGACACAGTCTTCATGGAAGTCACCATGGTTACGGAAGCTGAAGAGGTAGAGTTTCAAACTCTTGCTCTCCACCATAAGCGTGCGCGGGATGTAATTGATGATCAGGTGACCAAAGTCGGGCTGGCCTGTCTTGGGGCACAACGAGGTAAACTCAGGACAATCCAAAGTCACAAGATACTCGTTTTCAGGATGTTTATTCTCAAAAGTTTCCAACACCTCGGGGGTATAGTCATAATTGTATTGGGTGTTTTGGTTGCCCAACAGTGTGACACCTTTCAGCTCTTGTTCGTTTCTTGACATACACTTGTATTTTGCGGCAAAATTAGCAAAATGTTTCTTTTATAATGAAAAAAGCCATATTTTCGCGGCATCAAACCATCAAAACTAGTGACCAATAACAACAATCCATTACCCTTATGAAAAGAAGTTTTTTACTATTCGTGGCCTCCAGCATCCTCTGCTGCTGCCTTTCAATTTCGTGTAATTCGAACAAGCGTGCCACTTCAACTGCTTCACAGGACATCATCGTCCTTTACGAAAACGATGTCCACTGCGGTGTTGACGGCTATGCCAATTTCGCGGCGCTCAAAAATGAGATGAAAGCCTCTCACAAGTATGTCACCGTCGTCTCCAATGGCGACTTTGTCCAAGGTGGAAGTCTGGGCGCCTCCTCTCACGGCCGCAACATCATCAACATCATGAACGAAGTGGGTTATGACTATGTCACCCTTGGCAACCACGAGTTTGACTATGGCATCCCCCGCCAGATAGAGCTCATGGAAGCGCTGAATGCCGAATGCCTTTGCTGCAACTTTAAGGATCTCCGCACGGGGAAACAAATCTACCAACCGTACCACATCGTCAACTACGGTAAGTTTGACGTGGCTTTCGTAGGAATGTCTACTCCCTACACAATCAACTCCTCGACTCCCACCTATTTCAAGGATGAGAACGGCAAGTACATGTATAGTTTCTGCATAGAGAACTTTTATGACGTCGTCCAAAACGCTGTCAATTCAGCCAGAAAAGAAGGTGCCGATTTCGTGGTTGTCCTCTCCCACCTCGGTGACGAAGACGAAGGCGAAGGCGGCATCAACTCGCCTAGCATGATCGAAAACACCTATGGCATTGACATCGTCCTTGACGGCCACTCCCACAGCGTGATCCTTGACAGCATCGTGAAGAACAAGAAAGGCGAAAATGTCACCCTGACCTCCACGGGCACCAAATTCGAGTATATGGGCGTACTCACCATCAACCCCAACGGTTCGTTCAAGACCGAACTCATCCCAACCAAGACTTACACCAAGCAAGACCCGTGGGTGCTTAAGGTCATCAATGAAATCAAGGAAGGTTATAAGAAAGTCGCAGAGCAGGTCATTTTCACCAGCGATGTCAAACTGGCCTCGTATGACGACCAAGGCAACCGCCTCGTTCGCAGCCAGGAAACCAACATAGGAAACTTCTGCACCGATGCCTACAGAACGGTGTTTGATACCGACATCGCTTTCCTGGGTGGTGGCAGCATCAGGGCCGACCTCCCCAAGGGAGATGTGACCTTCAACGACCTTTACACCATGTTCCCATTCGAAAACGGTACCTGCAAGGGTGAATGCACGGGCGAACTGCTGCTCGACATACTCGAGTTCTCCGTTTCCATCGCTCCTGGTGAATTTGGTGGCTTCCAGCAGGTCTCGGGTCTCCGCTTTGAATACGATCCCAACATCCCCTCTCCCGTCGTCTATAACGCCAACCATGACTTTGACGGCGTCAAAGGCGAACGCCGTGTCAAGAAAGTCGAGATCCTGAACAGGAAGACCGGAAAATACGAGCCTCTCCAACTCGACAAGACCTATTCTTTTGCGGCTTCAAGCTATTTAGCCATCGACCATGGCGACGGCTTTGCCATGATGGAACGCTGCACAAACATTCAGGATGCAGGCGTCCTCGACACCGACATCATCCAGAGCTTCTTGGAGAATTACAAGAAGAATCATGTCGGCACCGAATATGAAGGTACCGAAGGCCGTATCAAAGTCATCAAGTAAAGACCATCAAAACGAAAAACAGCCGGCAATTCAATTGTCGGCTGTTTTTTTGTTGTAAGCAAAAGCTCGTTAGCATCCTGAAGTGGCCCGCTCCAACCGCTTCATGATCGAGAAGATGAACACGGCGGAGAGCAGGCAGAGCACCACGAGCACGCCCCAGACCATCCAGAGCGGCATGCCAGTGCCCCAGATGCGGGCGATGACGCTAGTGAGGTAGTTGCCGATGGCGGTCACGCAGAACCACAGGCCCATCATCATGCCCTTGTACTTGGGCGGTGCCACCTTCGTGACGAAGGAGATACCGATGGGGCTCAACAGCAACTCGGCGAAGGTCAGCACGAAATAGGTGCTGATAAGCCAGTTGGGCGAAACCAGCGTGCTACTCACACCACCTTGGGCCTTCAGCTCGGCAGGACTGGCCAAGGGGAAGGAACAGACAACCAAGATGAGGAAGCCGAGGGCGGCCACGATCATACCCATACCGATCTTACGCGGCGAGGAAGGCTCCTTGCCTTTCTTCGCCAAGGCGCCGAAGACGGCCATCGAGACGGGCGTCAGGGCGACCACAAAGAACGGGTTGAACTGCTGGAACTGCTGCGGCAGGATGTTAATCGGATCGGCCATGCCAAGATACAAGGCGATGGCGCCTGCCCAAAGCAGCACCGTCACGATGCCACATATCAGTTTGTTGCGTTTTGTCTCCGACTGGAAGATGCCAAACAGGGTGTACACAGAGATGGCAATCAGTGTCAAAGACCAAATATTGAAGCCGATGCGAGTGAAACCCGTGGCACTGCTTTGCGTATAATCGCGGGCAAAGTAAGTCAGACAGAGGCCGGCCTGCTGGAACGACATCCAGAAGAAGATGACCACGGCGAACACCATCACCAAAGCCGTGATGCGCTCACGGGTCTGCTCCTTCGAGAGTTCCGTCACATTCACGGTGGTGCTTTCCATCGCCTTGGCCTGCTTGGTGTTGACATCGGCATGCTTGAACCACTTACGGCAGCTCAAGTAAATGGCCATCGAGAGAATCAATGAAATACAAGCCACGCCGAAGCCGTAGTTGTAAGCACCCGACAAGGCATCGATATAGTTGTTGGCAAAGCCAGCAAGATTGCTGATGTCGCCGCCTTGTTGCACTGCCAATGCCTCAAAGGTAGACAAGGCGTCGGCAGAAATCGTTCCATCCAGATACTGGTGTGCCAGCGAAGGAATCTGCGGCACATAGCTGAAACCTGCCTTGCCGAGGAACAAATCCGTGACCTTGGTTGCTGCCATAGGAGCGAACATCGAGCCAATATTGATGGCCATATAGAACAGGCTGAAGCCATTGTCGCGGAAAGCACTATATTTTGCCTCATCATAAAGATTACCCACCATCACTTGAAGGTTACCTTTGAACAGGCCCGTGCCGATGGCGATGAGCGCCAAGGCGGAGAACATGGTGACTTTGGCCGTAGTGGTTGCCATAGGCACTGCCAAGAGCAGGTAGCCAAGAAACATGACTACAATGCCAGTCTTCACCATCTTGCCGTAACCGAAACGGTCGGCAAGCATACCGCCAATAAGAGGCATGAAATAGACGCATCCGAGAAAGATGCCGTAGATATTACCTGCTTGTGCTTCATTGTAGCCGAACTTGGCCTGCAGGAAAAGCACAAAGATGGCCAACATGGTGTAGTAGCCGAAGCGCTCGCCCGTGTTGGCTAATGCGAGGGCGTAAAGCCCTTTGGGATGACCTTTGAACATAGTTGATCGTTTTTGTTATTTGCCGCAAAGGTAGGAAAATGTTTGAAAACAGCAAAAAACACGGTGCGCCTCACACTGAGACGCACCGTGATAGTAAGCAGGAACTTTGAGTTATAACTTCACAATTTTCTTCAGCGAGGCGCCTCTATCTGTTTCGATCATAATGAGGTATATTCCGCTCTCCAAATCGTCGATTTTGCATTGTGACCCATTCACACCAAAGACTTTAACCAACTTGCCATCCATCGAAAAGACCTTGACATTCGTCATCCCTTCACATTCGATATTCACCACATCCTTTGTAGGATTCGGGTAAATGTTGGCTTTGACGTTGCCTTCATCCAACCCATCATAGGCCTCCACGGCATCGACAGCGGCCAAGGCATCCACGCGGCCCACGCCGGTGAGGTTGCTCTTGTGCTCGGTGAGCTTGACGGAGGTCTCTTCCAGGATGCGACAAATCTCGGCAGGGGTCAGTTCGGGGTTCTTTTGGAGCATCAGGGCGATGATGCCAGCCACGCAGGGCGTTGCCATCGAGGTGCCGTCCATGTTGGTGTAACCGTCGTTGGTGAGGTAGTTAAGCGACTTGATGGCCACGCCGGGACCGCTCACGTCGGGACGGATGAGGCCGATGCCGGGATTGTAGGGATAGTCGCCAAACTCGGAGTCTTGCCATGTGACGGGACCCTCACAGGTGAAATAGGCCGCAACGTCGTTATAGTCGACGGCACCCACGGCAATCACGCAGGTTAAGCCGCCAGGGTTCTCCTGTTGGTCGGGGTCGAGATAGGGCGGTGGACAGCTGGCAGGCACACGCACGTTGTCGGGCACGGGTCCATAGCCCCAGTTCTGAAGATGGCCCTCGTTGCCTGCACAGACAGCCGCCACGATGCCCGCATCGAGAACAGACTCACATGTGCGACGCAGCAGCTCTTTGTCGGGCATCTCGGCGAGACTCATACCCAACGACATGCTGATGAGGTCGCAGCCGTGCTCCACTGACCATTCCATGCCTCTCGAAATGTTGACTGCACCGCCAAAGCCCGTTGAGTCGATGCTTTTGACGCACATCAGCGTGGCTTCGGGGGCCACACCCGTCAGCGAGCCTGCCGTGCCGTCGCCCAATACGGTGCCGGCGCAGTGTGTGCCGTGATCGAGGTCGTCCATGGGGTCGAGGTCGCCGTTCACGATGTCGATGCCATGAAGCGGGAACTCCTCACCGCCGTCCCAGAGGTGGTCGGCCACGTCCAAATGGTTGTAGTTGACGCCCGAATCGACGACGGAAACCAAAACGCCTTCGCCTCGATAGCCCAATTCCCACACCTTGTCGGCATTGACCATCAGCACATTTTGCGTGGTTTCGCGGGTGGCTTCTGCCACCTTGCCCCGTTCGGTTTCGGGAATCAGGTTTTGCTTGTGGCTGTATGCAATCGTCTTAATGTCAGACCTTTGCGCAAGGTCTTGAATGGCGGCTTTTGTGGCCGTGAAGTAAAGTGCGTTGGCCGTCCAAATCGTTTGGGCCGACGTGGTCAAGCCACGACGCTCCATTTCTGAAAGCGTTTGCTTCAGGTCGTATTGCGATGCCTCGGTGAAGGCCTTCAATTCGTTGATTACAAAAGCCTTGCGTTCTGCTTTGGTGGCAAAGAAATCGGCTTGGCGACACAGTTGCGTTCGGTCGTATTGCGCTTTCATCAAAACGAAAACCTCGATTTTCTCGTCGTTCGCGCGGCGGTTCATTTCCTCGCTCAGCCTTGGGTCGATGATTTGGGCTTGAACAAAAAGGCTTGCTAATGCCAATGTAATGATCAAAAAGGTCTTTTTCATGGTTCTCAGATTTTTATGATCTTTTGGACAAAACTGGAGCTTCCGTTCGTGACTTGCAACATGTAAACGCCGCTTTCAAGGCCATCGATTTGATAGCTGTCGCGGTCGGCACGAATGCTGCGCGCCAAACGTCCGTCGATGGCGTAAATGTCGATTTGGCTCATCCCTTCGCAACTCACGGTGAAACTGCCCGTGGTCGGATTGGGATACACCTGAACCGACTGCAATTCAGCCTCTTCCACGTTGTCGTAATCCACGGCATTGACGGCGGCCAAGGCATCCACGACGCCTGAACCGAAGTTGTTGCTTTTGTGCTCAGTGAGTTTCAAGGCGGTGTTTTCCAGGATTTCGTCGATTTGCGCAGGGGTCAGGTTAGGGTTTTTGGAGAGCATCAAGGCGATGGTGCCAGCCACGCAGGGCGAGGCAGCCGAAGTGCCGCTGAAAAGCGTATAGCCGCTGTTGTTCCCATGGTCGAGGGTGGTGAGGTCTTTGCCAGGCGCGCAGATGTCGGGGCGAATCAACCCGATTTCCGTCGTGCTGCCAGCGGTGTAGGGATAGTCGTTGTATTCGGCCACATCTGTCCATTGCGATGGCCCTACTGACGAGATTTCGTTGAAGCCGTTGTCGGAAAGAACGGAGCCAACGCAAACCACGCAGCTCGTGCCGCCTGCATTCACCATTTGGTCGGGATGCAGATGGGGCGGCGGGCAGTCGCCAGGGGTGTAGATGTTGTACGGCACGGGAATCATGAACTGCACCGAGCCCACATTGCCAGCGCAAACTGCAGCAACGACGCCTGCAGCCAAAGTGTTGTCGCAAGCCTGTCGCATCATCAGTTTTTGGGCGGGTTCGGGCTTGGGACGGCCCAACGACATGTTGAGCACATCAGCACCATGCTCAATGGCGAACTGCATCGCGGCGACCCAAGGCGTCTCTTCGCCAACGCCGTCGTCTCTGAAGGCTTTCAAGACCATGATGGTGGCATCGGGAGCCACGCCGGTCTTTGTACCGCCAGCACCTGTTCCGCAAACGATGCCTGCCACCTCGGTGCCGTGGCCGTAAATATCATCGGGGTCGTTGTCATTGTAATAGAAATCGTAGCCGTGGTTGGGGTATTCGCTACCGCCATCCCAAAACCGACCGGCCAAGTCCTCATGGTCGAGACGCACACCTGTATCGATGATGGCGACGAGCACGCCTTGGCCCGTGTAGCCCAAATCCCAAACGGGCGGCACGTCGATTTGGTACAAAAACTCGGCAATGTCGCGGTCACCGTTTTTCACAGCGGACTTGGCCTCACCATCGGCAATCCATTGGGTTTCTTCGCGATAGGCGATAGTCTTGATGCCTCGCTGTTGCTCAAGGCTGTTGATGGCCGTTTTGGTGGCTTGGCAGCTGATGGCATTCACGAGCCAGAGCGACTGAATATCAGCCACCATATCGTGTTGCTTCATCTCCTCAAGCAGGCCGAGCAGCTCGGCTTGCGAGGTTTCGGCCTGACGCTTCAGCGTTTCCACCACGAAGGCGCGACGCTCTTGCTTGGTGGCGAAGAAGTTGGCCTCGCGGCTTAATGCCGTTGCGTCAGATTGTTCGTTCATCAGGACGACGATTTTGATTTTCTCGTTGTCGCCCCGCTTGCCCATCTCCTCGCGTAGCGCAGGGTCGATGGTGGGCATGGCCGCAAAGCCGATAACGCCCACGAACAATGCAATGGAAGTAAGCACAAACTTTTTCATAAAATATTGATTTAATGACCGATAATGACTTTTGTATTTCTTATGGTTCCTTTTTCGTCTGTGGCGACCAAGTGGTAGAGGCCGTTAGGGAGATCGTTCACAGGGATTTGCCCATGTCTTCGGTGACAATCTCTTGGCCGATTTCGTGGTTGCCGGTCGCCCCGAAGTTTTGCACCCAGCCTTCGTGCCAATGGCTGCCGTTGTCGGATGAAGTGGCGATGCCGATGTTCATGTCCGTGCCCCATTTCTCGTAGCGGAGCTTGAAAGAAAACGTAAGGCTTTCGACACCAGTCATATCGACGGAGGGCGAGATCAGGCGCCATGTTTGGGGAGTGTTGCAGTAGAACTTAATCTCGTTGGGCGTGCCACCCGCCTTGTTGGTCTCCGAAATGGACCAAAACGAGATGTTGGTGCCCACTACGCTCCAGCCGTTGGGCAGGAAGGTGTCGTCGAACTGCTCGAACAGGTAGATGCTGCTGCGGGGCCGATAGCGACAGCGCAAGCAGGAAGCAAAGCATGAACAGGAACTTTTTCATGGTTTTTTGTTTTTGAGATTATTATATTGGAACCCTATTATAATAGGTGCAAAATTAGAAAAAAAACAACAGCCTAGTGTGTTGTTTAAACGCAACAACTTTCCCTGCCCTGTGTCACGCTTCGACATTCGCTTTTCTCAATTCAGGAATTTGTGAGAAAACTATTCAGTAATATGTGGGCATATGACTAGTCCTAAATAACCGTTACAGGTTTTACGGGGCAAAAATAGTAAAAACTCAGTTAACCGTCGCAGGGACACCTTGCGGCGGTTTTCTTTTGTAGGTTTTGACAGGCACATCTCTTTGGGAATGCATCCATTCA
>JAFPUN010000020.1 GCA_017395365.1 Bacteroidales bacterium
AGGATAAAAGGTACTCCGGGGATAACAGGCTGATCCCCCCCAAGAGCTCATATCGACGGGGTGGTTTGGCACCTCGATGTCGGCTCGTCACATCCTGGGGCTGGAGCAGGTTCCAAGGGTTCGGCTGTTCGCCGATTAAAGTGGCACGCGAGCTGGGTTCAGAACGTCGCGAGACAGTTCGGTCTCTATCTGTTGCGGGCGTTGGAGGCTTGAGGGGCTCTGTCCTTAGTACGAGAGGACCGGGACGGACGGACCAACGGTGAGCCGGTTGCGCCGCCAGGCGCACGGCCGGGTAGCCGCGTCCGGATCGGATAAGCGCTGAATGCATCTAAGCGCGAAGCCGGCCCCGAGATGAGGCCTCCTTTGAGGGCCGTGGTAGACGACCACGTCGATAGGCCGCAGGTGTGAGCGTGGCGACACGTTGAGCCGAGCGGCACTAATGGCCCGAAAGCTTCCGCTCGAGTCGCGGTTGTCCCCTTGTGTCGGCTTTCCCCGTCCGGTCGAGGCCGCAGAGATTGAAGTGGCGGCTATGGCGCGGGGGCGCACCTCTTCCCATTCCGAACAGAGAAGTTAAGCCCCGCCGCGACGATGATACTGCGCGAGAGCGTGGGAAAGTAGTTCGCCGCCCACCCGCAACGGAGAGCCCGTCAGCATCAGCTGGCGGGCTTATCTGTTTTTATGATATCCTCAATCGGTTATTCTCCAAAGAACTCGTCCTTGAAATTCACAAAATACACTCGCTCCTGTGCACGTGTCAATGCAGTGTAAAGCCAGCGTAGATCCTCCACTTCAAGTGTCTCCTTAAGATTGAGCGACGAGTCAATGAAGACGGAGTTCCATTGCCCGCCTTGGGTCTTGTGACAGGTGAGAGCGTAAGCAAATTTTACTTGTAAGGCATTAAACCATGGATTTTTCTTCATCTCCTTATAACGCTCCCTACGGTTCGGGATAACCATATAGTCCTCCTCAATGGCAGTAAAGAGTTGTTGGCTTTCTTCATTCGTTAGTGAAGGGCTGTTGCTATTCAAGGTATCCAAAAGGATTTTTGCTTCTATATTGGGTGCATCTGGATAGTCGGTGAAACTCAACTCGACATCTGCAAAACGGAAACCGTACATATCTTCAAAATGTTTGATTTTCCTGATCTCTGCCATGTCGCCATTGGCAATGAAACTGATGGCGTTGTTCCCTTCCGCCCAATAGTAGTTGTTTTTCACCACCATGAGTTTGTCACCTGTCGCAATCTCGCCTTCGATGTTGAGGATACGTCCGCGGATGGCTTGATTGAACATATTGGCACGTTTGTTAGACTTGCATACGATGACTGCCTCATTGTCAGAAATGTTCGCGAATGCGTTGTGAAGCATCTCTTCAAAGGTCTCTGGCTCAATCTTTTGGATATCATCGAAACCTTGGAGATGGAAGATGGGAAGCGCGTATTCGTAAAGGTTTTGGCTTAACAATTCTCTGATGTCTGTGGCATTGTATAGGATGCCCGATTCTAACGCCTGTCGTTTGACTTCGGTCAGTTCGTAGGTGGCTGCAGTGATGGGGAATTGGGATTTCAAGTAGTCACAATTCAAGGCTGGACTTTCATTGCTCTCGACAGGTGGCAACTGGGCCGTGTCGCCGATTAGTAGAAGACGGCAATCCTCGCCACTGAAGACATAACTCAACAGATCATCAAGAAGGCTTGAACTGCCAAATTCCTTTTGCTCGCCAATCATGGAAGCCTCATCGACGATAAAGAGTGTGTGTTTGTATTTGTTTTCGGCTCTTGCAATGCGTATGCTTCCGTCAGGATAGGTCATGGCTTGATAGATCTTCCTATGGATGGTGCTGGCATTTTGTCCTGTATAGTTGCTGAGTACCTTGGCCGCTCTTCCCGTTGGGGCCATCAGCACATATCGCATTCCTATGGCTGGCAAGGTGCGAACCAAGGTCTTGACCAACGAGGTCTTTCCCGTTCCAGCATAGCCTCTTAGAACATAGGTGGGGTTCTCTTTTTGTGAGAGTAGAAAGGCGGCCAAGTGATATAGTACAACGGATTGTCCTTCAGTAGGTTCAAATCCGAAGGATTGGGTAAGGCGGCCGTATAATTCATGTCTTTCCATGACTTTCTCATCAGAAGGGATAGCCGATGCCCATCTGCAGTCTTATGTTGTCGCCTTTGCCGAAACGCCAGTAGTTACCGTTATCGTCTGGGTACGGGTTTCGCATGGCGTAGGCGAGATCGAGGCGTAAAATGAGGAAGGAGACGTCAAGACGGAGGCCCAAACCTGCGTCGATGGCCAGTTGATCATAGAATGTCCTGAAGTTAAACTCACTATTGGGCATGGATTCGTTAGGATGGAAGGTCCATACATTGCCCGCATCGACGAATACGGCTCCGTTGAATATGTTGTAGATGGGAAATCTATATTCAGCGTTGAGTTCCAACTGAAGGTCGCCTGTCCGTTCAACATCGTCGGTGTTGGCAACATAGCCACCGGGTCCAACGGTGCGATAGAGCCATCCACGTAAACCGTTGGCACCACCACCGTAGAAGCTGCGTTCGAAGGGTAGGTCTTGTGAGTTGCCGTATGGAATACCTATGCCTGCAAACTCACGGAACACCAACCAAGAGTCTTCTCCGATTTGTAGATGCTGTCTCACATCGAAGCTGCCTCTCACATATTGCGCATAGCGTATGCCCAATAACTCATGGTGTCCGTTTTCTGTTGTGATGAGTTTCGTGTTGTTGAACAAGGAGAGCAAGTTGCCGCTTGATTCAAAGTCGGCTTTTAGGTAGAAAAAGCTGCCTGTTTTGTTGATGTTCTGTGTATTATATACCAGCGAATAGCGTGTGCCCAAGAGGAGATGGCTAGTGTATTGGGCTTTTTTACGTTGGCTGGTCTCGGCATCAAGATACTCTTGGAAAGTTGGATTGATGTTTGCGATTTTCACGCTGTTAAGGAAGATAGGCGAGAAGGTCTGTCCCAGCCTAAAGTTGGTCTTCCAGTCGTAACTATATGAGGCTGTAGAGATGTAACGTGAGTAATAATAGCGGATTTGCGAGTTGAAACCCAATGAGATGGTTGTAGTTGGTTGGTAGTCTCTGGCAAATTGGAGGAAAGAAATGGGCGAAAGGAATTTCGGAAAGATGACGCTTGCTGTTATGCCTAATTCCCAGGTGTTGAACACATGTTTGCCGCTTTCTGTGACTTCGTTGCCTATGAGTTTTTGGGCTTCCAATCCACCTTTCAGACTGAGTTGGAAGGTCTCAGCACCATGGAATATGTTTTTGTTGTTGTATGACAAACTTCCCTTGACACCCAAGTCTCCGTCGGAGTTGGTGCCTTCAGTTTGTATGGTAAAGGAGTGCTTGTCGCTTTGTTGCATGGTGATGCGACAATCCAGCAGGTTGAGAGAATCGTTGGGGTTGCTTATACTGTCGAACTCAATGTTGACATTGCGGAACAGGCTATAGTTGCTTAAGGCCTTGTAGGTGTTGGTGACGCTCCGTTGGTTATAAGGGAGTCCCTCAATGATGTTGATGGCTTGCGAAAAGGTTTGGGGCTTTACCTGTGGTTTGTCGTAATAATAGAAATCCCAAGTGTTGGTTCTTTTAAGACGCCCGAACTCTACGGTGAGCGTGGCCGAGTCGGTGGGGCGCTCATTCATTCGGAATATGGAGAAATCGGGGTAAATCTTGATGTTGCGGATTCTGTATTGTTTATAGGCCAAAGGAGTGTCTTTCAGCTTCATCGAAAGTTTCAATGTGTGGTTCATGAAGTTGCTGTCGACTTCATAGTACACATTGTCGTGTGTGAAATAGTAATATCCCGAGTTACGCATCCTGTCGGTGATGAGCTCACGCTCGTCCTTCAAAGCATACGCGTTGTAGATGTCGCCTTCTTTGAGTGGGAATTTGGCGCTGTCGCGCATGATTAGCTTATTGATTAGGCTGTCTTCAATGACATAGTCAATCTCATTGACGGTGTAAGGCTGGGCAGGAAAGACATGATAGGTGACTTTGGCTTTCTTCCTCCATTCTCTCTTTTTTACAGTGTGTGTCACTTTGGAGTTGAAATAGCCCACATTGTCGAGATAGCGCATCATCTGTTTGGATGAATTGTTGGCCTCTGATTTGTCGTAATATACAGGAGGGTTGCCAAATTTCTTGTTCATCCACTTCCAAAACGAGCTGTTGGGCCGGCGTTCGCTCTTGTAGTAGATCCAAGTTGGAATGTTGGTTTGTAATGTGTTTTTGTAAGGCTTGAGTGAGATGTATTGTGAGATGCCCGACTTGCTAATTTCGGTGCCTTTTTCCTCTATGACGACTTTGTTGCTCTGAACCAGGTATTTCCCTTCGGGGACGAAACGGCGAAGGGAACACGACGACATGAAAATAGCGACGAGTAGGCCAATGAAGAGAATATGGTACTTTTTGCCGAACATTGGGAAGGCATATTTGGCGCAAAGTTAAGAATATTTCCTTTACACCACTTCGGCCACGGTGAAATTGCTTCCGCCGACGAAGACGATGTCACCAAAATGGGCGTTGTTGACCGCCGAACGGAAGGCGTGGCTGACCGATTCGTACACCTGTCCGCGCAAACCCATGTCAAAAGCCTTTTGGGCTAATATGTTGGCATCCAAACCTCTCGGGATATCTGCCTTGCAGAAATAGTATTCGGCGCCATGGGGCAATAGCTGGAGTACGCTGTCGACATCTTTGTCATTGACCATACCGAGAACGAAATGAAGTCTCTCGTAATTCATCTCGGCGAGTTGCAACACCACTTCCTTGATGCCTGCCACATTGTGGCCCGTGTCGGCGATGGTCAACGGGTCGTTGTTCAATATCTGCCAACGGCCCATGAGGTGCGTGTTACGGATCACCCGACCGATGCCGTCGCGAATGATGTCATCCGTGAGGTTGAACTTGCTGCGTAACAGGTCGAGGGCGCACATCACGGTGGTGAGGTTCTTCTGCTGATAGTTGCCCAACAGAGGAAGTTCGAGGGCTTCCATATAGAGCTCGCTGTTTTTCCAAACATCGAACTGCTGCACATAGTTGGATTCGATATGGATTTTGTCGCAGTCGAAGATTTGGTCGGCGAAGCAAATGAAACTGTTGCACTCTTTGGCTTTGTCAATGAAAACTTGTTCGGTTTCGGGATGGGTTTCGCCAATGACGACAGGGATGTCTGGCTTGATGATACCTGCCTTTTCGTAAGCGATTTTGGCCCGCGTGTCACCCAAGAACTTCATGTGGTCGAAATCAATGTTGGTGATGACGCTCAATTCAGGGGTGATAAGGTTGGTGGAATCCAATCGTCCGCCCATGCCCACCTCGACGATGGCTATATCGATTTTTTCTTTCGAGAAGTAATCGAAAGCCATGCCCACGGTCATCTCAAAGAAGGAGAGTTCCATTGCCTCAAACTTCTCCTTGTAGGTGTCAATGAATTGTACCACATTCTCTTCGGGAATCATCTCGCCGTTGATGCGGATGCGTTCGCGGAAATCGCGCAAGTGGGGCGAGGTGTAAAGGCCAGTCTTGAAGCCAGCTTCCTGAAATACGGAAGCCAGCATGTGGGAGACGGAGCCTTTGCCATTGGTGCCGGCCACATGCACAGACTTGAAGTTGTTTTGCGGATTGTCGAGAAGGTTGAGAAGTTGGATGGTGTTGTTGAGGTCGGCCTTGTAGGCTGCTGCTCCGATGCGTTGATACATCGGGAGTTTGTTGAACATCCATTCGAGGGTATCGGTATAATTCATAGGCGGTGTTTTAATTCGGAATGAGGAATGCAAAATGCGGAATGATGCAAAGTGATGCTAAGCTCCATTCCGCATTCCACATTCATAATTCTGCATTTAGTTTATTGGTTGATGACAAAAGTGTAAGTGATGGTGCCATGTTGCTCTTCAGGAGCATCTGGATCGGATTGGAAGGTGGAACGCAATGCAGCTTGTTTGGCTTTTTGACGCATCTCGCTGTTGATTATGGTGGTGCCTTTTTGGGCCACTTCGGCGCGTACCACTTGCCCTGCCCGGTTCACCCAGATATCAACAACGACATTGCCTTCTTCGCTGAAATCGTCATTGGGACGGTGCAGACTCTTGGCGCCACGGCCTCCGAGGTCATAGCCTGTTCCATTGCCTTTGCCGCCATTTCCGTCATACTTTCTGACGCCAGCAAGCCCATTGGGTTTGCCTTGGTCGCCAGGCTGACCGGTGATACCTTCCGAACCGCCCGCTTGCGGGTTGTTGCTGCCCTTGTATATAGCCCTGCTGTTGACTTGTGGCTTGGGCTCTTCAGCAGGCTTTTCCTGTTTAGGCTTTGTGGTCTTGGGTTTCTCAATGGCAGGGGCTTCTTCGTCGTTTTGGGTGACGATGTCCTCTTTGGTCTGGCTCTGCTCCTGTTTGGGTTGGGCAGCCATGGGGATGGCGGGCTTCTCGGGTTGAATGTTGCCCATGCCTTGGTCCATCATGCCCAAGTCGACCTCTACGCCTTCCTCTCCTGGTAATGGCAAGGGAGTCCTGAAGGCCATCAGGAACAGAACGAGCAACACCAACGCGTGTACCGCAATGGTACCCACGATGGCTATGCCTTTGTCCGCCTTTTCTTTCTTGTCCATGTTGTGTTATTTTTTCGGTGAGGTGGCTAAAATGACTTTGTGGTTGTTGCCCGTGGCATTGTTGATTTCGTTGACGGCATCAATCACGTTCACGATGTATTGCACGGGGACGGTCTTGTCGGAACGGAGCACCACTGTGGCTTGCGGGTCATTGCCAATCTGCGTGTTGATGAGGTCCATGAGTTGACTCTCGTCGAAAACCTTGATGTCGTTGACTTGATATTGGTAGTTCTCGTCCACATAGACGGTGACGGTCTGCTTGGCCATAGTCTTGCTGGTGCTCGATGGCAGCATGAGCTTGATGGCATTGGGAGCCACCAAGGTCGAGGTGAGCATGAAGAAGATCAGCAGCAGGAACACCAGGTCCGACATGGACGAGGAGTTGAAAGTGGGTTCGACCTTATTTCTTGATTTGATGGCCATAATGCACTGGTTTTATGCGGGTTCGTTCAAGACATCCATGAATTCTGTTGCCTTGCCTTCCAGCAGGTTGACAACTTTCTGGATCTTGTTGGTGATGATGGCGTGGAAGAAGTATGCGATGATGCCGACGATAAGACCGCCGACCGTGGTCACCATGGCTTCGTAGATGCCCGATGAGAGCAACTCGATATCAATGTTGTTGCCGGCCATCGACATGTTATAGAATGCGCGAATCATACCCGTTACCGTGCCCAAGAAACCAATCATCGGGGCGGCACTGGCAATCATTGAGAGGATGCTGACGCCACGCTCCAGTTTCGCAACTTCCAAATTACCAACATTTTCAATGGCCGAGTTGATGTCGCCCAAAGGTCTGCCAAGGCGGGAGAGACCTTTCTCAATCATACGCGAGATAGGAGTGGAGTTGCCTCTGCACAAGGCTTTTGCCGAATCAATCTTGCCTTCTTTCATGTATTCGCGGATGCGGTCCATGAAGCTTTTGTCGTATTTCGTGGCTCGCGAAACGGCAATGAATCTTTCGATGAAGATGTAGACCGCTATGATCGACAAAACGGCCAATAAAATCATAATCCATCCGCCCTTGGTGGCAAGTTCGAGGATGGAGAGTTTGAATTCCGTGGGCTGGGCGACAGCTTCAGCAGCCGCTGTACCTAAATCATTGGTGGTTTGTTGAATTTGAAGAAGATTCATATTGTTGCAGAATTGTTGTATTGACTATGTGTAATTTGATTTGTGTTTGTAGAGACGCGGCGCGCCACGTCTCTACATAATAACAATTATCGTTTTGTTTTATTGCGTTACCGCATATCTATCACATCCACATTGGGGTGTTTTTTCGTGTCGAAGGTGAAGAATTTATCGTCCAGTTTTTGGTCGAATTTCATTTCTTCCACATTGATGACGGCCTTGCTGCCGTCTTCCATGTAGATGTCAGCGCTTTTCAGTTCGGTTTTCTTCGTGTTGATTTTCAAGGTCACTCGCTTGTATTGTCCCTTGGGGTTGGCAAGTTCGATGGTGGCGATACCTTGCGCGTCAATGCCCGACAAGGTGGCTACATAACTCTCGTCTAATGAGGTGAGGAGTTTCAGTGGCGTGTTGTCAGTGCCGTCGCTGGCTTTGCTAACCATGACCTCTTCGTCGTCGACGAGATACGACCAGATGGTCTTGCCGTCGCTGATGGTCTGTTGGTCAGCCATCTCGATTCTGTATGCCTCGCCTTGCAGCCAGGCATGGCCTTTCTCGCTGTCGCTATAATTTTTCCCGTCAGGACTGATTTGATAGTTGAAGGCCATCTCCATGTTTTTGTGGCTCTTCACCTGGTTGACCATGAGACGGATGATGGCCTCTGCGTTGTTTTGGGCTGTAACTACTTGTGTTGCAAACAATAACACAAGGCAAGCGATAATGTTTCTAGTTTTCATTTTCAGATTCCGTTGTCTTTATTGTAAAGATCCCTCAAAATCTGTTCCAAAGCGGCTTCGGAAGTCACTTTCACTTCGCGCGATTTGCTGCCAGAGAACGGTCCGACAATGCCAGCGGCCTCCAACTGGTCGATGATACGTCCTGCCCGGTTGTAACCGAGTTTTAGTTTGCGCTGGATCATGGAAGTGGAGCCTTGTCCTGTCTGAACCACGATGCGAGCCGCTTCTTCAAAGAGGCTGTCGCGCTCACCTTCGTCGTCGATGTCGGCGCCTTCGCCCTCTTCTTCGGGTACTTCAGGCAACAAGAACGGCTCGGGATAGCCGTGTTGGTTGCCGATGAATTCGGTGACGGCTTCCACCTCGGGCGTGTCGATAAAGGCGCATTGCAGACGAACGAGGTCATTACCCGTCGAGAGCAGCATGTCGCCACGACCAATGAGTTGGTTGGCACCGCTTTGGTCGAGGATGGTCTTGGAGTCGACTTGCGAGATAACGCGGAAGGCGATACGTGCGGGGAAGTTGGCCTTGATGGAACCCGTGATGATATTGACGGAAGGACGTTGGGTAGCGATGATGAGGTGGATGCCGATGGCACGGGCTAATTGAGCCAGACGTGCAATGGGCGCTTCAACTTCGCGGCCAGCCGTCATGATAAGGTCGGCAAACTCATCAACGACCAAGACGATGTAAGGCAGGAAGCGGTGTCCTTCGGTCGGCAGTAGCTTGCGCGCTTTGAATTTCTCATTGTATTCGATGATGTTGCGGCATTCGGCCTGCTTCAGCAGGTCATAGCGTTGGTCCATCTCGATGCACAACGAGTTGAGTGTGCGCACCACTTTCTTGACATCGGTGATGATGGCGTCTTCCGAATCGGGGAGTTTGGCCAGATAATGGCGCTCGATGCGGTTGTAGAGTGTCAGCTCCACCTTCTTCGGGTCGACCATGACGAACTTCAACTCTGAAGGGTGTTTGCAATAGAGTAATGAAGCCACAATAGCGTTGAGTCCCACCGATTTACCTTGACCAGTGGCACCGGCCATGAGGATATGTGGCATCTTGGCCAAGTCGAAGACATAGGTCTCGTTGGAGATGGTTTTTCCGATAGCGCAGGGCAGTGCGTATTTGGATTTTTGGAACTTCTCGGAGCTGAGCACGCTACGCATCGAGACAGTCTCGGGTTTGCTATTGGGCACTTCGATGCCGATGGTGCCTTTGCCCGGGATGGGGGCGATGATACGGATGCCCAAAGCGGCAAGGCTCAAGGCAATATCGTCCTCAAGGTTCTTGATTTTTGAGATACGGACACCTGCAGCAGGTACGATTTCATACAAAGTAACCGTAGGGCCGATGGTCGCCTTGATCTTATCGATGGCGATGCCATAGTTGCCCAAGGTCTCGACAATCTTGTTCTTGTTGGCGTTCAGTTCTTCCTCGTCGATTTCCGATTTTCCACCGCCGTAGTCGTTAAGCATGTCCAAGGTGGGGAACTTGAAATCGCGCAATTCATAGTGCGGGTCGAAAGGCGTGTCAATGGTGTGATGCTCCATGTTTTTGCCTTCGTCCACGGTCTTCTCGGCCTCCGTGTTCTCGATGACCAACTCCACTTTTTCCGCTTCATTGTCATTCTTCTCGGCTGTGTTGTCCGATTTGTTTTCGGTTTCATTCGTCAGCGAAGGTGGGGTGATTTCGGGCTCTTGAGGGTTCTCCTCTTTTTTAGGAATGATGGTGTTCTCTTTGTGCTCAGTCTTCTCGGTGTTGGAATCGGGATTGACGATGACGAAGGTCGGGTCTTTTGTGAACGAGGTGACGGGGGGCAAAGCGGTTCCGTTGTTGCCTTCATTTTCTTCTTCCTCATCGTCGATGAAATCGGGGTCAATGTCCTCGCCACCGTCGGTCATGTTGTGGTTTTCTTTTTCCCATTGTTCCCTGATGCGTTGCTCGGCGAGGATGGCAGCTTGTTTGCGCGCTTCTTCCTCTTTCTGCTCCCGTCTGCGCTTGAAATAGTTGAGCGTCAAGTTGAACTGGTAGACGAGGAAGACCAGCAGCAAGAAGGCGAGGATGATGATGACACCCGCGTTGCCGATGTAGTTGGTCAGCAGGTCGTTGAGCCATTTGCCGACCGCACCGCCGAAGATGGCACATTGAGGAGCGAATTGGGAGAGGAACCCGAAAAATAGCGGCATCCAAACCAAACAGAGGAGTGCCCATTTCCAAACATTCCACATCTTGAATTTGGCTGTCTCCGTCAGCCGCAGACCAATAAGGGTCAAAAGGTAGACGAAGAAAAACGCTCCGATGCCGAACGACTCTTTGATGAGCGTTTGGGCCAAGAACACGCCACCGCTTCCTGTCCAGTTGTCAATCTCTCCTTTGTGGCTGAAAATCTGGTAGCCCAGTTCCTGGTAGTGTCCGCTGAAGAAGCTCACTAGATACGAAATCATGGAAAGTCCAAGGAAGACGGCCAGGCAGACGAACAGGATGCCTATGATTTTTTGAATCCTACCGGCTTCTTTCGGTTCTTTCGGTTCCTTCTTGGGCTTAGGTTCCTTGGCTTTCGGTGCCTTCTTTTCCTTATCTGTGATTTCTTTTTTCTTGCCTTTCTTTTCTTCGGTTTCTTCAGCAATGACCGCCGGAGTCTCTACCAATTCAAGCTCGGTCGGTTTCTTTTTGAAAGTGTTCTCTCTACGGTTGTTCTTGTCGCTCATTTTCTGACGTCGTTATAGGCTTGCAAAAATAAACAAAATAGTTGGTTTGGGCATGGCGCAAAAAGGGAATTTTGGGCAAAAAAACAGGCTGCCATTTTTTTGACAGCCTGTAATGAGGAGTTATTTCGGAATCTTGAACATTCGCTTCCATCGGATGCCGCCATTTTCCTTGTCTCTTGAGAGCCAAACGAGGATGGGCTTTCCAACGATGTGGTTTTCGGGGACAAAGCCCCAATAGCGCGAATCGGCGGAATTGTGGCGGTTGTCGCCCATCATCCAATAGTAGTCCATCTCGAAGGTGTAGCTGTCCGCAGGCTTCCCGTCGATGTAGATTTGGCTACCTTCCACTTTCAGATCGTGGAGTTCGTAGGCATGGATGACACGCTCATAAAGTGGCAGTGTGGTGAGGTCCAGCTTCACTGTTTCGCCTTTCTTCGGGATGTAAATGGGACCGTAGTTGTCAACATTCCATGGGTAGAGGTCGGGACGATGGGGGAAGATGCTGGTGTTGGTGCCTTGGCCCGGGGCTTCCACATTGCGCATCACCGAGGTAATGTAAGGCAGCTTGATGAGTTCGTCGGCCACTTTCGCGCTGATGTTAAGGACAAAGGTGTTTTCATCAATGGGGTAGCCTTCGGTGATGTCGTATTTTTCCACGGTCTGCTTGTTGATGCCGCCAGTGGTAGTCACCACGGTGTAGTTATGCTGCATGTTCTCGGGCTCGTAGGCCTTTTCTCCATCGATATAGACCACGCCGTCAACGATTTTCAGGTTGTCGCCAGGCATTCCGATGAGGCGTTTCACATAGTTCTCGCGCTTGTCGACAGGATGGGCGATGACTTTGCCGCTCGGGGTCGGTTGACCGTTGAGGCCTAAAGTCACCTTACCGTTCCAAACGGCTTCGCGCCCGTATTCGCGAACAAGGTCATAATAGCTGACGCTGCTTTGATAGTTCTCGCACACAGTGTCGCCAGCGGGGTAGTTGAACACGATGGGATCGTAACGCTTCATCGTTGTCACACCAGGATAGCGGTGATAAGGCATCTTGATCCATTCCACATATGATTTTTTGCTCTTGCTCCACGGCAGGGTGTTGTGCACGAAGGGGAATGAGAGTGGCGTGTTAGGGCCTTTGGGTCCATAATGTATCTTGCTGACAACCAGATAATCACCAACGCAAAGGGATTTCTCCATACTCGATGTAGGGATGGTGAACATCTCGAAGACATAGGTCCTGATAATCAATGCAGCGACTACGGCGAAGACAATGGCGTCGAACCACTCGCGGGCGGTTGATTTCTTGGGGCGTTTGGTCGTGAGCGGGTCTTGGTATTTATCGTCTTTGGCGATGATGGGGAAGAAAATGAAGGGCAGAATGGCGGCCATGCCTTCCTCCCAGACCTTGAATCGGCCAAAGCACTTGCCTAGCTCGACGAGCATGAGCAGCAGCATGAAGATGTTGATGTAGGGGAAGACGATGAAGAACCACCACCAGAACTTCTTCTGTTTGCCGATGATTTTCAGCATGACATAGATGTTGTAGTAGGGGATGAGGCTATAATAGCCTTTTTGTCCGGCTTTCTCGAATTGCTTCCAGCAGAAGGCAATCGGGATGGTAAACAGTGCCGGGACGATAAGAATGAAAAGTATGAGTGACATTTTTATTTGTGATTTCTTGATTAACGAATGAATAAATGAAATAGTATTTTCGGCTGCAAAAGTAGGGAGAAATTCTTAATTTATTGAGGCTTGCATGATTTTTTATTCTTTGGTACACAATTTTGTGGACCACAAGTTTGTGTACTAAAAGAAAAATGTTTATTTTTGCACCAAAATTTAATGGAATCATGAAGAAATCTTTCATTTATGGGGTGGCCGTAAAAGGCGACAACTTTACAGATCGTGTAAAGGAGACCAGGCGTCTGAAACAAGACTTCGAAAATGGGCAGAACATGATACTTATTTCTCCTCGAAGAATGGGTAAGACTTCTCTCGTGAGGAAAGTCCAGACGCTTGTGGACGCACAATCCATTGTGACTGTATATATGGATATCTATGACTGCCGCAATGAATATGAGTTCTATAACAAGTTTGCTGCAGCATTGATGAAGCAAACTGCAGGCAAAGCCGAGGCCGTCATGAAGAACATCAAGGAGTTTTTGGTTCGCTTGTCGCCGACTATCTCGTTTGGTCCCGACCCTAACAACGAGTTGTCTATCTCTCTAGGCATCACGCCAAAAGACTATTCTCCGGAGGAGATTCTGCAACTGCCTGAACGCATGGCGGCCAAGATGGGTAAGCACATTGTTGTTTGCATCGACGAATTCCAACAGATTGGGGAGTTTCCTGATTCGCTTACAGTGCAGAAGAAAATGCGCGGCGTTTGGCAGTTGCAAAGCAATGCCTCTTATTGCTTGTTTGGAAGCAAAAAGCACTTGCTTGCCAATCTTTTCCAAAACAAGAGAATGCCTTTTTACCAGTTTGGCGACATCATGTTCCTTCAACCAATCCCTACGGAAGACTGGATTCCCTTTATCCGCCAGAAGTTTGAGGAAAAGGGCATGAGCATTTCAGATGCCATTATCGAAAAGATATGTTCGATAGTGGAAAACCAGTCCTCGTATGTGCAACAACTGGCTTGGAACGTCATGCTCAACACCACTAAAAAGGCTGACGAGGCTGCTTTGGAAACCGCCATTGAGGACCTTCTGAACCAAAACTCGTTGCTGTTTTTGCAGCAAATAGAGAACCTGACTGCCTATCAAATGAACTTTCTGAAAGCCGTTGCCAAAGGCGTACACACGGATTTCACTTCCAAAGAGGTGTTATCCAACTATGACTTGGGTTCGAAGTCCAATGTCACAAGAATCAAGACCGTATTGACACAAAAAGAACTGATAGAGCAAACACCTAACGGAATCGTGCTTACAGACCCCGTTTTTGAATTGTGGTTTGTTAGGGAATGGTGTAATTAATTTAATGATTTTAAATTAGTTACAATGATATAATAACGGTTCACAACTTTGTGGACCACAATTCTATGTACCAAACAAATCTTCCATCCCAAACACCCCCGTTTTTCCGATAAGGAACTCGGCAGCGGCGATAGCGCCCATGGCGAAGCCTTGGCGGTTGAAAGCCTCATGGGTGAGGGTGATTTTGTCGGCAGGCGACTCGGCCATCACGCTGTGGATGCCGTTTACCTCGCCTTCGCGGGTCACTTTAATAAATAAGGTATGATCAGCTGGAGCGTCGATGCTCCAACGCTCGTAATCGTGGTCGATGGCGAGGATGTCGTTGGCCAGTTTGACGGCGGTTCCGCTGGGCTTGTCGAGTTTGTGGATGTGGTGCGTCTCGGCCATGGAGAGTTGGTAACCATACTTTTCCGCGAACTTGGCCAGT
Organism: Bacteroidales bacterium; assembly: GCA_017395365.1. Classification (GTDB taxonomy): domain Bacteria; phylum Bacteroidota; class Bacteroidia; order Bacteroidales; family F082; genus Limimorpha. Next base: position 14,599 of record JAFPUN010000020.1, read on the forward strand.
TGCTTGTTGAGCAGGAACATGATGTTCATCCCAATGCTGAAGTTGGGTGCGGTGAAGAGGCTTTGCTTTTCTGCCATACAGCGTTGTTTGATTTCCTCGAAATGGTTCTGCCAGGCTGTGGTGCCCACTACGACAGGCTTGTGCATATCAAAGCAGCGGTGGATGTTGTTCACCACTTGGTCGGGCTGGCTGAAATCGATGGCGACATCGGCTTGTTTGACAAGTTCAAGTCGTTCTTCCCATTCTTGAGGATTATCGACAGTAACGACGATGCTATGTTGGCGGGCGAGGGCGGCTTTTTCCACCTCGTGGCCCATCTTTCCGTATCCGATTATTGCGATTTTCATGGTTTAGAAATTGAGTTGAAAGGATAACCCCACTTGTGCGTATTGTGGTATCATTATTGGCTGTTCAAAAGGCCGATAGGGGTCGATGCTGAAAGAGAGGTCGTCGCTGATGTCGTAGTCGTAGAGATGCCCGTCGACGCAGGCGTCCAAGATGTTGAGGCCGTACCAAGCGATGGTGAGGATGGTGTAGAACTCAAAGTCGCGGCGGTATGACTCCTTATAAGTCTGCAGTTGGCTTTCGGCATAGCGGTTGGCGAGTTCGGTTTCATGGTCATTCAAGGTCGTGCCTTCTGGAAGGTCTCCGGTCTTGTATTCATAGGCGTGCAGGTAGGAACGATATTCGTAATTGTTGTTGTAGACCAGATAACCCAAGCCGCCCAATCCGGCATAGACGATGGGCACCTTCCACCATTTGCCGTTGTAAACTTGTCCCAATCCGGGCAGGCATGCCGACATGATGGTGGCTTTTTTCGGGCTGTGAGGCTTCTTGGTTTTGGCTTTTGGAGTCTTCGTCTCTTTAACGATGGTGTCGGCGGTGAGTATGGTGTTGCCGATGGTGTCAAACACAATGTTTTGCGCTTCCGTTTTTTGAAAGGCGATGAGAATCAGGATGCCCAAAAGAAACAGGAAACGGCGCGGCATGGCGTTTATTGCTGGTTGAAGAGTTCCATGATGCGGTCAAACTCGGCCTCGTCCCTGAAGTCGATGACCACGCTGCCTTGGCCTTTCACATTGCGTTTCACCTTCACCTTGGTGTTGAGGGTCTGCGACAACTTCTTGATTTTGCTCTTGAAATGTTCGGGGATGAAGTTGGTCTGTCTGTGCTCCCGCTCGGCCTTGCCTTTGGCTTTGTCGGCCAGCTCCTCGGTTTGTCGCACGGTCATCTCATCCATGATGATCTGTTGGAGCAGTTTCAGTTGCTCTTCCTTGTCGCTGATGTTGATGAGGGCGCGGGCGTGGCCCATGGTGATGTGGCCGTCGCGGATGGCGAGTTGTACTTCGGGTGGCAGCTTCAATAGCCTCAAGAAGTTGGCCACTGCACTGCGGCTCTTACCCACTTTTTCGCTCACTTCCTCTTGCGTGAGGTTGCACTCGTCGATGAGGCGCTGGTAGGAGATGGCCACTTCGATGGCATTGAGGTTCTCGCGATGGATGTTCTCGATGAGGGCGAGTTCGAGCATCTGCTCGTCGTTGGCCACGCGGATAAAAGCCGGGATCTTCGTGAGTCCAGCCATCTTGGAGGCCCTCAAGCGGCGCTCGCCTGATATGAGTTGGTATTTGTTATAGCCGAGTTTTCTTACCGTCACAGGTTGGATGACGCCTTGTTCTTTAATGGACTGGGCCAATTCTCTCAATGCGGTCTCGTCGAATTCGGTGCGGGGTTGGAAGGGGTTGGTCTCGATAAGGTCGATGTCGATTTCGGCGACGGCGCCGGCCACGAAATCGCCGCTGATGTCGCGGCTGGTGATGTCGGTTTCAGGGCTTTGCAGGATGCTGTCGAGGCCGCGTCCCAATGATTTTCTGGTTTTGTCGGGCATGGTATGTTAGGCTTTGGTGGATAGGTTGTTCTTTTCGAGGATCTCGCGGGCAAGGTTGAGGTAGTTGATGGCGCCTGTGCTGTTGGCGTCGTACATGACGATGGTCTTGCCGAAGCTCGGGGCCTCACTCAAGCGCGTGTTACGGTTGATGATGGTGTTGAACACCATATCCTGGAAGTGCATCTTGACCTCTTCCACGACTTGTTTCGACAGACGCAAGCGTGTGTCGAACATGGTGAGCAGGATGCCCTCGATGTCTAGGTTGGGGTTGAGTCGCGTCTGCACGATCTTAATGGTGTTCAATAGCTTGCCAAGACCTTCAAGGGCGAAATACTCGCATTGCACGGGGATGATGACCGAGTCGGCTGCAGTGAGGGAGTTGACGGTCACCAGTCCTAACGAAGGCGAGCAGTCGATGATGATGAAGTCGTAGTCGTCCTTGATAGGTGCGAGTAGCTTCTTCATCATCAGCTCACGCTCGGGCAGGTTGATCATCTCGATTTCGGCTCCCACGAGGTCGATATGGGCGGGAAGGAGGAAGAGGTTGGGCGTCTCTGTCTCGGTGATGACCGTCTTCGGGTCCACCTGGTCGATGATGCATTCGTACACGCTCGTCTCCACGGTCCTTGGGTCGATGCCCACACCCGAGGTCGCGTTGGCCTGCGGGTCGGCATCGATGAGGAGGGTCTTATATTCCAGAACGGCCAGGCTGGCCGCGAGGTTGATGGCGGAAGTGGTCTTGCCCACGCCGCCTTTTTGGTTGGCTATCGCTATTGTCTTACCCATTTTCAATCAAAAATTTTTCGCTACAAAAATACGATTTTTGGCGCGAAATATTGCCGTGCAAAGGGGAAAGTTATCAACAAAGAGACGATTTGTTGATAAGTTTTTGTCGCTCATGGAAAAGGCAACAAAAAAGGCCGCAAAAACCTGCGGCCTCGTGTTTCTGACTTTTTGTGTTGTTTATTTGTCCAGGCTGTCGAACCATTTGTCGATGGCGCTGTCGATCTCACTGTGGCTTTCGCCCTCTGTGTGCTCGAAGTGACGCGGCTCGGGCTGGTCGTAATAGTCGGCAGGATATTCGCCGGTTTCGATGTATTTGATGGCATCGGCGAGGCCTTTCGATACCTTCTCAAAGTCTTCCTTGTAGAGGAAAATCTTGTGCTTCTCATAGAAGAAGCGTTGCAGGCCTTCATCGAAACGGCGCTTGCTCTCGGTTATCGTAATGTACTTCTCGTCGTTTTTGGTTGACTTCACATCGAAGAAGTAAGTTCTCTTTCCTGCTTTCACTGCCTTCGAGAACAGATCTTCTCTCTCTTTCATTTCATTTTCTTCCATCATGTCTTTCAATAATTTGATACTTTCTAATCGTTCTAGTTTAGTTTGAAAAGTGGGGCAAAAGTAGGAAAAAAATAAATATCGGAGCGTTTTATCGTTATTTTTGCACTCAAAATCTATTATCCTATGCAACTGAATCTGAAACGACCTATAGCTTTTTTTGACTTGGAGACGACGGGCCTTAACCCATCTCACGACCGTATCGTGGAGATGAGTGTTCTGAAAATCAATGTGAACGGCGACGAAGAGCAACGCGTTTGGCTGCTCAACCCCGAAATGCCTATTTCACCCGAATCCACTTCTGTGCATGGCTATACCGATGCCATGGTGGCCGACAAGCCCACTTTCCGCGAAAAGGCCAAGGAGATAGCCCTGTTCATCGGCAATGCCGACTTGGCTGGCTATAATATCCTGAAGTTTGACCTGCCCATGTTGGTTGAGGAGTTTCTCCGCGTAGACTACGACTTCGACCTCAAGGACCGTGACTTCATCGATGTGATGAACATATATATGAAGATGGAGCCGCGCAACCTGAAGAGCGCCTATCGCTATTTCTGTCATGCCGAATTGGAAGGGGCGCATGGCGCCATGGCCGATACCAAGGCCACTTACGATGTGCTGTGTGCCATGCTCGATAAATACCAAGGTGTTGACTATGAAGATGGTAAGGGAAACAAGTCACAAGGACCCATTAACGACATGAGACAGCTTTCAGAGTTCTCGGCGCACCATAAAAACGCCGACCTTTCGGGACAAATCATCTTTGACGATGAGGGCAAGGAGGTCTTCATGTTTGGCAAGCATAAGGGCAAAAGGGTGGAGGATGTGTTCCGCATGGAGCCGCCATATTATTCATGGATCATGAACAACGACTTCCCGCGCTATACGAAGAAGGTGGTGACCGCCATCAAGTTGCGCATGGGTGGTAAAAATGTAAAATAATGTAAAATAATGAAAATCATTTGTATAGGGCGAAACTATCTGGCACATGTCAAGGAGTTGGACAATGCCTTGCCGACCGAACCCATGTTTTTCATGAAGCCCGACACGGCCTTGTTGCCTGCTGGGGAGCCTTTCCCGTATCCTGACTTCAGTAAGAAGGTGCATTATGAGACTGAATTGGTGCTGCGCATTTGCAAAACAGGGAAGTCGATAGACAAGGAAACCGCCTCGGAGTATTACGATGCTATCACTGTAGGCATCGATTTCACCGCCCGCGACTTGCAAAGCGAGTGCAAGGCCAAAGGCCATCCTTGGGAAATCGCCAAATCATTTGATTATTCTGCTCCCACTGGGGAGTTCAAGGCAATCTGCACTTTGAAGCACCCCGAGGACATCTCCTTTGGCATGAAACTCAATGGCAGTTGGGTGCAGCAAGGCCACAGCCGCGACATGATTTTCGATTTCAATACGATTGTCTCCTATGTCTCGCGTTTCGTCACGCTGAATCCGGGCGATTACATCTTCACGGGAACTCCGCAAGGGGTAGGCGAGGTGCATATTGGCGACAAGTTGCAGTTGCTCTTGGAAGATGAGCCTATGTTTGAATTTGAAATAAAAAAATGATAATCAATAGAATAAAACTATGAAAAAGCTTTTCCTTATCGCCCTGCTTGCAGTGGCATTCCAACTTTCAGCACAGCCTTTATGGATGCGTCACAATGTGATTTCGCCTCAAGGCGACAAGATTGCTTTTTGTTATAAAGGCGATGTGTATGTGGTGAACGCCCAAGGTGGCAAAGCCTTGCAAATCACGACCAACGCCGCTTACGATGGCGACCCGATTTGGTCACCTGACGGCAAACAGATTGCCTTTTCCACCGACCGAAATGGTAACTTCGATGTGTATCTTGTTTCGGCAGAAGGCGGTGTGGCCAAACGTATTACAACGAACTCAGCCACAGAGATTCCGTTGGCTTTCTCGCCTGATGGCAAGGAGATCTATTTCTCTGCGCAAATCCAAAAAGCGGCAGAGAATGTGCAGTTTGCATCGGGATGGATTACCGAGTTATATAAGGTGAGCATCGAAGGTGGTCGCCCTGAACAGGTGGTGGCCGTGCCCGTGAGCAGCATGTCGTTCGACAAGGATGGTAAGTCCTTCCTTTACTACGATCGCAAAGGCAGCGAGAACATTTGGCGCAAACACCACACTTCTTCTGTGGCCCGCGATGTGGTGTACTACAACGCCAAGAAGAAGACCCACACGATTCTGACCACCAATGTGGGTGAAGATAGGGATCCGAGATATTTGCCTGGATATAAGGATGTTGTGTTCTTGAGCGAACGCAATAATGGCAGTTTCAATGTCTATAAGGCTCCCGCTGACAACCTTGAACAGGTGGAGGCGGTGACCCACTTCAAGACACATCCTGTCCGCTTTTTGAGTGTGGCCAACAACGGTCTACTGTGCTACGGCTACATGGGTGAGATCTACACACAACGCATTGGCGGTGAACCGCAAAAGGTGAACATTGAAATCGTCAACGACCAAGCAGAGGAACAGCTGGTGAAGCAGGACTTCAAGGGTGCGGGTAGCTTTGCGTTGAGCGGCGACGGCAAGTTGATTGCCTTTGTCTCGCGTGGTGAGGTCTTCGTCACGGGTGTGGATGAATACGCCACCACGAAGCAGATCACGCATACCCCGCAGGCCGAGCGCAGCCCTTCGTTCTCGAAGGACGGCCGCACCTTGGTCTATGCCTCGGAACGCCATGGCTATTGGAACCTCTACCAAGCAACCATCGCGCGCAAAGAGGACTACAACTTTGCCTACGCCACTTTGATTGACGAGAAACCCCTATTCGACAACGACGGTATCGAGCGCAGCAATCCCGACTATTCACCCGATGGCAAGGAAATTGCTTTTATTGAGAATCGTAATATCTTGAAAGTCTATAACATAGAATCAAAGAAAGTGCGTCAAATCACCGATGGCACACAACATTACGGTAGCATTGGCTATGTATGGTCGCCCGACGGCAAATGGTTTGCCATAACCTTGATTACCCATATGCGCGACCCTTATTCCGATGTCGCTATTGTGTCGGCCAGCGGTGATAAGAAGGTATACAACATCACCGAGAGCGCCTACTTCGACGATGATCCGCAGTGGGTGTTGGATGGCAATGCCATTCTCTACAATTCGGACCGTTATGGTATGCGTTCTCATGCCTCGTGGGGCAGCCAAAGGGATGTCTTCATCGCCTTCTTGAACCAGGAGGCCTTCGACAAGTTCCGCCTCAATAAGGAAGAATACGCGTTGTTGAAGGAGCAGGAGAAGGGCAAGAAGGATGATAAGAAAGACGAGCCGAAAAAGGAGGAGAAGAGCGACAAGAAGAAAGACAAGAAAGACGGCCCTTCGACGGGCTCAGGGACCGAAAAAGACGATAAACCAAAGGAATCCAAGATAATAGAAGTTGACTTGGAGCATTTGCAGGACCGTGTCATCCGCCTGACGCCAATGTCGTCCAATTTGAGTGGTATGGCCTTGTCGAAGGACGGCGAGAAGCTCTATTTCATGACCTCGTTTGAGAAAGGCTACGACCTCTGGGAGATGGACGTCCGCGAGAAGTCGATGAAGATCACGAAGAAGATGGGGCAGGGTGGTGCCCATTTGGTCGTGAAGGACGACAACATCTTCCTGCTTTCGGGTGGCAACCTGCAAAAGGTGGACAAGGGTGGCAAGTCGACGCCGATTAAATTTGATGCCACCATGGAACTCGACCTCGCCGCCGAACGTGAGTACATGTTCAACCACGTCTTCCTGCAAACCGAGAAGCGTTTCTTCATGAAAGACCATCACGGTGTGGACCTCGACATGATGAAGGAGGCCTACCAGCCGTTCTTGGCGCATATCAACAACAACTACGACTTTTCCGAGATGTTGAGCGAAATTTTGGGCGAGCTGAATGTGTCGCATACGGGCTCGGGTTATCGTCCTTCAAGTCGAGGCGGCGACGCCACGGCAGAGTTCGGCGTGCTTCTCGATCTCGACTACAAAGGCGACGGCTTGAAGATTGCCGAGGTGGTGGAAGGCGGTCCCTTCGACAAGAAGAACTCCAAAGTGAAAGCGGGCTCTATCATCCAAAAGATTGATGGCGTGGAGATTACGAAAGGCATGGACTACTATCCTTTGCTTAACAACAAACGCGACAAGACCGTTTTGGTGACCGTCTCCGATGGCGGCAAGACTTGGGATGAGACCGTGAAGCCCATCAGTCACGGCGCGATGAATGAACTGCTTTACAACCGTTGGGTGAAGCACAACGAAGAGACCGTGGAGAAACTCTCCAACGGCCGCCTTGGTTACGTCCACATCCGCAGCATGGGTGATGCCAGCTATCGTGACGTGTATTCACAAATCCTCGGCAAATACAACCTCTGTGACGGCATTGTTATTGACACGCGCTTCAATGGTGGCGGTCGCCTGCATGAGGACATCGAAATCCTGTTCAGCGGTGAGAAATACTTGGAACAAGTCGTCAATGACAGCGTGGCCTGCGTAATGCCTTCGCGACGCTACAACAAGCCTTCGGTGATGATTATCGGCGAGGCCAATTACAGCAACGCACACGGTACGCCTTGGGTTTATAAATACAAGAAGATGGGCAGCCTTGTCGGTATGCCCGTACCTGGCACCATGTCGAGCGTGACTTGGGAGACCTTGCAAGACCCTTCGTTGTATTTCGGTTTGCCCGTGGTAGGTTACCGCACTGAACAAGGCAACTGGTTGGAAAATACGCAATTGGAGCCTGATGTCAAAGTGCGCAACACACCTGAGAAGATGGCTGCTGGCGTCGATGAACAGCTGGAAGCTGCCGTGAAGGAATTGTTGAAAGAGGTGAAGGAATTCCATTATTGGGGAAAATAAGGCTGTAGGGCTGTCACATCGTGGCAGCCGCTAATAAACCATTTTAGCGCGGTTGCCGTAATACGACAGCCCTACAACCCGTTCACAATTTTTGCACGGTTTTTGCGTTAACATGGGAAATACAGCACGTCCCATGCGTTTCCGTTTGCACCTTATCATATTATTGTTGGTTAGTTTCAGCTTCACCACCTTGGCTCATTCGGTGGAGGAGTGTGATGACTATTATGAGGTGGAACATTCCTGGAAATACAAGGGTAAGGAGTGCTCTATTACATTGAATATTAGTAAGAATCTGTATAATTATTACCGAAACGACCGCGAGCATTTGGCCTATGTCTATCAATTCAACGATGGTGAGCTGCCACCCAATTACTACAGTTTCATGCTGTCGGAGCACGACCGCCCTGTGATGCAATCCATTGCGCAAGAATTTAGTCGGTATGCGCTGACCGAGAAGGACCGTATCGAACTGGCACTCACTTTCGTCCAATCATTGCGATATGCCTTCGATGCTGACTCAAAAGGCAAGGATGAGTATGTGCGTTATCCCGTTGAGACGCTGGTGGATGGCTGCGGTGACTGTGAAGACAAGGTGGCTTTGCTAGTGGCTTTGCTCTACGAGATGGACATCGACTTTGTTCTTTTGGTCTTGCCCGAGCACATGGCCTTGGGCGTACATTGCGACGAGGTGGAGGCCAACCGTTATCTGCTGTTCCAGGACAATAAATACTATTACATGGAGACGACAATGCCCAATTGGCAAATCGGGCAGATTCCTGACGATTATTTGAAGGCTGAAATGGAGGTCGTTCCTGTGGACGATACGCCAAGTGTTCTGGTCAAAGGAGTGAGTTTCGAGTCGAAGGCGGCATTGGCTTACCAGAAGGCTTCCTGCATTTTGAAAGTCGATTTACACAATCTCGGACCTGGTAAGGTGACGAATGTGCGGCTTCATGTGAGGGTTATTGAAAGGGGGAAGCATAATCGCCTGTTGGCTGAAGAATACTATTCGCTCCGCAATCTGCAGGAAGGCGAACAACGCACGGAGACGCTCTCATTGAAGAGCCTCATCAAGGCGAATAGCGTTTTGGAAGTTGAACTGACAGGCACGGAGATTACTCCGCAAGTTTCGACGCTGGAAATGCAGTACAGAAAAACACGATAGGCAATTATTCCACCATCATTTCGTCCATAAAGATCCATGAGTCATATCCAGCTCCGGGCAGGCCTTCGGGCAATAGTCCGGGATTCTTTACCACGACGCGTAGGTAACGCGTTGCAAGATTAGGCAATTCGAAACGTTCGCGGAAGGTGTGGTTGCCTGTCATAGGTATCTTCGTTTTCAGGCAGAAGGTCTTGAAGGGTTTATAGTTCTTGCCGTCATTAGAAGTGTAGACTTCAACTTCATTGGGGCGAAGGATCCAATCGTGGGCGTTGACCAAGAATCCGATATTCAAAGTGTTGATTCTTTGTACTTTGCCGAAGTCAAGCTCAAGGTCAGCATCGATGCCGTAGAAGCCTTGCCAATGTCCATCTGTATAGTTGTCACTTCCGAGGTTGCCATCAAGTAGGGCATTGTCGCCGCCGCCCGAGTATTCAGGGCGGTAGTTGCCTGCTGGGCTGTTGAGTTGCTTCAGCTTGCCCATGCCTTTGTGGTAGCAGAAATAGCGCTCGGCGCAAACTGGTTCGCCCAATGCGTTGAAACAAGCTGCTTTCAAGAGGCAAGGCCGCTCCAAAACGATGGGTTTGCTATAGATGGAATCGTTTGGCAAAACCTCTTTTCCGTCAATGGTAAAATGAATGCTCTTGTCATTGAAAACGGTCTTCAGCTCCACGGCAGCATTGCCTTTGTCGTCGTTGACGGTTTCAATAAATGGCAGATATTCAAGTTGCTGTAATTCTTCGGCAATGTCATCATAATTTCCCATGTTGACATCCAACCAATAGGGACGGCTCTCAAGGTTCCAAACATGGACATACTCGTTTTTTAGGCTGTGGAGCGAGGTTATCAGCTCTTGGATCTGTTTTTTGCTTTCTGCGATATTGGCTTTCGTTGGGTCGTTGTAAGTGCGATAGAGTTGTATTCGGGTCGCGTTGCGTTTGGCGCACCACTGCATGCGGTGCACGGCATAGAGTGCGTTGTCGAAGAGGTCGGCATTCCGCTTCACTTTGTTTTTGTCGTTTTTCAGGTCCTTCTCTAACGCAGACAGCGCCACGGAGGCTCTTTGGTTCAAGGCTTTGATGGAGTCGTTGACAAGGACAGGGTAGAAGGGTGCTATGGGCTCCGTCATGGCAGTGAACTTGCCGATGCCGTCGATTTTCGTCCACTCTGAAAGCGCGTCGAGATGCTCGATGATGTCGCTGGCGAGGCTGCCCATGAAATGGATGGTGAAGTTGGTTTCGGTGCTGCGTTCTTGTTGTGAAGCGGCGTTCCAACTCGTCTCGGCACCCAATGCCAAGCCATATAGGGCACAGTTGGTCAGCGATTCGCCGAAGTCATCCCAACAGGTGTTGATGACACCGAACGCACCGTTTTTGTAACCGTCGCGGCAGAGGTTGGTGATGTTTTTTCTGAATTCATAATGCTTGGGCCAGACGCGTTCCGAAAGGCTTACACCAGGGGCGACAAAGAAGTTGCGCCCCGATTTGACATAGGGTTGAAGGAATTCGTCAAAGCTGTCGATGCCCACATAGCTCCATGCGATAAGGATGATGTCATCATCCAAATTGTCAAGGATTTCGGGATGCTGGTCGGCAATGTCGCCCCACATCATCACGCGCTTGCGGTAGGGCCGGAGCATGCGGTTGACGCGATTGACATGCTGATAGTAAACGGTTTCTGCTCCCAACGAATCGACATAGGAATTGGCTGCGCCTTGACCTAAACTCTCCGTCTCGTCGCAGTTGATGTTGAAATATGGTGACTTGTAGGCACTAGCCACCTCGCGCAAGTGGTCTTCAAGGAATTTGTAGGTCTCCTCTTTGGCGGGGTTGAGGTTCCATTTCGTGTCGGCCAAGTCGCTGTAGAACGGGTTGCACAGTATTTCCTCAAAATGCCCAAAACATTGCTGGTTTCCAATGATTTGGATGTGGTAGGGCTTACAGAAATCCTCGAGTTCCTTGATTTCCTCGGCGGTGAAGGCATCGGTTGGTGCGATGTCGGGGTGACATTGGGTCTTGAAGGTGTGCTCGGTATAGAGTGAGAAGGCGTTGAGTTTACATTCAGCCAATTGGGGAATGAGGCGTTTCAGGTAGTCCATGTTGACGATGGGGCCGCGGCTGATGTCGTCTTGCCAGGCGCGAATCTTGAAGTTGGGCCAGTCGGTGATGGTCATGCATGGGATGACGATTTCGCCTTTGTTGCTTAAAATAGAGTAGCGGAAGAGTTGTTTCAGGCTTTGCGTGGCATAGAAAAGCCCCGTGTTGGTAGTGGCCTCCATGCGGATGAAGTTGTTGTTGACCGTCAGACGGTAGGCCTGGTCCTCGTTTTCGCTGACGCCGAGGTGGTCCGTCTTGATGAGTTCGATGAATTTCTTGCCTTTGATGACGCCACGCGAAAACTGCACTTTTTTCCCGCTGATTTGGTCCAAATCGTTACGGAATAAAGTGACCATCTGGTTGATTCCGTTGTCGGAGGCATCATAAGTGAGGACAACCTCATCGTCCCATACAAAGTGGCCTTCGGTGGTTTCGACTTGTTGAGGAGTGGGGAGGATATGAGTGTTCTGTGCGAAGGCGCATAGACTGAAAAGGCATAGGATAATCAGGAATCGGGCTCTCATAGTTGGAAAATTTCTGCAAAGATAACAACAAAACTGCTATATTTGCCACAAAATTAACTTTGTTGAATTAGACATTTCTATGACTATGATTAGATTGGAAATCTGTGCCAACGGCATCAAGTCGTTGCAGAACGCGATGGATGGCTGCGCCCAGTGCGTGGAGTTGTGCGAATGCCTCGAAGTGGGCGGTGTCACGCCATCGTTTGGAACTTTGGCGAAGGCCATCGATATTTCTTTTATTCCCATGCGCGTGCTCATCCGTCCGCGACCGGGCAACTACATCTACGACGAGGAAGAAGTCGAGATGATGAAGACCGACATCATGCTTTGCAAGAAACTCGGCTTTGAGGGCGTGGTCATTGGTGCCTTGAACGACAAGGGAGAACTCGACCATGAGACGATTAAGGCCTTGATGGGAGCTGGTGAAGGCCTGAAGTTCACCTTCCACCGCGCCATCGATGCTTGTGTGAAGCCTTTCGAGGCAGTGGAGCAACTGATTGAACTCGGCTTCGACAAAATCCTCACTTCTGGCGGCAAGCCCACAGCATTGGAAGGCGTTCCGATGATAGCGGAGATGCAACTGCGTTACGGCGACAAGATCGGCATCATGCCAGGTGGCGGCATCAACCTCGGCAATGTGAAGGAGATCCTTGACATGACGGGTGTGGTGCATTGCCACGCCTCGCTGGCGCATTGGGTGCCGCGCTTCAACGAGAAACTCTATCCTAACCAAAAGGATGCGACTGGCGCAACGATGGTTTGGACCGAGTCGAACAAGGACTTGATTTACGAGATGGAAAAGATATTGAATCCGTTTTGACGCTATTGCATGGGAATACGAACATAACCCTTTTACCGTCATGGCGGAGGAACATCCGCCATCTCCTGCGCTCGAAGACGAACTATTAAGCGTTGGAGATTACGGATCAAGTCCGGAATGACGTTTTGGGTTGGGTTCTGTTGTTCGCAATGACGACTCCTTTTGATTAAACTTGTACATATATGAAAAAGACCTTTCCATTATTATTGCTGCTGTTTGCTTTAATGGGCTGCCAAAAGGCGGAAAGCCAAAATGTCACCGAGCAAAGCCTCAACCAAGGCTGGACGCTCACGGGAGACACCTTATCTATAAAGATGCAGGTTGATGTGCCCTCGGTGGTGCAGCAGAGCCTATACGAAAACGGAGTGATTCCCCATCCCTATCTCGGCACGGTGGAGAACGAATTGCTCTGGATTTCCGACCATGTGTGGGATTACGCTTTGCGTTTTGATGTAGATGAGGGACTGCTCGAAAAAGAGTTTGTCGAACTGGTTTTTGAAGGCCTTGACACTTATGCCGATATCTCTTTGAATGGCTATGAGTTGATCTCCACCGACAACCAATTCCGTGAATGGAAAGTGGATGTCAAACGCTATTTGAAGGAGAAAGACAACCTGCTTGAAGTGCATTTCACTGGATACGACAGCGTCATGACGGATTTATACGAACAGGTCCTGCCTGTTTTGCCGGAGAAGTATGCTGTCAGCCGCAAAGCCCCCTATCAACATGGTTGGGACTGGGCACCGAAATACAAGAATGTGGGCATCTGGAAACCCGTGAAGTTGATGGGCTGGAACGAGGTGCGTTTGGAAGACGCCTATGCCGTCACACAAATCGCTGATTCGGTACATGCCATGTTGACGCTGCATTTGGATGTTGAGAATGCAACGGACGGGGAATATGAAGTTATCGTCTCAACAGGTTCAACGACTTTAGCCAACAGGTCCTTGAGCCTGTCGAAAGGCCGTCATCATAAGGTGTTTCCTGTTTTTATACAAGACCCTCAACTTTGGTGGCCCAACGAGATGGGCGAGCAACCGCTGTATGACTTTGAAGTGGTGTTGAAAAAAGACGATAGGGTGCTGGACACCAAAAAGTTCAAGACGGGTATCCGTACCTTCGAGATGGTCGATGAGCCCGACAGCATCGGTCGCGCCTTCTATTTCAAGGTGAATGGCGTGCCATTGTATGCCAAAGGCGCGAATTATGTCCCCGAAGAGATGATAGAAACTTGGATTAACGCCGACAACACGCTGAAATTGCTCCAAATGGCCAAGGATGCCCATTTCAATATGCTGCGTGTGTGGGGCGGCGGCATCTATCCCTCGGATGATTTCTTCAATATCTGCGACTCGTTGGGCATCTTGGTATGGCAGGACTTCATGTATGCAGGTTCGATGTATCCTTTCGACGAGACTTTCCTAGAAAACGCTCGGATTGAAGCGGAGGAGCAGGTGAGACGCTTGGCTTCGCATCCATCGCTGGCCTTGTGGTGCGGTGGCAACGAAATCTCGGAAGGCTACTATAACTGGGGTTGGCAACAGTCCTTGGGTTGGAGCGAGGAAGACGACCAAGCCATCAAGGAGGGCTACAACCAACTCTTTAAATACATCTTGCCCTGGTCCGTCGAGATCTACGACGGTTCGCGGCCCTATTGGCCCAGTTCACCCTCGAAAGGCTGGGGCCGACCCGAGAGTTTGACGGAAGGCGATGTGCATTATTGGGGCGTTTGGTGGGGCGAGCAGCCTTACGAGATGTATCGCGAGAAGGTGGGTCGTTTCAACAGCGAGTACGGTTACCAGAGTTATCCTGACTATTCTACCTTGCAGAAAATCGCGCAGGGTAAGGCGTTGAGTAAGGATGCCAAAGTCATTGCGGCACATCAGAAACACCCGCGTGGCACGCGGCAAATCGATGACTTCATCAAACGGTATTTCCCTAATGTTAAGCCCAAGGACTTTGAGGAATATGTGCATTTGAGCCAACTCTCACAGGCCTACGGCATGGAAGTCGCGATTGAGGCACACCGCACGGCGAAACCTTACAACATGGGCACGCTCTATTGGCAACTCAACGATGCCTGGCCTGTGACTTCGTGGTCGTCCATCGATTATTATGGCAATCCCAAAGTGTTTTACGAAAGGCTCAAGACACTTTATGCGCCAGTGCTTTTGAGTCTCGACCGGAAAGACTATGGCGTTTTCGTCACATCCGACTTGCTCCGCGACATTGATGGCACGCTGACCGTTGCGGTGTGCGACCTTGAAGACCTCAAACTTGATAGGCTCAAAGACCACCCAAAGTTTGAGCAAAAAGTGAAGGTGGAGATGGATGCGAACGAAAACCGGAAATACAATGTAGAAGGTTTAAGCGAGTATTTGCGCAATGCCGACTTGCAAAAGGTTTATGTGAAGTTGCAATTGACCGAAGGCGACACCCTCACCGCAGAGCGCAAATGCTATTTTTCCGCTTTTTTTGAGTGAAGGCTGTAACTTTTTAGTTGTTTCTCCGTATTACCTGTGATGACACAAAAAAGGGAA
Source organism: Bacteroidales bacterium (assembly GCA_017395365.1). Taxonomy (GTDB): domain Bacteria; phylum Bacteroidota; class Bacteroidia; order Bacteroidales; family F082; genus Limimorpha. The sequence goes on from JAFPUN010000020.1 coordinate 29,831, forward strand.
GTACTTTATTCAACCCTTTACCGTCATTGCAGGCTTTGACCCGCGATCTCCTGAGCACAAGGGTGTCCTTCGCGCATAGGAGATGGCGTTCCGCTTTCGCGGAATGACGGTCCCTCCGCCATGACGGTAAGGACTCTAAAGTAGTGGTTCCCAGTGAAGTGTCAATAGTGCTGGAAGAACAACAAACCTAAAAAACACCAATAAAAATGAAAACAAGATTATTTTTCGCAGCCTTGCTGCTGCTTGCCTTCGGAACAGTGAAGGCGCAAGACACCGTGACCGCTTCACAAAAACAGCAAGATCCGGCAATTATAATGAGGAATATGCCTGACATGTCGCGACTCCCCGAGTTGATGCGCGAACTGGGAGTGAACCTTCAAATGCTTACCGACTCGGTCGATTGGCAATCGTTTGAGAAAGACATGGAGAAGTGGGGCGAAGAAATGGAAGAATGGGGCTGCAAGATGGAGCAATGGGGTGCAGAATTTGAGAAAAAGTATGATATGCCGGACAACTATCGTCCTGCTAAAAAAGACGATTCCCCAGTTAGCGTCATTCGAGTAACGGGCTCGGGCGATGTCGTTATCAGCCAGACTCCAGGACAGTTTTCGTTGAAGAAAGAGGGCAAGATAGTCTCCGACAACCGTACGGAGTCGGGGATGCTCCTTCTTTCCAGTTCAGACGACTATGAAGTTGAAGTCTCACAACTTGAAAACATCCAATTGCTTTCGTCTGGCGATGTCATCTGCAGGAACACTATAACAGGTGATTATATCAATGTATATAATGGTGGATCGGGTGACATGGTTATGAAGTTGGATTACGATACCGTACATGTTGTCCTCAATGGTTCGGGTGATATCATTCTTCAAGGTAGATGCAATGTGTTGGAAACCATACTGCTTGGAAGTGGTGACTTGAATGTCGACGGTTTGAATGTTGTGAAATCGAATGTTGTGGAAAACACATCGTCAAAGGAAGGCAAATTCAAGGGCAGTCGTTCCAGAAAAAAGGACCTCCTTTTCGATGCCCATTGGAATGGCTTCGAGGCTGGCCTGAATATGCTCCTTGACCCGTCTGAAATGAATGTGTATACTGGTCCCAATGAGTCAATGGCCATTCGTCCTCTGCGTAGTTGGTATTTTGGTTTCAATATCGCTGATGTAGGCGTCGCTTTTGACCGCAAGCATAAAGTGGGAATGTTTACTGGCATCGGTCTTGGCTGGAACAACTATAGTTGGAAAAACTATATCAGGATGACGGTCCAAGACGGAGAATTGGTCAACACCCTGATTCCTGACGATCGCCCCGTGAAAAACAGCAAGTTTGGGCTGCTCTATCTTCAGGCTCCCTTGATGGTGGAAGTGAGACCAGCGCGCCATCTCTATATCGACCTGGGTGTAACAGGAGGCATCCGTCTTGCCGCATGGAATCGTATCAAATATAGTGATGGTGAAAACAACAAGACCTACTCAAACTATCTGACGAATCTATTCAAATGCGATGCCTCGCTGCGCGTTGGCGGTGATAATCTGGGTTTCTTTGTCAACTATGCACTTGTGCCCACTTTCGTTAAAGGACGTGATGCAGCCAAGGCACACCCGCTCATGCTTGGGTTTAGCGTCAATTTCTGATTAGTTTCACGCAGGATATAGTTTTTCTTTTCACGCAGAAATCGTAGATTATATGAATGTAGAGACGTAGCGCGCTACGTCTCTACTTGTTTTTAATCCGTCAAATTCTGCGTGATTTATTCATTCTTCCCGTTTGTCCTGCCAGTTCTCTTTCACTTCCTCAAAGTGTTCGTCGGCGCGGTAGTAGGCTGTCAAGGCAGCATCGGTGGCGGCGAGGCTAATCTCCTTCTTGGCAGTGCTTAAACCCGTGGAGATGATGCTGGCAAAACTGTCGTGGCGACCGTTGGTTAGGCGGTATATGCCTCGGCCGATGAGCGAAAGTCCTTGCTCGTTTTCGGCATCATCGGAAACAGTGTTTTTGTTGAGTTGCGTTATGGCCAACTCGTTGTTCATGCGATAGGCAATCATGTCGAAGTAGGGCTCATCGAAGTCGGTCCAAGGCAGGTTGGCTTCTATAGCGGTAGCGGTTCTTACCGGTAATTGAGCCAACAAAGGCGTTGTCTCTCTTGCAGGAACACTGTGCCCTATTGCGTTAGTCGCATGACGCATAGTTGCTTTGTTGTGCATCGTCCTTTGTTCGGAAAGTGTGTTTTCTGAGGCCCGTCTCGGCAACAAGGTTGTGGACTCGTTAGTGTTGATGCGGCTGACTTCAATGGGTTTTAGGGTGGCGATAGGTTCCACTTTCGGCATCGATTTGTCGGGCCAAAGGGTGACGGTGAGCAGCAATCCGGCAGCAGCGGCAGCCGAGGCAATCTTGACATAGAGGGGCACGAGGGCGCCTTTTTTCTTCAAGCGCTCTTTGTCCTCGAACTCAATTTGAGGTGCCTCCAAATGCGGGAGTTCCTCGGTGAGCTCATTCCAGTCCAGACCTTGTGCCGCGACGAAGGCTTTCAGCTGCTCTGCTTCGTCGGGACCGAGGTTGCCCTCCATATAATCCAGGAGGTAGGCCTCGTAGTTGTCGATGGTGATGTTTGTCTTCATGGCTCTATGTCGATAAGGTTGTCGATGCTTTTCAGTTTGTTTTTCAGCGCGGTGCGGGCGCGGAAGATGTTGACCTTGACTTGTGCCTCGGTCATCCCCGTGATGTCGCCGATTTCTTGGTAGCTGTATCCCTCATAATCGCGCAAAAGCAAGGCGTTGCGTTGTGCTTCGGGCAGGGTGGTCAAGGCCTTGTGTAGGATGTCGTTGACATCAGGGTAGGGGACTGCTTGGGTTTTCTCTTCGGCGGGTGCGTGGTCTTCGGCACTCACAAAACGTTGTCGCAGACGGGCTTCGTCAATCATGGCGTGGTGGGCGGTGGTGAAGAGGTAGGATTTCGCCTTGGCGAAGTCCACCGTCTTGGCCTTCTCCCAAACGCGTGCAAAGCTTTCCTGCACCACGTCCTCGGCCTGCTCGCGGTTGCGGAGGCTTGCGAACGCGAAGCGGAAAAGCCGGTCGGCATATTGCTCCACGCACTGGTTGAATTGACTTCTGTCCATCTTTTACGAATGTATTACGGAGAAATGCTTAAAAAGTTACATTTTGAAGAAAGTTTTTTTGCTGTTGGCCTCTGGCTTCTGGCTGCCCCATTAGGAGATTGCGGGTCGCCTCATTTCGCGGAGGCGGAACCGCAATGACAACGGTGGGGAAGAAGCTGCCAGTAGCCAGTGGCCGATAGCCAGCAGCCAAACAATTAAACAATTCAACAACAAACAATTCAACAATTATCCTTACTTTTGCGGCAAATTACTAAACTATGATTCTAAACTACATCACCTGGAACGTCGACCCCGTTCTGTTCTCCATCGGCAACATCCATGTCCGTTGGTACGGTCTTTTGTGGGCTTTGGGCTTTTTTATCGGCTATTTTGTCATGCGTCGCATCTACCGTCGCGAGAAGATGGCTGCCGATTCGTTGGACAAACTGCTGTTCATCATGCTCATCTTCACTATCGTGGGTGCTCGGTTGGGTCATTGCCTGTTTTATGAACCCGACTATTATCTCTCCAACCCGTTGAAGATGTTGGCCGTGTGGGAAGGCGGTCTCGCCAGCCATGGTGGCGCCATCGGCATCTTGCTGGGGCTATGGTTCTATGTGCGGAGCTACAACAAGTCGACGAAGAAAGAGAAGACCGACCTGCAGCGCATCAACTATATCTGGATCCTTGACCGCATCGTGGTACCCGTCTGTCTCGTGGGCGCCTTGATTCGCTGCGGCAATGTGATGAACCATGAGATCTACGGCACGCCCACCTCGTTGCCATGGGGTTTCGTCTTCCTGCGCGGACAGGAACAATTCTGCGGCACGGTGGACAATTACACGGCTTGCTCCACAGGCAACTGCTGCCCTCAAAGCGAGTGGCTGCCATGTCACCCCACGGGTCTTTATGAGGCCTTCTTCTGCCTCGTTGCCATGGGCATCCTGTTGTGGATGTACTACAAGCGCGACCTCGGCCACAAACAGCCTGGCCTGATGTTTGGCACCTTCCTCATCATCATCTTTGGCTCGCGCATCGCTATCGAGTTCCTGAAGAACGTTCAAGTCGACTTTGAGCGCAACATGACCTTTGACATGGGGCAATGGTTGAGCGTTCCCTTCGTGGTCATTGGCGTTGTGATGATTGTTTGGAGTTTTTTGCATCGGCGAAAGCTCAAATGAGAATAAAGAATGCTTTAGGGTTAACTATGGTTACCTGTGACTTGCTAGGAAACAAGGGACAGAAAGTGCTTGATATACGTTCTTTGCCTTCGGGAGTTTATACCTACACGGTTTGTTGCGGGAAGCATTGTCAAACAGGTAAATTTGTTGTTGTAAAATGAAACATTACTTTTGTTAATAAAACAAACTACGAAAATGGAAACAATCATTAAGCACGCGAAATGTGGTTTTGGAATAGCGATGGCTGTTCTATCCACACTTATCCCTTTTTGGTCTTTCGCCCAAGTCCGCATCGACTGGCAACAGTGTTATGGAAATGAAGGCAGTTCTGACTATGCAGTCAGCATTGCCCCAGCCAATGACGGGTTCGTGGTACTGGGCAGGATAGAGAAATGCCATAATCCCGGTTTGTGTAATTGTGATGAAGGCAACGATACGACACCATGGCTAATCAAAATAGACAGCGTTGGGATGATGGCGTGGCAGCAATGCTGGCAACCATGGGATGGTACAGACGAATATGACAACACCGTCATGATTCGAAAAGCAGTTTCTCCAGAAGGAATGGAAGAATACTATACGACGGCCAATTCTTTCGGTACTTATTTTGTCATCAACAAGGTGGACGGGGATGGCGAGGTTTTGTGGAGACGCTTTGTTGGAATCACTGGGTTTTGGATGTGTCCGACTGCCGACGGTGGCGTGATTCTGGGCGGTACCGATGGAGATGGTGGAGGAGGGAAAGGTATCGACACTGACGATATTATCAAATTAGATTGTCAAGGGGAGAAGGAGTGGGGGCTTTCGTTACAGCTTAGCGAGAACGTTATTGGATTGTCGGTTTATCAATCTAATGATGAAGACTTTTATGCATTGGCACATTCTTCTTCTGGAGCACATTTTTATAAAATCAGCCGAGATGGTCAAATAGAATGGAGACGCAATTTTGGCGAGGGTTTTTATGACAGACTGTATAATATTGTGGAACTTGATGATGGTTTTCTTTTGGCAGGTCAAAGCGTTTCGGGGATGAATGGGCATCATGGCGGTTCGGATGTGTGGCTGGTGCGTACCAACAAGGATGGCGAGGTGCTGTGGACATATTGCTACGGAGGGTCTTCTGCTGAATACTCTAGCGATGTCTTTGTGAATGCCAAAGGTGGGTTCACTGTGTTCGCTAATACCCAATCTGTTGATGGAGACGTGCAAAGCAATAGCCAAGGAGAGACGAATGTCCAAAAAATCTGGATGTTCCATATCAACGATATGGGCGCATTGGAGTGGGAACTGAGCATCGGCGCCATCCAGCATTCCGTGCGATGCAACGATGTGATACAGACTTGCGATTATAGGTATGTACTTGCTGGTTGGATGTGGAATGAAGATACGCCTTCAGGCGATGTCAACTGTTCCAATAGTCAACTCTTGCCCAGTTCCGAATATAATTATTGGGTTCTTCAAGTTACTGACACAATTAACAGTGCAGGTGTCTCCGAGCCTGTGTTGCAAAACGAAATGCGGGTTTTTCCTAATCCAACCAATGAATTGTTCTATATTGCAGGGTTAGAACCCGTCGAAGTGCAGGTGCTTGATGATTTGGGACAGAGGTTGAAGACCTTCCATTGTACCAATGAAATCCATTTGGGAGGCCTTCCAAGAGGACTGTACTTTATAAAAGCGATTATGGAAGACGGCAAGGTCTATCTGGATAAAGTGGTGAAGGAATAAAGGCTATTGTCGTTTCTATACAGAAAATGCCGCCAATTGGCGGCATTTTCATACATTTACTTGGATTGGCTTATTATTCGTCGTAATACAGAGTGAAGTACTCCATCATGCGGTCTTCGATGTCTTGTGCCAGTTCGTTGCGGTTGTACTTCTTGGCTACGCCGTTGAAGTGCTTGAGCAGGCTCATGGCCTCGTCGATGTCTTCCTGGTAGTATTTCCTGAACTTGGGCTTCATACCGCCATAATACCGCACCTTGTCACTGTAGTTGTCGACCAAGTTCCTCATGTAGGTGTCGCCTTTGTCGATGGCACCGCAGATGTAGTACATCTCTGGGAACTGGTAGGTGTGGATCTCTACGGGGAACTTCTCGTTGGGGAAGAACTCTTGGAACTTGTCCATCACGATGACGGCGGAATCCAGCTGGTTGTGGTTGACCAAGGCTTGTGCCAGACGCGAGTATGCCAGTTGTGCATAGCTCATGTTACGCACACTCTCACGGTCGGGCACTACACCGTCCTGGTTCAGGCTGCCCCATTTGACGATGCCTTCGTTGGCCTTGTTGACCAACAGGTCGTAGCTGCCTTCGCGATACACGCCACCCCGATAGGCTTTCACGTAGTCTTCAGCTTCGACGGGGATGAACCTATAGGCTAAGCCTTCCATGTGCAGATACTTGTCGATTCCCAAAGTGTTCGACATGTCGCTGAACGAGGTGAAATACACCGGGCGCTCCCAGTTGTTGGTGGCAAAGAAGTCGAGCAGCATCAGGCCACTCTTGTAGATGGCGCGGCTGTCCTTGATTTCCCAGTCGATTTCGTCGACGATGCGGTCGGCCATGCTCTCGGGCACGATGCCGTTGCGCAGACAGGCTTCCTTGTCGACGGTGAGCTTCACGCTGCGGCAGGGGATGTAGTTGTAGGAGCCGCCGGGATAGCGTTTCACGGCCTTCGGGTTGTGGATGAAGTCGATGATTTGCTTCAGCTCCACACGCTTGTCTTTGAAGTAGTCTTCTTCTTCAATCAGAACGGATTCGTTGACTCCGTTGTCATATTCCTTTGCGGTCAGCGTGAGCGGCAATGGGTCGGAATCATACACCTTGCGGCCCATCTGGTGGACGTACCAATAGCCGCCCGACAGCATGTAGTTGCACACACGCACGTCGGTGCGGAAGCCTTCCACCTCTTGCACGTACCACAAGGGGAAGGTGTCGTTGTCGCCACGGGTGAAGATGACCGAGTTGGGCGGCAGCTGGGCAAGGTAGTTGCGCGCCCAGTCGCGGGCCGAGGTCTTGCCCGAGCGGTTGTGTTCTTCCCAGCCATTGGCGGCCAAAACACATGGCACGGCGAGGAAACAAATCAATCCGATGGCGGCCACTGTGACCATGCTTTCCTTCTTCAGCAGCTTGTTGACCCAGTCGATGAGGGCGATCACGCCGAAGCCGATCCAGATGGCGAAGGCATAGAACGAGCCAGCATAGCTGTAGTCGCGCTCACGAGGTTGGTTGGGCGTTTGGTTCAGGTAGATGACGATGGCCAAACCCGTCATGAAGAACAGCAGGAAGATGATCCAGCTCTGTTTCCAGTCTTTCTTGAGCAGCCAGAAGAGGCCGATGAGACCGAGGATGAGGGGCAGGAAATAATAGGTGGTTCGGCCGGGGTTCTTTAGGCTGGCAGGGATGTTACTCTGGTCACCGAGGCGGGCGCTGTCGATGGCGTTGATGCCGCTGATCCAGTTGCCATGACTGAGCTCTCCTTGGCTTTCAATGTCGTTTTGACGGCCCACGAAGTTCCACATGAAATAGCGCCAATACATCCAGTTGCATTGGTAGTCGATGAAGAACTTCATGTTTTGCCCGAAGGTGGGCTTGCTGACGTTGACGGTCTCGCCAAGGTAGTTCCTGACGCGCACGTTCTCGCCAGTGATGCTGCCATTCTTGTTCTTGCGATAGTTCTCGTACATCTGTTGGTGCGAGCCTCTTTGCGTGCTCCACATGCGCGGGAAGAAGGTCTTCATCTCGGAAGCCAGCTCGGGTTTGCCGCGCTTGTTGTCGTCGGTGATGACGTATTTCCCAGCCTCTTTGTCTTTGACGTAGGTTGGGTTACCGTCCACCCAGTCGCTGACGGGGGCGTTGTAGTAAGGCCCATAGAGCAAAGGCCAGCTGCCGTATTGGTCGCGGTTGATGTAAGCCAGCATCGAAAGGGCTTCTTTGGGCTCGTTCTCGTTGATGGGCGTGTTGGTGTTGGCACGGATGATCAGCATGAAGAACGAGGAATAGCCGATGAGAATGAACATCAGCGAGAGGATGGCCGTGTTGGCGATCACATGTTTCTTCTTAGCCGAGAACCACAGCCCGAAGATGATAAGGGCGATGACAACGGTGAAGAACACGATGGCACCTACATTGAACGGGGCGCCGAGTGAGTTCACGAAGAACAGCTCTGTCTTGCCTGCCAAGTTGATAACTTGCGGCACGAGGAACATGTTCAAGAACCACAGCAGGACCACCGAAACCAGACCTGCTACAACGAAGCCTCCAAACGAAGTCTTCTTCCATTTCTTGAAATATACCACATACACGAAGGCGGGTACGCACAGCAAGTTGAGCAGGTGTACGCCGATGGACAAGCCGATGAGGAATGCGATGAAGATGATCCAGCGGGTGCTCTTCGGGTCGTCGGCCACCTGTTCCCATTTCAAGATGGCCCAGAAGGTGACGGCGGTGAAGAACGACGACATGGCGTAGACCTCGCCTTCCACGGCGTTGAACCAGAACGACTCGGTGAAGGTATAGGCCACCGCGCCGACGAAGCCGGCCAGCAACACACCTATTTTATTTACCCAAGGAGCGTCTTCTCCCTCTTTCATCCAAACCTTGCGGGCCATCATCGTGATGGTCCAGAAAAGGAAGGCGATGGTGAGGGCGCTGCAAATGGCCGACATCACATTGACCATCATGGCCACCTTGGTGACGTCACCGCCTGCAAAGAGCGAGAAGAAACGTCCGAGCATCTGGAACAGAGGTGCCCCAGGCGGGTGACCCACTTGCAGTTTATAAGCCGTTGAGATGTACTCGCCGCAGTCCCACCAACTCACGGTAGGTTCAAGCGTGAGAAAATACACGACGGCGGCAATAATAGCTACCAGCCATCCTGTAATCGTGTTTAACCTTTTGAATGTCATGATGATATAATAACAATTTGTTGATTATTCTTCGAAATTTGGCTATTTGCCAAACTGCAAAGATACGGCTTTTTTGTTTTGCCCCTAACCGAAAAACACCAAAAACGCGCTTTGTATTGTCGAAATGCAACTTTTTTTCCAAAAAAATGAAAAAAATACTTGCGCGTAAAGAAATTAGTTGTACTTTTGCAGCCGCATTCGGGAACGAATGATGTCGAGTGGTGTAATGGCAGCACTGCAGATTTTGGTTCTGCCTGTCAAGGTTCGAATCCTTGCTCGACAACTTAAGGTGGAAGAAAAGACCTGCTACTTTGAGTAACAGGTTTTTTTATTGTTGAGAAGAAAGACAGGTTTGCCTTCTTGGCCTCATTGCGGGCTTGACCCGCAATCTCCTGAACAAAAGGCAAATCCTAAGGTTCAAGAGATGGCGGATGTGCCTCCGCCATGAGGCCAAGAGGAAGGCAAAAAGACAAACAAAGAGAAATATGATTAACAAAGAACAAGTAGCAACCCTCTGTGAAGAAGCCCTCGCCAATACCGACCGCTTCCTCGTGGAAGTGAAGGTGAAGCCCAACAACGTGATTGAGGTCTATGTCGACTCCGACACGGCCGTCAATATCGACCATTGCGCTGAGTTGAGCCGATATGTCAACGAGAAACTCGACCGCGATGTGGAAGACTACGAACTGACCGTGTTCTCATGGGGCCTTTCGGGTGCCTTGAAGATGGACCGTCAGCTGCAGAAATATGTGGGCAAGGATGTGGAGGTGAAGACGAAGGAGACGGGTAAGATGCAAGGCAAGCTGGTGAGTTTTGATGCCGAGAAGGTGGAGTTTGCCCCCGCCCCCAAGAAAGCCTCGAAGAAGAAACCCGTGGAGGAACCTGCCAACTTGTTCTTCGAACGCAATAAAGTGGAAATCAAACCCGCCATAATCTTTTAGCCTTTTAGGCTGTTGGCTTTTGGCAACTGGCTTCTGGCCGCTTGGACGGAAGTGAAAGTTGAGCTGCCAGAAGCCAAAAGCTAGAGGCCAGAAGCTAAACAAGAAAAACAATAAACAATCAACATAAAAAATGGACAACTACAAATTAGTAGAGACTTTCTCGGAATTCAAGGAATTCAAGAACATCGACCGCGAAGCCATGATGCGCATCATTGAGGATGTGTTCCGTGGTATGCTGAACAAGAAGTTTGACTGCGACACCACTGATTTCATCGACATCATCGTGAATGTCGACAAGGGCGACTTCGAGATCTATCACAACCGCACTGTGGTTGAGGACGATGCACTGACTGACCCGCTCCGCGAGATCAGGCTGTCAGACGCCATCAAGATTGAGCCCGACTTCGAGGTGGGCGAGGAGGTGAACGAGGAACTCCGCATCGAGAGCTTCGGTCGCCGCGATATCCTTGCACTGCGCCAGAACCTCCAAACCAAAGTGTCGGAGTATGAGAAGGAGAACATCTTCCAGAAATACAAGGACAAGGTGGGTGAGATCATCACCGCCGAGGTGGCCCATGTATGGAAGCGCGAGATTGTCGTCATCGATGATGAAGGCATAGAACTGCTTATGCCCAAGATGGAGCAGATTCCGAGCGACATCTATAAGAAAGGTGATACCATCCGCGCTATCGTGAAGAGCGTCGAGAGCGTCAATGGCTCGCCGGTGGTTACGCTGTCGCGTACCTCCGAAGTGTTCCTGCAGCGTCTGCTCGAAGCCGAAGTGCCTGAGATTTATGACGGCCTCATCACCATCAAGAAGATTGTTCGTGAACCTGGCCAGCGTGCCAAGGTGGCAGTGGAGTCGTATGACGACCGCATCGACCCTGTTGGCGCCTGCGTCGGCATGAAGGGCACCCGTATCCACGGCATCGTGCGTGAGCTGCGCAACGAGAACATCGACATCATCAACTGGACCAACAACCCGAAACTCTTCATCCAGCGCGCACTCAGCCCCGCCAAGATTACCGAGATTCGCTTCAGCGACGACAATACCATGGCGAATGTGTATATGGAGAACGACCAGATCAGTCTCGCCATCGGTAAAGGCGGTTATAACATCAAGTTGGCCGGTAAGCTGACTGGCTACGAGATTGACGTCTACCGCAACAGCGAGGTCGACAATGTCGAAGAAGACGTCGACCTGCCCGAGTTCGCCGACGAAATCGACCAGTGGATCCTCGATGCCCTCAAGGGTATGGGCTGCAACACCGCCAAGGATGTGTTGAAACACACGCCTGAAGATGTGGCCGCGCGTGCCGACCTGGAGATGGAAACCGTCAACGAAGTGTTTGAGATCCTCAAGGCTGAATTTGAAGACGCCGAATAAGCAATTGCAATAACCAACTAACGAGAAACAAAGAAGAAACTATGTCCGAAGAAACTAATTTTACGATTCGATTGTCGAAAGCGGCAAAAGAATTCAACGTGGGAAAGGACACCATTGTGGAGTTCCTCGCCAAGAAGGGCTTCAAGGTGGATCCTTCACCCAACACAAAGCTCACGGCAGAGATGTATGCCCTGCTTGTGAAGGAATATCAGGGCGAGAAGGAAGTGAAGAACGAGGCCATGAAGTTGGGCAACCTCTCTTATAAAGGTGGTAGTGTTTCCGTTGATTCGGCATTGCAATCGGCAAAACCCGTCGAAGAGGATGACCACGAAGAGGTGATTATCCGAACGAATACTATAGCGTCGCCTACCAAAAAGGCTACCAAGGCAGCTGCAACTGAACCTAAGAAGGAGGAAAAAACAGAAGAGGTCAAGGAAGAAACGCCTCAAAAGGAGACTCCTGCCGTCACGGAAAAGGCTGAACCCGAGAAGGCTGCGGCAGAAGAGAAGCCTAAGACTTCTGATAGCCCGCTGAAGATTCTCGGCAAGATTGACCTTGAGCCTAAACCGCGCGAGAAGAAGGAGAAAAAGAAAGCCGAGAAACCTGAGAAGCCCCAGGAGAAGAAACCCGTGGAACCCAAGCAAGAGAAGCCTGTGGAGAAGAAGCAGGAAGAGCCTCAGAAGGAAGAACCTGCCAAGGCCGAGGAAAAACCTGTCGAGCCCAGGGTGATCAAACTGGAAGCCCCCAAACTGACGGGCCCCACGGTGCTCGGCACCTTGGAACTGCCTGTCGAGAAGAAAGGCGGCAAGGGTGATGCAAAGAAGAGAAAACGCAAGCGTATCGCGGGCGGCAAACCCGAAGGCTCGTCGGAGAATCCGACAGGCTCCGGCGTGAATGCTGGCGGTAAGAAACAGGAGGGCGGCAAGCCTGGCAAGGGCCAGAAGCCTGGCGACCAAGCTGGCAAGAAAGGCCCGAAGGATAGCACGAAACCTGGCAAGAAAGACAAGAGATCGAAACGTGAGGAAAAGCCAGAACTGAGCGAAGAGGAGATCTCGAAGCAGATTAAGGATACCTTGGCACGTCTCGCCCCCATGGGCAAGTCGAAGACCTCCAAGCACCGCCGTGAGAAGCGTCAGCAGGTGGCTGGCAGCATGATGGAGGAGATGATGCGTCAGGAAGAGGACAAGAAGGTCTTGAAGGTGACCGAGTTCGTCACCGCCAACGAGTTGGCGACGATGATGAACGTGCCAGTGGTGAAGGTCATCGGCACCTGCATGAGCCTTGGTATGCCTGTCTCCATCAACCAACGTCTTGATGCTGAAGCCTTGTCTGTGGTAGCGGAGGAGTTTGGCTTCCAAGTCGACTTCGTCAGCGCCGATGTGCAGGAAGCCATAGCAGAGACAGAAGAGAAAGACCGCGAGGAAGACCTCGTCCCTCGTGCTCCCGTTGTCACCGTCATGGGTCATGTCGACCATGGTAAGACCAAACTCTTGGACTATATCCGTAACACCAATGTGGTGGCCGGTGAGGCAGGTGGTATCACCCAGCACATCGGTGCCTATGAGGTGACCACCGAGAGTGGTAAGAAAATCACCTTCTTGGATACCCCTGGTCACGAAGCCTTCACGGCCATGCGTGCCCGTGGCGCCAAGATTACCGACGTCGCCATCATCGTCATCGCTACCGACGACAGTGTGATGCCGCAGACCGTCGAAGCCATCAACCACGCCCAAGCCGCTGGCGTGCCGATCGTCTTTGCCCTGAATAAGATCGATAAGCCTACTGCCAACCCCGACAAGATCCGTGAGCAACTGGCCAATATGAACATCCTCGTCGAGAGCTGGGGTGGTAAGTACCAAGACCAGGAAATCGCCGCTAAGATCGGTCTTAACGTCGATGCCCTGCTTGAAAAGGTGTTGCTCGAGGCCGAGTTCCTCGACCTGAAGGCCAACCCCAACCGTTTGGCCAAGGGCACCGTCATTGAGTCAGCTTTGGACAAAGGCCGTGGCTATGTGGCCAAGATTCTGGTGCAGAACGGCACCTTGAAGATTGGCGACATGGTGCTGGCTGGCACCACTTATGGCAAGGTGAAGGCCATGTTCGACGACCACAACCGTCCCGTCAAGGAGGCTGGTCCTTCCACTCCGGTGCTGTTGCTTGGCCTGAATGGCGCTCCCATGCCAGGCGACGCCTTCAATGTGATGACTGACGAGCGCGAGGTGAAAGCCATCGCCAACCGTCGTGAGCAGCTGCAGCGCGAACAGACGCGCCGCACCAGCCCGCACATCACCTTGGACGAGATTGGCCGTCGTATCGCCATCGGCGACTTCAAGGAACTGAACATCATCGTCAAGGCCGACGTGGACGGCTCCGTGGAGGCTTTGTCAGACAGCTTGCTGAAACTCTCCACCGAGGAGGTGCAGGTCAATGTCATCCACAAGTCGGTGGGTGCCATCAGCGAGTCAGACGTCATGCTGGCTTCGGCATCTAATGCCGTCATCGTGGGCTTCAACGTGCGTCCTACCGCGCAAGCGCGTAAGATGGCCGAGAATGAGAAGATCGACATCCGTCTCTACTCCATCATCTACACCGCCATCGAAGAGATTAAGGCTGCTATCGAAGGCATGTTGGCTCCCGACATCGAGGAGGTGGTCACTTGCAACCTCGAGATCCGTGAGACCTTCAAGATCAGCAAGGTCGGCACCATCGCCGGTTGTATGGTCTTGGACGGCAAGATCACGCGCAACACCAAGATCCGTGTCATCCGCGACGGCATCGTCATCTACACGGGCATGCTGGGCTCCTTGAAGCGTTACAAGGACGACGTCAAGGAAGTCAGTGCCGGCATGGATTGCGGCTTGAACATCGAGAACTTCAACGACATCAAGGTCGGCGACATCATCGAGGGTTACACTGAGAAGGAAGTCGCGAGGAAACTGTAATTCAGATTAAATGCAAAAACTTTGTAGAGACGCGATTTATCGCGTCTCTACTGTTTTTATTGCGAGGTCAATTCGCAAAGCCCATCTTTGTTGCCTACCACAAAAGCCACGGGCGGATTGTCACCCTGCACTAGGTCGTTCAGGTAAAGCGGCTCGCCGAGGATGAATAGTGCACAACGGAAGGTGTTGCCCACCTTCAGTTTGGAGTTTTCGGATTGCTCAACGATGAAACGGTAGTCGCCAAGGTAGCGAAATGTGCAGTGGCGATTGGGTTTCCATGACACGGAGATATGGTCGCCTTCCTTCAAGTCGTCCGTCTTGACAGAAATGATAGTGAACTTGACCTTAGTGTTGAAATGGATAGCCAAGACCTTATATCCGTTTTGAAATCGGAAGAGATGATAACGAAGGACATTTCAATCAAGGAGCATAGTTATGGAAATAAGTCATATAAGAAACAAAAGGCCTATTTTGACATGATTGATGGGGCCAAATTGACGGTTGATTTGTCTTGGGCACAAAAAGCCAACACTTCTGACAGCAATCTGTCATCTTCGTCAACTAGCGGCTCGACCTCTTCGTCCAGCCAAAATTGGGACAAATTGCTTGATGAATACGAAAAATATGTGAAC
This sequence comes from Bacteroidales bacterium, assembly GCA_017395365.1. Taxonomy (GTDB): domain Bacteria; phylum Bacteroidota; class Bacteroidia; order Bacteroidales; family F082; genus Limimorpha. The sequence continues at coordinate 44,914 of JAFPUN010000020.1, forward strand.
GAATACATCACGTATGTCAAGAAACTTAGCAATGGCGACAAGAGTGTCGAATCTACAGTTGACAAATACTTTTGGGCGGCTGACGATTTAGAGAATGAATTGGATAAGGCATATGAGTCGGGCAAGATGACCTCTGCTCAAAAGAAGCGTTTTGAAAAGATTGTAGAGAAGTTTACAGATGCGGTCTTAGATTATGACGAATAGGGATGACTTGAAGTTCGAATAGCACACCCTTGAGCGGCACTGTCGATTTACCGATAGTGCCGCTTTTTATGATTTTATTATAAGTAGCTATTCTATTCTTATTTCTCTAAACAATAGATATTTTTGCTTTTTTAGATAAATAAAATGCTTTATTTCTCTGAAAGTGATATTTTTTATACCTTTGCAGAGAAATAAATGCAAATAAGTATGGCAAATATCATTGGAAGAAAGAGATTAGCGAATTAGAACGGCTGTATCGGTCAGATAATTCGGAGTTTGTGGCTGTCTATGGCAGAAGACGGGTGGGTAAAACCTTTCTGGTAAAGTGACCTTCTTTTCCTGCAATTCCTTGATGGCTTGCTTACCGATGCCGAAGAACTGAAAGCCATCAACAAGCAAATCAACGCCTTGCAGAAAGAAATCGGGAGACTGAAAAGCGATATCCGTCTTTATGCAAGCCTAAACAGGGACTCCATCCGTGATTATCATGAGATGGTCCTTGGGGATTTGGAGTGATTGTTTTTACCGCAAAAAACAAAAGTCAAATACCGCAAAAAACAAAAGTCAAATACCGCAAAAATCAAAAATAGTTTTGTTAATCCATTTATTATTAGTAACTTTGTCGCGTAATTCAAAAGTGATATAATATGGGTTATTTGAAACGAACTGCTGATGTCGTCCTTCGTGAACATCTTGAGGCTTTTGGCGCCGTATTGATTGAAGGACCGAAGTGGTGTGGAAAGACGACTACCGCCGAGCAGGTGGCCAAGAGTGTCATTAAGTTGCAAGACACCGATATGCGCGATGAGTATCTCGCCACCGCTGCAACGAAACCTTCCCTGTTGTTGAATGGTGCTACGCCACGTCTGATTGATGAATGGCAGGATGCTCCTGTGTTGTGGGATGCCGTACGAACCATGGTTGATAAAAGGGTGGAACCGGGGCAGTTCATTCTGACTGGATCGAATGCGGTGGACAAGTCACAAATTCACCACTCTGGCACTGGCCGCATTTCCAAGTTAACCATGTTGCCGATGAGTTTGTGGGAATCTGGTGACTCAAATGGCAAGATTTCATTGTTGGAGTTGTTCGATAATCCCGAGTTGGATATTGATGGCGTTGAGTCCGATATGTCGGTTGAAGAATTAGTTTTTTGCGGATGTCGTGGAGGATGGCCTGCAACGATGAATGTTAAAAGTGACAAAGCAAAGCTGCTGGTGGCGCGTAACTATGTTAAGACAATGTGCTCAGATGATATCAGCCGTGTGGACGGAGTGTCGCGCGATGAACTGCTCACAAGGATGATTCTACGCGCTTACGCACGCAACATCTCCACATTGTCAAAGAAGTCTACACTGATTGCGGATGTCGCAGCCTCTGGTGAGGTGTCGTGTTCTGAGCCCACGTTTGATGACTATGTCGGAGCATTGAGGAAACTCTTTGTGGTTTGCGACATTGGCGCTTGGTGCCCAGCCATTCGTAGCAAGACCGCTATTCGCACAGGTCTGAAGCGCTCTTTTGTCGACCCGTCCATTGCAGTAGCGGCATTGGGTCTTACACCTGAGGTGTTGCTGAATCAACTGAAAACTTTCGGCTTCATCTTTGAGCAGATGTGCATTCGTGACTTTAAGGCATATACGCTTGATTTTGACTCGCATATTTCACATTACAGAGACCGTTACGGGTTGGAGTCCGACCTCGTATTGCATCTTGGTGATGGCCGTTATGCACTGATTGAATGCAAGTTGGGCAGTAAAGAGATTGAAGATGGCGCATCACATCTTTTGGAGCTGAAACGCCTTATCCGCGAATACAATAAAAAGGAGAAACAAATGCCCCTGCGCGAACCTGACCTACTGATAGTGATTACAGGCGGCAAGATGGCCTACACTCGTCCGGATGGTGTGAAGATTATTCCTCTAGCATGCATTAAGGAATGAGACTATTCCTATAACTTCGCCATCACCTTCAGCAACTGTTCGCCCAAACCAATGGTGTAGCCCTGCTTTACAAACACCACCTCGCTGTTGGCATTGGCGATGAGGAAGATGGGGCGACTCTCGGTGTTAAGGTGGAGCCCGGCGGCGATGTCGTCACGGATGGAGCCGTCGTCGATGCCGTAGACGATGCCTTCGGGCAGCTCGTTGAAGTTCTTTAGCTTGAACTTGTCGTATTCCTCTTTGCTGGTGAAGACAAAGATCATCGGCAGGTTGCTGGCCTCAAAGTCCTTGCGGAAGGCGGCGATGTCCTGCATGGCATGGGTGGTGGGCTCGCTGCCCTGGTCCAAGAGGCCGAGGATGAAATACTCGTCTTGGATGAGTTGCTTGGCATTGGCCACTTCGCCTGTCTCTGGGTCGGTGAACTTGCTGTCGGCATAGAAGCTGCCGACGACTTGGAGCTCGTCGTTAGGCTGACGCAAAACGAGGTTCACTTGCGTGGTCTTGTCAGCCTCGATGCTGAAGAATTGGCTGTGGGTCAGGGCGGTGCCGTCGTCCAAGCGGGTGCCAGCCGTGAGGATGTAATAACCCTCGTCCAAAGGCGTGGGATGCTCGAAAGAGGAGAGCATCATGCCGTCGTCGATGCCTGGGTCTTTGGCGTCGTAGGCCAAGAGGCGGAAACTCTGTCCGTCAAACTTTTTTATGCTGAAGTGCGTGTAGTATTTCGGGTCGGACACAGAAGCGATGGGATGGTATTGGATGTCCAAGTATCCCTCGGCAGCATTGGTGGGTTCAGCGGCTTCAAAGTCCACATTGGTCCATTCCTTGCCGAAGTATTGCACATTGCCATTCACCGGGTTGATTTGTGCGGCGACACCTAAACTTCTTGCCATGCTGACAAAGAAGATGTCGCGCGAATGGCAGTCGGCCTTGCGGGCTTTCAATACGCCTAGGGGTGAAATCGGGATGCGTTGCAAAGCCAAATTGTCGTCGGTGTGTATGCTCTTTTTCACCCAATCGACCAATAATGCGGGATTGTCATGGTATTGTCTCCTTTCTGCTTCGGGGAAGAACTCGGCGAGGGTCTTGCGGTAAGGCATAATCATTTCATTGCTCACTCTAGGACTGAGGATGTATTGTGCATAGAGCTCAGGCGGCATGGAGATGATGGATTGTTCGAGACCAGGCGTGTTGTCGAGATGGTCTTTCAGCACTTCAAGGCTGACATCGCGCAGGTCCTTGTCGGAAATGTTGCTGAGCAGCTCCACGGCCTTGATCTCTTGGTTCTTGTCTTGGGCGTATTTCACGAAATCGGCGATGGTCTGGTAGTTGCCCCAGGTCTTTTCAAGAATGCTGCAGAGCTTTTTGTTGCCTGTATTCATGATGACATTCATCTGGGCTTTCTTGCAGTCGGCGATGTAGGCATTGCGCAACGAGTCCTCAATGGCTATGCGGCGGTCGTTCTCGGCACGCATTTCGGCCGTCACCTCGGGCAAAACGCTGGTCGGGACAGGCGGCACCATGTCGAATTCAAAGACTTCTTCAGCGCCTTCCTCATGGTTGAGGGTGATGGTGACATTCTCCTGTTCGCCCGACTTGAACACTTGGAAGCCGAACTTGCCGTCTTTGGCGGCGTAGGCCATCATGCAGCCCAAGCCGGATGTGAGCCAGGTCTGGCCATTCTCGTCGGTAGCCTTCGTGACCACGGTGCAGAACTCGGCATAGTTGTAGATCTTGAACTCCACGGGCAGGTTAGCTTGAGGTTTGCCGTCGCTGTCCACCACGGTGAAGGTAGTCTTGGCGGTCTTGCCGTAGTTGTCCACCACATTGATTTCCGTGTAGTTGGCGCTACGACTGATGACTTCCTCGGGACCGTCGTAGTCGCCGAAGACGCGGGTATGTAATAACAAGGTGCGCGAGGCGGGCTCGTTGAACCATCCCAAGTCAAGCACAGGTTCTGGCTCGCAGGCGCCAAGGAAGTGCCATTGTCCGTCCACCCAGGCTTCCACCCAAGCGTGGTTGTCGTCGCAGTGGGCCCAACGGGGCGTGTAGACCTGTCGGGCCGGGATGCCCACGGTGCGTAAGGCGGTCACCAGCAGTGTCGACTCCTCGCCGCAACGACCCCACGAGGTCTTGATGGTGGCCATCGGGGCGCTGGTACGGCTGTCACTGCCCTTGTAGTTGACATGCTCGTGGCACCAGTGGTTCACTTCGAGGACGGCGTCGTATAAAGAGAGGTCTTTCACACGCGCTTTCAGCTCCTCATAATAGGTGGCACGGAAACGGTCGAGGTTCTCGTTGTTGACGCGCACGGGCACCACGAAATGCTTGAACTCGCGCTCGGGGATGCTGTCGCCCCAAGGCATTTCCTGTTTGGCGAGGAAGGCATAGTGCACGCACTCGCGGTAATAGTCCTCGGTGTAGTCTACGCTGTCGCCGAGCGGCATGTATTGGTAAAGGAATTCCAAGGCTTCTTTCTCGCCGAAGGTCATTTTCTTTTCTGATGAACAGGCGGAAACGAAGAGGGCGGAAAGAGCAAATAAAGTAAGGAAGAGGTTTTTCATAGATAGATTATTTTGTGCAAAGGTAGTAATTAATGCAAAAAAGGTGGTAAACCAACCACCTTTTTGACAACAATTCTTCTGAGTCGCTTCGTGCCTTTGAATCCCCCGCCCTACGGGCACCCCCTTAGAAGGGGGAGGCGCGAAGCGACGACAAGTATACTATACCATAAACTCTTCCAAAGAGGAGAACAGAATCTCTTTTAGTTCCTCTTTGTGCTCGGGCGTGGTCTGCGTAAATAGGAAGCCCCACACGCTCATGGCGGGGTTCATGATGTCGCGGGTCTCCAGCACGCCGTGGAAATGCCGCTTGATGCGCTCGAAGTCCAAGGCGCGATTGGTGTCGTAAGGCTTGTCCAGGACGATGAAGCTGAACACATCGTTCTCGATGCCATTCCACATGGTGGCATAGTCGGGACGAATGCCCTCGAAATAGCACTGCACGGGCAACAGATGGCAGGTGTGACGCGTCAGGTCGTTGAGGCACATGCCGGCGAAACGCAGCGGGTTGACCTCGATCGGGATGGCACGACCCGTGTGCTTGTCGACGCGGAACTCCACATGCATCGGGAAGTTCTTCAGTCCGAGCACGCCGTTTAAGTCGATGCAGAACTGGTTGAAAGCCGGATAGTTGTCCTCGAAGATTTGCTTGCTCATGCAATAGAGGCGGTCGCTGACGTCAGTCTCGTTCTTGAAGATGTGGTGGAAGATGTTGATGATGTTGGGTTTGCCCTCGGCATCATAGTATGCATCTACGGCATATTCCTCGCCTTCAATGAATTGCTCAAGCACGAACTTTTCGCTGCGTACCACGGTCTCGGGGAACACGGCGCATTGCTTGGCGAAGTTTTGGTCGATGTCGTCCAAAGCAGCTTGCCATTCGGCCTTGTTGCGGACGATATACACGCCCACGCTGAGGAAGCCCACAGCGGGTTTCAGCACCAAAGGCAACGGCAGCTCATCGGGGTTGAGACTGCGCAAGGCTTTCATCTCCACCTCTTTGTAATAGAAGTCGGGATAGATTTGCTGGCAGATGCGGCGGAAAGCGGCCTTGTCTTTCAGGATCTTGACCTTTTTCACCAGTTCCGACTCGGGCAGCTGGGCATAGAGCCACACCAAGGCATTCTCGGAGACGGCATACAACTGATGGCTTTGCTCGTATTTCTCGACGAAAGCCTTGTCGTCCAAAAGGTTAAGGTGATGGCCTTGTTGCTTCAGCACCTCGGCCATGTCGTTGTGTAAAACGGGGACTTGTTTCTCTTCCAAATACGCCACCAACGGGGCGGAAACGTATGGTTTTTCTAAAATGATCATTGTTTAATTGTTGTTGTGCGGTTTGTAGAGACGGTGTGCACACCGTCTCTACAGGGTTATCTATAAATATTCTGTGTCCTGTCGGGTCCGTACGAAACGAATTTGATTGGCACGCCGACATAATTTTCAATGAATTTGATGTAGTCTTCCAGCTTCTGAGGAATCTTGCCTTCTATCTTCTGTTGCCAGCCAGGGATTTCGGTGTAGACGGGTTCCATGGTCTCGGTGCAGGCGGCGAAAGGCAGGTGATTGGTCTCTTGTCCGTTGTAGCGGTAGGCCGTGGCGACTTTCAGGGTGGCGAAGTCATCCATGACATCAGATTTCATCATCATCAGGTCGGTGACACCGCTGAGCATGACGGCATATTTCAATGCGGGCAGGTCGAGCCAGCCGCAACGGCGCGGACGACCCGTAGTGGCACCAAACTCGTGTCCATTTTGGCGGAGCATCTCACCGGTTTCATCGAACAGTTCGGTGGGGAAGGGACCTGTGCCCACGCGGGTACAGTAGGCCTTGAAGATGCCATACACCTTGCCGACTCTGCTTGGAGCAACACCCAAACCAGAGCAGACACCAGCAGCGATGACATTGGATGAGGTCACGAAAGGATAGCTACCGAAGTCCACATCGAGCATGGAGCCTTGGGCACCTTCAGCCAGCACTTTCTTGTCGTTGTCAAGAGCTTCGTTGATGAAGTACTCGCCGTCGACGAACTGGTATTGTTTTAGGTATTCGATGCCTTCGAACCACAGTTTCTCATACTCATCGAAAGCGAGGCCGTCGAGTTGGAAGCCCTGCATCTCGAAACCGAGGCCTGCGATTTGTTGCAGATGGGCCTTCTTCAGGTTCTCGTATTTCTCGCGGAAGTCGTCGGAGTTGATGTCGCCAATGCGCAGGCCTCTGCGAGCGGTCTTGTCGGTATAGGTCGGGCCAATGCCTTTCAGCGTGGTGCCGACTTTCATCTTACCTAATGCCTTTTCATTAGCGGCATCCATGGCGCGGTGCGTGGGCAGGATGAGATGGGCACGATTGGCGATCATCAAGGTTTTACGTAAGTCGAAGCCAGCCTCGCGCAGTCCTTCGATCTCACCTTTTAATATATGCGGCTCGATGATGACGCCGTTGCCGATGAGGTTGACGCAACCTGGGGTGAGTACACCCGAAGGGATGTTGTGCAACACGAATTTCTTGCCTTCAAACTCGATGGTGTGTCCGGCATTGGGACCGCCTTGGAAACGGCAGACGATGTCATAGTTCGGGGTGAGGGCATCGACCACCTTGCCTTTGCCTTCATCGCCCCATTGTAAGCCGAGTAAGATATCTAATTTGTTCATTTTCAATTGTATTTCAGTGTTGTTTTCTTGTTTGTTATTGCTTTTGGCTTTTGGCCTCTGGCTTCTGGTAGCTCCGTCTCATTTAGGAGATTGCGGGTCGCCTCATTCTGCGGAGGCGGAACCGCAATGACGTACTTGGATGAAGCTGCCAATAGCCAATAGCTAGAGACCAGTAGCCATCAACCTTTCTTTTTATGTCCGTAAAATATCAACGAATGATGCGTAATCTCAACACCCAACTGTTCCTCAATAGATCTTTGGATCTCAAGCAAACGCGGGTCACAAAACTCCATGACAGTCTCCGTCTCCAAATCGATGAAATGGTCGTGTTGGCGGAACTTGTAGGAGCGCTCGTATTGTGCGCAGTTGTGTCCAAACTGGTGCTTGATGACAAGCCCGCAGTCCAGAAGGAGGTCGATGGTGTTGTATAGTGTAGCCCTACTGACTCGGTACTTGTTGTCTTTCATCTGGTTATACAGCGAGTCGATGTCGAAGTGTCCGTTGGTCGAGTATATCTCTTTCAATATGGCGAAGCGCTCGGGAGTCTTGCGCAACTTCCTCCGTTGCAGGTAATCGATGAATAACTTCTTGACGGCCAGATAGGTATTGTCAAACGAATCTTTCATTTTTTAACGTCGTGATGAGGCGCAAAGATAAGAATATTTTTCAGACAGATTCTAAATAACCGACATTATTTTTAATTGCTCTTGCGCACCACTTTCTGGATTTCCTTCAGCTGGTTGAGTTTGGCAATCAAGTCGTCAAGTTCCTTGGTGTTATGTACGTAGATGGAGATGGCGGCTTCCACCACATCTTGCTTGGCCTCCATGTGGAGCGAGTGTAGGTTGAGCTGCATCTCGTTGGAGAGCAGGTTGGTCATGCGATTGAGAAGTCCCTTGGTGTCCAAAGCCGTGATTTTCAGCTCGGCGAGGAAGGCAATCTCACTCTTGGGTTGCCATTTGGCCTTCACGATGTTGTTGCCGAAGCGCGAAGAGAGCTGAATGGCCTTGGGGCAATTGCTCCTGTGGATTTGTAGTGGTTCTCCGGGGAAGCTGAATGCGATGACATCGTCGCCGGGGATGGGGTTGCAGCAGGTCGACACGTTGAAGTCGAACTCGCCCGAGGTGGTGATAGACGGCATCTCATCTTTTTCCTTACTGCTGTTGCCCAAGAGACCGAAGGTGATGTAGCGCACGAAACTACTACTGCTCGATTGTGGCTTCAACACGCTTCGAATAAGGCGTTCGTCGATTTTACCAGTAGCGACATTATAGTAGAAGTCGATGGAGCTGGTGAGCCCTTCGGCGTTCATCACGGTGCTGCGGTTGGCCTTCGAGGGTTCCATACCCAGTTTCTTCATGATGGCCTCAAATCTCTGCTCGCCCTCTTCGCGGAAGCCACGGCGGTATTCCTTGATGCCGCTCTTGAGACGCGACTTGGCTGTGGCCGTGGCGAGGAACTCGAACCATTTCTCCTGTGGGTGTTGCGACTCGGAGGTGATGATCTCCACTTGGTCACCCTTGGTGAGTTTGCGGTCGAGTTGTGACAGCTGGTTGTTGACATTGGCCGCGATGCTGTGGTCGCCGATTTCGCTGTGGATGTTATAGGCGAAGTCGAGTACAGTGGAACCTTTGGGTAGCGTGATCATCTTGCCCTGTGGGGTGAAGACATAGATTTCGTCGGAGAAGAGGTCGAGCTTGAAGTTGTCGACAAACTCGATGGCATTGTCCGATTCGCCGCTGATGAGGTCTTGGGCCTTTTTCAGCCATTCGTCGAAGCCGCTCTCAGTCGTGTCATTGTCGGTCTTGTATTTCCAATAGGCGGAGAAGCCCTTCTCGGCAATTTCTTCCATGCGTTCGCTGCGGATTTGCACCTCGACCCAGTTGCCCGTCTGACCCATTACCACGGCGTGCAGGCTCTCGTAACCGTTAGCTTTCGGGAACGAGATCCAGTCCTTCAGCTTCTTGGTGTAGGGACGGTAGCAGTTGGTGAGCACGGCATAGATCTTCCAACACTCCATGCGTTCCTGCTCTTTCGGGCAGTCGGTGATGAGGCGGACGATGAAGGAACCATAGAGGTCTTCGAAGGCCAATTCCTTGTCCATCATGCGTTTCCATACTGAGTTGACCGAGCGTTCCTTGATCTCAGCTCTTGCCTTGATGCCATTTTTCTCCAATTCTGCCTCGATGGGCGCGATGAAGCGGCGCAATTCGCCCATGCGTTTGCCCCGCACATCGTCCATGCGCTTGCGGATGTTGTTGTAGATGGTGGGGTTGGTGTATTTGAAGGACAAGTCTTCCAACTCGATTTCGATGGCATGGAGGCCGAGACGATAGGCGAGGGGTGCATAGATATAGGTGGTCTCCGAGGCGATCTTCAGCTGCTTGTGCTTGGGCATCGAGTCCAAGGTGCGCATGTTGTGGAGACGGTCGGAGAGCTTGATGAGCACCACGCGTATGTCGTACGACAGCGAGGAGATGACCTTCTTGAAGTTCTCGGCTTGAGCGCTCTCGGCGCCTTCGAGGTTGGCGAATTTGGTGAGGCCGTCCACCACACGCGACACCTTCTCGCCAAACATCTCACGGATGTCGTCGAGGGTGTATTTCGTGTCTTCCACCACATCGTGGAGCAGGGCGCAGATGATGGAGGTGCGGCCCAGCCCGATGTCGTGGGCGGCGATGGTGGCCACCTCGATGGGATGGTAGATATAGGGCTCGCCCGAGCGGCGGCGTTGGTCCTTATGGGCCTCTACGGCGAAGTAAAACGCCTTGTCGACTTCGGCCAAGTCTTGGGCTTCCTTGCGCGTCTGCCAGGCGTTGATGAGGCGCTGGTGTCGTCGCTCGATTTCTTCTTTTTCTTCTTTGGAATAGGTGTCGGGTAAAATGGGCGTCATAGGCAATCTTCTTTTTCAGACTGCAAAATTAGGGATAATCCTTTGTATTGTGGGCATCTTGAACGGAATTTTTTGAAGGTTTAGGTGGGATTTTTGGAAAAAATTGTATCTTTGCCTTTTCATCAATCGTAAAAAACATGGAAGGATACAAAAAATGCCCCTATTGTGGCGAAGAAATTCCTGAGAGTGCCACGAAATGTATGTATTGCTCGGCTTGGCTAAAGGGACAAAACCCCGAACAACCCGCCAGAGAGGAGGTGCCGCCTCAACAACCCAGATACCAAAGCGCCACTCCGACAACCAACGTTTATGTCAATGCAACTCCAGCTCAAGCTGCTGCTTTCCACCCCCAACCCGTGAGACAGAAAAACGGACCAGGGGGCGCGGGACTTGTGTTGTCCATACTTGGTTTGGTGTTGTGCTGGGTGCCCGTTGCGAATCTCATTTTATGGTTCCTCGGCTTCCTGTTTTCGTTTATCGGTATGTTCAAGCGTCCCAAAGGAAAGGCTATCGCCGGTCTGGTGATTTCTATTGTATGCCTGGTGACCCTCATCGTGCTGTTTTCTGTCTTGGGGCAGGCTCTTATCGAATCGGACGCGTTGGATAAGCTGTTTAATTATTAAACAAACTGTCAGTGCTTTTCATGCGTTTTTCTGAGGCTGCAAACGAAATTTTTCCTAATTTTGCAGCCCAATGAAAAACATCCGTAATTTTTGCATCATAGCCCATATCGACCATGGCAAATCGACCTTGGCCGATAGGCTTTTGGAACTGACCCATACGCTCAACGACAAAGAACTCGTCGACCAAGTGCTCGATGACATGGATCTTGAGCGCGAGCGCGGCATCACCATCAAGAGCCACGCCATCCAAATGAAATATAACTACAAGGGCGAGGAATATACCCTTAATCTCATCGATACTCCCGGCCACGTCGACTTCTCGTATGAGGTGTCGCGCAGCATTGCTGCCTGCGAAGGCGCTTTGCTGGTGGTGGATGCCACACAAGGCATTCAGGCCCAGACCATTGCCAACCTCTATTCTGCCCTTGAACACGACCTCGAGATCATCCCTGTGATGAACAAGATCGATATGGACAGCGCCATGGTCGACATCGTGGAAGACCAGATGGTGGATCTTTTGGGCTGCGACCCTTCAGAAATCTTGAAGGTCAGCGCCCGTACGGGAGAAGGTGTACCCGCCGTGCTCGATGCCATCGTGGAACGCATCCCCTGTCCGAAAGGCGACCCCGAAGCTCCACTTCAAGCCCTCATCTTCGATTCAGTGTTCAACTCGTTCCGAGGCATCATCGCCTATTTCCGCATCATGAACGGCACCATGCATACTAATGACTTGGTGAAGTTCTTCGCCACGGGCAAGGAATACAACGCCGACGAAATCGGCGTGCTGCAGCTGAAGCAAGTGCCTAAGAAAGAGCTCTCTGCAGGCGACGTGGGATACATCATCTCGGGCATCAAGACCTCCAAGGAGGTCAAGGTGGGCGACACCATCACGCATGTCGAACGCCCCTGTGCTGAGCCGGTGGCAGGCTTCGAGAATGTGAAACCCATGCTGTTCGCCGGTATCTATCCCGTTGACGCGGATGACTACGAGGAGCTGCGTGCTTCGCTGGAGAAGCTGCAACTCAACGACGCTTCCTTGGTTTGGGAACCAGAGTCGTCGGCAGCCTTGGGCTTCGGTTTCCGTTGTGGCTTCTTGGGTCTTTTGCACATGGAGATTGTGCAGGAACGCCTCGACCGTGAGTTCGACATGGATGTCATCACCACGGTGCCCAATGTCTCGTTCAAGTGCTTCAAGACCGATGGTGAGATGATCGAGGTGCACAACCCTAGCGGATTGCCCGAGGTGACAAAGATCGACCACATCGAGGAGCCTTACATCATCGCGCAGATTATTTCGAAGAACGAGTTCACCGGACCCATCATGACGCTCTGCATCGACCGTCGTGGCGTGCTGAAGAATCAGGTCTATCTCTCCACCGACCGCGTGGAGCTGACCTTCCAGATGCCGTTGAGCGAAATCGTCTTCGACTTCTACGACAAGTTGAAATCCATCTCGAAAGGCTATGCTTCCTTCGACTATCATATCGCTGGCTATCAAGATGCCGACTTGGTGAAACTCGACATCATGCTCAACGGCGAGTCCGTTGACGCCTTGTCAACCTTGATCCACCGCGGCCATGCTTACGACTTCGGTCGTCGCATGTGCGAGAAGCTGAAGGAACTGATACCTCGTCACCAGTTCGACATCGCCATCCAGGCGGCCATTGGCGCCAAGATCATCGCCCGCGAGACGGTGCGTCAGGTGCGTAAGGACGTGACGGCAAAGTGCTATGGTGGCGACGTCTCCCGTAAGCGCAAACTGTTGGAGAAACAAAAGGCAGGTAAGAAACGCATGCGTCAAATCGGCAATGTCGAGGTGCCACAGTCGGCGTTTCTTGCAGTATTGAAATTGGATTAATCTTTGTAGAGACGTAGCGCGCTACGTCTCTACCAACCTAGAATTGTTATGACCGACCTCCAATATCAAATAGCATTGACGTTACTCCCTGGTATCGGTGATATCAGCGGGAAGAAATTCGTGCAGTATTGCGGTAGCGCCGAGGCCATCTTCAAGGAGACGCGTAAGTCGCTGGAGAAGATTACGGGTATGCGCGAGGCTTCTATCGACGCCATCTGCAAACCCAAGGAATACCTGAAAAGGGCAGAGGAGGAGATCGCATTCGTTGAGAAGAATGGCATTCAGCCTTTGTTTTTCTTGGATTCGGACTATCCGCGCCGTCTCTCGCAGTGTGACGATGCGCCAATGATGCTGTATTACAAAGGCAAAGCTAACCTCAACGCCAACCGCGTGGTGGCCATCGTTGGCACACGTAACATCACGGAATACGGCAAGGAGAATTGCAATCAACTGGTGGAGGATTTGAAGGATGACAACGTTCTGATTGTAAGCGGATTGGCGTACGGTGTTGACACTTGCGCACACAAGGCTTCCGTGAAACAAGGCATCCCCACCATTGGTGTGATGGGAAGTGGTATGCAACAAATTTATCCTGCACCGAACAAAAAATTGGCTACCGATATGGTGGAACAGGGAGGCGGCATCCTGACGGAGTGCATGAGCGGCACCTTGCCTGATCGAGAGAACTTCCCGCGTCGCAACCGAATTATTGCGGGTATGGCGGATGCCGTGGTGGTCATCGAGTCGGCGATGAAAGGCGGCTCGTTGATTACGGCGGATTTGGCCAACTCCTACAGCCGCGATGTGTTTGCCTATCCCGGTCGTGTGATGGATATCTACAGCCAAGGTTGCAACTACCTTATCCGCACTAACCGAGCCCACCTCATGGAGAGTGTGCTTAACCTGCGATACATCATGCGCTGGGACTCGGAGTCGAAGAGCGAGAAACAGACGGCTTTGTTCCGCGAGTTCACCGATGAGGAAAAACTCATCATGGACTGCTTCGGCAATAATGCCGTCATCAGTCTTGACGACATCATCGTGAAGTCGGAGTTGTCGACCACAAAGATAGCAGCCTTATTGCTCACCTTGGAATTCGACGGCGTGCTAATGGCATTGCCGGGAAAAAGATACCAGAAATGTTAGGTAAGGTCATCAAATCGACGGGCAGCTGGTACATCGTCCTCGACGAACAGGGACGACAGTGGGAGTGCCGCCTGCGCGGCAAGATCCGTTTGGATGGCATCCGCAGTACCAACCCGGTGGCCGTGGGCGACAATGTGGAGTTTGAACAGGAACCAGGCAAGGACACGGGCGTCATCAAGACGATTGAGCCTCGTGATAATGTGATTGTCCGCCAATCGGTCAACTTGAGCAAGGCTTCACACATCATCGCTGCCAATGTTGATTTGGCTATCGTGGTGGCCACCATTGCCCAGCCACGCACTTCAACGGGCTTCATCGACCGTTTTCTGGTCACCGCCGAAGCCTATCATATCCCTGCTGCCTTGGTTTTCAACAAGTGCGACCTCTACTCCGACGAGCAGATTGAGGAGATGTGCGTGTTGATGGAATATTACCAAGGCCTTGGCTATACCTCGTTCGGTGTATCTGCCAAGACGGGCTTCCAGATAGAGGAGTTGAAGGCCTTGATGCAAGATAAGATTTGCTTGTTCTCGGGCCATTCCGGCGTGGGCAAGTCGGCCCTTGTGAAAGCCCTCGCCCCTTCCTTGGATGTCCGCATCGGTGCCATATCCGACTATCACGAAAAAGGCAAACATACCACTACCTTCGCCGAGATGCACCATCTCGATTTCGGCGCGTGGATTGTTGATACGCCTGGCATTAAGGAGTTTGTGTTGTACGACCTTGAGAAGGAGACCTTGGCGCAGCGTTTCCCCGAGATGCGCGACCTGATGAGCGAGTGCCGCTTTGCCAATTGCACCCATACCCATGAGCCCGGTTGCGCTGTGAAGGCTGCCGTTGAAAACGGTGACATCGCCGACTGGCGTTATGTGAATTACATCCGCATGATGACCGATGAAAGCCATGATTCAGTAAAAGACGAAGGATATTAAACCATGACCATTGACCCTGACCCTGACCAGCCGATTGGTCTGGGTCAGGGTCAGCGGTCAGGGTAAAAACAAAAAAGCTAATGAAGATCGCCCTGTTTGGAAAAACCATCGCCCCAGAGAATGGGGAATATATGCGACAACTGTTCAAGAAGTTGGCCGACAATCACATTGAAATCGTTGTTTATCAACCTTTTGCCGCTATTGTCACCGCTTACATCCCTGTAGACGTACAATACACGACCTTCCATTCCCATGAAGACCTGAAGGCAGACCTTTTGTTCTCCATTGGAGGCGACGGCACCATCCTCGACACGGTGCCTTTTGTCCTCAATTCAGGCATTCCCGTGGTGGGCATCAACATGGGGCGTTTGGGTTTCCTTTCCAGCATCTCCAAAAACGAGATTGACATGGCGGTCAATAGCGTGCTCACGGGCGATTACTCCGTGGAGCAGCGCACCCTCCTGGAGTTGGTTTCGCCCGAGAAGGTTTTCGAAGATGTGAAATATGCCCTCAACGAGTTGAATGTCATCCGTAACCCAGAGCATAGCCTGCTGGCTATCAAGGTGTTCGTCGATGATGTATATCTTAACACCTATTGGGGTGATGGCATCCTTTTGGCCACCCCGACGGGTTCCACAGCCTATTCGTTGAGTGCCGGCGGACCTATCATTGCCCCGAACGCGAAGAACTTCGTTATCACACCCATTGCCACGCACAATTTAACGGTGCGACCCGTGGTCATCCCCGACGACAGCACCATCCGCATCCAGGTGGAGGGACGCGAAAAGAAATTCGTCTTCAGCATGGACTCAAGGAGCTGTACATTAGATACTTCCGTGCAA
Source organism: Bacteroidales bacterium (assembly GCA_017395365.1). Classification (GTDB taxonomy): domain Bacteria; phylum Bacteroidota; class Bacteroidia; order Bacteroidales; family F082; genus Limimorpha. The sequence continues at coordinate 60,558 of JAFPUN010000020.1, forward strand.
TTGGAAGTGCGCAAGGCTAGCTTCTGCCTCAACCTGGTCAGGATGCGTGGCGAAGACTTCTTCGGCACCATTCGTAACAAATTGATGTGGGGAAAAGACAATAGAAACTGATTAATTTCGTTTTCATTGGAAAAATTCCTAATTTTGCAGGCTTGAACTATGTATAGAAAGATTCGTATTTTATTGATAATGAGTTGCTTGGCAATTTTTGTCCAAGCCAATGCCCAATTTGACGACCCCAAAACGCTGGAAATCGGTCCTCATGGAGGCGCGAGTTACTATATGGGAGACCTCAACCCAGTCATTCCTTTTGCCATGGCCGACCTGCAATATGGTGGCCTGGTGAGGTTCAACTATAACAACCGCTGGACATTCCGTTTCGACTACAGCCGCGCCAAGGTGAAGGCTGACGACACCAAACTCAACTGGCGTCCCGAGCGTGGCTTGAACTTCACCTCCACGATTAACGACTTCAGCCTCGTGGCGGAGTTCAACTTCTTGGAATACTACACTGGCAACCCCAAAAAGAATGTGTCGCCTTATATCTTCGGTGGCATCTCTGTGTTTCAATATACGGCCTACGCCACTGTGGGTGATGTGCTGGTCGACTTGAGCGACCATGCTACGGAAGGTCCTGAAGACCCCAATGCCAAGTGGTACAACAAGATGTTTGGCAAGACCAGCCCCATCGGTGTGTCGATTCCCTTTGGCTTCGGCGTGAAGTTCTCGCTCTCACGCCACATGGCCGCCACGATGGAATGGCGCATGCAGAAGACCTTCACAGACTACCTTGACGATGTGGCCACGGTTTATCCCGAGGAACACGCTTGGTACACCGACGATGAAGGGAATAAATACGATTTGACCGATCCGACGGGCAAGTACCTTGCTGGCCAACAGCGTGGCAATGCCGCCTTCAACGATTGGTTCGGCATGGCGCGGGTGTCGTTGACCTGGAAATTCAACCTGCCTGATGGCAGAGGCTGTAACTTAAGCAAATTCTGACCATGGAACTGAAAGACCAACTGATGCAACAAATCGACCGTGAGCGTCTGCCGCAGCACATCGCCATTATCATGGACGGCAACGGCCGTTGGGCCAAGGAACGCGGCAAACAACGCCTCTTTGGCCATCAGAGTGCCATCCAGTCGGTGCGCGAGGTGAGCGAGGCTTCGGCTGAAATCGGGGTGAAGTACCTGACACTCTACGCTTTCTCCACCGAGAACTGGAACCGTCCCTTGGCAGAAGTCAGCGGTCTGATGTCATTGCTGGCCACCACCATCACGAAAGAGGTGGTCACGATGAACAAGAACAGCATCAAGTTGAACGCCATCGGTGACTTGAAGAGTCTGCCCAAAGCCAACTACGAACAACTCATGCAAGCCATTGACGACACAAGCCACAACACTCGTATGACGCTTACCTTGGCCTTGAGTTATTCGGGGCGTTGGGACCTCACCCAGGCCTCAAGACGCATGGCGGAGGATGTGAAGGCGGGGAAGTTGCAGCCCGAGGCGGTCGATGACCAATTGGTCTCGTCCTATCTCTCCACGGCGGGCATGCCCGACCCCGAGTTGCTCATCCGCACCAGCGGCGAGGAACGCATCAGCAACTTTCTGTTGTGGCAACTGGCCTATTCCGAACTCTATTTTACCTCTAAATATTGGCCCGACTTCCGCAAGGCCGACCTCTATGAGGCCATCCTCAACTACCAGCGTCGTGAACGCCGCTTCGGGAAGACGAGCGAACAAATAACCAACAAATGATTGATTGATAATATGATGCGATTGAGATATTTACCTATAACGCTGTTGCTGCTGGCTTTTCTTGGTTTCGGACACAGCGTCTTTGCCCAAATCCAAATCGGTGACGACCTCTCGGAAATCGACTATGCGCGTCCGCAGAAATATGAGATTGGCGGCGTCGTCGTCGAGGGCGCCAAATATGTCGATGCTTCTATGTTGAGCATGATTGCTGGCTTGAGGGTAGGCGAGACCATCTCCATCCCCGGCGACGAAATCTCGAATGGCATCCGCAAGATTTGGGAGCAAGGCCTGTTTGAGGATGTGGCCATCAACGCCACCGATATCGTGGGTGGCAAGGTGTTTCTCCAAATCGTCATCAAAGAGCGACCGCGCGTGTCGAAATTCTCTTTCAAAGGCATCAAGAAAAGCGAGGCCGATGATATCCGCAACAAGATCAACCTTTCGCGCGGTGATATCGCCACCGACCACCTGCTGACTAAGACAACCCGCATCATTGAAAACTTCTATTATGAGAAGGGCTATCGCAAGGTCGACATCGACATCCAGCAAGTGGCCGACACTGCCCGCGATAACTACATCGACATGGTCATCAACATCGATAAGGGCAACAAGGTGAAAATCGGGAAGATCAATGTGATGGGCAACGAAAACCTTACCGAGGGTCAGGTGCTTGCTGCCATGAAGGAGACCAAGCAGCGCGGCCATTTCGACCCGCTTAACCCGTTGGGGCCGCTGGTGGTGAATACCATTGCCGATGTGGTCACCCTGCATCCCTTGAGGGCTATCACCGGAGTTGAGGAGTATTTCTACGATAACTATCGCCCGCGCATCTTCAAGTCGTCGCGTTTCCTTGAAAGCAATTTTGAAGCCGACAAGAAACTCATCGTTGAGAAATACAACTCGAAAGGCTTCCGCGACGCCCGCATCGTCAGCGATTCGGTCTATATGATCGATGACAAGAATATGGGCATCGACATCGTCATCGACGAAGGCAACAAATACCACTATCGCAACATCACTTGGACAGGCAACACGAAATACAGCGACGAGACCCTCAATTCTATTTTAGGTGTGCGTCCCGGCGATGTGTATAATAAGGAGTTGCTTGATAAAAACCTGAACTATAGCGAGACCAACCTCGACATCAGTTCGCTCTATATGGACGACGGTTATCTGTTCTTCCGCGTCGACCCCGTGGAGGTGGCGGTGGAGAATGACTCCATCGACCTCGAACTGCGTCTCACCGAAGGCAAGCAGGCCCGTATCAGCAATGTGACGCTTGCTGGTAACACGAAGACATACGACCATGTGGTGCTGCGTGAGCTCTACACCCGTCCTGGCCAGCTCTACAGCCGCAGCGATGTGGTGCGCTCCATCCGTGAATTGGCTACATTGGGCTTCTTCAACCAAGAGATTGCCCCTCCCGATGTGCAGCCCAATATGGAGGACAACACTGTGGATATCGGCTATAGCGTTGAGGAAGCCGCTGCCGACCAGATCCGTTTCTCGGCAGGTTTCGCCGCCGGTTACCTGATGCTGGAAGCAGGTTTGCAGTTCTCCAACTTCTCGATGCGCAACATCTTTAACAAGAAGGCATGGAAACCGTTGCCGATGGGTGATGGACAGAAACTATCGCTCAATGTGAGTACCTTGGGCCGCTATTACCTCTATTATGGCCTGTCATTCACCGAACCTTGGCTCGGTGGCAAGAAACCCAACGCGTTCACCTTCTCTATCTACCAGTCGTTCTATTCCAAATACGGGGAAAAAACAGCAACCGACAATGGTTGGTTCAATATGACGGGCGGCACCGTGGGTTTGGGTCGCCGTTTGACCTGGCCCGACGACTATTTCTCCGTGTATCAAGGCCTCAACTTCAAGCGCTACAGCCTGAACAACTACCAGTCGGGCTATCTGAATGTCGGTGATGGTAATGGCAAGTTCAATTTGATTAGTTACAACTTTGTATTGTCGCGTAACTCGGTGAGCCAGCCCATCTATCCGCGTAATGGTTCCGAATTCCAGTTGAGCCTTGAGATTACGCCTCCCTATTCGCTGTTTTCGGACAAGAACTACACCAACCTCTCGGAGAACGAGAAGTACAAGTGGATTGAGATGCACCGCTGGACCTTCAAGGCGGCTTGGTATACGGAGTTGTATGAAAAACTCGTCATGATGACCCGTGTGCGTTTCGGCTATCTGGGCCATTACAACGATCAAATCGGCCCCACGCCCTTCCATCGTTTCTTCCTTGGTGGCGACGGTTTGGCCACTTATTCGGTCGACAGTCGTGAACTCGTCGGTATGCGTGGCTATGCCAACAATTCGCTTACCCCAGGCTATTACAGCAATTCTGGGACGGGTGGCAATGGTGGTAACATAATGACAAAATACACCTTGGAACTGCGTTATCCGCTCTCCTTGAATCCGCAGGCCACCATCTACGCCCTTACCTTCTTGGAGGCGGGCAACTGTTGGCTTGGGTTCAATAACTTCAACCCGTTTGATGTGAAGCGTTCGGCAGGTCTTGGCGTGCGTATCTACCTGCCTATGTTCGGCCTGTTGGGTCTCGACTGGGGCTACGGCTTCGACGATGTCTACGGCTCATCTGGCAATAATCATAGTCAGTTCCACTTCTCCATTGGAGGATCCATTGATTAATGCTGAATGCTGAATGAGGAATGGGGATTGGGGATTGCGTCTCGTGTCTCACGGTCCCGCGTCAGAAAAAATGGAACGATTATTGATATAGCAAACAAGGAAACAATTAGAAACACTATAACACAATGAAAGCATTAAAAACTTTGATCTTGACCGCTGCCTTGGTTTGTGGCGGCATCATGACTGCCAATGCACAGCTTGGCGGTGGACAGAAAATCGTGTACGTCGACTCGGAATACATCATGGAGAACATTCCGGAATACGGTGATGCACAAGCTGAACTGAATGCCCTTTCGGAGAAATGGCAAAGAGAAGTGAAGGCCGTTTACGACAAGGTGTCGGAGATGTACAGCAAATACCAGACCGACATGCTGCTCCTCTCGGAAGACCAGAAGCGTGCCCGTGAGCAGGCCATCGTCGACAAGGAACAAGAGGCCAAGAACCTGCAGATGCAGTATTTCGGTGCCGAAGGCCAACTCTACCAAAAACGCACTGAATTGATCCAACCCATTCAGGAGAAGGTCTACACCGCGATGAAGGACCTGGCACAATCCAAGAATTATGCCTTCATCCTTGACCTTGCTTCGGGTACTTCAGTATTGTATGCCTCCGACAAGAACGATGTCAGCGATGATGTACTCGACCAACTCGGCAATGTCATGCAGACCGTTCGCCGTGAAGATCGTCGCAGAGCTAGTGCAGGTACTGGCACGGGCGCTTCCAACAGCGGCACCTCGGGTGGTGGCAGAGGCAATGTCAAACCTAGTAAGAAATAAGCGATAAATTCTGATTGGAAGCAAATAATTTGTATCTTTGCGGCTCAATTGTCTTGAAAAATAGAGTTAAATCGTTAAAAGTCAATAAAATGAACAAGTTATTCAAAGTATTGTTTCTGGGTGTTGCCCTTTTCGTGATGAGCGGTGTGGCTCAAGCCCAAGTGAAGATTGCACATGTTAATACGGCCGAGATTCTCGACGCCATGCCTGACAAGGCCAAGGCCGAGAAGAGCTTGGAGAAGTATTATGGTGAGCTGCAGAGCCAGCTGGAGACCATGGCCAAGGAGTATCAAACCAAGATGCAGGACTATGAGGCCAACCAAGCCACAATGTCGAACCTGGTGAAGCAGTCGAAGGAGAAGGAAATCGTTGACCTGCAGACCCGTATCCAGCAGTTCCAAGTCAACGCTGAAGGTGAGTTTGAGAACAAGCGTGCCGAGTTGCTGAAGCCCATCCTCGACAAGATCCAGAATGCCATCAATGCAGTGGGTAAGGAGAAGGGTTATACCTATGTCCTCGACCTCGCCACTGGTGCTGCCGTCTTCGTTGGCGACAACGCCGTTGATTGCACCAAGGATGTGAAGGCCAAATTGGGCATCACCAAATAAGGATTGTTGAAATCCGGATCAACAAAACAGCCGACTCGATGAGCCGGCTGTTTTTTTTGTTGTCATTTGATGCTCTCGCGTTTGACTTTTGCAAATCGGAGCAGCTTGAGGATGCCCAAAGGCTTGCGGTCGTCTTTGTTGGCCAGGTTGAGGTAGAGGCCAAACTTCTTCGCAATCGGTATCTTGAAGGTCTCGACGAACTCGATGAGGGTGCCGTCGGGGTCTTCCACATAAGTGAAGTGGCCGTTGGCGTCGCCCATGCCGAAGTCGGCGCCGCTGTCGCAGACAAAGGGATGCCCCATGGCTTCGGTCTGCTCCTTGACGGCGTCCATGTGGCGCACGTCGAAGCAGAGGTGGATGTAGCCCGGGTCGCCCCAATAGCGGCCTTCATAGAGTTTCTTGCCCGGCGCATCAACGCTTTGGATGAGCTCGAGATGCGAGGTGCCCATAATGCGGCTCAAGGGGCCTTCGATGGGCTTGGAACGCTCCAAGATGACACGACGCAGAGTGCCTTTGCCGCCTTCAATGGCTTGGAGATCTTCGAAGACGCCGGTCTGGTCGAAGACCACCTTGTCGTATTCCAACAACTTCGTGTAGAAGGGGAGGGAACGCTCGATGTCGCTCACGCCGATGACGGCGCCGTTGGCACCGCCCGTGGCCTTCTTCTCGTCGATGAAGACATAGTCGTCCTGCTCCAATTGGAAAAGGTTCCCATAGGGGTCTTTCATGAAGAATTCCTTCTGTCCCGCTGGTGAGGTCATGACGGGGCTGATGACATCGAGCCCTTTATTGACAAAGGTGTTGTAAGCCGTTTCGATGTCAGGGGCCTTCACCTTGGCGATGAGGATGCCCAAGTCGCCTAATTTGACGGGCTCTTTCAGGTAGTTGAGTTCGCGGCCTTTGGGTTGCCAGATCTCGAAGCCGCCGCCGCCGCGGATGTTGACGGCGATGCCCGAACGACGCGGTTGGGGCTTGCCACCCGTGTAGGGGAGCATGCGCTCTGCCACGCCTTCGTCGTCGACGATCTTGACCTCGAAGCCGAAGTTGTCATAATACCATTTCCAGGCTTCCACGAAGTCGTTGACTCCGATGCCCACTTGTTGTATGCCGCAGATGATTTTCTCTTTCATGGTTGGTTGTTTTTGAAGGGAGATTCCCTTCGGGAATGGAGAATCTCTCGTTGTTGTAAACCGCGGCGGCTTGTGGGATTTACTGTTCTATGGTTCTTTCTGCCGCCGCAAGAAAAACATACCTTTACTCCATTCCCGATAGGGAATCTCTGTTATGTAGCTGAAATCTTTCTTGATAATTTATAATACAAAGGTAAGCAATATTTATGGATGTGTGCCATCAACAGTTCCGTACGCCCGATGAGCTTGCGGTGTTTCTGCCGCTTGATGGCGCGCACGGCGATGGCTCCGCATTTCTCCACGCTGAGGCCGTTGGCCTGTCCCGCGTCCATCTTGGCATGAGCCGTGCCGTCGCCATGTAGGGCGCTCTTGCTGATTTGCGTGTTGATACGCCCAGGGATGAGGAAGGTGACGTTGATGTTGTCGTACTCTAGCTCGAGCGACTCGTAGAAACCGAACAAGGCATGCTTGGCGGCGCAATAGGCTGAACGCAGCGGGAAACCGAACAAGCCCGATAGGGAAGTGGTGACGCTGAACTGCACGTGTTCCTTGGCGAGAATCATCTCCTTGAACTTTTTCACCAGGTAGACGCCGCTGAGGAAGTCGATTTTCAGGATTTTCTCGTCCACGCTGATGTCGGTGTCCAGGGCCTTCTCGCGTTGCGAGATGCCCGCGTTGAGCACGAAGAGGTCGATGCTGAGACCTTGCTCCATGACATAGTCATAAAGCCGGTCGATGGAGCTGTAGTCATCGAGTTGTGTCTCGGTGGCATAGGCTTTCACACCGTATTGCTCGCACATCGACTTGGTCTTATTCAGGTCGTCGATGCCCAAGCCTGTCAGCACAACGTGGCAGCCTTCTTGGGCCAGATGCAGCGCGATGCTCTGCCCGATGCCTGTCCCGCCACCAGTGATGAGGGCGGTTTTGTTTTTGAGGTCTAACACGGTCTTTTGTTTTTCCGAGTCGGGTCTCGCACAGGGACTCACGTCGCCTGCTTAATGTCCTGTCGCCCCTACGGGGCTGGGAGACCCAGCTCGCATTATAATTCGCTGCAAAGATAAAAATAATTCCTTCATGTTGGGATAATCAATATATTTACTAATTTTGTGGTCGCTTTTGGTAGGGATGCTTTTCCCTATTGCCGTCATGGCGGTGGTACATCTGCCATCTCCTGAATCAAAGGTGTCTCCCTTCTGATCAGGAGATTGCGGATCAAGTCCGCAATGACGGTTGCGGTAAATAGCACTTGATACATTTTTGAACTTGAGTTTTCATCTTTAAAACTAAAATAATGGACATTTTCGAAAGAATATCAAAGGATTCCGGTGGCCCGATCGGGCAATACCGCGAACGCGCCGATGGTTATTTCGCATTTCCGCGTCTGGAAGGCGAACTCGGACCGCGCATGACCTTCAACGGCAGGGAAGTGCTCTGCTGGAGCTTGAACAATTATCTGGGTTTGGCCAACCACCCCGAGATTCGTCGCGTGGATGCCGAAGCGGCTGCCAAATACGGCCTTGCTGCCCCTATGGGCGCCCGCATGATGACGGGTCACACCCGCATGCACGAGCATTTCGAGCATGAGCTGGCCGATTTCGAGAAGAAAGAAGCCGCTTATCTGTTCAACTTTGGCTATCAAGGCATTGTGTCAACCATTGACACCTTGACCAGCCCGCATGATGTCATCGTCTACGACAACGAGGCCCATGCCTGCTTGCTCGACGGTATCCGTTTGCATATCGGCAACAAATACAAATACCGCCACAACAATATGGAAGACCTGGAAAAGAAGCTGAAGGTCGCCACAGAGGTGGTGGCCAAGACGGGCGGCGGCATCCTCGTCATCACCGAGGGCGTGTATGGCATGACGGGCGCTTTGGGCGACCTTGCCGGCATCGTGGCCTTGAAGAAGAAATACAGCTTCCGCATCCTCATCGACGACGCCCACGGCTTCGGCGTGATGGGTCCCAACGGTCGCGGTACCTCCGAGCACTTCGGCGTGATGGATGACATCGACATTTATATTGGTGCCTATGCCAAGGCCATGGCTATTATCGGTGGCTTCGTGGCCGGTCCGAAGTATGTCATCGAGTATCTGCGTTATAACATGCGTTCGCAGATGTATGCCAAGAGCTTGCCGCTGGCTATTGTGGAAGGCTGTGAGAAGCGTTTGGAGATCATCCGCAGCGCCGAAGGCGATGCTCTTCGTGCACAGCTGTGGAAGGTGACTCGTGCCTTGCAAAAGGGCTTCCGTGACCTGGGCTTCGACATCGGTCCTGCCGAGGCTTGCGTGACGCCGGTGCACGTGCAAGGCGATGTGGTGCAAGCCACCAACATTGCCATGGACCTGCGCGAGAACTACCGTATCTTCTGCTCGGTCATCACCTATCCCGTCATCCCCAAGGGCATGATCATCTTCCGCATCATCCCGACAGCGGCTCACTCGATGGACGACGTCAACTACACCTTGAATGCCTTCAAGGAGGTGAAGGAGAAACTCGACAAGGGCTTCTACGACGGTACCGAGGTGCCGAATATGAGGATTGAGTAAGCCTTGTGTCAGTCTAAAAAACGACCGTTCATGTCATACCGACCGCAAGGGAGCGTATCTATGAACGGTCTTTTTTTTGATTTTTGTCCAAAAGCAGGTAAAAAACCATAGATTTGGACGAAAGTTTATTGATTTTCGTCCAAAAGTGGGTAAAAAAGTATAGATTTGGACAAAAGTTGGATAAAGGTCCTGTCTTGTTTTTGAAAAAGCTACCGAAAAAACCACAAAATCAATATATTCCATTGGGCGTAATGCTTTATTTCGTACCTTTGTAGCGTGAAAATATCAAAAAAGCATCATAACAGCATGAAAATCAAGTACTTAATGAGATATTGGGGGGGGTAAAATGCTTTAACCCCACTGACTTGGCCTTCGTGCTTCCGATTTCATATCTTTTCATATACGCCAGGCATACGTCTCGTCGAGACGCGTGCCTTCGCTGTTTTATAACCTCGCAAATATCTAACAAACAATAAATTAACAAATAAAACATTACATTGATGAAAACAAGACATTTACCTCTTCTCCTCCTCCTCGCACTCTTCGTGCCGTGGAGGGCGACAGCACAGGAAACCGTGACCATTGGCAACGGAACGAGTACTACAGGCTATGCCCCTCTGTTTGGCAACTACAAGAGTAGCTACGACCAGATGATTTACACCGCCTCGCAAATACAAAACGCTGGTCTCGACGCGGCTGGCTCCATCACCAAGATCGCGTTCAATTCATCTTCAGCAAACACATACGCCCGCAAAGTGAAGATTTATATGGGCCATACAAGCAAAACCTCGTTCAGCAGCGGTTCCGACTTCATAGCTTACAACGACTTGACGCTCGTTTACGACTATTCCGCCACGGGCAACGGCCTATGGAGCATCACCACCGGCTGGAACGAGTTTGAACTCGACACGCCTTTCGACTACGATGGCGAAAGCAACTTGGTCATTGCCGTCCATTGCGGTAAGATTGATAATTATAGTAGCAGCAGGTTTTACTATACCGCCGTGACCTCATACCAAGTGGTGTATGCCTACAGTGATACTAATGACCCCATTCCTGAATCATTCAATCCGACCACTTATAGCGGTAGCAAATCTTACACCACTAGTCTGCCCAACTTGAGGATGACCATCGAGGTGACATCCACCCCCAAGCCGCGCAACCTCGCCGTGAGCGACATCACCGCACGCACGGCCACCGTCACATGGGAGGCTCCCACCACGGGCACGCCTACGGGCTACCAATACCAATACATGCCTGAAGGAGGCTCGTGGAACACATTGGCCACCACAACCGAGACTTCGGCCAATCTCACCAACCTCACGCCCGACACTGACTACACCTTCCGAGTGATGGCCACCTACGACGAAGGCAACAGCAATTACGCCGAGACCAACTTCACCACCTTGCCCTCGTGCCTGCCCCCCACCACTCTCACTGCTACCAACATAACCACCACCCAGGCCACACTGAGCTGGACCCCTGGCGACGAAGAGAGCAACTGGCTGCTTCAATACGGCACTGACAATACATTTGCCGCTAACACCTATACCGAAGTCGAAGTAAACACCGACCCCGAAACGGACCTGAGCCCACTTGACCCTGGCACTGAATACTACGCCCGCGTGAAAGCCGTGTGCGGTCCCGACGACGAGAGCCGTTGGTGCTCGACCATGAGCTTCGTCACCGATTGCGTTCCCTTTGACATCCCTATAGGAGGCTGGTCGGAAAACTTCGAGGACATAACAGGCACCACTTCTGGGGCCGTTCACATTATGCCTCTCTGCTGGAAATACATCAACACGACCACCGATGACAATTATAAAGGCTATCCTACGGTTTATAATTATACGGCTCACTTAGGCACTAAATGCTTGCGTTTCCATTCGGTTTCCGGATCCGATTATGACCCGCAACCCCAATACGCCATCCTGCCCCCGATGAGCAACCTGGCAGGCAAGCAGGTGACCCTTTGGGCCAGAGGTCTCAACGCCAACAGCACCTTCAAGATTGGCACGATGAGCGACCCGACGGATGAAAACACCTTCACGGCCATTGCTGAACAGGCTTTGACTACCTCTTATGTAGAGTACAGATACACTATCCCTGCCAGTACAACCAACACCTACTTGGTCATCATGATTGATGCCGCCAATGCGAACAGAACAAGTAATGGCGTCTATATCGACGACATTGTCATACCAACATGCCCCGTTCCCACCGACCTCACTTATACCAACGTGTCCACCAACAGCGCAACATTGAGCTGGACCCCTGGCGGCGAAGAGAGCAACTGGGTGCTTGAATACAGTACGGAATACGACTTCACCGGAGCCACTTCCGTGCCCGTGAGCGGCGATGCCACCGAAACCCTCAACAGCCTAACCTCAGGCACTGTATACTACGTCCGCGTGAAAGCCGACTGCGGAGACGGCGATACGAGCGACTGGATCAGCACAACCTTTACCACCCAGTGCGATTTCGTCACCACCTTCCCGTGGAGCGAGAACTTTGATGATTATTACAGTGGCGAGTTCTATGAATTATGTTGGGTGAACGAACATATATCCGGCAATGGCAGTTATAATTTTAGAATCTCCACTTATGCCTCGGGCAGTAATGAAACTCACACAATCTACCTCAATAGGATGGCAGTCGGCACACAGACCAAGCTCGTGCTGCCAGCAATGGACCTGCCTAACGCCAACTACCAGTTTGTCATCGATGCGTATCGTTCTTCCGCTGATGCCTCATACGCAGCAGAAGGCATCAAGGTTTATGCCAGCACCAACGGCGAAATAGAAGGAGCCACGGAATTGGCCTTCATCAGCCTCTACTATGGAGCCACTGACAATAACCACATCCCTGCCGAAGAAGCTTCAGGTTGGTACACCTACGAACTGCCCATCGGTGTCAGCGGCCCTTGCTACATCATTCTGTATGGCGAGAGCCAAAACCTTGGCACATTCTATATGGATAATTTTGTCGTAAAGGTTATTCCCACTTGCCCCGTTCCCACCGCTCTCACCGTTTCGGCCGTGACCGCCAACAGCGCTACATTGAGCTGGACCTCTGGCGGCAACGAAAACAATTGGGTGCTTGAATACGGCACGGCTTCCGACTTCACCGGAGCCACTTCCGTGGATGTGAGCGACAATGCGACCACAACTCTTGAAGGTCTTACCTCTGGTGCCACCTACTACGCCCGCGTGAAAGCCGACTGCGGAAACGACGATACGAGCGAATGGAGCACGAGTGTAAGCTTCACCACAGAATGCGTAGCCATCACTGTCGATGCCCAACATTCTTGGACCGAAGACTTCGAAAGCTACGAGGGTTTTGGCTTCGATGAAAATGGTGACATGCCCTACTGCTGGGAAAGCTACAACACCGCTAACAACAGCACACTCCCGCACGTCTTCACATTCTCTATTCCGGAGTGGTATGTCCACCAAGGCTCCAATGCTTTGATACTTACAGGTGGCCTTAGTTTTGTTGTCCTGCCCGAGTTCACCAACCCATTGGACGAACTGCAAATCAGCTTCTGGATGAAAGCTCAAATGCAAAACTATGGCAAATTCGAATTGGGCTACATCACCGATGAGGAGGTAACTGATATTTACAACCAATTCATTCCATTGGGTTATTCTTATTATACCAACATCCCTACGGAAATGACACAAATGAACATCTATCTTGACATCATCCCTGCCGACGCAAAACGCTTGGCGTTCTGCTGGTCTTCAAATAATAATTATGCCTGCTTCATCGACGACGTGGAAGTGTCTTTGATGCCCGAGGGCGTTTCCACCTGCGATAGCCGACCGGCATTGGGTTATATGGAGGATTTCAACAGCTACTACGCTATCAACAACGTGTTGCCTATCTGTTGGAATAGAATCAACACAAGCACCGACAGTCCTTATTGCAACTATCCAAGTCTTACCAGCAGTTCAGAAGACAATACCTTGTATTTCGCTTCGTATGCCCAATACAACAGCAACCACATCACTACTTACGATCCTCAGCCACAATACGCCATCCTGCCCCCGATGAGCGACCTGGCAGGCAAGCAGGTGACCTTATTGGCCAGATGCTTCTACGCCAACAGCACCTTCAAGATTGGCACGATGAGCGACCCGACGGATGAAAACACCTTCACGGCCTTCGCTGAACAGGCTTTGACAACCTCTTACGTAGAGTACAGATACACTATCCCTGCCAATACAACCAACACCTACTTGGTCATCATGATTGATGCCGCCGATGAGAGCAGAAACGGTATTGATGTCTATATTGACGACATCAGCATCACCAATCCCCCAACCTCCGAAATGCCCATCGCGCTCTCTGCCGGCTGGAACTGGTGGGCACCCATGGTGCAGATCACTGCAGAACAACTGCGTTCTGCCATCAGCGGAATTGCTATCTACTCGAAGGAGAGTGAGAACAATGTGGTGGCCGACGATGTTAACCTCGAACCTGGACAGATGTACAAACTGCAAACCGATGACGCAATTGAAAATGTCAGCGTGACGGGTATCCTTACAACACCTGTCAACAGCATTTCGGCTGGCACGAATTGGATTGGCTACACGGGCGAGACAGCTGTCATCGCCACGGCTCTCAACACACTTGACATCACGCCTTCCGATGGCGACAAGATCATCTCGCAAGACGGAGGCTTCGCCATCTACAATGGCACGGCCTGGGAGGGAACGCTTACGTCGCTTGAGCAGGGCAAGGGCTATGTCTATGTCAGACCTTCAACGGAATGAACACATAGACGAACCTAATGCGGGTTCAGTCCTAACGGCACTGAAAACTGCCTACCTATGTCATACCGACCGCAAGGGAGCGTATCTATGAACGGTCTTTTTTTTGATTTTCGTCCAAAAGCAGGTAAAAAACCATAGATTTGGACGAAAGTTTATTGATTTTCGTCCAAAAGTAGGTAAAAAAGTATAGATTTGGACAAAAGAAGGATAATGGTCCTGTCTTGTTTTTGAAAAAGCTCCGAAAAAACCACAAAATCAATATTTTCCATTGAGCGTAATGCTTTATTTCGTACCTTTGCACCATCGAAACAATCTAAAATTAACGTTAATTTATTGAAAATGAAAACTTTACAAAGATTTATGGGGGGGGGTAAAACCTTAATTCTCCTCCTCGCGATGTCCGCCCTGCTCGCGCCCGCGAGTGTGAAAGGGCAAGAACCAGAACCAGCCATAATTGATGCTACGCATTCGTTCAACGATGATTTTTCAGGTTCGGAATGCCAATGGACTTTGACCAATGGCTCGATGACGAACAAGTGGTATTATGGCTCCACAGATCCGGCTGTTTCCACAAATCTGGGTGTTTATTCTGTTACAGATGGATTGTTTATTTCGAGTGATAGTGACTATTATAGTAACACCTACGACTTCACTGCTCCCGCAGCGGTTTATGCTTCAAAAGTATTTGTTGTTACCCCGGGTCGGTATACGTTTAGTTATAATTGGAGGGCTAATGGCTCTAATTCTGACTATCATAATGGTTATCTACGTGTGGCTTTGATACCTGCTACGACGGAACTGAATGCAAATGATGAGCCCGACAGCAGGTTTACCATTGAGGGAAGCGATCCTGAGGGGTGGCTGTTTCTTGATGGAAAAGAGAAACTGCACAGAAAACAAACTGTGGAATCAAAAACGGTCACGGTTTCAGTGGCAGAGGCAGGCGACTATAAAGTCGTCTTTGCTTGGATAAATGGGTCTGCCGGCCTTGGTGGGATGGATCCACCTGCGTATGTGGATGATTTTTCTGTTAGTTGGTATTTTGAAGAACCCACAAACTTTAGTTATGATTATCAAACGTTAGAATCTCATAGCGTTGATTTTACCTGGACGGCTCCCACTGACAATAGTTGCATAGGCTATGATGTCTGTATGGAATTAAACAATTCTCAAACTACTCCCACATCTGAACCGATTCGAGTTACGGACTGCAATTGCTCTATTGAAGGTTTGGAATCAAACACTAACTACAGGGCTTTTGTTCGCGCTGTGTACGATGAGGGTGTGAGCGATTGGGTGAATTGTTCGTTTAAAACCAACCCCTTTTGTGATCCCCCGACAAATGTCAATGTAGAAGTTGGTGAGTCTTCGGCTATAGTAACATGGGAGCCTGGAGGCGATGAAACGCAATGGTTGGTACAATATAGATTTGGATCGGATGCTTGGTCTGAGTTGGAGCCATGCTGGTTCCCATCTTATTCAATTCCGTATGGAGAATCTGAGGCGGGTAAGTATTGTTATGTGAGAGTGTACTCCCAATGCTTTGATGGTAGCTTGAGTAATGTAGCCAGTGATTATGTTAAAGTCCCAACCACTCCGATTGGTGATGCCGAAGACAAATATGAAATCAATTATAGTTTCTTTTATTTTTATACAACAGTAGTAGAAGGTCCTCATCGCATCAGGATTGTCGATCATGAAACAGAGATTGAAGTGGATAATTTGTATTTGTATACGGATCATCATAAATACTATAGGATGGGAACGTTGTCTTTGTGCCCTGGAAGAACGTACGATTTTTATTGGGTTAAGGGTAATAGTAATTATCCTTGGTATTGGTCTTATACATTTTATGGTCCTGATGGTAATCAAATCTACGCTCATTATAATTATGATGCCTCAACTAATCAAAGTTTAATACCATCAGCCGATTCCCCGTTCTTCACTTATACAATGCCATCCGCTGATGACTATTGTTATTCTCCCCAGAATATGAATGCAGCAGATGTTTTCTTAACTTCGGCTTCAGTGAATTGGGAAAATGTGGGCAATGCAACACAATGGCAGTTAAAGTACGGTAGTGATGTTTCATACAGCATTTATGACTTTGAAAACTATTCCGAATTGCCAACGAACTGGTATATCTATAATTTTACTTCAACTAAAGCTAATGGCTACCCGATTTTTGATGACAACGTAACCTTCGAAATAAACAATGAGGGCAAAATAGATGGCGATTATTCGTTTGGCTTTAATAAGTCTGCTTTGCTACTTGTCCCAATCTCATCATGTGCAGGTACTGTTAGTTTTGATGCAAGATGGAGTGGGACTAACGTAAATGATGCCTTTGTAAATGTTGGTGTCTATCACGGAGACCCAGCAACCGCCAGCAGCACTACGATTAGGGATTATTTAAGGCTATCGGATTCTGAAGAAGTCTTTTCTGATTGGGAAACAGACGACATCAAGCACTATGAAGTGGATTTAGGCCAATTCAAGGGAGGTGATTATTTTGCCATCCTATATTATGTTTCTACAGCTGGTGGTAATAACTTTTATATTGACAACCTCACCCTGCCTACGGTTCAATGGAACGATCCTGTTAGTGTGCTAACTGAGAATTATGGGTTGAATCTGCTCACGCCCAACACTACGTATTATGTGCAGGTCCAATCAGATTGTGGAGAGAGTAATACTCTTCCAGTGTCGTGTAAGCTAACTACTCCGGTATTAGACCTTCCAATTAGTGGATACGAAAATATAGATACGTGGAAACTGATTGCCTCACCTGTCGCTGCCGACATTGCGCCATATACTGTGGAAGGTATGGCGAATTCCACTTTCGACCTCTATAGGTTCGACGAAAGCAAGGAGGGCTCGGAATGGCAGAACTACAAGGCGAACCATGACGACTTCACCAAGTTGGTCAATACCAAGGGCTACCTTTATGCCAACAGCAACGATGTGACGTTGAAGTTCAATGGTGATCCTGTCACCGCAGAAAACGTGCAGGTCCCGCTCAGCTATACCGAAGGCAACACCTATGCAGGTTGGAACCTTGTCGGCAACCCGTTTACTTGCGGCGCCAACTTGGCAGGCAACTTCTACAAGATTGACGGTTCGAGCAACAACCTCATTGCCGCCAATGGCACACTGGCCGCAAGCGAAGGTGTCTTCGTTCAGGCCACCCAGGCAAACCAGTCGGTTACGTTCACCAAAGTTCGTGAAGGTCAACAGGCTGAACCTACCGCCATTGTCAACATCGATTTGAATAAGTCGCGCACTGGCAATCGTCTCGACCGTGCCCGTTTGCGCTTCTCCGAAGGCGCCAACCTCGGCAAGCTCGACCTGCTGGCAGACCCCAACCGCATCTATTTCCCGATGGACAACAAGGAATATGCTGTGGCGCATGTGGGTGCCATCGGCGAGATGCCGCTTAATTTCACTGCCGCCGAAAATGGTCGTTATTCGCTCGTCGTGAGCATGGAAGACGCCGAGATGAGCTATCTCCACCTCATCGATAACATGACGGGTGCCGATGTCGACCTCTTGACGACGCCTTCATACGACTTTGATGCCAAGACCACCGACTATGCCTCGCGCTTCAAGTTGGTCTTTGCCCAAGGCAGCAGCGTCGACGACGACAGTTTCGCCTTCATGCGCGACGGTCATCTTGTGTTGTTCGGCGTTGAGGACTATTCTTCCTTGCAGCTCATCGACATGACTGGACGCATTGTGAGTAGCGATACTTTCAGTGGCAGCTACGACAAGCAACTCGACCTCGCTCCAGGCGTCTATGTGATTCGTCTTGTTAACGGCGATAGCGTGAGATCGCAGAAGATTGTGGTGAAATAACTATGGCTCATGGCCTATGGCCAATGGCTTGCTTCAGCCAAAGCGCTGTCATAGTCACCTTGGGTGAAGCGAGCCATAGGCCATAGTCAGAGGCCATAGCCAAACAAACAGAAAAACGAAAGTAAAAGTTGAATAAAACATAAAAACCTAAAATACAATGAAAAAACTCGCACTGACAATCGCAATCGTCCTCACGATGGGACTCGGCGCTTATGCCCAAAGCCTGCTTGGCAAATCCAATGCAGAAAGAGCAGGTGGTCGTGATCTCACCACGCCTATGATTGTGGACAATCACAACTATGATAATGACGTCAATGGCAACGGTGAAACGACTCCGCTGGGCAGCGGCATCGCCGTGCTGCTGGGCCTTGGCGCGGCCTACCTCGTGGGCAAGAAACGCAAGGAGGAATAGATGAACCCATAGACGAACCCAATGCGGGTTCAGTCCTAACGGCACTGAAAACCGTCTGCCTATGACGTAGCGACCGAAAGGGAGCGTGTCCATAGGCAGGCGGTGTTTTTTATGTCATACCGACCGAGGAGCGAGGGAGCGTATCTGAACAAGTGTGTTTTTTTTCGGATTATTTCGGTTAGAGACAATCGATAATCCATAATTTTCGTATTATTGCACTTCCAATAGTTGAGATAATCCCAAAAATGTGATAATATGATACTCGTAAAACAAGCTGGTGTTTATGTCAACATCCTGAATTGCAGACTCAAAAAGCATTTGGCGGAAGTCTTCAAGAAGAACAATGTCAACCTGACGGCGGAGCAATATCTTGTGATGGATACGCTTTGGAACGAAGGTACGCTCACCCAGCAGGCCATCGCCTTCATCATCCAAAAGGACAAGAACTCGGTGACGCAGTTTATCGATAACCTGGAGAAGAAGGGCCTTGTGACACGCTCGGTAGCCAAGGAAGACCGGCGTGTGAACAATATCGTGGTCACAAAGGAAGGTATGGCCTTGAAGGATTCCACCAAGCAATTGGCCATAGCAACAATGGAACAAGCTCTGAAAGGGATTCCCGAACAGGATGTGCTGACCTTTGTTGATGTGCTGAAGAAAATCTGTGCCAATATTTGACAGTTTTCAATGTTTTTATGGCAATTGGTATGATAATTGGATAACAATAAGCATGTGAAATTGCTTTTTTCTATTTTTGTAACCCGAAAAATCAACTATCAATCAAATGAATAGATTTACAGTTTCTCTGATGGTATTGCTTGCATCTGCCTTGGTGATGCCATCGTGCAACAAAGGCCCTGGAGAGGGCGGTACTGGAACAGTGCAAGGCTTCGTGAAGCTGGTGCATCATCCCGATGACGACTACACCCTGACCCCCGATACGATGGTTGCGGCCAAGACCGATGTCTTCATCGTTTATGGTGATGAAGCTTATTTCGGCAACGATGCCGAGACCAATGCCAATGGCATGTATCGGTTTGAATATCTGCGTCCTGGCAACTACACCGTGTTCGCCTATTCCACTTTGCCTTCCGGCGAGAAAGTGGCGGTGAGTGAGACCGTGGAACTGCAGCGCGGAACCATTGCAAATGTACCGACACTTTATATCCACGACGGCAAGGCCTATGGCACCTCCGTGGTGAAAGGTCGTGTGCATGCTGCCTATTACCATAACGGCAGCTATCGTGGTGAGGGTTGGGCCTGCGAACACCGTGTCTACATCCGCCGTGTGGGCGACGACATCCCCTTCGACGATACCCGTGTGGGTCCCGATGGGTATTTTGCCTTCCAGAAGCTTCAGCCTGGTGAATATGAGGTCTATACGGTGACCCAAGACTTCAACGAGGTGCCTGATTTCGTGTTCCAGACCATTATGGTGGAAGAGGCGGGACAGGTCTATGAGCTTCTTGAACAATTTGAAGTGATCATTAATGTGTAATGCAGAATGATGAATGCAGAGTGATGAATTTTAAATATAGAAATTGAATATGAAGAAGTTATTGGTTATTATGGCTTTTGTGGCCATTAGTGTCGGTTGCTTTGCCCAGTCGGTCTCAGAGAGCACCATCGTCAAGCGTGAGAACCGCAAGGGCATGGTGCTGAAGGAATGGAACACAGCGGCGGGCGACAAGCGCGCCTTCCTCGACCGCGTGACGACCTACGATGAGATGGGCCGCAAGATCGAGGAGATCGAATATGCCAGCTATGGACAGAAATGGCGCATCGTTTTCGAGTATCCCGCCAATAGTGACATTACTGCCAAGGTGGTGCGCGAAATCGAGTACAATGACCGCGACAAGGTGTCGAGAATCAAGAAGTACGAGTACAACGAAGACGGCACCAAAAAATGCCAGAAGAACTATTACCCCAATGGCAAGCTGGAGTCGGTGAAGACCTACGAGTACGTCCCCAAATAAGGTTGGTGTGGAGGAGATTCTCGACATAGTGCAAGGCATGAAGCCCATCACGCTCGATGAGATGAGTGCCGTGAAGCTGATGAACCGCATCGACACGAAATATGTGGTGACGGAAGACCAGCTTCGTGCGATTCTGTTGGGAATCAAAGACAGCTACTATGCCCAGGAGGTGGAAGGCCACCGCCTGTCGCCATACAGCACGGTGTATTACGACACACCCGAGTTGACGATGTATCTCATCCACCATGACCGCCATCTGGTGCGCGACAAGGTGCGGGTGCGTACCTATGTCGACTCCCACCTGACCTTCTGCGAGGTGAAGCACAAGAACAACAAGGGACGGACGAAGAAGAAACGCATCGAGGTGGAACCCATCGCCAACATCCTTGACAACCCGGAGGCAGCAGCCTTCTTGGCCGAGAGACAGCCTTATCCGGTCAACTCGTTGAGTCCGCATCTAGTCACCATCTTCGACCGTTTCACTTTGGTGAACTACGACAAGACCGAGCGTCTCACCATTGACTGCAACTTGCGTTTCGAGAACCTGCGTAATGGCAATACTGCCTCGATGGCGCCCCTCGCCGTGATGGAACTGAAACAAGACGGACGCGCCCACTCGCTGCTGAAAGACGTGCTCTTTGAATTGAGAATCCGACCCTTCAAGGTCAGCAAATACTGCATCGGTACCTGCATGACCCGCCCCGAGGTGAAGCAGAACCGGTTTAAGAAAAAGCTTAGGAGAATAGAAAAACTGAAGACAAATAAATAATTGCTTTTGGCTTCTGGCTTCTGGCCTCTGGCAGCTTCTCGAGAAGGAATGACCTTCCCTTTGGTTGAAGCAGCCAAGAGCCAGTAGCCAAGAGCCAGTAGCTAAAAAGACAACAATATGAACCTACTACAAATCAACATGCAGGACTTCGATCCTGACATTGCGCGCGAGTTTGGCGGCGATGCTTCGAGCATGGACTTCTTGGGTGTACCGCTTTTCGACGCCCAGAGCCTGTGGACGATGCTCCTCCGCTTCGTTTTCAACCTCATCGTGTGCTGGGTCATCATCCATTGCTTCTATTACAAGAAAGCCAACCGCAAGGACTATTACTTCACCTTCATCATGTTTGCGGTGGTCATCTTCCTTATCATCTCGCTGATGGAGAACATGAAGATGAACATCGCCTATGCCTTGGGCCTCTTCGCCATCTTCGGCATGATCCGTTACCGAACGGAGACCATTAAGATCCGTGAGATGACCTATCTCTTCGTGGTGATGGGCTTGAGCATCGTCAACGGCATGGCGCTCTCGACGAGCTATGCTGAACTAGTTATGGTCAACCTGTTGACGGTGTTGGTGATATGGCTCTTGGACGGCACGAAGATATTGAGACATACGGCCACGAAGATTATCCTTTATGACCGCATCGAGAACACCAAGCACGGCAAAGAGGAAGACCTGAAGGCCGACCTCATCGAGCGTACGGGCCTCGACATCTCGAAGGTGGAGGTGGGGCATATCGACTACTTGCGCGATGTGGCTTTCGTCAAGGTGTACTACAAGCCCATCGATGGCGAAGTGAATACGATCGACACGGTTACCAAACTGAAGGATTTTGATGTTTAAAGTCACAAAACCGACAAAACCTTCAAAACTCTTTTGGTTGAGGAAAGCGGCGCGCAACCGCGTCGCCGCTGGAAAGCGTGCCGGTTGGCCGCTTTCCAACCGAACATTATAGTTTTGTGTTTTGTGAGAAAAAAGATATGAAGAGGCTATTACTCATATTATTATTGTTGGTTTCGGTTAGCGCATTCGCGCAGAGCGAACGGACGACCGACTTCGGCGGCATCGTCTCGGCAGAAGCGGAGGCAGGTCTGGGTGGGCCATGGGGTTTGTCGGCAGAGGAGGAGTTGCGCTTCGACAATAACTTCTCGCAGTTCGACCGGTGGCTCAACTCGGTGTGGGTGGACTACACTTGCCTGCACAACCGCATGAACATCGGGCTCATGGCAGATTACATCCGCCGCCACAACGACAGAGGTTATTACGAGAACCGTGGCCGTCTGGGCGTGCAGGTAACCTACACCGAGGAGTGGCGCCGTTTCAAGTTCCAGGTGCGCAGCAAGGCCATCGGTACCTTCTTCGACGAACGCACGGGCGAGCATCGCGTCAATCCGCGGTTGTATTGGCGCAACCGCTTGAAGGTGACCTACCAGCCGATGAACA
The DNA here is from genome assembly GCA_017395365.1 of Bacteroidales bacterium. Lineage (GTDB taxonomy): Bacteria > Bacteroidota > Bacteroidia > Bacteroidales > F082 > Limimorpha. The sequence continues at coordinate 83,286 of JAFPUN010000020.1, forward strand.
GCCGCTGGAAATATGCGCTCTCCACCGAATTGTTTTGGCTCACCAACGACCCCAAGAAAGGCGGCCTCGACAACCTGCGCACCGTGCTCTCGGTGGACTATCGCCTTTCGAGACGCTATTACCTCTCCGCCTTTGCCCGTATGGACAATGACCTATGGGTGACCGAGCCCGTGGATAGGTTCTATCTTGGTCTGACGCTTAAGGCAAAATATTGAATTGCCTATCCGTAAAATTACGCAAATTTCAACAAAAAGCTATTTTCTTTGGGAAATGGCTTTTTTGTTTCAAGATGTTTTCTATTTTTGTAGTCTTGAAATCATCTTAAACCCTATCAATATGAGCACAAAACAATTTTTGAAAAAAATCAGCGGCATCGGCCTTGTCGTAGGCGTGTTGCTGCTTGCCTTCATGCCCTCCTGCGGCAAGAAGGGAACGGGTGGACAAAACACCACCTTTGTTGAACGCATCCAACCCATCAACGAGGCCCTGCTGCCTCTGTTGGACAGCTACACCTCGGGCGTGGTCGCCGCAGGCGAGCCCGTCGTGGTACGCTTCAAGGACCCCGCTGTGATGAAAGTGAAGTTTGGCGAGACCATTCCCTCCAAAGCCTTCGAGTTCACCCCTGCCCTGAAGGGTAAGGCCGTATGGATCGATGAGAACACCGTCGGTTTCAAGTACGATAACATCGACAAGGAAAAGAGCTATGTGTGCAAGTTCAAAGTCTCCGACTTCGTCGACTGTGGCTCCGACCAGGTTCTCGAATTCGGCTTCGGCGTGCGTCGCCAAAACTTCAGCCTTGTGGCACAACAGCCTATCTGCCTCTCCAATGAGACAATGAACTATAACCTGCGCATCGCTTTTGCCGTGCCTGTCGACCAAGAAGAAGCCATCAACATGTTTGATGGCTCGTTCCGCAAGAGCCATCCTGTTCAGGCCACTTTCGTCGGCAACGGCATCTACGATTTCGAGATCCAGAACTTCGAGCGTAAGAACCAGGACTACAATGTCCATGTCGTTCTCGATGGCAAGGCCGTTGAATCCAAAGCCAAGATGGAACGCGACTTGACGATTTATGCCAAGGACAGCTTCATCCCGCTGACCTTCGACCTCGACCGTACCAGCGACCATGGCACCCTGTTCTTCAGCCAACCGCTGAAGGAGAGCCAAAACCTCACAGGCTTCATCACTACGCCGAGCAACCTGGCTTACAAGGCCGACATCAAGGGCAACAAGATTGACTTCTACTTCGACAAGAGCAATGTATATCGCTATCAGCTCGACGATCTTACCTTGGGTGTGGGTAGTGGCATTCGCTCCGACAACGGCATGTTGCTGCAAGGTGACTACTCCTACAGCTTGGACCTCACCACGGTGCAGCCCAAGGTGCGTTGGACCAACGACGGTGTCATCATCCCCAACGTCGACGAGACCACCATCTACTTCGATGCCATCTGCCTTAACGCTGTGACGTTGAGGGTGGTGCGTATCTTCGACGACAATATCCTGTCGTTCCTGCAAGACAACGAACTGGGCGAGACCTACGGCGTGCGCAAGGCGGGCCGCTTGGAGAAGAAAGTGCGCATGGCTATCGACAACCCGTATCCCAACCAGTGGAAGACTTTCCCCATCGTGCTCTCCGACTACATCAAGGTGGAACCTGGTGCGATGTATCAGTTGGCCCTCGATTTCGGTCCCGCCGACTACACCTTTGCTTCCGACGAAATGAAGCTGGCAGTGAAAGATGACCCGCAACGCGAGGCTGACTATTGGGACGGCGAAGCCTGGGACTACAAGGAATACAACTATGACGGCGAATGGGGCGACCCCAACGGTTTCTACTATTATAATAATGTGGAAGTGAAGAAAAACATCGTCGTCAGCGATCTCGCTGTGACCGCCAAGATGGGTCGCAACGACTTGGTCGACGTCTATGTCTATCAAATCTCCGATGCCAAGCCTGCTACGGGTGCCACGGTGACTGCCTACAACTTCCAGAAACAGGAGCTGACCAAAGGTAGCGTCGACGGCAATGGCCATGTGCAGCTGCAATGCGCCAACCGTCCTGCCTTCGTGGTGGCCACCGATAGGAAAGGCAGCAAGTCGGTCATCAAGTTGAGCGATGGCAATGCGCTGTCGTACAGCCGCTTCGACATCGCTGGCGAGGCCATTGAGAAAGGCGTCTCCGCCTTCGCCTACTCCAACCGTGGTGTGTGGCGTCCAGGCGATGACCTGCAACTCAACCTCATGCTAAACGACATGGAGTCGAGCCTGCCCGACGACTACCCGGTGGTCCTCGAAGTCATCGATGCCACAGGCCGTCTCTATGCCAAACAGGTGAACACTAAACCCGTGAACGACATCTATTGCTTTACCGTGAAGACCAATGTGGCCGACGAGACGGGACTCTGGTCAGCACGCTTCAAGGTGGGCACCAAGACCATCACGAAGGACCTCCGCGTGGAGACGGTGAAGCCCAACCGTTTGGAAATCAACTTCGACCTTCCCGAGGTGGTCAGCCTGACGCGCAACGAGCGTGTCGCCTTGACCTCAAGATGGCTCAACGGTATGAAAGCCAATGGCTTGAAGACCGAAGTCGACGTCAAGCTGCGTGGCGGCGAGACGACATTTAAAAACTTCGCCAACTACTGCTTTGACAATCAGATGCAAAAGTTTGAGACCCAAGAGTATGCGCTCTTTAGCGGCCAACTGAACTCCGAAGGCGTGACCAGCGTGGGCTTCGACCCGTTGGACGACATCTATGCCTCGCAGATGATGGACGGCACCTTCACGGTGAAGGTCTTCGAGCAGGGTGGCGACTTCAGCATCGCCTCGTTTACTTCGAAACTTTCGCCCTACAACCGCTATGTGGGTGTCGACCTGCCCGAGACTACATCGAAATACGGCAGCTATTATGACACGGGCAAGGACTGGAAGTTCAATATCGCCATGGTCAACGAGAACGGCACCGCTTGCAAGTCGACTGTATCATTGGTTTACGCCCTGTACAAGCTGGATTACTACTGGTGGTGGTCGAGTGAAGACGACTATAGCCTGCAACGCTATGCCTCGGGCAACTACAAGGCCCCCGTACAGAACGGCAACTTGACTTGCAATGGCACCACTTCGGTTACCTTTAACATTGAGGACGACAATTGGGGCAGCTATTTGCTTGTCATCAACGACAGACAAGGTGGACACACCTTCGCCAAGGTCATCAATTTCGACTGGGGCTATGGCCATTCCTCAAGCGCTTCGGGTGCACCTGCACAATTGTCTCTGAAAGCCACTGCCGACAGCTATCAGGTGGGCGAGAAGATCGTGGTGACCTTCCCGGCTAACGACAAGGCCAAAGCTCTCGTCACAGTGGAAGCCAACGACCGTGTGCTGCAAACCCAACTTGTGGAGAATCTCGGTGAAGAAGGCAAGGTGGAAATCGCCGCTACCGAAGAGATGATCCCCAACGTCTATGTCTATGTGGCCCTCATCCAGCCACACGACGCTGTCAACGACCTGCCCATCCGCCTCTATGGCGTCATCCCCGTGAAGGTGGAGAACAAGCAACTGCAGCTGCAACCCAACATCGGAGTGCCCGAGACCGCCAACACGAAGAAGACCCTTGAGGTGAAGGTGAGCGAGACCAACAAGCAAGCCATGACCTACACCTTGGCCATCGTCGATGAAGGCATCCTTGGCCTGACCAACTTCAAGACCCCGAATCCTTACGGATACTTCAACAGCAAGCAAGCTTTGAGCGTGCGCACTTGGGACAACTACGCCAACATCGTCGATGCATTCAGCGGCGAGTTGGGCTCCATCTACGCCATCGGCGGTGACGGTATCCTCAATCAGGACATCACCCTCGACAAGCGCTTCAAGGCCTATGCGGTCACCTTGGGACCTTTCGAACTGAAGGCAGGTGAGACCAACACCCATAACTTCGAAGTGCCACAATGCTCTGGTGCTCTCCGCTTCATGGTGGTGGCCAAGGGCAAAGGCAAAGCCTTCGGTGCATCGGAGAAACGCATGACCGTGGTCGACCCGATCAACCTCTATGCCTCGGCCCCGCGTGTGGTGGCGCCTGGCGATGAACTGAACCTGAAAGTGCAGGTGCAGGCCCCCACGATGAAGAACAAGACCTTGGAGGTGAAGTTCGACAACAAGAACCTCACTCCTGTGGGCACGCTGCCCACTTCGGTGAAGATCGATGGCAACGGCGAAGGCCTTGTGGCGGTCAGGACGACCATACCGAAGACCTTGGGCAATGCCGTGATGAAAGTTTCGGTGACGGGTGAAGGCTACACCGCTGTTTCGGAGACGGAGATGCCTATCCGCATGCCGTTTGCCGAGCGTCGCAACACCATCACCAAGGAGGTTGAAGCCGGTCAGACGGTGAGTGTGCCGTTCACACTTGAAGGCATGGATGGCACGCAACAAGGCAACATCACCGTGTCGAGTTTGCTGCCTGTCGACCTCTTCGGCCGTATCGACTACCTGATGCAATACCCGCACGGATGTCTCGAGCAGACCACCTCGAAGGCTTTCCCGCAGCTCTACCTTAATTACTTTGCCCAGCTTGACGACAATGACAAGGCAGAGATGAAGAACAACATCGAGACGGCCATCACCAACCTGAAGGCGTATCAGAAGTCAGACAATTCGATGACCAACTGGCCTGGTGGCACATACGTCAACTACTGGACTGAGATCTATGCCCTGCATTTCTTGGTCGAAGCCAACAAACAAGGCTACAACGTGCCACAGTACTTCCTCGATGGCCTGCTGAGCTATCAGAGTGACCGCGCCAAGCAATGGAAGAACAATCCCGACTACAAGCAGGGCGAGACCATTCAAGCTTATCGTCTCTTTGTGCTGGCTCTCGCTGGTAAAGCCGAGATGGGCGCCATGAACCGCTTCAAGGAGATTGAGATGAACTACGACCTCACCAAGGCCTTAACTGCCGCCGCCTTCGCCCAGACGGGCAAGACCAGTATCGCACAGAGCTTGCTGCCTGCCTACGAGGAGGGTCAGGCCATGTCCGACTACTACACTTCGTTCGGATCACGTACCCGTGACCTTGCCTTCTTAACATACACACAGATGCTCTGTGACGTCGACAAACAGACGGTGCAGAACAACATCAACAGTGTGTGCCGCATGATGAGCACAGACCGCTGGATGGATACCCAGTCGACAGCTTTCGCACTCTTCGTGTTGGGTAAGTATGCCGAGAAGATGAATGTCACCAATACGCCTGTCTCCGCTACGGTGAAGGCCAATGGCGAGGAACGTACACTGAACACCAACATGGCCTCGGTTGGTTATAGCATCACCCCGAAGTTAGGTAACAATACGGTTGAGATCAAGAATAACGGTGAACAGAAAGTGGTGGCCAACATCTTCACCAAGACCTCGGTGGCCGAGTATGACATGAACGAGGGTGGCAACCTCATCAAGATGACGGTGAACTACTTTGACAAGAACGGTGCTCCCGTCAACTTGACTACACTGGATGCCGGTACCGACCTTGTGGTGAAGATGACGGTGCAGAATCCGAGCGAGTGGCAAGTCACAGAACTGGCCTTGTCATACTACCTGCCTTCGGGTTGGGAGTTGGTCAATGACCGCCTGACGGGCGACATGACTGGCAACGAAGGTGCCAAACACCTCGACTTGCGTGACGACCGCGCCTACTTCTATTTCGACTTGATGCCGGGTGCGAAGAAGACCTTCACCTTGAAGGCCAACGCCACCTACGAAGGCAACTACATGATTCCCGCCGTGCGTTGCGAGGACATGTACAATGCCGAGATCTATTACCAAATCCCGGCCCGTGGGTGCGTGGTGAAGTAATAATGCCGTAAGACCTTCTCTTTAGGCGTCATGGCGGAGGGACATCCGCCATCTCCTGAAAACAGGCAAGACCATTATTCAGGAGATGGCGGGTCAAGCCCGCAATGACGCAGGAGAGAGGATTGGGAAGAAAACCGTATCGATGAAAACGCCCGTAAGACATAAGACATTAAAGATAATTCTTATGCTCCTTGCGGGCTTTTTCATTGCTTTTTTGTGCATCCCCGTGCCGCGCTTCGACAAGCCGTATTCCACCGTGCTGACTGCGAAAAACGGCGAGCTGCTTGGCGCAAAGATTGCCGACGACGGACAGTGGCGTTTCCCCGCCACCAACAACTATTCCCCGAAATATGTCGCTTGCCTGCTGGAATATGAAGACCGTTGGTTCTTCTTCCATCCAGGCTTCAACCCCGTGTCGTTTGTTAAGTCGTTCATCGACAACATGAAAGCGGGCGAGGTGGTTCGTGGCGGCAGCACCCTCTCGATGCAGGTGGTGCGCATGTCGCGCGACAACCCACCCCGTACCTATGCCGAGAAAATGTGGGAGGTGGTACTCGCCATGCGGCTGGAACTGCACTATTCCAAGAAGTCCATCCTTGATCTCTATGCTGCCAACGCACCTTTCGGTGGCAATGTGGTAGGCATCGACGCGGCGGCATGGCGTTATTTCCATACCACGCCCGACAACCTGTCGTGGGGCGAGGCAGCAACCCTTGCCGTGCTGCCCAATTCGCCAGCTTTGATACACCCTGGACGTTCGCGCGACCGTTTGGAGCACAAGCGTGATGAGTTGTTACGACGCATGCCTGATGTCAAGGCATACATACCGAGGCGTTTCCATGTCCCCGAACTATCGGAGGAAGACGCTGAACTGGCCATGATGGAAGACATCCCCGACAAGCCCTTCGATATGCCGATGCTGGCCTACCATTATCTCTCCGACCAAGACAGATATCGTCACGGCGAGCATATCACCTCGACCATCGACTACAACTTGCAGCGTTCGGTGATGGAAGTGATGCATCGTCACCACGAGTCCAACATGATGAACAATATCGACAATGCGGCTGTGTATGTGGTGGATTACCTGAATGATGAAATAGTGGTCTATGTGGGCAACAATAGCGACGCTTCTGATGCCGCCATGGTCGACATGGTGAAGGCACAGCGTTCGACGGGCAGCATCTTGAAGCCATTCCTCTTTGCCGCCATGCTCGACGAAGGCACCCTGCTGCCCGAGATGGTGGTACCCGATGTCCCGATGAGTCTCTCGGGCTTCACACCGAAGAACTATAGTGGCGAATACTGGGGCGCCGTGCCTGCCGACAAGGCCTTGCAGAATTCGCTGAATGCTCCTTTCGTCCACTTGCTGCGCGAATACGGGCAGCAGCGTTTCCATGGCTTGCTGAAGCAGTTGCCGCTGAAGGGCATCGTTTTCGATGCCGAGCATTATGGCTTGTCGCTTATTGTGGGTGGTGCCGAGGCTTCGCTGTTCGACATCTCCAATGCCTATGCCAAGATGGGTAGGAAGTTGGCAGCGCATGTGAATGAGGACTATAATGAGAAAGTCAGTGAGAAGGAGTCGCCGTTCTCTGCCGAGGCCATCGCCGAGACCTTCCACGTGATGCAAGGTCTGACGCGTCCTGTGAGCCAGATAGGATGGGGAGGCTTCTCCTCGTCGGCACAGGTGGCTTGGAAGACGGGCACCAGCTTCGGCTTCAAGGACGCCTGGGCGGTGGGTCTCACCGACCGTTATGTGGTGGGCGTCTGGGTGGGTAACTCCGATGGTGAAGGCCGTCCGGGACTGACGGGCGTGAGCGTTGCGGCACCGATACTTTTCGATGTGGTCGGAAAACTCAACGATAGTTATCACTATCCTGCCAACACCATGGAGAGCATCGAGGTGGAAGTCTGTGCCGAGTCGGGCTACCCCAAGTCGGAATACTGTCCGCATACCAAGAAGATTCGTGTGCCCAATGTGGAGAACCAAACGGGTGTCTGCCCTTATCACAAGAAGGTGTTTTTGGACGAGACGCGTCAATACCAGGTGCGCCCCGACTGTTATCCCGTCGACCAGAAATGCTATGAGGTGTATTATGTCTTGCCGCCTGTGATGGAGTGGTTCTACAAGAAACACTCGCCCATGTTCCGGCCCATGCCCGCCTTCTATCCAGGCTGCGGCACGGCGCATCCCGACGAGGTGATGGCCTTCGTCTATCCCAAGAGCGACGCCAAGGTGACCATCCCCGTCGGTATCCGCGGCGACCGCCAACAGGTCATTTTCGAGATTGCTCATCGCAATCCCCAGAAGACCATCTATTGGACGCTCAACGATGAGTTTTTGGGTCAGACCCGCCTCAACCACCAGATGCCCATCGATGTGGAGAAAGGCACCTATCGCCTCCGTTGCGTTGACGAGGACGGCGTGGAGCTGAATAGGAAGATAGTCGTGCAGTGAGGCTTTTTTCTCTTTTTTTGTAAATTCCCTAGGTACAAAAAGAAAAATATTTATTTTTGCATTCAATGAAATAATTTGTTATTACTTATTATCGATAATTAAAGATTCATTATCAACAGTTTAAACTTCATAATTATGAAAAAAGGTATTATCATCATTTGCGCAACGGTTCTGTTTTGCTGCCTCGGTGCAAAGGCTCAAAACCCCTTCAAGAACCTGACGGAGAATCCCGCAGTAGCCACCTACAAAGTCCCTGGCATCGTGGATTTTGTCACGGGCTATCTCTCTGACCCACAGGACGAACACGCCGGTTATCTGAGTGGAATATGGGAAAAACATCTCAAAAAAGAAGCCCTCCCGAAAGGCGAGAAGGTGACCGTCGACAGCAAGAACGGATATGTCTGCTTTGAATCGGGACCCGACGAGGAAGGTTTCAAATCCGTTACAGAGATGTGTTATTGGAACTGCGACGACGGTCTTCACAAACTGTTCGCCGAAAACGTTGTCGCCAGCCAAAAAGGCAAGCCCATCTACACCGAATTCAGCGGCGTTTACATCTATGCTTACGACAATGCCACCCAGAAGCTCTATTTCATCGATCAGGACTTGCTCGGAATTACCGAGGAGCTACATGGCGAGATTTCCTTCACTCTGCCTCGCCAGGGCAAGGACATCAAAGTGTTGTTCGCTGACGGCACCCAGAAAACGCTGGTCTGGAACGGCAAAGGTTTCACGCTGAAAGATAAAAAATAAAATGTTATGGGATTTCCAAAAATTGCTCCGTAGGAGCTTTCGTTTAATAACAAATAATAATCCAACAAGTTATGCTCCGTAGGAGCTTTCTTTAGGTTGATTGTTAGAAAGCCCCTTTGGCGGTATTAATACTTGAATTCTTAACCTCTAAAATCTATAACACTATGAAAAAGGTATTAGCTTTACTGTTATTGGCCTTCGTGATGTGCCAATGCAACAATCAAACTGGGCAGCAAAACCAGTCGAATGATAACTCGGATCGCAGCAAGTATCCTGAGAAATTCACAGAGGAATACATCGGCGATCGCTCCTTGACTCTGGCTGACAGACTTTGTAATAGCGACCCCTACAATGTCTACACCTTTAATAATTCATTCACAAATGAATATGGGAATTTGCTTAAAGAGTCTTTGGCACTTCCCGAAGGTATTGATGGCGACGGACCAAGCGCATGGCAATGGGTTGAGTTCGCTGGCGAACTCTGCACCCTCGAGGCCGTTATCGAAGTGAAAGTGACGGGCAACAAAGCCAAGGTCATTTGGGAAGGTGAGTATTATGGCAAAGACGAACTCTCCCTTTCGTTTGTTGATGGCGAATGGTTGATTGACGATGTCGGAAACTGCTCTCAGAAGTATATGAGGGACAAGATCAAGGAAAGCCGCAAGTACTACAAATCCATCGACTGGCTGGAATTGATCCACGAACTTGAGGAGAGAGGCTATTCAAAGGAAGACGCTGTTAGAGCTTCTGATGGCTTGAGAGAGCAAATTGAAACCTACTTCGAAAACTATCCTGACTAAGTAAACCATTGGTGATGAAAAGCAACATCTTTGCGACAAATAGCCGGAGGCTTTCCGCCTTCGGCTTTGCCGTTTGTCTGGTCGTTGCGGGGTTCTTCGCGTCATGCGGACCCTCGTCAGACTCATTTGGCAAAGACCACCCCATTCCAGATGGGATGGCATACGAAATTCCCTTGCAGGAAGACGCTCTTGAACCTAGCGCCGATATTATGAATGTCGAAAGCTATCTACAGCTTCGCAACGGCGTACAGGGCGGTGTCTATCTGTACAGCTTCTCCTATCCGGCTTTGTCCGACGGAGAGGTGTATCTGCGCTGCTATGAGGCCACCGACGGCATCGAGCTCTCAGCCTCAAGGCTCAAAGAGGCTTCGACGGTGGAAGTGAAAAACCACACAGACTTCGGGCCTATAGCCGAAGGGCAGCAATTCACCATCTACGAAGGCGATTGGGACGACTATTACGCCGCCCGCATCGAGGTTTGGCACAAGGATGTCAAAACGGGCGTGGCGACCAAATTGATGGACAAAACCTACCGCGTTGAGGGATGGATGAGATAATCTCTGAGAAAGACAATCCAACAAATAAACAAGCTATTTATATCAAAAGACAATGAAAACGAAAACTTTGATACTCGGTGCATTTGCCCTGTGCTTGGGTCTCTTCACGGCTTGCGGCAACAATGGCAACAACGGCAACAACAAACCGGAAACTCCTGCTAAGCTAGATATGACAGCAGCTCAAGTGAACCCCAATGCGTCAGGATTCATTTTCCTTGACCAGTTTCTGACCACCGACCCTCATCTTTCCGTGAAGGTCTCCGATGACTTCACCAAGGCCACCATCTTCTACGACGGTAAGGAAATCCAAACTATCGAAGACGAGACGGGTTTGGTCTCCGACGAAGCCACGGTGCGTTTCCTTGATGCTAACTTCGATGGCCAGACCGACATTTACCTCGGGCCTGGTTTTTCGCGTACGCTAAACGCATTGTTTGTATGGGACGAGTTTGAGCAGCAGTTCCAAGTTGTCAGTGGCACATCGCTCCAAAACCCCATGCTTCACCCCGCAACCAAAAGCTTCATTGAGGGTGGTAGCAGTTCGTACTGTGAGACCGACATCTACCTTAACAAATGGAATAAAAGCATGATTATGATGGATGAAAACCTCGCCATCGTCTTGGATCCCGAAGCGTATGGTGCGATTGGTGTTGAGCACCGCTACACCTTGAAGGATGCTGATGACAAAGTGTTGTATTCCACCGATGAAATTGAAGCACTGCCCGAGATGTGGCAAACCATCGTTACGACTTTTTGCCCTCCCGAAGAGTACGCTAATTAACTACTGATGGAAAATGAAAACTGTCGCCCCTGGCATCGTCGATGCTGGGGGCGATTGCTTTGTTTCTCACCACGCGTAAGCCTCTGCCGTCATCCATTTGCCCTGCACCTTGAGGACGCGCTCGATGAGGTCGCGCACGGCTCCTTTGCCGCCAGGACGGTCGCTGACGAACTTGCTGACGGCCTTCACTTCGGGCACAGCATCGGCAGGGCAGGCGGGGAGCCCAACCTCTTTCATCACATTGAGGTCGGGGATGTCGTCACCCATGAAAACAATCTCCTCGGGCTTTAGGCTTTTCTCCTGCATATATTCCTTGAGTTTCAACACTTTGTCGGGGATGCCGGTGAACACATCGGTCACGCCGAGACTGTTCATCCTGACTTCCATAGAAGGACAGATGGCACCCGAGATTACGGCCACATGGTAGCCCAATTTCGAGGCCAGCTGCAAGGCATAGCCGTCTTTCACGTTGGTGGCACGCCAAGGATGTCCGTCATGGTCACTGAAAACGGTGCCGTCGGTCATTACGCCGTCGTAGTCGAAAATGAAGGTGGTGATAGGAGAGAAAAGGGAGTCTTTTTCGTTCATGGGATGCTTGTTTTGAGGCTCAAAAATAGGTAAATCTTTGATGCAACGGGACGAAACGGAGTTAATTTTTTGCAAACGCCGTGTGATAACGTAAAAATGCGTAAATTTGCACCCTTAATAATTGACGCGAGACTTCAAGTCCACGCTGTATTGCCTCATGGCGGAGGGACCGTCATTCCGCGAAAGCGGAACGCCATCTCCCAATTGCGAAGACGTATCCCTTTCGCTTGGGAGATTACGGGTCAAGCCCGCAATGAGGCCAAGAGGCGGGAGGTTCCCAGTCCCGAAGTCTCGTAGTCCCGAAGTCAAAAAGTATATGAGAATTAGACATCAGAACGATAACGTAGAAGCCATCGTGGCCGCCACCATCGAGGCCATGGAAGCCGTGAAAGGCAAGGAAATCGTAACCCTCGATTTGAGGGAAATCACCACCGCTGTGACGGACTATTTCGTCATCTGCCATGCGCCTTCGAAGACGCAGGTCGACGCCATCGCCGACAAGGTGGAGGAACTGGTCTTCGAGAAGACGCACAGCAAACCCTACCATGTGGAGGGCCGCGACAATACGGAATGGATTTTGATTGACTTCGTGGATGTCGTCGTCCATGTGTTCCTGGAGTCGGCAAGAGGCTATTACAAACTAGAGGAGCTTTGGGCCGATGCCGAGAGAATCGTGAAGGCGAACGAAGATTAATCGTTTTATAACCAACATTTTACAAATGGAAAACAAAGAGACCAGCGGCGGGGGCGGAATGCCCAACCAGCCGTCTCAACCCAACCGCAACACGAATGGTAAAAATCGTGGCAGGTTTTTGTACTGGATTTATGCAATTTTGGCAGTGGGCTTGATTGCCGCTCAGTTTTGGGGAAGGGATTCGTCTGTCACCAAGACAGAAATCGACGAGAACAAGCTGAAAGAGCTGTTGCGTAACGAGGAAATCCAACGGATAGACTTGATCAATAGGGAAGACGCCGAGGTTTACCTGAACCAAAAGGGATTAGCGAATTATTTTCCGAACGTGAAAACCGATGCGGAAGGGATGACTTCGACTCCTAGCTATGTCTACACGATTCCCAATGTCGACATCTTTTATGCCATGGTCAAGGAGGTCCAAGACAATGCCCATAAGAAGGTCGTCAAAAACGAGACGGTTGATGCAGAGACTGGGGAATCCGTTGTGGTAGAAGAAGTGCAGCAGGAAGAATATGAAGGCGTTCCCATCAAGATCATTACCCGCAGGAGCTGGCTGACCGACATCTTGGGATGGATTGTCCCGCTTTTGCTGCTGGTGGTTTTCTGGATTGTCATTATGCGCGTCATGGGTCGCGGTATGGGTGGCGGTGGCGGCGCTGGTTCGGTATTCAATATCGGCAAGTCGCGCGCACAACTCTACGACAAGAACAGCAGCAGCGTGAATGTCACCTTCAAGGATGTGGCTGGCCTGGAGGAAGCCAAGGTGGAGATCATGGAGGTCGTCGACTTCCTGAAGAATCCCGAGAAATATACCAAACTGGGCGGTAAGATCCCGAAGGGCGTGTTGCTGGTAGGCCCTCCCGGAACGGGTAAGACCCTCTTGGCGAAGTCGGTGGCAGGCGAGGCCAATGTGCCTTTCTTCAGCCTTTCGGGCTCCGACTTCGTGGAGATGTTTGTCGGCGTGGGTGCCTCGCGCGTCCGCGACCTGTTCAACAACGCCAAACAGAAGGCGCCGTGCATCATCTTCATCGACGAGATCGATGCTATCGGTCGTGCCCGTGGCAAGAGCGCCATCACGGGTGGCAACGACGAACGCGAGAGCACACTCAACCAGCTGCTCACCGAGATGGACGGTTTCGGCACTAACTCGGGTGTCATCGTGTTGGCGGCCACCAACCGTGCCGACATCCTCGACAAGGCCTTGCTCCGTGCAGGCCGTTTCGACCGTCAGATTTATGTGGAGCTGCCCGACATCGTCGGCCGTAAGGAGATCTTCGAAGTGCACATGCGTGGCCTGAAGCTCGGCAACGATGTCGACAAGGACTTCCTCGCCAAGCAGACCCCAGGCTTCTCGGGCGCCGACATCGCCAATGTGTGCAACGAAGCCGCTCTGATGGCTGCACGCAAAGGCAAGGATGAGATCGACAAGCAGGACTTCCTCGATGCCGTCGACCGTATCATCGGTGGCCTTGAAAAGAAGAACAAGATCATTACGCCCGAAGAGAAGAAGGTCATCGCCTTCCACGAGGCAGGTCATGCCACCACGAGCTGGCTGCTGCAATATGCCCACCCGCTGGTCAAGGTGACCATCGTGCCGCGTGGCAATTCACTCGGCGCGGCATGGTACCTGCCCGAGGAGCGTCAAATCACCACTAAGGAGCAGATGTACCACGAGATGATCGCCACCCTCGGTGGCCGTGCCGCCGAGCAGGTCGTCTTCGGCCAAATCTCAACAGGCGCGCTGTCCGACCTGGAGAAGGTGACCAAGCAGGCTTTCGCCATGGTGACCTACTACGGCTTGGACGACGAAATCGGCAACAGGAGCTATTATGACTCGACGGGCCAACAAGACTACAGCCTGACGAAGCCCTACAGCGAGAAGACGGCCGAGACCATCGACCAGCAGGTGAGCAAGCTCATCGAGAAGGCCTATCAGGAGGCCATCGCCATCTTGACAGAACATAGGGAAGGACTGTCGCAGCTGGCCACCAAGCTCATCGAAGAGGAAGTCATCTTCGGCGAGGACTTGGAGCACATCTTCGGCAAGCGTCCGTGGGGCAACTCTGAAGACGAGAAGCTGAAAGACGCTGCCTTGAAAGCTGCTGAGAACAAGGCTGCCGAAGCAACTGAAAACGAGACCGAAAACGCATAACTGCCATGGCTTGGGACAACAAAGGAGAAAACAAAGACGCCACCTTCAAGGAGCAGATGCTCGCCAAGGTGCGTAACGCCCTCATCGAGCGGCAGGAAGCCCTGTTTAAGGACATCGACCAGCGCACCGAGACGTGGGTGCCCATCAAGGAGGAAGACGGCACGGCCATCACCTTCGTGCAGAACTTCAAGGACCACGGCGGCATCTTCATCTATCTGGAGAGTGAGGCCGAGTTTGCCGAGTGCATCAGGCAGTTGGCCCCTGAAAACGGATGGGAGCCGCTGTGGTGCACCAGTCCCAAGATGAAGCAAATGCTGGGCAAATATGGCATCCCGTTCACGGAAAGCAAAGAGCGTGAACCCAAGCAAAAACTTGTCAGCCTGACGGGCTGTGAGTGCTTGGTGGCGCAGACGGGCAGCATCGTCCTTTCCGATGCTTTGACGTGCACCCGCGAAGCCTACGCCTTGCCTGACCTCTTGCTGGTGTATGCCACCACGGATCAGATAGTCCCAGGCATGCGCACGGCATTCCAGACGGTGAAACGCAAATATGCCAAAAACAAGCCTTCCCAATTGACCATCATCACGGGGCCAAGCCGCAGCACCGACATAGAGCAGACCTTGGTCATCGGTGCCAGCGGCATCCGCCAAGTGGCGGTGTTCCTCGTAGATGAGGAATAAATCCTCGCAAATATAATGGCATGAGGACGCGTCATATCATACAGGCATTGTTTTTGTCGTTGTTTTTTGCGGCCTGCGCCCGTCCTGTAGAGATGCGCCATGGCACGTCTCTACCAACCGACATGTCGCCCGAATTGTCCGCCATCGACAGCCTGATGTGGCAGCGGCCCGACAGCGCGTTGATGTGCCTGTTGCCCTATTTTGACACCTGCTGTAGAGACGGTGTGCACACCGTCTCTACAACCCATGATTGCCATTACGCCAACCTGTTGTTGGCCGAATTGTTGTACAAGAACGACAATCCCCAGCTCAACCGCGCGGAATTGCTGCGGGCGGTGGATTATTATGATTCATTATGTTGTAGAGACGCAGCACGCCACGTCTCTACGGACCCAATCCTAATGTTTCTGGACGCTCGCGCCCATTATATCAATGGCGTGGGCTACTACGAGCGCGACAGCGTGGTGGAGGCCTGCCAGGAATACCTGAAGGCATTGGAGGTGATGGAAGGGCGGTTCGAAGAAAAGGAATTGGTGGGGAACAGGGCGCAGTTTATGGCGCTTTCATTTACACGGCTGGCAGAGTTGTATTCAGGTCTTTATCTTCACGAGCAAGCCATTCATTTCGCCAAATCATCCTTGGCTTTCTTCAAAAGATACGCTTCGTCGTCAACCCAAATTGCTTGGGTACTCGATGAAATTGGCTCACACTATGACATGATGTTGTCTTATGATAGCGCATGTGTATATTACGAAAAAAGTATCGAAGTCCTTCACGACACAAACAATCTTTTATATAGAGACCTTACCGCACACCGAATACTTTTGTCATACCAAACAGACAAAGACGCCAACACGGCATTGCATCAATTCTACCAGTTGCTTGCTCTATCCAATAGCGACAAAGAATACCTTTCACGTTGCCTGTCGATAGGCGACATCTTCTTCCATGAATCACAATTGGATTCTGCGTTCAAGTATTTAAGTGTAGTATATAACGATTCGGAAAGCTGCAATACAAAGAAACAGGCGGCTGAATGGTTGGTGAATATTTGTAAAGCCCAAGGCAAAGACTCCGAAGCGTACGAATTTGCCGAATTTTTGGTTCCTTTTGCCAACTTGAACGAGAACAACAGTCACTTGAAATCCCAGTTGGCTGAACTTTGCAATGGATATGAACAATCAAAACAAAAAAACGCATGGCAATTGCATCAACAGAACGGAGCCGTGAAACCGAATGCTTTTGTTATTGGAGGGATTGCCTTGGCCTTATTGCTCGGTTCCATCTATTTTCTTGTCATTTATAAAAAAAGGCAAAATGCCGAACCCGATAAGAAACCAAAGTCTGATGCTGCCACTAATCCGTCGCAAGTCCTACCATCCAGTTTCGCGGCATGTTATGCCGACGAACCCATTTGTCGGCACATTTTGGCTGTATGCAACGACAAGAAAAGCCCCATCAAATCAACCGTCCCTTACTCGGCATATTCAGGAATATCTCTTGACGATACACAAATGGCGCAACTCAAAAAAGCAGCCAACCACCATTATGGCATGCTGTTTGAACATTTGGCAAAAGAACACCCCGAGCTGAAAGGCAAAGACTACCAGTATTGTTACCTGTGTCTTTTGGGCTTGGACAATGTCCAAATTGCTGCCTTGCTTCAAAAATCCAACAGCACGATTTGGGAACGCGAGAAAAGACTGCAAAAGATTTTTGGCTGCAACGACAAAATAGCAATCATTCTACATGAGATGATTACCAATTCATAATCAGTTTGTTATTGAAAAACCGAAAAAACCGAATGAGGTTTTTCTTGACATGCTAATGCATGACCTAGTACTTTTGAATCGCATTTCAAAAACTAAAAAATCATGCGATTCACAAAACTAAAACTAACACGATTCATGCTCATGCTCGCATTGTTATTGCCGACAGCATGGAGCACTGCCAATGGGACATACATGGCAGACGGCGTAAGCCACATCACTATTAAGGAAGCCAAAGTTCAAAGTGCACCCAAAGGCTCCTCCATCCAGGCCTCCATCAACGGCCACCTCCTCACGGTCGTCTTCCTCGAGAATCTCGGTCAAGTGACTGTGGAAATCATAACCTCCACGGATTCTCCAGTGGATTTCATTACGATGGCCACTCCTAACGGTTACCAGTATTACATCCCCAACACGGGCGATTACATCGTCACCCTCACCCTCGAGAACGGGGATGTTTATTATGGTGAATTTACAGTAACAGATTAACAACAAACTACTTGTTAAAACTTAAAACTAAATTACAAACAATTAAAACCTAATTACTATGAAAACAAAAAAATTATCATTCGCTGTCATTGCCATGGCAATTGTGGTCATTGCAGTAACTGTTGTTTCTTGTAAGAAAGACAACGAAAACGCCATGAACAACAAAACTGAATCAGCCAGAACATTTGATCCACGACAAATCGAAGATATGAACGCTTATCTACAGGGATTTAAACTGAAGATGCAGACTGCCGCAAAAGCCGATGAAGCATTAACACTTGAAGAAGCCGCCTGGCATCTAGCAAGTTTGGCCAACTATGATTTCGTCAAGGCCAGTGAGAACTATAACAATCTTCGTTTTTGATACACTTCACAGTACCATAAAAGTTACTGGAGATATTGTATTATTACGGGACCTTGATGTTGCTTATGAGAGCATTAGTAAAAGCATAAGTGAATTCGAGAAAAGCATTAAGCTAGTTGACCAAGGGTTCTATTTCATAGATGTTGAAATCACGGAAACAGGAGAAATGGCAATTTCAATAATAACCACCTTTACAGATGGTAATAAGTTTTTGGAGGACACCTGCTATTACTATGAAGATTGGTTTGATGCCTATTCCAATTGTTACAACTACTTTGATGGATTCGAGGAGCTTCCCGTACAGTCAAGTGGTACAACCGAACTTAAGAGGGTCATTAATCTGATAGCGAATGAGGGTCTAACACCTGGATACTACTTTACCCCAACTTCATCACATACCTTTTATTTTAATCAGAACATAGACCCCAATGGTTCCCCAAGCCTTTGGAATTCTCGTCTATATGCTAGTGCATTTAATTTTGTTTATTATGATCTTCTTGTTGATGATGAAATATGTTATTACCTGGATTCCTATCTTGGATTGGGTGTCAATGCTCGTCCTGCCAACGACTCCATAATAGGTTGGAATGTTCAATTGATAACTAATGATTTTATTAACAACACACCAATTCAACGACATGTGCTTACTGTGAAATATGGAGAAAGACATCCTATTAGTTCCGAACCAGGCGGAGGAAATTTCAAATAAGCATGTTTAAGATAAATATTCCATATTCAAATTGGATTGAAAGGAAAAAACACTATTTTTGCCAACATATAACACTATGTAAAACAATACAACTATGAAGAAAATACTGATACTTATAAGTTGGCTGCTAGTTGCAAGCATAGTTCACGCCCAAGACGTAAGCATGGACTTTATCCCGCTTCATTATACTGGAGGCGACGGAGCTCTGTTTCAAAGCAAAATATTACAACAACGTGATGGAAACCTTGTTGCCAACATCGTTATCTTAATTGCCGAAGGACAAAATGCAATCATTCTAGGTAACACCTTCTACAAGGTGTCGCCAAGTTGTCTCCAATTTACCGACTCGCTGTTCGTGGCTGACAGCATTCCGCCAAAATACCTTTTTGCCCAAGACCCGCGAGGCGAAGGTAACTTGCGGGTCAACATTGAGCAGGACGGATATGGAGGAATGAACCTGCGCATCTCCCACTTTTCCGACGACAACCTGCTTATCAATCATGATGAGGATGTAGTGGTTCCCTTATTTGACAGCATTGCCTACGATGCTACCGATAGTTACATGGTTGACAGTCAGGGAGACTTGATTGTGAAATTCTACACCGAACATGGAGATGAGAATTATGTTTGCCACATCGCTCGATATGGCCTTGATGGCACCTTAAAATACATCACCGAATTGCCAGAAAGCCAGAATTTCCTGGGAACAATGGGTGAGTTTGAGTCAACACCGAAACAATATTACCAATGGAACAAAAACGAGGATGATAACCTTCTCATCTATGTCCTTGATTCCATGTTTCAAGTAAAAAACTACTATATTGTCAACCATGTGTTGCGTGACGTGTTTTACGAACAGAACCACATGCAAGTGTATGAGCAATTCGCTTTTCAAAGCTCAAATCTCAATTCCACCTTTGTCGTTTTCGACGATGGGGATGTTCTGGCTGCTGCACCTTATAGTAGTGATTCCGGTTGGGTGCAAAACTATCAGGAGAACGGGGTGGCCGTGGCCCGTTATGAATTGCGAACCATGCAACGCAAGGCGTTGGCGTATTTCAACGATTGGCCTGGGCCTACAACTGAATCACAAATCATGTGCCTCCAAAAAACATCCAACGGCAATGTGTATCTAGTGTATCAGGAGTTCGACGCCAGCTATACGCGACACATGGTGGCGGTGAAGATGGACAGGGACTTGAATGTGCTATGGAGACGTTATTGTTATGAACCTCAATCGCTCAAGGCAGAGCCTGTCATGGCTTGGTATTCTGGTTTGTTGAATGATGATGATGGCAACGAAACGGGTGTTTATGTTGCTGGATTAAGTCTTGACAATCAAACTCATCACGGAGGCCTTTTCTTCTTCTTTCTCACCGATGGAGACATAACAACCGTTGAAGAGCAAGGCATTTTGATTCGCCCCTATATGTTCTACCCCAACCCCGCCCAAGAACAACTCCACCTGCAGTACTCGCCCGATGTGCAGCCTAAGCAAATCGAGCTCTACGACCTGCAAGGCCGTCTCGTGCGCTCGCAAGGCAAAGCCTTCGAGACCTTCGACCTCGGCCAATTGCCTGCCGGCACCTACACCCTGCGCGTCACCATGGAGGACGGGCAGGTGTTCTCGGATAACGTGGTGAAGGAGTAAGATTCAAAAATAAAACGGAAATAATTTGTTTGAAACAAGTGTTTTTCGTATTATTGCAGCGTAAACAAACTGAATGATACGCATTGAATAGTTAATCAATAAAACAAATTACCATGAAAATAAAGAGATTATTATTCTCCGTCATTGCCTTGGCTTTGGTGTCATTTGTCGCTCGAGCCCAGGATTCCAATACAGTAGTTGCATCTCACCCTTTAGAATGGAATATATGTAATGTTTTGAATATGCTACAGCAACGTAACGGTGACATTGTTACTGACATCGTCGTAGCTCACAGCAATGATCCTAATGGCGCTGATGTACAGGTTTTGGGCGATTATGTCTTTAGGATATCGCCGTCCACTTTGCAAGTCACCGATACGCTTTTCTTGGCAGACACCATGCCTCCATTCTATCTGTATGCCAGAGACCCTCGAGGCGAGGGTAACATACGAGCCAACATCGAACCCGATGGCGAAGGCAACACCCAACTCCGCATCGCACACTTCACTGACGGCGACCTTCGCGTCGACCATGAACTTGATGTGGTCGTTCCGCTGTGTGAAGGCGAAGCTTCTGGAGATATTTATAGTCAATTTTTGGATTGTCAAGGTAATATGATTATAAAGTACTATAGGACGACCAATCCTGGTGAATATGAAGGACACATCGCACGTTACGATGTCGAGGGCAACCTGCTGTACGATGCAATAATCCCTGGGTCCCAAAATTACATTAGGTCAATGGAAGTGTATAAGGAGTCGCCCTTGGAATACTGCCAATGGAGGAAGGGCGGTAACGGAAACTTGAACTTCTATGTGCTTGATTCAACTTTCCAACTAAAGAACACCTATATCATCAATAAGGTCATATCTGGGTCGGTGAATCCAATTATAGAAGAGACTTTCGATTTTTACTCTTCCAATTCCAACTCTACATTTGTAGTCCCTGATGGAGATGACTTGCTTGTGGCGGCTTATTATGAACGATTTGAACAAGGCGTGACGCCGGAATATGGCGTAGCCGCTGCTCGCTACGACTTACGCACCATGCAGAGAAAGGCACTTGTACAGTTCAACGACTATCCTGGCACAGATGCCACAGCAAAATGCTTCGGTTTCCAAAAGATGCCCGATGGCACAGTTTATCTCCTTTATCGGGAAGTGGGTATGCCCCCCAAGTTTTGGATGACTGTGGTTAAGATGGACTCAAACCTCAATGTGGAGTGGAAACGCTATTGCGAGACGCCAGATGAACTGCTGGATGTCAATCCCTATGGGACAGACATGTCCATCACGGTCGAGGACGAAGAAGGCATGATAAATGGTTTCGTTTGTTCATGGACCCACCTGGATAGTGCTATCCATATTCTCCTCACCCACGACGGTATTCCCGCTTCAGTAAAGGGAGGCATGGAGGTGCGCCCCTACATGTTCTACCCCAACCCCGCCCAAGACCAACTCCACCTGCAGTACTCGCCCGATGTGCAGCCCAAGCAAATCGAACTCTACGACCTGCAAGGCCGCCTCGTGCGCTCGCAAGGCAACGCCTTCGAGACCTTCGACCTCGGCCAATTGCCTGCCGGCACCTACACGCTCCGCGTCGCCATGGAGGACGGACAGGTGTTCTCGGATAAGGTGGTGAAAGAGTAAGATTTAAAAATAAAACGGAAATATTTTGTTTGAAACAAGTATTTTTCGTATTATTGCAGCATAAATGAACTGAATGATACGCTATGAATAGGTTCCTGATAGTCCTTTGCCTGTCGTGGGCATTCCTTCTCGGGGCTTGCTCTACCGACATCGACCTCTATGCTGACTATAAGCAGGTGCCCGTCATATACGGCCTCCTCGATGCCAATGCCGACACCAATTTTGTCAAGATTACTAGGGTGTTTTATGTCCAAGGCGATGCCTATCAGGTGGCACAGAACCCCGACTCGAGCAACTACCCCGGCAAACTGGATGTCCGCCTCGTGGAGTACTGCAACGACGACAGTATCCGTGAAATCGTGCTCGACACCGTTACCATCCACGACAAACAGCCCGGCATCTTTTATGGTCCCAGCCAGAAACTGTATTACACTACCGAGCCTCTCGGCCAGAATACCAAGAACAATCAATACAGCTATTGCCTGAAGGTCGTCCTTCCCGACAGGGTTCTGACCACCAAAGCCGACCTCGTGGGCAACGACAAATTCGAGGTGCAGAGTCTGGCCCTCAATTTCTCCAAGGAATACATCGGTGCCGTGTCGCGCCAGTTCCTGTTTCGTCCAGCCGTCAAAGGCGCGTTCTATCAGGTTACGTTCTCGTTTACCTTCTTGGAACAACGCGAGCCCGACGGCGACTCGGTGCCTCGCACCATGTCGTGGGAGGTGGGCACCTTCACCGATGATGATTTCTCCATGCACATGGATGGCGATGCCTATGTGATCCTATATCGTCCAGAGGACTTTTATGCGAATTTGAGAGAATTCGTGGGCGACGACACCACTTTGCTTGATGTGCAGCGCTTTATCGGTGACTATCCCGCCGAAGTCACCATCGTGGCAGGTGGCGAGAACCTGCGCCAATATGTCTACAACAACAATACCGAAAACGGTTTCTCGCAGGGCGACAACGAGTTTTCGCTCATCGACGGTGGCTATGGCGTGTTCTCGTCGCGAATGACGATGAGGCGCAGGGTAAGGCTGGCAGGCGAGACTGTGCCCGACCTCGTGGACATGAGCCACTGGCGTTTCAAATTTATTGGGGGAGAATAAAAACCAAGAAAACCAAGGTCCTTGAGCTTGTCGAAGGGCCGTTACCAGAACGAACGGCCCTTCGACAGGCTCAGGGACCTGTTTTTACTTTTATTTCAGCGCGTCGATAATCTGTTCGATGGAAACGCCTTCAGCCTCGGCCGTGTAGTTGCGGATGATGCGGTGGCGCAGAATCGGGATGGCCACACGCTGCACATCTTCGATGTCGGGCGAATACTTGCCCGTCAGCAGGGCGTTGGCTTTGGCACCGATGATGAGGTATTGCGAGGCACGTGGACCGGCGCCCCAGCTAAGGTAACGGTTGGCCCACTCGTGGGCTTTCTCCGTGTGGGGACGGGTCTTCGCAACCAGGTTCACTGCATATTCGTAGACATTGTCAGGCACAGGCACGCGTCGCACCAGTTGCTGGAAATACAGGATTTCTTCGGGTGACAGTACGGCATTCACTTCGGTCACGCTGCCCACGGTGGTGCTCTTCACGATGTCGATTTCCTCCTCGTATGAAGGATAGTCGAGCATGAGGTTGAACATGAATCGGTCCAACTGGGCTTCGGGCAGGGGATAGGTACCTTCCTGCTCGATGGGGTTCTGCGTAGCCAACACGAAGAAAGGCTCCTGCAGTTTGTAGGTCTTGCCCGACACAGTGATGCATTTCTCCTGCATGGCTTCCAAAAGGGCGGCCTGCGTCTTGGGCGGCGTGCGGTTGATCTCGTCGGCCAACACGATGTTGGCGAAGACGGGACCTTTGATGAACTTGAACTGTCGCGTCTCGTCCAAGATCTCAGTGCCCACGATGTCGGAGGGCATCAGGTCGGGGGTGAACTGGATACGGCTGAAGCTCAACCCCAAGGCCTTACCGATGGTGTTGACCAACAGCGTCTTGGCCAAGCCAGGCACACCTACGAGCAGCACATGGCCTTGGCAGAAGATAGATAGGATGGTGTCGTGTATGATGTCGTGTTGTCCGACGATGACTTTCCCGATTTCCTTGCGGAGGGTCTCATATTTCTCGACCAATGCCTTGGCACCGTCGACATCAGAAGCGTAGTTTGTCATTGAAAGTTCCAATCGTAGTAAAAATTGTTGTTCTTGTAGGTGTCGTCCAAGCGGATATAGGCTTTGGCGGCCTTGTCTTTCACCCATTTGCCGATGGCTTCTTGGCGTTTCTGGCCCATGGCCCAGTTTTGGATGAGACTGTAGTCATCCTTGAGGTTGGCCTGGTGGGCTTCTGTCTTCCGTTTCACCATGACGAGGCGGAAGGCGTCGTTGTTCTCGTTGGTGGTCATCGGCACCGGGTCGCTCAACTCGCCCACTTCGAGGCGGCTGATGACGAAGGCGAGGTTCTTGTATTCTGGATAGCTGTTCTCCAACTCCTGCAGGTCCTGCATGCTGAGCCAATTGCCGCCCGTACCTGCATTGGTGAGGTAGCCGCCATTGCTCTTCGAGTCGTCGTCGCTGTATTTCTTGCAGGCTTCCTCAAAGGTCATGTCGCCATTGCGGATGAGTCGTGCCACGGAATCGAGTTGGTTTTGGGCTCTTTCAAGGGCTTCAACGGGTACCTTGGCGGTCAGCAGGATGTGGCGGCAGTTGATGGTCTCTCCTTTGCGCTCGATGAGCTGGATGATATGGAAACCGAACTGCGTTTCCACCACATCGGAGATTTCACCGTCGCGGAGGTTGAAGGCCACATTCTCAAACTCTGTGGCATACACGCCCTTGCCGGCAAAGCCGAGCTCGCCACCCTGACGGGCCGAGCCGGGGTCTTCGGAATAAAGGACGGCCATGGTAGAGAAACTGCTCTCGCCGTCGAGGATGCGCTTGCGGATCTGGTAAAGGCGGTCTTTCACCTGCAGCTTTTCGTCGATGCTGACAGGCGGACGCTTCACGATTTGCACAATCTCATAGCTGGGTTGGATGGTGGGCAGACTGTCCTTGGGGATGTCGTTGTAGAAGCTACGCACCTCTTTGGGTGTCACCACCACGTTTTCCATGATCTTCATCTGCACCTGCTCTTGAAGCATCTGGTCTTTCACGGCGTGACGCACCTCGTCCTTGATTTCCGACATCGACTTGCCAAACTGTTCCTCCATCTTCTCTTGCGATCCGAGACGACTGACGAAATAGCGAATGCGTTGGTCCATCTGGGTTTCCACTTGGTCGTCGGTCACAGTGATGCTGTCCATCTCCGCTTGGTTGAGCATGAGTTTTTGGAGCATCAGGTCTTCCAAGATGCGGGTGCGCACTTCTTGACCGGTGCCTTCGGCCATGCCTTGAAGGCGGTATTGGATGTATTGGTTCTCAATGTCGGATTGCAGGATGATGTTCTTTCCGACTACGGCCACCACCTTGTCGACCACTTGAGGCTCACGGTTTTGTGCCATCATCGGCAGAGCCAAAAACAGTAGTGCTATGATAATCCAGTTTCTTTTCATTATTTCAGGATTCAAAGATTCAATATTCAATATTCAAGATTCAAAATTCAAAGATTGGCAACTAGCTACTGGCTACTGGCCATTGGCAGACACTCCAGCACTCTAGGAGATTGCGGAACCTTAATCCCCCGCCCTTAGGGCACCCCCTTGTAAGGGGGAGGTCCGCAATGACGCTTTGGGTAGAGGCCTATAGTCTGCAACTGCCAGAAGCCCATTCCACATTCAGCATTCCACATTCCACATTCCACATTCCATATTCTTCATTCAGCATTCCACATTCAGCATTCCTCATTCCTCATTCCGCATTCAAAGAAGGAGACCCAACATACACTTCAAAGGCATGCTCTTTCTTCGCTTTCTCATAGATGGATGTCTGCATCTTCTCGATCAAGGCCTGTTTGCGCTGGGCGAGGATGACGCTCTTGATGTTGTCGCGCACCATCTCCAAAGGCGAGGTGCTCTCTTCCAGGAGGTAGTCGACAAAGCGCACCATATAGGTGTAATCGTTCGCTTCGAAGCAGACGAACTTATTCTTTTTCAAGAAGCTCTCCGCATTAAAGATCTCGATGGGGATGATGTTGGTCAGCTCGTCCAAACGCATCCATTGGTCGACGTCCAAATAACTCTTGGCTGCGTAGTAGGTGGCCTGGATGTCGATGTTTTGCAGCATCAGCGTGTCGGGGTTGCTCATCAGTTTCTTGAGGTCTGCAATTTGTTTGCTGTCGCCTTGCGTGATGACGTAGGCCACCCTTACCATAGTGTTGCGCAGTTGGAAGTCTTCCTTGTTTTGTTCGTAGTAGTCGGCGATTTCATCTTCGCTGACGAGGGTGTCCAGTTTCTGGTTGATGAGTTGG
The DNA here is from genome assembly GCA_017395365.1 of Bacteroidales bacterium. Lineage (GTDB taxonomy): Bacteria > Bacteroidota > Bacteroidia > Bacteroidales > F082 > Limimorpha. The sequence goes on from JAFPUN010000020.1 coordinate 109,625, forward strand.
CTTTCGTAGGCGTAGACGACAAGCGAGTTGCGGTATTCCTCCATCTGCTTGTCGAGGTCGAGCGCGTTTTTGTCGAGGTTGTTCTCGGCTTGGTGGAGGAGGACTTGTCGCCTGACCCACGAGTCGATGAAATTGCTGACGCGCTGGATACTGTCCAAGATAGGCGTACCTTCGGGCACGATGCCGTCGAGGTCCGACTCATAGAGGTACTTGCCGTAGCATTCGGCCACCACCACTTCCTTCGAACTCTTCTGGAAATAGTCGCAGCCTGCCAGCAGCAACATAAGGAGGATGCCGATGACGCCTAGCCTTCTCATTGATACATCTTTCTGACTTTGTCCAAGACTTTCTCGTTGATTTTCACGGGATAGCGTTCCTTTAAGGCCTGCACCCACTTCTGTTCAAGCTCCACTTGATAGTCGGAGGTGACAAGACCGCGGGCTTCCCTTAGGGTCTTTTCTTCGGGACCGCGCACATCCCTGATGCACACGATGGTGGTCGATTGGTCGACCGTGGAGGGGATCTCATTACGCACGCCCACTTTCCATTCGGTTTGGTCGACATATTGGTTGTCGCCCCTCTGATAGTAGTTTTTGCGCACGAAGGTGTATCTGATGGAGTCGCGAAGGATGACGTTTTTCAGGCTGTCGAGTTCGATGCCGCTGTCCAGCAAGGCTTTCACTGCGGGTAACGACTCGGGGCGTGTCACGGTGATGATGGTGGCTTGTGCGCGTTCACCCCACATATATTTGGAGGCATTGCGGGCATGGAACTCTTGCAGACCGAGGGTGTCTTTGACGGCCTTGTCCCACACCTCGAGGTTCATGAGGTCGAAGAGCATGATGCCGTCCTTGTATTCTTGCACCAAAGCCTTGAATTCGGGGTATTTCTCCTCGAGGTGGCTGTCGGCGTAGTTCATCACGGTCTCGTTGCAGAAGTTCTCATAGAGTTGGTAAGCGTAGGTGGCCGGCGTGACGAAACGTTGCTTGGTCATGTGGTTGTTGATGTAGTCGATGAAGTCGCTCACCTTGGTGGGCTCGCCTTGTAGGCTGAAGAGGACATCGTTCATCTTCACGTTGTCGGCAGGCTTGTAGGCCTTGTCCAAGATGGTGCTGTCGACGGTGGCCAGGAAAGCCTCCACGTTCTTGTCGTTCTGCTTGAATTTGTATTCATTGCGCACTTGCTTGAGCACCAGCTCTTCCGACTTCTTTGAACGCATGTCTTTCTCGATGCGTTCGGAGAGGCCTTGTCTTTCCTTCTCAAAGGAGTATACGCCGGAAGTGTTGAGCAGCTTGATGATGTGGAAGCCGTAGTTGGTGCGCACGGGCTTTGCAATCTCGTTGACTTTTACCGATTTGCAAGCTTCGATAAATTCGGGAACGATGCGGCTGACGGTGAATTGGCTCAAAGTGCCGTTGTGGGCCGCCGTGCCTTTGTCGTCGCTGTATTGTTTCACCATCTCGTTCCAGTTCTTGCCGTCATTTTCTATCAGTTGGGCATAGATGTTGTCGGCTTTCAGTTTCATGTTGGCGACATCTTCTTCTGGAGCGTCGAAGGGCAGTTGGAGGAAGATATGGGCGGCTTGTATGTTGCCCATGGCATCGGTCACGCTCTGCACTTTGATGAGATGGTAGCCGAAGTCGCTGCGCACGGGCATCGAGATCTCTCCTTCTTTGGTGTTGTAGGCGCCAGTCTCAAAGGGGTAGACCATATCGAAGACGGTGAAATAGCCGAGGTCGCCGTGGTTGCCGGGACGGGCAGGTCCTTCGGCAGAGGCTTTGACATCGCGGGCAGATGGGTCGTCGGAGTATTGGTCGGCGAGTTTGGCGAAATCCTCGCCTTTGAGGGCTTTCTTACGGATGTCCATGGCCTTGTTGTAGGCTTTCAGCGTGTCAGAAGGCAAGGCGTTCTTGTCGCAGCGGATGAGGATGTGCGAGGCGCGGATGTCCTTCTGCTTGCGTTGGTAGGCCTCCTCGATGAGTTCCTCGGTAATGTCGTCGCTACTCATGAAAGGCTTGGCGAGTTGCTTGCGGTAGCCGGCCAGTTCCGATTGGAATTTGGCGCTGGTGTCGAGCTGAAGACGCTCGGCTTCCATCACCTTCATGCGGAAAGTGGTGAACAGGTCGAGGTATTCGTCAACGGATTTCTTCTCGATGACATCGCTCTTGAGGTTGTTCTTGTAATACACGTCGCAGAACTCCTTTACGGTAACGTCTTGGTCGCCGATGGTCATCAAGACCTGCTTGTCGAGTTTCGACTGCGCGCAGGCAAAAAAGGATGGCATGAGGAATGATGCCAACACAAAGGTTTTCAAAAGGTTGAACTTTTTCATTTCTGGTATTCGTTGTTTGCTTGTTAATTCAATAAACGCGGATTGTAGGATATTATTTCAAAGCGCCTTCCACTTCGAGACCTTCGGTGAGGACGTGCAGGTCGGTGACGTCGACCTTCTCGAAAACGGATTGCACCTGTTCGATTTGTCCGAGATGTAGGAGCAGATGGCTATCGGGCCTTTTCTCGATCAGGCCTTCTGGCACCTTGCCTTTCAGCAGGCTCAGCACGGTGGTGAGCATGGTGTCGGAGCCGAAGCCGGCGTCGAGTTGCAACAATAGGTCGCTGCCCATCAGCTCTTTGATGATGAGGTTGGCGGAGATGTCTTTCTTGATGAAGCCAAGATTAAGAGGGTAGGACACCTTGACGGTTTTGTCGTTAACGAAGGCAAAGGACATCGCTTGTTGGGTCTTCTCTGTCAGCAGGTTTTCTATCTCGGGAAAAGAAATTGAAGCTTTCATATTTTTATTTGTTGTTTACACGAATTCCCACAAATATATCACGAATTCTCATAAATAAATTCTTCCTCCGCTAATTCTTCATCATTCCAGTTGACTTGTTCGGGAAATAGTAGGTTCATTTCTTTGTCAAGCAAAATGCAAGCGTTTCTTTTTCTGCCAATTCCATACAAAGAGCTTCGTTATACAAAGGCTCCAACAACCCCCAGCTCAACTCTCTGTGGACTGTCATCGCCGAACCTATTATTTTGTAAACGATATCCTTATACTTTTTGAAATCAAGCATTGCTGAAAAAGAATGATTTAATAATTCGTGGTCAATTCATGGTTAATTCATGAAAATTCGTGTTTAATAAGACTAACTTCTCTTGCTGTAGTTGGGGGCCTCCTGCGTGATGGTCACGTCGTGCGGGTGACTTTCGAGGATGCCCGAGTTGGTGATGCGGATAAACTTGGCTTTCTTCAGCTCATCGATGGTACGTGAACCGGTATAGCCCATGCCAGAGCGTAAGCCACCGACCATCTGGTAGACCACTTCGGAGAGTGTGCCTTTGTAGGGGACACGGCCCGCGATGCCTTCGGGGACGAGTTTTTTCACGTCTTCCACGTTGTCCTGAAAGTAACGGTCCTTCGAGCCTTGCTGCATGGCTTCGAGCGAGCCCATGCCACGGTAGGTCTTGAACTTACGGCCTTCGTATATGATGGTGTCGCCCGGCGATTCGTCGACGCCAGCGAAGAGCGAGCCAGCCATGATGGAGGAGGCACCTGCGGCGAGGGCTTTCACGATGTCGCCCGTATAGCGGATACCACCGTCGGCGATGACGGGGATGCCCGTGCCTTCCAATGCCTTGCACACCTCCATGACGGCGGTGAGCTGTGGCACGCCGATGCCAGCCACCACACGCGTGGTGCAGATCGAGCCAGGACCGATACCCACCTTGATGGCGTCGGCACCCGCCTCGGCCAAGGCCTTGGCGGCTTCGGCAGTGGCGATGTTACCAGCCACGATGTCGATGTCGGGGTAGTTGGACTTCAGGTTGCGCACCATATCGATGACGCCTTGCGAATGGCCATGGGCGGTGTCGACCACGAGGGCGTCGACGCCGGCGTCGACCAAGGCAGCGGCGCGTTCGAGGGTGTTGGCGGCGATGCCTACTGCGGCGGCTACGCGCAGACGGCCGCGCGAGTCCTTGCAGGCGTTGGGACGCGCCTTCACCTTGATGATGTCTTTATAGGTGATGAGGCCGATGAGGTGGTTGTCCTTGTCGACCACAGGCAGTTTCTCGATTTTGTGTTCTTGCAGGATGTCGGCAGCCTTCTCGAACGACACCTCGGTGGTGGTGATGAGGCCTTTGCTCGTCATCACTTCGGCGATGGGGCGGTCGAGCCCGCGCTCGAAGCGCAAGTCGCGGTTGGTGACGATGCCGACGAGTACGTTGCTGCTGTCGACGACGGGGATGCCACCGATGTGGTATTCGCTCATCAGGTCGAGGGCGTCTTTCACCGTGGCGTCGACATGGATGGTCACCGGGTCGCTGATCATGCCGTTCTCGGCGCGTTTCACCTTGCGCACCTCGGCGGCCTGCTTGCCGATGGTCATGTTCTTGTGCAGCACGCCGATGCCGCCTTCCTGGGCGATGGCGATGGCCATGCGGCTCTCCGTGACGGTGTCCATACCGGCGGAGACGACAGGGATGTTGAGGTCGATATGACGTGAGAACTTGGTTTTCAGGCTCGTTTCGCGGGGGAGCACATTACTATAGGAAGGGACCAAGAGGACGTCGTCGTAGGTCAGGCCTTCACCAACAAATTTTTCTGGATCGAGTATCATGGCGGTTAGATTTAATTAATCTGCAAAGGTACGGTTTTTTTCGATTGTATTGGTGGTTATGGGCCTAAAAAATGGCAAAAGCCACCGAAAACGATGGCTTTTGTGTTCAAAAAGTGGAGATGGAGGGAGTCGAACCCTCGTCCAAACAAGGAACCCCCAGGCTTTCTACATGCTTATTCCGCTATTGGTTTTCGTGCCGTGCAAGGGAGCGAACGCCCTAAACGCGACCTTATCTCCTAAATCTCACCCACGCGTCGGAGCTCCGCGCGAGCTATCCCGAAATTGATTAGCACCCCGTGCTCAGGCCGGAATCAGGCATCTCCACCTGCGGGATGTTTCGTCCCCCCACCTTGTGAGCGGATTAAGCCAGTAATCCACTGTACTTCGATTAGGCAGCGAAAGCGTAGTTATTCTCGCCAATTATTCTTTTGCAGTCAAGATTAACGAGCGTCACTGCGAGGCTCGGCATGCTTACATGACAATTCATCTTGCTGTCAAAACCATACATCCCCTTGTTTAGTTTAGAGTTTAGTGTTGAGAGTTTAGAGTAGGGGCAGACCTGTGTGTCTGCCCGCTACCTTGTATTGACAGTTCTAATTTGTCATCTTCAAAGAACGAGCTGCAAAAGTACAGCTATTTTCATTACCCCGCAAGGGGAGAGGCGCTATTTTTTAGTTCAGAGGGTTGCCATAACGCACTACGTCGTCCTGGGTGATGGTGTCGCCGCAGAAGATAGCCAAGCGCTCCACGATGTTGTGCAACTCGCGGATGTTGCCAGTCCATTGGTATTGCTGCAGCATCTCCATGGCTTCGGGCATGAAGGTGGGTACGGGTTTGCCCATGTCTTGTGCGATGCTTTCCATGAAGTTGGATACCAGAAGAGGGATGTCATCCTTGCGTTCGCGCAACGGCGGCACATTGATGACGACGACGCTCAGACGGTGGTAGAGGTCTTCACGGAAGTTGCCTTTCTCAATCTCCGCCTTCAGGTTCTTGTTGGTGGCGGCCACAATGCGCACATTCACAGGGATTTCCTTTTCGCCGCCTACGCGCACGATTTTGTTCTCCTGTAAGGCACGCAGCACTTTGGCTTGGGCCGAAAGGCTCATGTCGCCAATCTCGTCCAAGAACAGGGTACCGGTATCGGCCAGCTCGAAGTTGCCCTTCTTCTGTTTGATGGCCGAGGTGAACGACCCTTTTTCGTGTCCAAACAGCTCGCTCTCTATTAACTCAGAAGGGATGGCTGCGCAGTTGACCTCGATGAATGGGCCGCCGCTTCTGGTGCTGAGTTCGTGCAGCTGCCGTGCCACGAGTTCCTTGCCCGTGCCGTTTTCGCCCGTGATGAGTACACGCGCATTAGTGGGTGCCACCTTGGCAATCATTTCCCTGATTTCGAGCATGGGTGCCGATTCTCCAATCATCTTGTGCTGACTCTTGACGGCTTTCTTCAATACTTTGTTTTCGGCGGTCAAGTTCTTCTTCTCCAATGCGTTGCGCAGTGTGAGGAGTAACGCTCCCAAATCCGGCGGTTTCTGAAGGAAGTTGAAGGCGCCTTTTTGGAAAGCTTCAATGGCGTTCTCGGTGTTGGCGTGGCCCGAGAGCATGATGACGGGTACATCCGATTCCTTTCGGATGGCTTCCAGCACTTCTATGCCATCCATCTCTGGCATTTTGATGTCGCAAAAAACGGCATCAAACTCCTGCTCTTTAACGAGTTTCAGGGCTTCCATGCCGTTGGCGGCCTCGTCCACTTGGTAACTTTCGTTTTCCAAGATTTCGCGTAGCACCCTACGGATAGGTGCTTCGTCGTCGATGATGAGTATTCTGGCCATCTCTTTTAGAATTTGCGCAAAGATAGTGCTTTTTTTTGAATGATGAATGCGGAATGATGAATGCGGAATGATGAATTATAAAATCGCAGATTCAGCGAAGCTAATGCGGAATGATGATTTTTTTCTATTTTTGTGGACCAAATTGCAATCCCATGAAGAGTTCTATCCTATGGTTGGGCGTGTTATTGCTCCTTCCTTTTTATGTTGTGGCGCAAGACACGCTGCCTGCGCCGACTTCTTATAGCGTCAATAAAGTGACGTTCAATATGATACGTGTCGAGAAAGGCGGTTTCTGGATGGGCGCACAGCGTAAGGACACTGCCGAATTCAACTATGATCGAGCGGCGCTCATTGACGAACTCCCCGTGCATCATGTGACAATCCGCGACGATTTTTATATTGGGCAGACCGAGGTGACGCAGAAGTTGTGGAAGGAGGTGATGGGCTATAACCCGAGCCGCTATAAATGCCCGAAGCGCCCTGTGACCAATGTCAACTATTACGAGGTACAGGAGTTTTTGCGGCGCTTGGACAGCATCACGGGGATGCAATTCCGTCTGCCAACCGAGGAGGAATGGGAGTATGCAGCGCGCGGTGGGATGAATACCCACGGATATATCTATAGCGGTAGCAACGAAGTCGACCGCGTGGCTTGGCATAACGGCAACGCGCGTAAGACCAAAAAAGTGAAGAAACGCACGGTCAACGAGTTGGGCATTTACGACATGAGCGGCAATGTATGGGAATGGTGCTCAACCAAGTATCGTTTTTACGATAAGGAGCGCAACACGAATTTAGGTAAAGACGGAGACATGTATATCATCCGTGGTGGCGGTTGGCAGCTTCCCCCGACCTCATGTCGCGTGTCGTGGCGTGGCAAACGCTTACCCGACCTGAAGAACTCGTTTGGCGGTTTCAGGCTATGTCTTGATGCACGTTATGTGAAGGAAGAGGAAAAGGAAGCACCAGAGATGATGCTCCAAGAGAAAGAATGAACATTATGGCGTAAGTCTTATCTTTTTACTCCTATAATTAACGACCGCTTTGTGACGCTTCAGTATGTCGCCACCGATGATGCCGTCGATATGGGGCAGACCTAGGTTGCCATACATCTCATGGATGTTTTCCAAATCCAGGGCGACGCCTTCATAGTCTCGGATTTCCATCTCGCCCAATGAGAAGACGTCGATTTGGAAGGTGGAGCTTTCGAGGTCGGAGCTGCCCACCCCAGCGGTCATGCCTTCTTTCTTTTCGAATCGGATGTCGTCGATAAAGGAGGAGATCGTCTTGGGGTCGAAGACAGAACGCGACGCACCCGTATCAATCAAGAAGTTGGCTTCCTTACCATGGATGGTTCCTTTCACCATGATATGGAAGCCTTCTCCTTCGATGTCAAGCAGTTGCAATGGAACTTCGATATAGCGTCGCATATCAGAAGTTGGGCCTGATGGCGTATTTCTTATAGAAGTCCTTGATGATCTTCACGGCTTCGTCGGCGGTGTCGACTACGTGGAAGATGTCAAAGTCTTCTTCCTTAATCATATGGTTGGTGAGCAGGGTGTTTCTGAACCAGTCGATCAGACCGCCCCAATACTCGCTTCCGACCAGTACCACGGGGAAGTCGACCATTTTGTTGGTTTGGATCAGCGTGATGGCTTCCGAGAGTTCGTCCAGAGTGCCGAATCCACCAGGCATGGCAATGTAGCCTTGGGCGTAGCGCATGAAGATAGTCTTGCGGACGAAGAAATAGTCGAAGTTGATGTTCTTGTCGTGGTCGATATAGGGATTGAAGTGCTGTTCAAAGGGCAGGTTGATGTTCAGTCCCACGCTGGTGGCGCCGCCTTGGTGGGCGCCCTTGTTGCCTGCTTCCATGATGCCGGGTCCACCGCCCGTGATGGTGCCGAAGCCGTAGTCGGCCAGTTTCTCGGCTATCTCGACGGACATCTCATAGTATTTGTCACCAGGTTTGGTTCGGGCGGAGCCAAAGATGGCCACGCAGGGACCGATCCTCGACATTTTTTCCATACCATCCACAAACTCGGCCATGATTTTAAACACCGACCATGAGTCATGAGTCTTCACATCGTTCCATGACTTGGGATGGAAGCTTTCGCGGATGAATTGTTCTTCTCTTTCTGTGATGGGCATAATTGTCAGTTGTCAGTTTTTAGTTATTCAATTGTTCAGTTTGTGACGAAAAAATGACAGATCTTGGTCACCGTATGATAAAAATCCGTATTTTTGCATCGCAAACCAAGAGGTTCATCGTAGTTAAATGCGAATGTAGCTCAGTTGGTAGAGCATCAGCTTCCCAAGCTGAGGGTCGCGGGTTCGAACCCCGTTATTCGCTCGGTTTAAACACAATGTAGAGACGCGCCATGGCACGTCTCTACATTTTTTATGGTGTTAGGCGATAGGCGTACCGCATTCAGGGCAGAACTTACCGGTCACCTCTGTGCCGCACTTCGGGCATTTCTTGGGCTCATCGGAAGGAATGGGCGTACCACACTCGGGGCAGAACTTGCCTGTGGTCTCAGTGCCGCACTTCGGACATTTCTTGGCTGCCTTGGGAGCAGGAGCGGGAGTGCCGCACTCGGGGCAGAACTTACCTGTGATGGGCGTGCCGCACTTCGGGCAGGGGATACCTTGAGGCTTTCCGCCACCTTGTGGGCCGTAGGGGTCGTAGTTTTGTTGTTGACCTTGGCTGCCCCATGCATTCTGCATCACGCCACCCGTCATGCCACCAGTGCCGGCATTCATCATGCCGAGGCCGATGAAGGCGTTGCCAGCACCACCAGGGTTGTTGGCTGCGTCGCCCATGACGTCGATGATCTTGCCTTGTTGCATCATCGAGTTGGAGCTGTATTCGTAGCGATCGATCTTCTCCTGGCTGGCATCGTCCAATGAGACGGACTCGACAGTGAAGCTGACCAGACGCACGCCACGAGCACGGATGGGCTCGTCGAACACGCGCTCGTCCATCACCTGTTTCATCTCGTCGGTGTAGCTCGGGAGTTCGAGCACGGGCACGCGGTGTTTGCTGTTGCCCATTTCGTTCAAAACGTTTTGGAAGGCGGCGATGACCTCGCTGCGCATCTGCTCGGTGATGTCTTTCTTCTTCACCACAGTGCCTGTACCGGCATGGTTGCGCATGAAGAGGGCCACATCGTCGAGACGGAAGGTGTACTTACCATAGCAGCGCACGTTGACGCCCATCGGGCTCAACGAACCGGTCATCTGGTTCGGGATGGCGTGTGACCAATCCTGGAAGGGGATAGGCGTGGCGGTGCCGAACTTGTTGTCGAGGATTTCCTTGGCATTGAAGAAGAAGATGGCCTGCTCCTTGGCGGGGGTGCCACCATAGGTGAAACGCTGCCACATCTCTTTGAAGACAGGGCCGAACTGTCCGCCGAAGAACGACGGCGACGATGACTGGTCGAAGGTGTAGACGCCTTCTTCAGCCGTTGCGTCCAAGACCGCACCGCTGTCGTAGATGACGGCCACTTGGCCGGGAGCCACGAGGATACGGCTGCCCTTTGAGATTTGACCTGACTTGGTGGTTTGTTTCACCATCAAGGTCTCCATGTCCATGTTGTCGCATTTGATTAGGTCTAACCATTGGTCTTTCATTGTGCTACCAATGGCACCTGCTATTGCTTTAATAAGTCCCATAGTGTTGTTTGTTTAGTTGATTGTTTATTTAAGATTTGAAGATATAAAATTCAAGGTTGGCATTCAAAATCCGTACCATAATTATTGCTTTTAATTCCTGGAATGGATGTCCGTCAACACCCAATCGTGTTCGCCATTGGTGATGACGCTACCGCAGTAGGCGCATTGGCCTGAAGAGGTCACCTCGGTGGGCGCGCCACAGTTGGGGCAGTTGGTGATGCTGGTGCCTTTCTTGCCCGGGTTGGTCTGGAGGCCAGCCTTGCGGCAGAAGACCATCTCATATTTCATGAACCAATCACGGTTGGGGTCGCTCTCCAGGACTTTCTTGGTGGTGTCATCAATGACATAGTCGCGCATCACGGCGTTGAGCCACACAACAAGTACTTCCTCGTCGCCGTCTTGCCTGAACTCGTGCAACGAGCAGTGCTTGATGCCGATTTTTTCAACGACGTTGATCTTGCCAAGACGAATGTATTCATCCAACTGCTGCTTGTGTTGGTTGAAAAGGGTCTCGCTCTCGAACGGACGGATGGGCTTCCAGTCGCGGGCTGTCCAAGCTTCTTGGATCTTCATGAACACCTCACGCGCGAAGCCGACGAACTTTTCGGATGAGAAGGCAGGGTCGATGGCCTGGATTTGGGCGGCCACCATAGTGCTGTTGTCGAAAGTGAATTCGTTGTCGGCTTGTTGGTTTACATTCCTATTAATATAGGTTGTGTCGGTGGCTTGCTTCTTTGATTTCCTCTTACTGATGAGGACAACAACGACAAGAATTACCAATACGATTAAGCCTACGGTGGGGTTTTCGATGAAAAGACCGAGAAGATACCCGATGATGACGCCCCAGTCGCCGTCACCGCCACCTCCAAAGTCACCGCCGCCGCTGCTGTAACGGTTGTTGTTGCCCACGTCGGCAATGGCCAGATTGCAGCACAAAATAGCCAACGCGAGTACAAATAAGGGTAGGTATTTTTTTAATTTGTTGATATTCAATTTTTTCATTTTCCTTGGGCAAATAGCATTTATTGAAATATTGCTACAAAAATAGCAATTATTTTGAAAATTGCACATTTGTTGCCGAAAAAAGCAAAAAAAGTCCTATTTTTGCAGCCGCAATCCTAGGGAGCTTAGCTCAGTTGGTTCAGAGCATCGCCCTTACAAGGCGGGGGTCGTTGGTTCGAGTCCAACAGTTCCCACAAAATTTAAAAATAACACACTGATTTTCAGCGGGTTATTATTTTTTTTGTGTAATGAGGAGTCCCCGAAATTGTCCCCTATAGTGTCCTAAAACTTTGAAAATGTGTGGGAACTGAAAGTAAGTGCCGATTTATATTATTTTTCCCGCTTTTCACGTTTTTTACGACGCTGTTCTCTGTTGTTAGCTTCTGAAGCCAAATTCTCAACTACTGCATCCGTAAATTCTTCATCCCATATTTTCCCGCTAACCATCGCATCTGACCATGGGCAGAGTTTTTCATAATCAGTATCAAGGACAACTGTATATGGCAAGCCGCATTTATCATTTACCGACATAAACAAACGCCGCCCTTCACGTATCAGATTAGCAGACCAATCATCGTCAGACTCATCAACATTTTCATATATTTCTTTTGTAATCTCATATAAGGTACAATTTACCCCGTATCCTATTTGCGCAGTATATAATCCTTTTTCGGGATCAAAACAGCATTTCCATTGATTACCTTCCTTAAATTCCATGCTATTTCTCCTTAGTTCTACAGTTTAAAAGATGACTGCAAAATACAAATATTAGGTTGTAGAGACGGTGTGCACACCGTCTCTACGACAGTTTATTTATTTACGATAACCTTTTTGCTCACCAGTTGTCCGTCCTTCGTCACACCTTGAAGGATGTAAAGGCCAGTCGGCAATTCTTCTAGGTTCATGCCTCTGACAGCTTGTCCATTGGCGTTGACTATTCTTGTTATGGTGAAGATTTCTCCTTCGGTGTTTTCTTCGATTCCCGTCACTTCCACATAGATGTAGTCTTCGCCGGCAGGGGTGAGGGCGTAATCGGATTCGCAGTCTTCGTAGACGGCGGTCAGTTGGTATTTATAGCTGCCCAAGCCGCTCTCATCGAAATAAGATGTAAGGTCGCCTGGCACTTCGAAGACAAGGTCGTCCTTGTTGATGTCGTTATGTCTGTAAAGGTTGTAGTGTAAAGGCTGCGTCTCGGGCGCGGTCCAGCTGACCTGCACACCGAAGAGTTGGGCCTCCAGGTCGAACACATATTCGCCTTCCAGGTTCTCGGGAGCGGGGCAATCGGGCACGGGGATGACGGGCTCGATGGGACCCATGGTGCCGTCGGTGCCGATGTTTTGGCCATAGATGCCGCCATCGATACAGTTCACCCAAACGATGATGTTTTGTCCGAATACGAAGCCCGGGGTGTTGTCGCACACTGTCCTTCTATAGACATTTGAGCACAAGGTCTTGGTCCATAGTGGGTTGCCATCCATGTCAAAGCCCATGGCCTCGATGGTGGTGAAGTAGGGGTTGCTGGGGCTGGTTTTCGTGTAAATCAGGCTGAAACCACTACCGTCCTCGAAGGCATCGACCTTGATGTCGGCGTAGGTGTCGCCTACATAGTCGGCAACAAGGATGCCATCTCCCCACACCTTTTCGCCCGAAGCGGTGATGCGGTTCATGTAGATTCTGCTTTGCGACTGTGTCGAGGCGTCGGTCTGTTCGTAAGCGATGATGAGGTCGTGGCTCACGGGGTCGACAGTGCCGTTGGCTCCCCCGTAGAAATTGGACGGATCTGGCGAATGGACGGGGACGCCATTGGTGTCAGTAATGGTCGGGGTTCCGCTCTCGTCAAAATGGAACACATAGACGTTGAAAGCTTGGTTAAAGGCCGGATGCCAAATGTACACATAACCTCCGCCAAATCCGTCAGGGACGACATAATGGATGTAGGTCGATTGGAAGGTCTGTTCCGACATCAGCAGAACGTTGGGCGTGATTTGGTTTCCCATAGTGTCATAGCCAACGAGGCAAATATCCTTGTTGGTGTAAAAACCGCTGCCTAGTCTTTCGTAGGTCAAGAAAACATAGTTGTTGATACCTAAAGTGGGTTGGCCGAACATGCATTTGTAGCCATCGGCCGAGATAGTGATGGTAGGGTTCAAGGTGCCGTCGGCTTGGACATATTGCATATAGCTGTTGTTATAGTCGGCGCCCAAAGCCCAGAAACCGCCATCGGTGCTGGCCACCATCTCGGTACGTGAAAAGCCTTGGCCATCGAAGAGCTGTAAACCTTGCTCGCCCCATGCGAAAGTGCCGTCGGCGTTGATCTTTACCGCATAGGTGTAACCTTCGTAGTCGGCGAAGCAACTCACCACGCCACCGTCGGCAGTGGTGATCATGGAGACGCCTTCAGAATAGGAGGAGAACTCCAATCCACCGATATGGATGCCATCTTCGCCCCATTGCGGTACGCCTTCAAAATTGATGCGTTGTATTGTAGGCGACCAGCCATTGGTGCCGAATCCTTCCCATTGGATATAGGTGTCACCGGTGTTGGGGTTGGTGGCCATGTAGAGTTCACCGTCGTCGTTGCCGCAGTTGGCGAGGAAAGTGTTGGTAGCCGGGTCGTCGACCCATTGTGCTTTCGCGGTAAGCATCGCTACTAACGAGATAACTAGAAAGAAAAGCTTTTTCATATTTTATTGTATTGAAGTGAATAATTACTTGATTACTTTCTTTATGATGGTTTTGCCTGAATCCGTGATTCCTTTTACAATATAAACGCCTTGACTCAATTCGTTGAGATTCTTGGCGTTGACAAGTTGTCCTTTGATGGTGTAGACACTCAGGATGGACGCGATTTCTTCCTCTGTGTTTTCGTGGATGTCAGTAATCATGATAGTGACGTGGTCTTCGCCGTCAGGAGTGAGTGCAAACTCGGATTCGCAGTCTTCGTAAACTGCGGTAAGTTGGTAAGTGACGGCTCCGATAATGGACATCTGTTCTGAATATTCCGTTTCGTTGGGGGCTACTTCAATGGTTGTAGTACAGCCTGATGGATCGGTGAAATACAGATTGTAGTGCAGCGGCAATTCTTGAGGTGCTGTCCATGATAGACGTACCCCGAAATCCGAGTTGGTTTCATAGAAATATTCGCCTTGGAAATCGGTTGGCGGGTCGCATGTCACCGGGGCAGGTGGCGTGACCACTCCCATGGTGCCGTCCCAGCCGATGTTTTGGGCATAGACGCCGCCATCATCGCTGTTGATCCATGCCACAATGTTTTGTCCGTAATGAAAACCTGCGGTGTTGTCGCTTATGGTTTTATTGTAGCTGGTCGAACTCATAGTAGTGTTCCACAACAGGTTCCCATCGAGGTCGTAGCCCGCAGCCTCAATGCTGCCTTGACTGGTACCGAAGGTCACGACGAAACCATCTACAGCATCGATGGCATCCACGTGGATGTCGCTATAGGAAAGGCCTGTGTAGTCCGCCACAAGAATGCCGTCACCCCATGGCTTTCCGCCCGATTCGGTAATGCGGTTGACATAAACTCGATGTTGGGATTGAGAGCCAGCGTCCTTTTGGAGATAAGCGATAATGACATCATTGCTCTTGGGGTCGACGGTGGCATAGGCATTGGTGTAATAGTTGCCGTAGTCGGGACTATGCACGGCGATGCCGTTGAAATCGGAAATGGTGGGTGTGCCGTTCTCATCGAAATGCGTGACGTAGGTGTTATATACGCCACCTATGGCATTGTGAAATTGATAGACATAGCCGCCACCTTTGTTGTCGGGAGTGGCGTAATGGACATAGCTGGCACCTACAGTTTGTTGTTCGAACAAAAGCGTTTCGGGGAAAACCTGTTCGCCGTTTTTGTCGTATCCTGTAACGAGGATTTCCTTGTTGTAATTGGTATAGCCTTGGAGAGTCTGCTTGGCATACACCACAAAGACATCGTATTCAGCGGGTATCAAAACACCATTGGTGCATTTTTTCGAGGGGTCTTTGATGGTGGCCTTGGGATGCAGCGTTCCGTCGTCATCGACATATTGCAGGAAGGTGCTGTCCATGTCGGTGCCCAAGGCCCATACGCCGCCGTCATTGCCTGCGAGCACCTCGGAACGGCCTCCGCCTTCACCGTCGAAGAGCACCATGCCATGTTCACCCCAGGGGAAGGAACCATCGGCATCGATTTTGACCGCCCAATGGTGAGGTCCAAGGGTGCGGAACACCATGACTACACCGCCGTTGACCGCGGTCATGGCATAGCCTGGCGACCAGGTGGCGAAGTCGGGCGTGGTGACATGGATGCCGTCGGCAGGCCATTGTGGCACACCGTTGAAATCAAGTCGCTGCAACCATGGTGACCATCCGTTTTCGCCTTGGTAGTGCCATTGCACGTAGGAGTCACCCGTCGTAATGTCGGTTGAAACATACACCTCGGCGGCATTTTTGTTACAATTGGCAAGGTGAGTGTTGCTGATTGGATCGTCAACCCATTGGGCTTGTAACATGAAAGCAGTTGTGAGCGCCAAAAACAGGAGGGATAGCTTTTTCATGGCGGTAGTTTTTTACATATTTCTGGCACAAAATTAGAAAAAATCGTTTCTTTGCAGAAAAAAATGTCATCATGGAGGAAAAATATTCCAATGAGGAATGCGTTGCTATAGCCAGTGTGCTTTGTGATCTCGTTTACGCTGATTATAGACAAAAGCAGGGTGAATCCGAATGCTTAAAATCATGTCTGGATGAGTTGGGCTTTGAAACCGAAGGCTTTGTTCCTATTCCCCGTAATGAGCTGCCCGCCATGGCCTACGCGACCTTAAAACAGATGTCGGAGCAGAAAAAGCAAGTCTTTTCGAGAATGATGACGCAAATCTCGCGCTCCGACAATCATTTCGGTCCCCGCGAAAGGAAATTCGTTAAGGAGATCCTTGAAATGTGCGAGATTCCGTTTGTGCATAAATAGAATGAAGAGATTCCCTGCGGGAATGGAAATTGTGTTGGACTTTAAAAGGCAGCGGCTGATGGTGCTAACAAACTGTGGACATAGTTTGCCGCCGCTGATATAGCGGACATTCTCTCCATTCCCGGTGGAAATCTAGTGACAACATTAGATTAATGCAGAATGCGGAATGGGCAAGCTTGTACGCTTTGCGCCATTCCGCATTCATAATTATGCATTCCGCATTCTTACTTAATGTTCGGTTCTTCCAGTCCGAAGTGCTTCTTCTTGTCAACAGCCTTGAGGTAGACTGAGATCAAGAGGGCTGCGATACCGAGGGCGGCCAGCATGACGAGTGCCCAAGTGTAGTTCAGCTCGTGGGCAGCAGTGCCTTCGGGGTTGGTCTTTTGCAGCACGTTGCCGATAAGGGTCGGGAAGAGGCCAAGACCGATATTCTGGATCCAGAAAATCAGTGCGTAAGCCGAACCGATGATCTTTTCGTCCACCAGCTTCGGCACGCTCGGCCACAAGGCGGCAGGCACCAGCGAGAAGGAGGCACCCAGCACTAGGATGGTCACGTAAGCCACGATGACGCCGCCAACGGACGAGCTGGCTGAAACGCCAGGCAAAACGAAAGCGAAGGTGAGGTGGCACACAACAAGCAGCAAGGAGCCGAGCATAAGCATCGTGGCGGCCTTACCTTTGTGGTCGACATAGCTACCGAGGATAGGAGTGATAGCCACGGCCAACAGCGGGAACACGGCGAAGATGGTCTCGGCGGTGCCACGCATGTAACCCATGTAACAGTAAACCACCAAGGCAACAACGGCGACAAGCATCAAGCCAATCTTCATGCCTTTCTTCTTCGAGAAGTTGCTGGCGAAGGAACAGATGGCCACGAGGAGCATGATGATGTATTGGACGATGGTAACAGAAATCGGGAAGCTCTCAGTGCTGCCACCCCAGTAGGTGTTGAGGTCGGCAGGGGTGAGCGTCAGGTTGCACTGCAGCATGTTGACGGCATATTTTTGGAACGGGAAGATGGCGCTATAATACAGCACGCAGAGCAGAGCCACCAGCCAGAAACCGAGACTCGTCAGGATCTTGCCGATATCGGAAATCTTGAACGGGTCGTCTTTCTCTTCTGCTTCACCTGTTTGGGCATCGAGTTTCTTGTCCATGAAGAAGTAGACGATGAACATGATCAAGGCGATGCAAAGCAGCACCACGCCGAACTTGACGGAGTTGGCGACCTCGATTTCACCACCCAACTTGGCGAAGTAGGGGGAGAAGATCATGCAGGTGGCCACACCCAGACGGGCAAGAGCCATCTCGGAACCCATGGCCAAAGCGGTCTCACGACCCTTGAACCACTTCACGATACCACGGCTCACTGTGATGCCAGCCATCTCGCAGCCGCTACCGAAGATCATAAAACCGATGGCGGCCAATTTGGCGGAACCGGGCATGCCGTCAGCAAAGGGCAGAATGTCGCCGATGAACGGAATGTTGACGTTCCAGTTGAGGTGCGTGTTGAACCATGCCTCCATGCTTGTGCCGATAAAGCTTTCACTGCAGGCATAGAACTTAATCAGTCCACCCACAAGCATCACGGCACCTGAAAGCACTGCCGTAAAGCGAACGCCCATCTTGTCGAGGATGATACCGGCAATGATGAGGAAGAACACATAGACGTTAAGGAACACCTCGGCGCCCTGCATACGGCCGAACGAGGCACTGTCCCAACCGCGTGTCTCTTGCATCAAGTCTTTGATGGGGGACAAAATGTCCATGAAAATGTAGCTGCAAAACATGGCCAAGGCCAACAGCAGCAAGGCAATCCACCTCATGGTGGCATTGTCTCTCAATGTGAGTTTTTCTGTCATATTTGTTTGATTTTAAGATTTATGATTTCGGTTTTTTTGCTTCTGGCCTCTGGCTAATGGCTATCCCTTGTTGGTAGGAGATTGCGGATCAAGTCCGCAATGACACTTGGGGAGGAGGAGCCAGTAACCAGAGGCTAAAGGCCAGTAGCAAATTATTCTGGGATCTGCACCACTTCCTTCTTATAGCCTTTCAGCACGGCCTTGGCCATGTTGGCCACGTCGTCACTGGTGATTCCGTTGACGATTTGCTCGTAGTTGGCCATCGGGTTGTATTTGTCGCGATCCATGGTCTGGATGCAGCTCATCCAGTAGCGGTTGCTCTCCAGGTCTTCGTTGTGTTTCTTGACGAGGAATTCTTTCACCTTCTTCAGGTCATCGGGACGCGGGCCTTGGTTGGCCATGTTTTGCAATTCAGCGATGGCGATGCCCATTAGTTTTTCATACATTTCCTTGTTGGTGTCGAAGCCGATGAGGAACATGAAGCTCGGTTTCGGACGGAGGCTCAGGTTACCCTGCACGCCTACGCCGTATGTGCCGCCTTCATCTTCACGGATTTTCTCGGTGTAGACGATGTCCATCACGTCGCCCAAGATCTTCATCTTCATTTGGTTTTCCATGGTATATTCCATGTCGCCGTTGAAGATGGTGTAGCAGCTCACCTTCGGGTTTTCCATGGCTTTGGTGTAGTGGCTGGTGACGTCCTTGTCGGTGATGGCAGGGGCGTTGGCGGTCCAGGTCTCATTGTTGGTCTTGGTCTTCAAGGCGCCGATATATTGCTCGATCATGGGCTCGAAGGTCTCAGGGTCGATGTTGCCCACGAAGGTGAACACGAAGTTGTTGGCGTCTTTGAAGCGGTCGGCATAGAGCTTGAGGGCCTTGGCATAGTCGATCTTGTCGTAGTCTTCGGCCTTCATGCGCTTGATGAGAGGATGGTTGTCGTAGAGGGCAAACATGAGGTTGTCGCGGAAAGCGATGTCGGGGTTCGACTCAATGTTGGCCAGCATCGACTTGGTGCGGGTCAGGTAGGATTGGAAGGCTTCTTCGTCGCTACGAGGTGAGGTGAAATATAAGTAGGTGAGTTGCAGCATGGTCTCCAAGTCGCGGACGGAGCAGCTGCCGCTCATGCCTTCGGTGAACGAGCTGATGTTGGGGTGTACACTGGCTTTCTTGCCGGCAAGCACCTTTGGCAGGTCGATGGCACTGAAGTTGCCGACACCGCCAAGCGTAGCCAATTCGTTGATTTCCTGCAAGGTGTAGGGGTCGCTTTGGTCCATGGCGCTGTAGCCACCGAAGCTGTAGGCCGACATCAGGATTTCGTCGTCCTTGAATTTGGTGGGCTTGTAGATGACCTTCACGCCGTTCTTCAGGGTGAGGATGGTGGCGTCGAAGGTGTCGTCATGCTTCTTGCTGTCGATGGCGCCCTTCACAGGCAGGGTGGCGATCAGAGGCTCGTTGCTGACGGTTTCCTTGTAGGCTTCCACTTCAACTTCCTTGGCCTTGTTGAGCAGGTTGACGAGATCTTCCTTGGTGGGCAGCTTCACGCCTTCTTTCTCGGGACCGGTCAGCGTGATGACGATGTTGTCCTCACGGATGAGTTCCGGGACGTATTGGTTGATGGCTTCCACAGGCAGGGCAGGAAGGATTTGGCTGAGCAGCATGTATTCGTTTTCGATGCCTAAAAGCGGTTCGTTGGTAAGGAAGTGGGCGAGGATGGGGTTGAGGTAGCGGCCCGTTTCCTGCTTGTCGCGCTCTTCGTATTGGTTTTCGATGCGTTTCATGAGGTCGGCCTTGGCGCGCTCAAACTCGGAGGCGGTGAAGCCGTATTGCTGCATGCGCTTGTTCTCGGCCACGAGGGCGGTCAGTGCCTCATCGATGCCGTCTTTGTCCTTGGCATAGGCCATGGTGGTCCAAGCGTCTTTGGTGTCGCTGACGAAGAAGGTGCCGTAGTAGCCATAGCCGAAGATAAAGGGCGGGTTGGCCTTCTGGGTGAGTTCTTCCATGCGGTTGTTGTACATGGTGGCGACGAGTTCGTCGATGTAGCCTTTAAGCCAGTATTGGATGTCGCCCTTCTCTTCATTCGGAACGACATCGTGTTTGTAGTACAACGAAATCCTATAGTTGGTCTCTTCGGGGTCGGTGCAGATGCTGACGATGGGTTCTGCGTTGTCGGCCACCTCAAAGCGGGTGCGTTCGGCGGGGTTGACGGGGGCGGGAATGTCCTCGAAGATGGTCTTCAGGTGGCTCTCCACCTCGTTGACGTCGATGTCGCCAATGATGATGATGCCTTGAAGGTCGGGGCGGTACCACTTGTGGTAGTAGGCGCGCAGAGCCTCATGGTCGAAGCCGCTGATGACTTCTTCAAGACCGATGGGCATGCGGTGGCCATAGGGACTGTTGGGGTAGATCTCGGGCAGCATCTTTTCCCACATGCGCTGTTGGGCGTCGTTGCGGCTGCGTTTCTCCTCAAGGATGACGCCGCGTTCCTTGTCGATCTCCTCGCTTTCAAGCGAAATGAAGCTCGACCAGTCGTGTAGAATGAGGATGCACGAGTCGACGAGGTTCATGTTGGTGGTCGGAACGTTGGTGAGCATGTAGACGGTCTGCTCGATGCTGGTCCAGGCGTTGACATTCTCGCCGAACTTCACGCCGTTGTGCTCCATATAGTTGAGCAATGCCTTGCCGGGGAAGTTCTTCGTGCCGTTGAAGGCCATGTGCTCCAGGAAGTGGGCTAGACCCTGCTGGTCGTCTTCTTCAAGGATGGAGCCGACCTTCTGCGCGATGTAGAAGTTGGCGCGCTGGGCGGGTTTCTCGTTATGACGGATGTAGTAAGTCAATCCGTTCTCCAGTTTGCCTCTCCTGACGTTTGGGTCGAAAGGCACGGGCATGGCTTGCTGAGCGAGCATCGTTGCGCTCAAGACAAGCATGGCCAAAAGGGTTAGTGTAAGTCTTTTCATTTGTATAGTTATAAGTTGTTCAGTTATTCAGTTAACGCAGGTCGTTGAGTCTGTCGAAATCGAGATTCGACGTAGTCAAACGCCGTTTTAATTGGTCAGGCCTTCGACGGGCTCAAGGACCTTAACTTTTAATATAAATGTATCACATATTTCTCAATAAAATACTCCTCCTTAAACCATTTGCTGATGATGGCTTTCTTGTGTCTCCAATAACGGCTAAGCGCCTTGAATTCTTCGGTCAAGTCGCCGCCTTTCAGGTAGATGATGCCACCAGCCTGTTCGTCGCCTCTGATCCTCAATTTGTTACCAGCTAGATTGGCAATCTCGGGCAAGGTCATCACGGCCCGACCCGTAATCACATCGAACTTGTCTTTCACTTCTTCGGCACGCTTCTGTTCGGCCACTACATTTTCCAACCCAATGGCATCCTTCACGGCATTCACCACCTTGATTTTCTTGCCCGTTCCATCGATGAGGTAGAACTCGGTCTGCGGAAACATGATGGCCAAGGGGATGCCAGGAAAGCCACCTCCAGTGCCGAGGTCCATCACCTTCATGCCAGGCAGCAGCCTGTAGTATTTGGCGATGGCCAACGAATGCAACACATGGTGCTCGTAGAAGTGCTCCATGTCCTTGCGTGAGATGACATTGATTTTGCTATTCCAGTCCAAGTACAAGTCTTTCAGCTGGTTATACTGCTCTTTTTGCTTGTCGCTTAGCTCTGGGAAATATTGGAATAGGCTCTTCGTGTCCATGATGTGTCTTGAAATGGGCCTCAAAAATAGTGAAAATTTCGTTGCAAAACGGTTGGGTTTCCGAAAAAGTCGTACTTTTACACTTTAATTCTTGTAGCCGAATGAAGAAAGTACTGTTGCTTTTTGCGCTTTTGCCACTGTCACTCTTTGCGCAAAGAATCACTCCAGAGGAATACATCCAGACCTATAAGGACATTGCCATCCGTGAGATGCGTGAACACAAGATTCCTGCTTCTATCACCTTGGCGCAGGGATTGTTGGAGTCGGGAGCAGGCAACAGCGCGCTTGCCCGCGAGGCCAAGAACCATTTTGGCATTAAGTGTCATAAAGGTTGGACGGGCAAGACCTATTATATGGATGACGATGAGAAGGACGAGTGTTTTCGCAAATATAAGGATGCAGAGGAGTCGTTCCGCGACCATTCCGAGTTCTTGTGCACACGAGGACGTTATTCGGCCCTCTTTGATCTTGAGATCACCGATTATGTAGGATGGGCCAAGGGCTTGAAAGCAGCGGGTTATGCCACTAATCCCAAGTACGCCCAATTACTCATCGACCGTATCGAGCTCTATGATCTTACCAAATACGACAAAATTGCGCTTGGACAAATGACAGATGACAATCAATTGCCCGACATCGCGCCTGAGGACGAGCTGCTGGAACTGGCTTATTCGCCTACCGACCGTTCGGCGTTCCCATTGGTGGACATGACACCCGAGAAACGCTTCATTTATGAGAATAATGGCGTTCGCTTCGTCTATGCCAAGGAAGGAGAGACACCCGAACAGTTGGCCAAAGACTTTGGTATCAAATACAAGAAATTCTGCGAATATAATCTTTTGCGCCGTCCCGATGAGATGGTCTTCCACAGCGGCGATATCGTGTATCTTGAGAAGCTGCGCAACAAGAACTGGAAGGCGAAGAAATATACCGTTGAGGAAGGCGAGACCTTGCGCGATGTGGCTCTGCGTTTTGCCGTAAAACCTAACAAAATCTTGAGCAAGAATCGTTTAAAGGAAGGTGACCGCATCAGCAAGGGACAGGTGCTTTGGCTGCGATGAAACAAAAAGGGCAGTCGACTCGCTCCATTCCACCATTCCACATTCCTCATTGACTCCGTCGAATGCTTCGCATTTCAGCATTCCTCATTTCCAACTCCTCTTTAAGGTATTTTGCAGTATAGCTTTCCTTACATTTGCATATCTCCTCTGGGGTGCCTTGGCAAACGATGCGTCCGCCGCGTTCGCCGCCTTCAGGACCCATGTCGATGATCCAGTCTGCCATCTTGATGACATCCATGTTGTGCTCGATGATGAGAACGGTGTTGCCCCTTTCAACGAGTTTGTTCAGCACGCTCATAAGCACCTTGATGTCCTCGAAGTGCAGACCCGTTGTGGGCTCATCCAACACATAGAGGGTCTTGCCGGTGTCGCGCTTAGCCAGCTCGGTGGCCAGCTTTACGCGCTGCGCCTCGCCGCCCGATATGGTGGTAGAGGCCTGTCCGAGGGTGAGGTAGCCCAAACCTACGTCTTTCAAGGTTTTGATCTTTTGTATGATGCTTGGGATGTTTTCAAAGAAATCCACCGCTTCGTTGATGGTCATGTTGAGCACATCGTTGATCGACTTGCCTTTGTAGCGCACCTCAAGGGTTTCGCGGTTGTAGCGCTTGCCCTGGCATTCTTCGCATAGGACCGTCACATCGGGGAGGAAGTTCATCTCGATGACGCGCACACCCGCGCCTTTGCATGCCTCGCAGCGACCGCCCTTCACATTGAACGAGAAACGTCCAGCCTTGTAGTTGCGGATTTTCGACTCAGGCAACTCTCCATAAAGTTTGCGGATGTCGTCAAAGACTTTGGTGTAGGTAGCTGGGTTGGAGCGAGGTGTGCGTCCAATCGGAGCCTGGTCGATTTGGATGATTTTGTCGATTTTCTCCAAACCTTCGATGCTGTCGTAAGGCAGGGGCTCCTTCACCGAGCGGTAGAATTTCTGGCTGAGGATGGGGGAGAGGGTCTCATTAATTAAGGTGGACTTGCCTGAGCCGCTGACGCCTGTCACACAGACCATCACACCGAGGGGCAGTTTCAAATCGACATTCTTCAAGTTATGTCCTTTTGCACCTTTGATGGTGAGGAACTCGCCATCCAAGGGTTTGCGCCTTGTCTTTGGTACCTCGATTTGGCGTTTGCCGTTGAGGTAGTCGCATGTGATGGAGTGCCCGGTCTTGGTTTCGGCAGGTGTGCCGGCAAAGACGACTTCGCCGCCATGGCGTCCTGCTCCAGGACCGATGTCGACGAGATAGTCGGCATTGAGCATGGTTTCTTTGTCGTGTTCCACCACAATAACAGAGTTGCCAATGTCGCGCAACTCCTTGAGCGACTCGATGAGGCGCTGGTTATCGCGCTGATGCAAGCCGATGCTAGGCTCGTCCAAAATATACAAAACACCCGTCAGTTGCGAGCCGATCTGTGTGGCCAAACGGATGCGTTGCGCCTCGCCGCCCGACAAGGAAGCCGCTGGACGATTCATGTTGAGATAGTCGATGCCGATGTCGAGGAGGAAATGCACGCGCTTGTGGATTTCACGCAGGATTTCCTTGGCGATGTCGTTTTGACGGTCGGTGAGTTTGCCAGGAAGTTCGTCAATCCACTTGCCGAGACTCAGCGTGTCCATATTGGCCACCTCGGCGATGTTCTTTCCGTCGATGCGGAACCACTGCGCCTCTTTCTTCAACCTTGTGCCGCCGCAAACGGGACAACTCACATGGTTCATGAACGAGCCAGCCCAGCGTGCGATGGCCGCCGAGGCTTCCTCGTTGTTCTGGTCCTCGATGAAGTTGATGATGCCCTCGAAGTTGATTTTGACGGTCGAGGTGATGCCAAGCGTCTCGCGTTTTACCTCGAAGGTCTCGTTTGTACCGTAGAGAATAACGTCTAATGCCTCGTCGGAGATGTCTTTCAGAGGGGTGTCCAAGGTGTAGCCGTATTTCATGCCGATGGCTTCCAACTGCTTGAAGATCCAACTACCAGCCTTGTATTCGCCCGCAGGGGCCAGACCGCCTTTGCGGAGGCTGAGGTTGGGGTTGGGGATGATCTTCTCCTTGTCGACAATGGCGATTTCCCCCAAACCGTTACACTTGGGACAAGCTCCATAGGGTGAGTTGAACGAGAAAGTGTTAGGCTCGGGGTCTTCGTAGGAGAGGCCCGTGGTGGGGCACATCAACAATCGGCTGAAGTAGCGCAGTTGTTCGGTGTCGTTGTCGAGCACCATGAGCAGCCCTTTGCCATAGCGGAAGGCGGTTTGCACCGACTTCTTGACACGGGTAAGGCTGTCTTCGTGCACTTCGATGCGGTCGACAACAATCTCGATGTCATGGGTCTTGTAGCGGTCCACCATCATGCCGAATTCGAGTTCACGCATCACACCATCGACGCGAACACGGGTGAAGCCAGCCTGGCGTATGTGTTCAAACAGTTCGCGGTAATGACCCTTGCGGCCGCGGACTGCGGGTGCCAGGATGTTGATGCGCTTGCCGTCAAATTCTTTAAGTATCAGGTCGGTGATTTGCTCTTCTGTGTATCGCACCATTTTCTCGCCCGTATTGTAGGAATAGGCTTCGCCTATGCGGGCATAGAGCAGGCGCAGGAAATCGTAGATCTCGGTGATGGTGCCCACAGTGGAACGTGGGTTCTTGTTCACACTCTTCTGCTCGATGCTGATGACGGGGCTTAATCCTGTGATTTTGTCTACATCGGGGCGTTCCATGCTGCCGATGAACTGTCGCGCGTAGGCAGAGAAGCTCTCCATGTAGCGACGCTGTCCCTCGGCATAGATGGTGTCGAAGGCCAACGACGACTTGCCACTCCCGCTGATGCCAGTGACGACCACCAAGGCATTGCGTGGAATGGAGAGATCGATGTTCTTCAGGTTGTTTTCCCGAGCACCGAGAATTTCTAGGGTCTTATCTTCAGAGAATTCGTTCACTCTGCTCTCCTCATTTTTTTGTGTGTTTTGGCATATTGCCCTGTCGGGATTTTGATGTCGTAGCTGTTGCCTGCCGAAACTGTCAGCGAGTTGCTGCGCAGCCAAGGGTTGAAGTACTTCAGCATCTTAATATTCGTGCCTTCTCTGTAGGCAAAGTCCACAAGGTCGGGGATGGACTGCACAACGGTGACTGTTTTGGTCTCGTAGGGCTGGTACCAGCCGTTGTCACCAATTTGGAAACCGTATTTTGCCGGGTTCTCTGTGATAAGCTTCAGAGCGAGGATGCGAAACATGTAGCGTTGCGTCTCCTCGGGAAGCATCATGTCATAGTATGAGTCGACACGTTGTTCCTCTTGTGTCTTGGTGATGCGTCCGTTACCGCAGTTGAAAGCTGCCGCCGCCAAGGTCCAGCTTCCGAATTTGCGGTAGGAGGCTTTGAGGTACTTGCAGGCCGCAACGGTCTCTTTCTCCACATTGTAACGCATGTCCACCTCTTTATTGATTTCCAGGTCGTATTCCTTGCCTGTGCTTTCAAGGAACTGCCAGAAACCGACGGCCTTTGAGGGCGAGACGGCGTTGGTCAATTCACTTTCAATCATGGCGAGGTACTTGAAGTCTTCGGGCAGGCCGTATTTCTCCATCAGAGGCTCCATAACGGGGAACCAGCGTGTGGTGCGTTTCAGCAGCAAGAGGTTGGCGGAATGCCTGTAGGAGTTGACCAACAGCTCTCTTTCCAAACGCTCGCGAACATAGAACAGGTCTAACGGCACCTCTTCTCCGCAAAATGTCATCGATTCTGGTAGCTCGATATCGTGGGTGAGGTGGTCGATTTGGTCGAAGCTGAGGTATTCGTGGTCGGTGCCTTCGTAGTTCTCCATCTGTTCATCGTTGGATTGCGCAAAGGCAAAGGTGAGGGCAGCGGTCACACCTATTAATATAATGGCCATGCCGCAAGCCAAGAGGATGTTTCTTGTTTTCATGGGTGTTCTATGTTGAGTTCTTGTTTTCAATGGTTGTTCTGTTGGACGGGTCTTCGATGCTTCAACTTTACATAGCAACCTCGGGCTTTTGAAAATACAGGTCCCTGAGCTTGTCGAAGGGCCGTTTTAAAATGGCGTCACAAAATCCTTGAACAGGGGTGCGACTTTGTCTTTTTCCGACAGAATGGGATTGTCTATGCCCCAATCGATATTCAGGTCAGGATCGTTCCAATAGATGCTGCCTTCCGAAGCCTTGTTGTAGACATTGGTGCACTTGTAGGTGAACACTGAATGGTCTTCAAGGCACACGAAGCCATGGGCGAAGCCTTCTGGGATCCAATACATGAACTTGTTGCTTTCAGTCAGCACCACCGACTCCCATTGGCCATAGGTGGGCGAGCCTTTCCTCAAGTCGACGGCGACGTCCATCACGGAGCCTTTCACCACCCGCACTAGTTTGCCTTGGGCAAAGGGCGGCTTCTGGAAGTGCAGTCCGCGTAACACACCACGCATCGATTGCGACTCGTTGTCCTGTACGAAAGTCATGTCAAGCCCGTGCTGGGCGAAACGCTCCTTGTTATAGCTTTCAAAGAAATAGCCACGCTCGTCGGTGAACACGTCTGGCTTGATGACCAAAAGGTCTTTTATCTTGGTTTCGATGATTTCCATAATGATTCGTCTAGGCTGGTAGAGACGCGATTAATCGCGTCTCTACAAACCATATGATTAAAGATGTACGCATTCGCCATAAGCTGCGGCAGCAGCCTCCATGATGCCTTCCGACATGGTGGGGTGGGGGAATACAGCGTGGATAATGTCTTCGCCTTTGGCGCCCAGTTCACGGCAGAGCACGGCAGCGGCGACCATCTCAGTGACGTTGTCGCCGACCATGTGGCAGCCTAGCCAGTCGCCCGTCTTGGCGTCGAAGACAACCTTGATGAAGCCGTCGCGGTTGCCGGCAGCGGTGGCCTTGCCCGAGGCGGTGAAGGGGAACTTGCCGATTTTCACCTCATATCCTGCTGCAATGGCCTTCGCTTCGCTCAGGCCAACGGAGGCGATTTCGGGTGTGGTGTAGGTGCAGCCAGGGATGTTGGCGTAGTTGAGCGGCTTGGGATCCAATCCGCAGAGTTTCTCCACGCAGATGGTGGCTTCGTGGTCGGCTTTGTGGGCCAGGGCGGGACCGTGCACGATGTCGCCGATGGCATAGATACCCGGCACGTTGGTGCGGTACCATTCGTCCACATTGACCTTACCGCGATCGGTGGTGATGCCGAGTTCCTCAAGGCCGAGGTTGTCGATGTTGGTCTGCACGCCGACGGCACTGAGCACGATGTCAGCTTCCACGGTCTTCTCGCCTTTCTTGTTGGCGATGGTGCACACGCACTTCTCGCCGGTGGTGTCGACATGGGTCACCGAGGCTTCGGTCATCACGGTCATCTTCAGCTTCTTGAAGGCGCGCTCCACTTGCTTGGAGACTTCCTCGTCTTCGTTCGGCACCACGTTGGGCAGGAATTCCACCAAAGTGACCTTCACGCCCATGCTGGTGAAGAAGAAGGCGAACTCCGAGCCGATGGCACCTGAGCCGACCACGACCATGCTCTCGGGGATCTTGTCCAAAACGAGGGCTTGGCGATAGCCGATGATCTTTTTGCCGTCGATGGGCAGGGCGGGCAACTCACGCACGCGCGAACCCGTGGCGAGGATGATATGGTCGGCCTCATAGAGTGAGGCGTTGCCTTCGGCGTCGGTCACTTCCACCTGTTTGTCGACGGTCAGTTTGCCATAGCCGGCGATGACGTCGACATTGTTTTTCTTGAGGAGGTACTGTACGCCTTTGCTCATGGTGTCGGCCACGCCGCGGCTGCGGGCCACGACGGCCTCCATGTCGGGTTTCACTTCGCCTTCCACCTTGATGCCGTAATTCTCGGCATGGTTGATATAGGTGTAGACCTGTGCGCTCTTCAGCAGGGCTTTGGTGGGGATGCAACCCCAATTGAGGCAGATGCCGCCCACTTCGGCCTTCTCGACCACGGCGGTCTTCTTTCCAAGTTGTGATGCTCTGATGGCAGCCACATAGCCTCCCGGGCCGCTGCCGATAACAATGACGTCGTATTTCATATTCTGTGTATTTTATGATTTTCGTTGAAACTGCGAAATTACAAAAAAAATCGCAAACAGCCTTGTGTTTCGAATTTATTGTGTAAGTTTGCTGTGTTAATACATGATTGACATGGTGCTGGACATGTAGTGAAAATGGAGGATGAATCGGGCTACGCCAGATATTCTTACGACGCCATGGGCAATGTTTCGGAAAATTGTCGTACCTTTGTGCTTCCAGCTGAGGACTATGCCTACACTTTCATCATGAACACCGAATACGACACTTGGGGACGCACCTTGTCCATCACCTATCCCGACACCTCTTCATTAGGTATATGGCTAAGTGTGGACCCGATGAGCGACAAGTATCCTAGTTTAAGCCCGTATGTTTATTGCGCGGATAACCCGATGAGGTTGGTGGATCTGAAGGGAGAAACAATTTGGATAATAGGTGATGATGATACAGAAACTAAGTATTCAAAAGATATGTCTGCTGAAAATATGTCTGGATTTACAGCACAGGCTATTGTTGCATTGAATCAGATAAGTGCAACGGACATAGGAGGTCTTATGATTCAAGAATTAATGGACTCTAAGAATGATTATTGTATTGAAAAAAGCGACGCGAGCTGTTTTTATTCTGAGTATGCGCAACGATTTGCAGGGTTTGCAAAACAATGGGAACAGGCAGAAAACAAAAATGGTTATAATTATTATAAATCAAAAGGTGAGGTCTTTGAAGGTGGTGCAGGAGGTAAAATCTATTGGGATCCTAATGGTACAGAGTTACCTACCACAAAAGGAGATATGAAAAATCCTGTAAGTGATTTGGGCCATGAATTGTTTCATGGGTGGGATGCGTGTAGAGGATTATTAAATAATGATGACTATAATGGAATATCTCGAAACGAATGGCAGGCTTCATATAATGAAAATATCCTTCGACAGCAAATGGGATTACCATTAAGGACACATTATGGGGAATACTATGATCCTTCTGGTAAATTTTTGGGTTATAAAGCTAGTTTACTTGAAAACAATAATATAATTAAGCCGTATTGGTACAATTATTAAGATAAAATGAGAATAACAAGGTATACAATTCTAATCGCAATCATTTTGGTGGCATGTAAATCTTCCTTTACTACAATCCACGAAACAGAAGAAGGTTATGTGGAATCTTTTTTCATTGTTGGAGAGATAAGTTATAATATAATAGTACCTCAGGGCCATAGCCCCAAACAATATAGTTTTACTACTGGATCATGTACATCAAAAGGAATTACATGCAATTTTGTTTATGATGATGGTTCCGTCATGTATTTTTGTACATCCGACGATGTCCCTAATAAAAAAAACATTAGAGAAACCTTTGGTGATACGATTGTCTCGAAACGGTTTGGAAGAGAATGGGCAGCACAGGGGCTGTTATTCGATTCGCTTTTATATATAAGCGATCCGACAGACTCCTCATTCCTTATTAAGAGAGTTGTATTTAAGGATTACTTTTATAAAGAGGGCTATGAATTGGAAGGTTATAATAAAAAAGAAGCTGTAGTTGATGGAGATTTTGGATACTCAGAAGAAGGTTATTGGAAAGACAAAATAGGTGGAAGGACGATAGATTACACTATTAGCATTGGGTATTACAATGTCTCATCTGAAAGAAAAACTATTTTTGATATATGTATTAATGCATTCAATAAGAACAACTATGTATTAAGAACAACCAAGGAATAAGATGAGCCAATTACTTCCACATGAAGAATAAAAAATAGTGTGAGTTCCATTAATAATAATGTTACTGATAATGGAGGGGACTATTAAACAAACGAGGATCAACCGCAACAGGCTTGATACACTTTACAGCTTGACACGGCCTGACACGACAGCCGAGCTCACCTATTTCTTCCACCCAGACCATCTCGGTTCTGCCTCGTGGATTACCGACCTGAGCGGGCAGCCTGTGCAGCACATGCAATACAAGCCCTTCGGCGGCGACTACATTGACCAGCAGGCCCCGAACACGGACTACTCCGAGCGTTTCCGCTTCACGGGCAAGGAACGCGATGCTGAGACGGGCTATGACTACTTCGGCGCAAGGTACTATTCCTCTTCATTAGGTATATGGCTAAGTGTGGACCCGATGAGTGACAAGTATCCTAGTTTAAGCCCGTATGTTTATTGTGCTGATAACCCAGTGAATGCTATTGATCCTGATGGTAAAGAAATCAAACTCGTTGGATCAGAAAAGGAAAGGAAGATAATCCTTGCCAATTTACAAAAACTAACTAATGACAAATTGTCAATGCGTACTGATGGAACTGTAATAATTACAAGAATTGGTGGCGAAAATTCAGGAAAATATTTGAAGACAGGTAGTGAATTAATAAGGGATTTAAACAAAAAGGGCGATGGAGCGAAGATTGTTACTATTTCCATTGGCAAAAACGGTAATAACGAAAGCCATAAAAAGAATCAGGCTAGTTCTGGAATTAAAGTTGACTCAAATGTTACTTTTGATCCTTCTTCAAATCCTCTAATCATGACCAAGGATCCAATCACTAATAATGTATCAAAAGAAAAGAGACCATCTGAAATAGGTTTAGGCCATGAACTAATACACGCTCATCGAGCAATGAACGGCAATGCGGCTCAAGGAACAATCGAACATATCTATAAAAATGGCAAAGGAGAATTTGTAAAAAAAACGATTCCCATCGAAGAAGCGGAAACAGTAGGACTTCAAGGAGATTATAAGTTTACAGAAAACAAACTAAGAACCGAACAAGGATTAAAAGAAAGGGGGACATATTAATGAAAAACATGTTATTATGCATAGTATTGTTATGCTCTTGTTTTGTTTCATGTCATACACATGCGAAAAAAACAATGGCAGAAAAAGATGGTTTAGATATATCGCTTTATTTTTATCCTTCAGAATTATCATCTTTTCCTGTCTATTCTATAAATATACGAAACGATAGTATGTTTGTTTCGCAAAAAGATAATTATGATAGTATTTCCATGTTAAGACTTACTCATAATCAGTATTCAATAGTGAAAAGCATGGCATCAAAGCTTATATTCAAATATAATTGGTCTGATAATTGGGCAAATGACGCCTGGGGATGTACATTAAAGGTGGATAATCAAGTGTATTATAAAGATAACAATTATTCACTCAATAGAACACCAACGGAAATCAAACTATTAATTAATTATATTATTAGTTTATCTCCAATACGGATAGACCTCTATGGCTTTTCATAACTTAATGCGGGCGGGTTCTCGAATCTGTCCGAACTAAAACCATTCCCAACATCCGAAGGATATTATGACCTGTCATCCTGTATGGCGGGTATTTACATAATAAAGTTATCGTCCGCTAAGGGAAGCGGTCAATGTGTAATCATTAAAGACTGAGCATATGAAAAACATACACGACACCATAGCAATCATCACATGCGTGCTGCTTTTTGCGGCATCGTCCATCGGGTTGGCGCAGACGGGGAACGACTACGTCAGCACCTCGGAACTCTACGAAGGCCGCGCCGACATCGTGGCCGGTGTGCGCATCGCTCTGGAGACGGGCTTCCACGCCACGGCCGGCAGCATGGTACATGCCTTCATAGGCACGGACAACGTGCCGCCCTCGAACGGGTATACCCCATTGGGCGGCGACCTGGTGACGGTCGGGGACACCCCATCGTCAAACAGGAACTACATCAAGACTACCTTCCTGAGAGGGGCGACAACGGCGGAGAGCCAGATAGGACAGACCGCCAGGACGGTTGAGGTGGAATACCTGAACGCATTCGGCAACCCCGAGATGACGGTTCTGGTGAAAGGCTCTCCCGACCAGAAAGACCTCGTGTCCAACATCCTGAAGTACGGCATCGGAGGACGGGTCGATTCACAATATCTGCCTTGCGAGGTGGAGGACGACGACGGGAGATACCAAAATGACATACGTGATCTGGTGGACATTTTCTATGGTAATGGGCTATTGGAGGGCAAGGACGCGGACAGCCGCCCGTTCAGGCAATACCTCTACGACGACTCGCCCCTGGGCCGCGATGCCGGATACATCGGCGAGGGAAGCCATTGGGCGAGCCATCCCACGCACATCGGATACAAGTGCAACGCTTCCGCCGTCTCCCATTGGAAGTCCGACGCCATGGGGACCTGTTTCGCCTTCTCCTATCCGGCAGGCTCGTTGCGCTATGAGGAGCGTGCCGACGAGGACGGCCGCCTGCACAGGGTCTATACCGACAACCTTGGACGTAAAGTGAGGGAAGAGGCCGTGGGCGACAACGGGGGTGTGCTCGATTTAGCCGCCACAATTGTACCAGGAAAAGTTGTCGACAACGTGTCTTCAGGTCTAAGCAAGGCTATAAAGAAAGACCTCGCTTCAAATGCATCCGCAACCCTTAGCAAAGAAGCCAAAGCCTCTATGAAACACAAAAAAGATGTCATTGATGATAAAGGGATACCAGGATTCAAGGGATTTGCGGACTTTTCTGCTGGCCTTATTAGCGGACAGGTAAAAAAAGTAATAGATCCACAGAACACCAAGAGCCCATCCTCAAATCGTCCACCAATGATTTTGGCTCCCCAAAAAAATGACAAAGCAGAACAATCCATTTACCGACAAATAATTTATTCAAAGTAGAAGAATTAGATGAGCAACAAAATAAAAAACATTGTCCTCTGGATTTTTAATATCGCAGGGATTTTCTTTCTTTTATGGATGTCAATTAGATCAATCTTGCTCAAACGGGAATTGGACAACAACCTTGAAAGCACAAATGCCGTAGTGACACGTTTCTATTCCATTAAGCAGTCCGATTACTTTAAGTATGTCTTTTATGTAGACACAATACAGTATGAAGGGTCCGGTCGGCATAGCCTCTACAGAGACATTATTTTTCGTGTTGGCGACAGCATAGAGATTGTCTATAGCAGCGTGAATCCCTCCAACAACCGACCTAAAAGACAATATAGAAAACACTGCATCATACCTTAGCGTTACATAACAATAGCACTATGGAAGCACATGGTAGATTCTGCATCAATTTCAGCGCTTGTAACATTCAAATTCCCCACGTGTCCACGGGCTATACCAAGCACTACTTTGCCGGCACGGAGCGTCTCGCTTCGGCCATCGGCAACGGCGGCTTGGCCGACGTTGGCCAACCGATTGTTGATGGCGACGTGCTGGCCGACAAACTCAGGGAACGCGACTGCATCAAGCCAATAGTTTAATAAGTCAAAGCAATCATAATGAATGTTCGTCAGAAATATCTTTTTCCGAGACTTCTTTCTGAAGAACATTTTCCGTTTTGTTTTTCTTATCGCTGATGTGTTTGATGATTTTGGCCAAAATGGCCCAAAGCACGAAGAAGGCCACTACGCCGACAATCCACATGACCAATAATTCGGTAACCATTTTGCTCAAATTTGGGTGCAAAGGTACGAAATCGCCGCGACATATTAATATAAGGTGCAAAAAAGTGTTCGTTGGTCGGCCAAAATGTTGCAAGTTTCGAAATAATCCCTATCTTTGCACCATATTCTAAAATGAAACAGATATGAATTACGACTCCAATCCCGTTCATCTCCTCTACAACAACGAGGAGCTCAGAGACAGAATCAATATGGTGATGGACAGCCGTGACCACACCACGGGCATCACCTTCGTCAACCTATGCTATCAGATTGTGCAGATGGCCTTCCAGGAACACATGGTGAAGAAAGTTGACGAGAACACTACCGTCACAAGTGAGGAACTCGCACCCGAGGAACAGGTCCGTGTGAGTCGCATCTTGTGGGAACTCATCTGGGACCACAAGATTTTCCTCCTCTTCGGCCGCAGCGAATTGCTCGGTTTGAGCAACGGTGAGGACCGTTTTGTGAAATATTGAGGCTTAGTTTTTCACCTTTAAGGCGTCGTTTTTGACAAAAACAGGTCGAGAAAGACGCTTTTTTTATGCATAAGATTTAGTTTTCAACATGCTTAATCAACTGAAAAACAATGATATAAATAATTGTATCAACAATTTTTCCAAATATTTTCAAAAAAGTGCGCGGCGTATTGAAAAAAGTTGTACTTTTGCACCCGCTGAATTGAATGAGGGCTTGCCCTTGAAAATGATATAGTTAAGGAACCTGATAAGCTAAAACGTAATAGGTTTCTACACGAAGTGACACCAAAATCAAGCGTAAAAATTGTCACGGAGTGGGTTTTATAGACTTCTAAGCCGTATTGGGCTTATTATGTTTCCCTGACTACATCTCGAAAAGTGCACCCTCGGCCAGTTTGGTATGAGTTTGTAAATAATTCCTAATCAACGGATTAAATAACTAACTAATTAACCTAACAAATTAAAAATGCCGACTATTCAACAATTAGTGCGCAAAGGGCGCCAAAAATTGATCGACAAGAGCAAGTCGCCTGCATTGGATGCCAGTCCGCAACGTCGCGGTGTGTGCGTGCGTGTTTACACGACGACCCCCAAGAAGCCTAACTCAGCTATGCGTAAGGTCGCTAGGGTTCGTCTGACCAACCAAAAGGAGGTCAACGCCTACATCCCCGGTGAGGGCCAC
The DNA here is from genome assembly GCA_017395365.1 of Bacteroidales bacterium. Classification (GTDB taxonomy): domain Bacteria; phylum Bacteroidota; class Bacteroidia; order Bacteroidales; family F082; genus Limimorpha. The sequence continues at coordinate 144,958 of JAFPUN010000020.1, forward strand.
AACCTGCAGGAACACAGCATTGTTATGATCAGAGGAGGTCGTGTTAAGGATTTGCCGGGTGTGCGTTACCACATCATCAGAGGTGCTTTGGATACCTCTGGCGTTGAAGGCCGCCGCCAACGTAGATCTAAGTACGGTGCTAAACGACCCAAACAAGCCGCAAAGAAATAACGATTAGTCAAAACAGAAAGACTTAAAAGACATGAGAAAAGCTAAACCAAAGAAGAGAATTATCCTTCCCGACCCGAAGTACGGTGATGTGCAGGTCACGAAGTTCGTGAACAACATCATGCTCAAGGGTAAGAAGAATTTGGCTTATCAGATTTTCTACGAAGCAATGGACATCGTTGAAAGTAAGCTCAACGAAAATCCAGTTGAGGTATGGAAAAAGGCCTTGGCCAACGTTACTCCTCAAGTGGAAGTAAGAAGCCGTCGTATCGGTGGTGCTACCTTCCAGATTCCTTCAGAAATCCGTCCTGCCCGTAAGCAGAGCATCGGTATGAAGAACCTGATCGGTTATGCCCGCAAACGTCACGAAAAATCGATGGCTCTGAAGCTCGCTTCGGAAATCATGGCAGCTTACAAGGAAGAAGGTTCTGCATTCAAGAAGAAAGAAGAAATCCACAGAATGGCAGATGCCAACAAGGCATTCTCGCATTTCAGATTCTAATAGGAGAGATCAGGAATTATGCAAAACGGACAGGAAAATATGATCAACGCTCTCAGCCTGACTCGTAATATCGGCATCATGGCACACATCGACGCCGGTAAGACGACGACGACTGAGCGTATCCTCTATTATACTGGCCGTAGTCATAAGATAGGTGAAGTTCACGACGGCGCCGCCACCATGGACTGGATGGTACAGGAGCAAGAGCGTGGCATCACCATCACTTCTGCTGCAACAACGGTGTTCTGGCACCTCAACAACGAGGCTTACAAGATCAATATCATCGACACCCCCGGCCACGTCGACTTCACCGTCGAGGTGGAACGTTCGCTGCGCGTGCTCGATGGCGCTATCGCCATCTTCTGCGCCGTCGGTGGTGTTGAGCCCCAGTCGGAGACCGTGTGGCACCAAGCCAACAAATACAACGTCCCGCGTATCTGCTACGTCAACAAGATGGACCGCGCAGGCGCCGATTTCTTTAAGGTGATGGACCAAATCCGCGAGAAGCTCCACGCTACTCCGGTTGCGCTCCAGTTACCCATCGGTGCCGAAGACGATTTTATCGGTGTGGTCGACTTGTTGAGAAATAAGGCGTACGCTTGGGAAGAGCAGGACAATGGCTCCGTCTACGACGAGATTGAAATCCCCGAAGACATGAAGGACATGGTCGCGGACTACCGCACCCGCCTCATCGAGGGCGCCGTCGAAGACGATGAAGTGTTGTTCGAGAAGTACATGGAAGACCCCGACAGCATCACTGAAGCCGACCTCATCGGCCAAATCCGTAAGGCTACGCTTGACCTTCGCATTTGCCCAGTGTTGTGCGGTTCGTCGTTCAAGAACAAGGGTGTGCAGCCGCTGCTTGACGCTATCGTCAACTACCTGCCCAGCCCCTTGGATATTGACCATGTGAAGGGCATCAACCCCAAGACCGAACAAGAGGAAGTGCGCAAAGCCGACCCCAAGGAGCCTTTCTGCGCCTTGGCGTTCAAGATTGCCACCGACCCCTTCGTAGGCCGTCTCTGCTTCTTCCGCGTCTATTCCGGAACGTTGAAAGCTGGCGAAATGGTGCTCAATGTGTCGACAGGCAAGCGCGAACGCATCGCCAAGATCGTTCAGATGCACGCCAACAAACAGTTGCCTTTGGAAGAGATTTCGGCTGGCGACATCGGTGCCGCCGTCGGATTCAAGCTCATCCGCACGGGCGATACGCTTTGTGTCGAGAACAAGCCGCTGGTGCTCGAGAACATTAAGTTCCCCGAGCCCGTGGTCAACATCGCCATCGAGCCCAAAGTTACAGCAGATTTAGACAAGCTCGATCAGTCCTTGGCCAAGTTGGTCGAGGAAGATCCTACGCTGTTCGTACACACCGACGAGAATTCGGGTCAGACCATATTGGCAGGTATGGGCGAATTGCACCTTGACATTATTTTGGACCGCCTCAAGAGAGAGTTTGGCGTTGAAGTCAACTCCGGCCGTCCGCAGGTCGCATACAAGGAAGCCTTTACTCAAACAATTCAGCATCGTGAAGTCTATAAAAAACAGACCGGTGGCAAGGGAAAGTTTGCCGATATCGAGTTCACTATGGGTCCAGCCGACGATGGTGTGCAGGGATTGCAGTTTGTCAACGAAGTGAAAGGTGGTGTCCTCACTGCCGAGTACATCCAAGCCACCGAGAGAGGCTTCAAGGGTGCCCTGTCCAACGGCGTGTTGGCAGGCTTCCCCGTCGAGAACCTCAAGGTGACCCTCACCGACGGTTCGTTCCATCCTGTCGATAGCGACGCCCTCTCGTTCGAGAGTGCTGCGCACATCGCCTTCAAGGAGGCTGGCCTCAAAGCCGGTGCCGTGTTGATGGAACCTATCATGAGAGTAGAAATCCATTGCCCCGACGAATACATTGGTGACGTCACGGGCGATTTGAACAAAAAGAGATCAATATTGCGCGAAGTCATTGCAGAGATTGGTTTCCAGACGATCAAGGCAGACGTGCCGCTGGCGGAGATGTTCGGTTACATCACGCAACTGCGCTCCCTGTCTTCGGGCCGTGCCAACTTCAACATGGAGTTGAGCCACTACGCCCCCGTCCCCGAGGCCATTGCCGATGTGGTGATTAAGAAGGCAAAAGGACTATTATTCATTTAAGCAAACAATTCAAATAATAAATATTGTGAGCCAGAGAATTAGAATCAAATTGAAGTCGCACGATCATAACTTGGTTGACAAGTCGGCCGAGAAGATCGTCAAAACCATCAAGTCGACTGGAGCTGTCGTCAGCGGTCCCATCCCGTTGCCGACCAACAAGAAAATCTTCACGGTTCTGCGTTCGACTTTCGTCCACAAGAAATCGAGAGAGCAGTTCGAGCTTTCGACCTATAAGCGTTTGCTCGACATCTACAACTCGACTTCGCAGACGATTGACGCGCTGATGAAGCTGGAGCTCCCCAGCGGTGTTGAAGTAGAAATCAAACTGTAATTAAAAACCTATCTAGTACAACAAATTAAAAAGCTAAAGTAGCATGTCAGGATTACTAGGAAAAAAGATTGGTATGACCCACATCTACGACGAGGCCGGAAAGATGGTTCCCGTCACTGTCATTGAGGCAGGTCCGTGCGTGGTCACCCAAGTCAGAACGATTGAGAAAGACGGTTACAGCGCCATCCAGTTAGGTTTCGATGAGAAGAAGGAGAAGAACGCCACTAAGGCCGAAATCGGGCACTTTGCCAAGGCCGGCACGACTCCCAAGAAACTGGTGCGCGAGTTCTCGCGTTTCGAAGAAGGCCACAGAAAACAATTAGGCGAAACGCTCACCGTCGACGTGTTCATGGAAGGCGAGTTTGTTGATGTCAGTGGCATCAGCAAAGGTAAGGGCTTCCAGGGCGTAGTGAAACGCCATCATTTCAATGGCGTTGGTCAAGCAACTCACGGTCAACACAACCGTTTGAGAAAACCGGGTTCCATCGGTGCTTGCGCTTATCCTTCGAGAGTGTTCAAGGGATTGCGCATGGGCGGCCAGATGGGCAACCGTAAAGTGAAGGTGACGAACCTCATGATCATGAAGGTCGTTCCCGAGAAGAATTTGTTAGTGGTGAAGGGCGCCGTTCCGGGCCATAATAACGGATATTTAATGATTGAGAGATGGAGTTAACAGTTTATAACATCAAAGGCGAAGATACTGGCCGCAAGGTTCAGCTGAATGACGACATTTACGCTATCGAACCCAACGAGCATGTTATGTATCTGGCAGTGAGACAATACCTGGCCGATCAGCGCCAAGGCACTCACAAGTCGAAGGAACGCAGCGAGTTGTCGGGCAGCACCCGCAAGCTCTTCCGTCAGAAGGGTACGGGCGGTGCACGCCGCGGCGACATCAACTCACCTCTGTTGAGAGGCGGTGCCCGCGTGTTTGGTCCCAAGCCGCGCGACTACAGCTTCAAGCTGAACAAGAAAGTAAAGGTTTTGGCCCGCAAGTCGGCCCTGTCGAGCAAGATCACTGACGGCGCTATCCGCATTGTCGAGGATTTCTCGTTCGACGCCATTAAGACGAAGCAGATGGTCGGCGTGCTCGACGCCTTTAAGGTGAACGGCAACCGCAACCTCTTCGTTTTTGCCGAGCCCAACAACAATGTGGTGCTGAGTGCCCGTAACATCCAGCGCACTGAGGTCATGTTGGCCCGCAACCTGAACACTTATGATATTCTGAAGGCCAAGAACATCTTCCTCACCGAGAGCGCTCTCCAGCCTATCGTGGAAGTCTTGAACAGAGAGTTTTAACCCTTAAAATGCACGAGAGATGATTATCATAAAGAAACCCGTCATTACTGAAAAGATGACCGCCATCAGCGAGAAGCTGAATCGGTTCGCTTTCATCGTCGACAAGAACGCCAACAAGTATCAGATCAAGGACGCTATCGAAAAGCTCTACGATGTGAAGGTTGAGTCCGTCAACACGATGAACTACGCAGGTAAAAAGAAGTCACGCTATACGAAATCCGGTGTCATCACCGGCCGTACTGTCGCTTTCAAGAAAGCCGTCGTGACATTGAGAGAAGGTGATACAATCGACTTTTATAGCAACATTTGATCATGGCTTTAAAGAAATATAAACCAACGACACCAGGTCAGCGCTTCAAAGTTATTAGCGCTTTTGACGAAATCACGACCGACAAACCCGAGAAGTCGTTACTGAGACCCAAGAAGAGCACGGGTGGTCGTAATTCATCCGGTGAAATGACCGTGCGCTACAGAGGCGGCGGCCATAAGAGAATGTACAGAGTCATTGACTTCAAGCGCGACAAGGATGGTATCCCGGGCGTTGTGAAGACCATTGAATATGACCCGAACCGTACCGCTCGTATCGCCCTTGTGTTCTACAAGGACGGTGAGAAGCGCTACATCATCGCTCCTGCTGGCCTGAAGGTCGGCCAGGAGGTCCTCTCCGGCAAGGGCATCCAGCCCAACGTGGGCAACACGCTTTATCTGAGCGAGATCCCCTTCGGTACAATTATCCACAACATCGAGCTTCGTCCTGGCCAAGGCGCCAAGATGGCCCGCAGCGCCGGTAGCTACGCTCAACTGATGAGCCGCGACGGCAAGTATGCCATCCTCCGCATGCCTTCAGGCGAGACCCGTATGATCCTCCAAGCTTGCAAGGCTACCATCGGCAGCGTTTCGAATGCCGACCACAACCTTGAGAAGTCGGGTAAGGCTGGCCGCAGCCGCTGGCTCGGTCGCCGTCCGCACAACCGTGGCGTTGTCATGAACCCCGTCGACCACCCGATGGGTGGTGGTGAAGGTCGCGCCTCTGGTGGTCACCCGCGCTCACGCAAGGGCTTGCCGGCAAAGGGTTATAAGACCCGTTCGCCCAAGGCCGCTTCGAACAAGTATATCATCGACAGAAGAAAGAAGTAATTTAATCAGGAAAATCGCATAGCACTATGAGTAGATCACTTAAGAAAGGCCCGTACATCCACTACAAACTCTATCAGAGAGTGATGGAAAATGTCCAAAGCGGCAAGAAGACCGTCATCAAGACATGGTCAAGAGCATCGATGATTTCTCCTGATTTCGTCGGTCAAACGATCGCCGTCCACAATGGCAACAAGTTCATCCCTGTCTACGTGACTGAGAACATGGTTGGCCACAAGCTGGGCGAGTTCGCTCCGACCCGTATCTTCAGAGGTCATGCCGGTAGTAAAGATAAAGGTAACAAGTAATACTAGGTAACAATGGGAGCAAGAAAACATAAAAGAGCAGAAGCTTTGAAGGAAGCTCGCAAGAATGTCGCCATCGCTCATCTGAACGACACCCCGACATCACCTTACAAGATGCGCCTTGTGGCCGATATGATCAGAGGCCAGAAGGTTGAGTTGGCACTGCACTCGTTGCAATACTCGACTAAAGACGCTGCCAAGCCGATTTACAAGCTGCTCCGTTCGGCCATCGCCAACTGGGAAGCCAAGAACGAAGGCAAGCGCGTTGAAGAAAGCAACCTTTACGTGAAAGAGATTTGGGTCGACGAAGGCCGTACGCTGAAGCGCATCCAAGCCGCCCCCCACGGACGTGCATTCCACATCCGCAAGCGCTCGAACCACGTTACGATTATTGTGGACAGCAGAATTGCTAACGATGCTAACGAAGAATAATTGGAGAATAAAAAGATTTGAATAATGGGACAAAAAACTAATCCTATAGGTCTTAGATTGGGAATCATCAGAGGATGGGATTCCAATTGGTATGGCGGAAAAGACTTTTCGGCCAAGCTCGTTGAGGACGACAAGATTCGCAAGTATCTGAACGCCCGTCTCGGCAAAGCCGGCATCTCAAAGATCGCCATCGAACGTTCCTTGAAATATGTCACTGTCACCATCTTTACCGCTCGTCCGGGTATGATCATCGGCAAAGGCGGCGAGGAAGTCGACAAGCTGAAGAAAGAATTGGTGAAGCTCACCGGCAAGGAAATCCAAATCAACATCAACGAGATCAAGAGACCTGAGCTCGACGCTTACATCGTGGCTAGCACTATCGCCAAGCAGATTGAAGGCCGTGTGTCGTACCGCCGCGCCATCAAGACCGCTTCGTTCAGCACCATGAGAATGGGTGCCGAAGGCATCAAGATTTTGATCTCGGGTCGCGTCGGAGGTGCTGAAATCGCACGTTCCGAGTCGTACAAGGAAGGTCGTATCCCGCTGCACACGCTGCGCGCCGACATCGACTACTCCCTGGTGGAAGCCCATACCTCCTATGGCCGTCTCGGCATCAAGGTGTGGATCTGCAAAGGTGAAATCTATGGCAAGCCCGAACTGGTTCCCACCACTGTCAACGCTCCTGCGAAGAAGCAAGGCGGCGCCCCGCGTCCTGCCGGCCGTGGTCCCCGTCGTGGTGAAGGCAAACGTAAATGATCGTGTTTAATCTTTAAAAGTTGACTGAATATGTTACAACCTAAAAGACAAAAATACAGAAGGCCACAGAAAGGCAAGATGAAAGGTAACGCCCACCGCGCTCACCAGCTTGCTTTCGGTTCTTTTGGAATCAAGACACTTGAAGAGGCTTTGATTACTGCCCGTCAGATCGAGGCCGCCCGTCAGGCCGTCACCCGTTACATGAAGCGTGAAGGCCAAATCTGGATCCGCATCTTCCCCGACAAACCCATCACCAAGAAGCCTTTGGACGTCCGTATGGGTAAAGGTAAGGGTGATCCCGAATACTTTGTAGCTCGTGTTACCCCGGGTCACATGCTGTTTGAAGCCGAGGGTGTGCCGTTGGCCGTCGCCAAAGAGGCTCTCCGTCTGGCCGCCCAAAAGCTGCCCGTCACCACGAAGTTTGTTGTTAGAAGAGATTACGTCGAATAATTTGGAGGATAATAAACAATGAAAAAGCAAGAAGCAATCAGAGAGATGAGCACCGCCGACCTGAACGATCGTTTGGACCAGGCCCGCGAGCAGCTGGTGAAGATGAGACTTAACCACGCCGTTTCGCCGCTCGACAATCCCAACCAGATTCGTGAGACTCGCAAGAACATTGCCCGTTATCTGACCGAACTGAGAAGACGTGAACTTGAAGGTAATAAATAATTAAACGACGCAGAACAATGGAAAGAAACCTTAGAAAAGAAAGAATCGGCGTGGTTGTCAGCAACAAGATGCAGAAATCCATCGTCGTGGAAATCGAGCGTCGCGAGAAACACCCGATTTACGGAAAATTCATCAAGAAAACGAACCGTTTCATGGCTCATGACGAGAAGGAAGAGTGCAACATCGGCGATACCGTGCGCATTATGGAAACCCGTCCGTTGAGCAAGAGAAAACGTTGGAGACTAGTAGAAATTATCGAAAGGGCTAAGTAAAATGATACAACAGGAAACCAGACTCGCAGTAGCTGACAATAGCGGTGCAAAAGAAGTTCTTTGCATCAGAGTGTTGGGTGGAACCAAGAAGCGTTACGCCCACACGGGCGACATCATCGTCGTCACCGTGAAAAGCGCCATCCCGAGCGGCAACGTAAAGAAAGGTACCGTCTCGAAGGCAGTCGTAGTCCGCACCAAGAAGGAAACCCGTCGTGCCGACGGTTCCTACATCCGCTTCGATGACAATGCTTGCGTGCTGCTGAACCAAGCCGGCGAACTCGTTGGCACCCGTATCTTCGGGCCAGTGGCCAGAGAGTTGCGCGAAAAGCAATTCATGAAAATAGTTTCGCTCGCTCCAGAAGTGCTTTAATTAACATTTAAAAACTGAAAGAAATGAGCAAATTACATGTAAAGAAAGGCGATATCGTGTTGGTCCTCTCGGGCAACGATAAAGGCAAGCAAGGCAAGATCCTCAGGGTCGATGTGAAGAAGAGCAGAGCTATCGTCGAAGGCGTTAGAATCATCTCCAAGCACACTCGCCCCAACGCGGAGCATCCCCAAGGTGGCATCATCAAGCAAGAAGCCCCTATCCACATCTCCAACCTCATGGTGGTCGACAAGAACGGCAAACCCTCGAGGATTGGGCGTAAGAAAGATGAGAACGGCAAATTGGTCCGTTATTCAAAGAAAACAGGTGAAATCATTAAGTAACTATGAACTATCAACCCAGACTTAGAGGACAATACAAGAGTGAAATCGTGCCTGCATTGATGGAAGAATTCCACTACAAGAGCGTGATGCAGGTTCCACGACTCCTGAAAATTTCACTCAACCAGGGTATCGGCGCAGCATTGGTCGACAAGAAATTGATCGATGTGGGTGTGGAGGAGATGTCCGCCATCACCGGCCAGAAAGCCGTACCGACCATTTCCAAACATGACGTCAGTAACTTCAAACTGCGTCGTGGCAACCCGATTGGCGTCCACGTGACGCTGCGTGGCGACAAGATGTACGAGTTTCTCGAGCGCCTTGTCTGCGTGGCTCTCCCGCGTGTGCGCGACTTCAGGGGTATCAGCGACAAAGGCTTTGACGGCCGCGGCAACTACAGCTTCGGCGTCACCGAGCAGATCATCTTCCCCGAGATCGACATCGAAAAGGTGGTGAAGATGAACGGTATGAACATCACCTTCGTCACCTCAGCCAAGACCGACCAAGAGGCTTTGGCTTTGTTGAAACATTTTGGTCTTCCTTTTAAAAATCAAAACAAGTAAACTATGGCTAAAGAATCAATGAAAGCGCGCGAGCGCAAGAGAGCAAAGATGGTCGCGAAGTACGCTGAGAAGCGCGCCGCCCTCAAGGCTGCTGGCGATTACGAAGGCCTGCAGAAACTGCCGAAGAACTCGAGCCCCGTCCGTCTGCACAACCGTTGCAAACTGAGCGGCCGCCCGAAAGGCTACATGCGTCAGTTTGGCATTTCGCGTATCGATTTCCGTGAGATGGCCCTCAAAGGCTTGATCCCGGGCGTTAAGAAAGCTAGTTGGTAAACATTTAAGATTTAGTGAAAGATGAATACAGACCCTATAGCAGATTATCTGACTCGCATTCGCAATGCGAATAATGCCAAGCATAGAATCGTTGAGATCCCCGCTTCGAACATGAAGAAGGCCATCACGAAGATCCTCTTCGAGAAGGGCTACATCCTCAACTACAAGTTCGAAGAAGGTGAGAAGAAATCACAGAATGTCATTAAGATCGCTCTTAAGTACCATCCTGTGACCAAGCTGCCCGCCATCACGACCATCGACCGCGTCTCGCGTCCTGGTCTGAGAAAGTATGCTGACAGCGAAAACCTGCCCCGCGTGATGAACGGCCTCGGTATCGCCATCATCTCCACGTCGCAGGGTGTGATGACCGACAAGGAAGCCCGCAAGCTCCACATCGGCGGTGAAGTGATTTGTTACGTTAGCTAAAAGAATAGGAGATAGAAAGTATGTCAAGAATTGGTAAATTGCCTATCGCCATCCCCGCTGGCGTCACGGTCGACATCAAAGACGGTGTCATCACAGTCAAAGGTAAGTTAGGTGAACTTTCGCAGAAGTTCGGCGATGCCGTCTCTATCGAAGTGGAAGACGGCCAGCTGCACGTGAAACCCAACGAGGCTACCACCGCTGGTAAGCCGGGCGCTATGCACGGACTCTATCGCGCCCTCATCAACAACATGGTCAAGGGCGTCAGCGAAGGTTTTGAAACGGTGCAGGAATTTGTCGGCGTCGGCTACAAGGCCGAGGCTAAGGGACAAATCCTCGAAATGTCTCTGGGCTTCTCCCACAACATCTTCATGGAGATGCCTCCTGAGATTAAGATTGAAACCATCAACGAGAGAGGTAAGAACCCCATCTTGAAGATGCGTTCACACGACAAACAACTTCTTGGTCAGGTGGCCGCAAAGATCCGCTCGATGCGTAAGCCTGAACCTTATAAGGGTAAGGGTATCAAGTTCGAAGGCGAAGTCCTGAGACGTAAGGCAGGTAAGGCTGCTGGTAAGTAAGATTAATACCTCAGTAAGAAAAGTAACACAATGGCTAAAACTAAAGAAGAGAGAAGACAGTTCATCAAGAAGAGCATCCGCAAGAAGATCTCGGGTACCGCTCAGCGTCCGCGCATGTCTGTCTTCAGAAGCAACAAGCAAATCTATGTGCAGCTGATTGACGACGAAGTCGGCAAGACTCTGGCTGCCGCCAGTTCCCGCGAGAACGGCATTGAAAATGAAAAGATCACCAAGACCGAACAGGCCGCCAAGGTCGGCGCCCTGATCGCCGAAAAGGCCAAAGGCCTCGGCATCGAGACCGTCGTGTTCGATCGTAATGGTTATTTGTATCACGGTAGAGTGAAGTCGCTGGCCGACGCAGCTCGTAATGGAGGACTTAAATTCTAATTGTCATGGCAGAAGTTAATGTAAAAAGAGTAAAGTCTAGCGAAATCGAGTTCAAAGAACGTCTCGTTAGCATCAACCGCGTCACCAAGGTGACCAAAGGTGGTCGTACTTTCACTTTCGCAGCACTGGTTGTCGTCGGCAATGAGAATGGTGTCGTCGGTTACGGTCTTGGCAAGGCCAAGGAAGCCACTGCCGCCATCCAGAAGGGTGTCGATGATGCCAAGAAGAACCTGGTGAAAGTTCCGGTTCTGAACGGCACACTGCCCCATGAGCAATACGGCAAGTATAGCGGCGCCTACGTTTTCATCCAGCCCGCAACGCCCGGTACCGGTGTTATCGCCGGTGGTGCCATGCGTGCCGTGCTCGAGAGCGTCGGCGTGAAGAACGTGCTGGCCAAGTCGAAGGGCTCTTCCAACCCCCACTCGGTGGTGAAGGCCACTTTCGACGCTCTGACCAAAATGCGCGATGCCTACACTGTCGCACAATTGAGAGGTGTGGATTTGGATACTGTGTTTAACGGATAAAACTTTTGAAAAGATGAAGAAAGTAAGAATCACCCAAGTCAGAAGTGGTATCGGAAGACCACAAGATCAAAAGGACACTTTGAGGTCACTCAAACTGAGAAAGATGCACCAGTCTGTCGAGGTCGACATGGATGACCCCGTCATGGCCGGTATGGTGAACAAGATCGCCCATCTCCTCAAGATCGAAGAAATCTAATTGTTGAACTTATCAAATCTACATCATCATGGATTTAAGTAATTTAAAACCAGCAAAAGGTTCTACAAAGGAAAAGAAAAGATTAGGCCGTGGCCAAGGTTCAGGAAGAGGCGGCACGTCAACGCGCGGTCACAAGGGTGCTCAAGCACGCTCGGGCGCGAAGCGTAAGATCGGCTTCCAAGGCGGTCAGATGCCTCTCCAGCGTTTGGTTCCTAAGTTCGGTTTCAAGAACATGAATCGTATTGAGTATACCCCCGTCAACCTCGCAACTTTGCAGAAGCTTGCTGACAAGGGCATCACGGTGATCACACCTGAAGTGCTCGTCGAAAACGGCGTCACCCACAATAAGGAACTCGTCAAGATCCTTGCCAAGGGTGAATTGACTGCAAAAATGGAAGTTAGGGCTCACGCTTTTTCTGCCAAGGCTAAGGAAATGATCGAAGCCGTCGGTGGAACTTGCGAAAAATACGAAACGAAATGAAAAGATTGATTGAAACCATAAGGAATATCTTCAAGATTGAGGAACTGCGTAAGCGTATCCTTTACACGATCCTCATCATCTTGATCTATCGCTTCGGCTCGTTCGTCGTGATCCCCGGCGTCGACCCGACCCAGCTGTCGGCACTCCAGAACAGCAGCGACAGCGGCCTCCTCGGCCTGCTTAACATGTTCTCGGGTGGTGCTTTCGGCAACGCTTCGGTCTTCGCCCTCGGTATCATGCCTTACATCACCGCATCCATCATCATCCAACTGCTCGGCATGGCTGTTCCTTACTTTCAACGCCTGCAGAAGGAGGGTGAGAGCGGCCGCAAGAAGTTGAACCAGATCATGCGTTACCTGACCGTGGTTATCGTGGTCATCCAAGCTCCCGGTTACATCAAGAACGTGCTCGTTCAGATGCCTAAGGCAGCTGTGACTCCCTTTGACGGAATTCACGATCCGGGTATCTTCTTCTGGATTTCGACCGTAATACTGCTGGTCGCCGGTACGTTGTTCATTATGTGGCTTGGCGAAAAGATCACCGATAAGGGTATTGGCAATGGTATCTCTCTGATCATTATGATTGGTATCATCGCCCGTCTGCCTGGTGCCTTTGTGGCCGAGTGCGGCGCCCGCTTCAACCAAGGCGGCACTGGCTTGCTGATTTTGGTCATCGAGCTCATCGTGCTGTTCTTCGTGATGGTGGGTACCATCGCCCTCGTGCAAGGCACGCGCAAGATCCCGGTACAGTATGCCAAGCGTGTGGTCGGTAACCGTCAATATGGCGGCGCCCGCCAGTACATCCCGCTGAAGGTGAATGCCGCTGGCGTTATGCCGATCATCTTCGCACAAGCCATCATGTTCCTGCCAATCACCATCGCCGGTTTCAGCCAGTCGGAGAGCCTGACAGGTTTTGCCGCTGCGTTCACCAACATCAACGGCTTCTGGTACAACCTTGTGTTCTTCCTCCTCATCATCGCCTTCACCTATTTCTATACGGCTGTGACGATGAACACCAACCAAATGGCGGAAGACATCAAGAAGAATGGTGGTTTCATCCCTGGTGTGAAACCTGGAAAGAAGACGGCCGAGTATCTCGACACCATCATGTCGCGTATCACCCTGCCGGGTTCCATCTTCCTGGGCTTTGTGGCCATCATGCCCGCCATCGTGGCTTCACTCATGAATGTCACTACGGGATTCTCCCATTTCTATGGCGGAACCTCACTGCTGATTCTTGTGGGTGTCGTCCTCGATACCTTGCAGCAGATTGAGAGCCACCTCTTGATGCACCACTACGATGGTCTTACCAAGACCGGTCGTATCAAGGGTCGTGTCGGCAGAATTTGATTGTAAGAATCAGTCTCCAAACTCTTTGGGAAGCCTTCGGTTATTATGTCGGAGGCTCCCCGAAGAGATGGGGAAAACTGGTTTTGTAGGGTAGGGGTGAATAAATTTGCGAAAAACATCATGCAATTGGAAAAGAATTTGTACTTTTGCAGCCCGAAAAATCAGGTCCTCGTATTGGAAGGACTGATGTGAGTAACAACAAAATAGTATTTGAAAGGAGAAAATATGGTTAAACAAATGTCAATCGAACAGGAAGGCACGGTAGTGGAAGCGTTGGGAAACGCCATGTTCCGCGTCGAGTTGGAGAACGGCCTGGTGATCATCGCCACCATCTCTGGCAAGATGCGCATGCACTATATCAAGATCCTGCCTGGCGATAAAGTCAAGCTGGAAATGTCTCCCTACGATTTGACTAAGGGCCGTATCACCTTCAGATACAAAAGCTAGAGAGCAAACTACAAAATCATATTGAAATGAAAGTTCAAGCATCTGTAAAGAAAAGATCTGCCGATTGCATCATCGTCAAGCGTAAGGGCAGAGTGTATGTGATTAATAAGAAGAACCCTAAAGAGAATCAGCGTCAGGGTTAATTCTGGTCGATAATTTAAACTAAAGAAATAAGAAAATATGGCAAGAATCGCTGGTGTAGATATCCCGAGCAACAAAGCCGGTGAAATCTCATTGACCTACATTTACGGCATTGGACGTTCGTTGTCCAAGGAAATCCTGAAGAAAGCCGGTGTCGAGCCCGCCAAGAAAGTCCAGGACTGGACCGATGATGAGCAGAAGACCGTTCGTGACATCATCGCCGAACAGTACAAGACAGAAGGTGAGCTTCGCGGTGAAGTTCAGATGAACATTAAGCGTTTGATGGATATCGGTTGCTACAGAGGTGTCCGTCATCGTGCAGGCCTTCCCGTTCGCGGACAGAGCACGAAGAACAACGCACGTACCCGTAAGGGCCGTAAGAAGACTGTTGCAAACAAGAAGAAAGCTACGAAGTAATACGTAGTTGGATCATCTCAAAATTACTAAACCACACAATTAAAAAATGGCAAAAAACAACAAAGTTACAAAGAAACGTGTTGTGAAGGTTGAAGCGACGGGTATGGCATTCGTGAAGGCTTCCTTCAACAATGTTATCGTTTCTCTGACCAACAATGAAGGACAAGTCATTTCTTGGGCATCAGCTGGTAAGATGGGCTTCAAGGGCTCGAAGAAGAACACCCCTTATGCCGCACAAATGGCCGCTGAAGAATGCAGCAAGACCGCCTATGACTTGGGATTACGTAAAGTTAAAGTGTATGTAAAGGGACCTGGTTCAGGACGTGAATCCGCCATCCGTGCCATCCATTCGATGGGCGTTGAAGTGACCGAAATCATCGACGTCACCCCGCTGCCTCACAATGGCTGCCGTCCTCCAAAACGTAGAAGAGTGTAAGTTGAACAATTAAAAACGTAGAATTATGGCAAGATATACAGGTCCAAAAACGAAGATCGCTCGTAAGTTCGGAGAACCCATCTTTGGTTCCGACAAGTACTTCGAAAAGAGAAATTATCCTCCTGGAATGCATGGCGCCAACAGCAGAAGAAAGAAAGTCTCGGAATACGGCACCCAGCTGAAGGAGAAGCAAAAGGCAAAATATACTTATGGAGTTCTCGAGAGACAATTCCACAAGACCTTTGAGCACGCCCGCCGTAAGGAAGGCGTCACCGGTCTCATCCTGATGCAACTTTTGGAATCGCGCCTTGACAATGTAGTGTACCGCTTGGGTATCGCTCCCACCCGTGCCGCTGCCCGTCAGCTCGTGAACCATTGTCATATCGTCGTCAACGGTAGCGTTCTCAGCATCCCGTCCTACCTCGTGAAGGTTGGTGATGTGGTTGGCGTCCGTGAGAAATCAAAGAGCTTGGAAGTCATCACCAACTCCCTCGAAGGCCGTCAAGGCAGCAACTTCGCTTGGCTGGAATGGGATTCTGATAAGATGTGCGGCAAGTTCATGAACTATCCGGCTCGTGAGGAGATCCCGGAGAACATCAACGAACAGCTCATCGTTGAATTGTATTCTAAGTAATTGTTGATTGTTAACCTGGTAAATAATATAAACATGGCAATTTTAGCGTTTCAAAAACCCGATGAGGTTATCATGGTTGAAGGCTCCGACACCAAAGGCGTTTTCGAGTTTCGACCTCTAGAACCAGGTTTCGGCATCACCATTGGTAATGCGCTTAGAAGAATCCTGCTGTCTTCACTTGAAGGCTTTGCTATCACTTCTATCCACATCGACGGTGTCACCCACGAGTTTGCTTCCATCGACGGCGTTATTGAAGACGTCGCTGATATGGTGCTGAATTTCAAACAAGTGCGCCTCAAACAGGTGGTCCCCACTGAAGTCCACGAGAAGGTCAGCTTTACTATCACCGGCCAAGAGCAATTCAAGGCTGGCGACATCAACAAGTATCTCTGCTCCTTCCAGGTGCTCAACCCCGATCTCGTCATTTGCAACCTCGAGCCTTCGGTGAAGCTCAATATCGAGCTCAACATCAATAAGGGCAGAGGCTATGTGCCTGCCGACGAGAACAAAGTGGCCGGCGCCCCTGTCGACACCATCGCCATCGACTCCATCTATACGCCCATCCGCAATGTGAGCTACAAGGTGGAAAACTGGCGTGTCGAGCAGAAGACCGACTATGAGAAGCTGGTCATCGAAATCGACACCGATGGTTCTATCAATCCTAAAGATGCCTTGAAAGAAGCCGCAAAGATCCTCATCTACCACTTCATGCTCTTCTCCGACGAGAATATCAACCTCGTTCCCGATGAGAAGGCCGTCACCGAAGACTTTGATGAAGGCTCGTTGCATATCCGTCAGCTCCTCAAGACCAAGCTCGTCGACCTCGACCTCTCGGTTCGTGCGTTGAACTGCTTGAAAGCTGCTGAGGTTGAAACGCTTGGTGAACTTGTCGCCTTCAATAAGCAAGACCTGCTCAAGTTCCGCAACTTCGGTAAGAAGTCGCTCACTGAACTTGAAGAACTGGTCAGAAGCAAAGGCCTTGAGTTCGGTATGAATGTCAGCAAATATAAATTAGATAAGGAATAAGAAAGATGAGACACAATAAGAAATTCAATCACTTGGGAAGAAAAAGCGCTCACCGCAAGGCCATGCTCTCCAATATGGCTTCCTCGCTGATTCTTAACAAACGCATCATCACGACGACGGCCAAGGCCAAGGCTCTTCGTATGTACATTGAGCCCCTGATCACCAAGGCTAAGCCTGAGAATAACACCACGACCGAGACTGGCTCGAGCAACCGCCGCGTTGTTTTTGCTTACCTGCAAAACAAGTATGCTGTGACTGAGCTGTTCCGCGAGGTGGGTCCGAAAGTGGCTACCCGTCCCGGTGGTTACACCCGCATCATCCGTATGCCGGAAAACCGTAAGGGCGACGCCGCTGAGATGGCTCTGATGGAACTCGTCGACTACAACGAGGTTTATACTCGCGAGGGTCAAAAGCCTGCCAAGGCTAAGAGCACCCGTCGTAGCACTAAGAAAGCTGCTCCTAAAGCTGAAGCAGCTGTCGAGGCTCCCGTCGAAGCTCCCGCTGAAGAAACAGAAGTGAAAGAGTAATGTTTTTTCAATAGATGAAGGAAGGTCGTCATTTCTATGACGGCCTTTTTTTTGTTATCGGACACTTTTTTTCGCTTTATTTTAAAAAATAGGTAATTTTACCTATGGATATTTTGTTTTTTATTCCTAATTTTGCCCTATCATAATCATTTGAAATGATAGTTCAACCTAGTACTAACTTAAAAAACTGATCATTATGAACAAATCAATCAAAAACTGGGGCAAAGTCCTCATGATTGCCTGCTTGGGCATTGGTCTTATGACCTTCTCTTCCTGCAAAAAGGATGAACCCGTTAACCCAACTCCTGATCCGGTCAATCCTACTCCCGATCCGGTCAATCCCGACCCCGTTAACCCGGGCGGCTCGACATCTGGTGACTCATGGGCCAATCTTATCAACGAGACTCCTCACGAGGCTGTCGTCAACGGCAACACTTTGACCTATGGCGACCACACCTACACTGTGAGCGGCGAAATTACTTACGACCAAACTTATTATGACACACCTACTGCTTTCGTGACTTTCACCAACATCCCTTCGGGTGTCACCGAATTCAAGGCTGTGTATGACAACTTACTCGGTTTGTCGCCTCAAGGTGCTGCTGCCATGGTTCCTATGGCCATTGAAATCTACGCTCGTGACGCCAATGTGGGTGAACAGTGCTTCAATGTGCTCTGCAACAGCTCTTCGACCGTCGCTGGTATTGTGCGTATCCTGAAGACCAAGTTCAACTATTCACAATACAGCCCCGAGAACGACCCATACGTTCAGCGTTATTTGCCGGCCGCTTTGCTGAAAGGCGCTACCTACACCAACGGTTATAAGCCTGAAGAACCCTACACGGTCAAAATGAGTGGCAACCCCAATGGTGTCCAAGACGCTCCTCTGACCGGAGGCACTGTGTACTATTCTTACATCTTGACCGATGGCGGTTGGGACACTTTCCAACGCTCTGTTGAGATCTTCCAACCTTATGGATCCAATAAATATCAGGTGTTCAACTGCCCTGCCACTTACACGCAGTGCAGAAACATCCAAAACGGTCCTTGGCAAGGTCTGAAGTAATTGATTCGACTCAATACACACAAAAGGGACGAGAACCTCGTCCCTTTTTTTGTGATTATTACATGTAAAAAAAAGCCGCTGACTTATCAGCGGCTTTCACTTTTTCGGATGACCGATGCTTAATTCTCAGCCTTGATGTTGTCCATGCCAACCTGCACGGCCTGCATGTTCAGCGGGATGAGCTTGTGGGCGCGCTCAGGCAAGCTGTGACGCAGACCCTCTTCGACGTTCTTGTTGTCGATGATAGGACGCACTTTCAGGAAGGCACCCAAGATAATCATGTTGAACACCTTGCTGTTGCCCATGTCGGAGGCGAGTTGAGCGCCTTCGATGCTGTAGATGTGGATGTCCTTACGGGTGGGCTTGTGGGTGATGCCGTTGGGGTCGTAGATGAGGTAGCCACCGGGCTTCACTTTGTCCTCAAACTTGTCGAGCGACTGCTGATTCAGAATGACGGCAGTGTCGAAAGCATTAAGGATGGGGGAGCACACGCGCTCGTCGCTGACGATGACGGTCACGTTGGCCGTACCGCCACGCATCTCGGGGCCGTATGAAGGCATCCAGCTGACTTCCTTGTCCTGCATGATACCACTGTAAGCAAGGATCTTACCCATTGACAAGACACCTTGTCCGCCGAAACCGGCTATAATAATTTCTTCTGTCATTGCTATTTAAGTATTTAATGTGAACGATTAGAAATGTGTTTTGACTCGGGACGCGGGACTTCGGGACGCGGGACTTGGCTGTCAAAGTCTCGCGTCTCGTGTCTCGTAGTCTCGCGTCTTATGTCAATACGGATAAGCATGATTACTTCTTGATGATCTCGAAATTGTCCTTGAGGTCGCCCAAAGGATAGACGGGCAGCATGTTGTCTTGCAGCCACTTGTTGGCATCGACGGCGCTCATCTTCCAGTTGGAGTTGCAGTTCGAAACGATTTCAACGAAGTTGACACCGTTCTTGTTCTCAATCTGGTTCTGGAAAGCCTTCTTAATGGCCTTCTTGGCGTTACGCACGGCGGCAGCGCTGAATACAGCCTGACGGGTGACGTAGCGGGTGCCAGGAAGTTGGGCCAGCAGTTGGGTGATCTGGAGCGGGAAACCGTTGTTCGGAGTTCCGTCGGGCCATTGAGGCATACGGCCGTAAGGTGTGGTGGCGGTCTTCATGCCCACAAGGGTGGTAGGAGCCATCTGGCCACCGGTCATGCCGTAGATACCGTTGTTGACGAAGATCATGGTGATGTTCTCACCACGGTTGCAGGTGTGGATGGTCTCACAGGTACCGATGGCAGCGAGGTCACCGTCGCCTTGATAGGAGAACACAACCTTGTCGGGCCACACGCGCTTGATACCCGTGGCGCACGCCGGAGCGCGGCCGTGGGCAGCCTCGACGAAGTCGACGTCGAAGTAATCGTAAGCCATAACGGCGCAACCCACAGGGGAGACACCGATGGTACGGTCGTCAACGCCAAGCTCTTCAAGCACTTCAGCGATGATGCGGTGCACAGTGCCGTGACCGCAGCCGGGGCAGTAGTGGAAAGGTTTTTCAGTCAGCAGCTTTGATTTTTCGTAAACCAAGTTTTCAGGCTGGATGATATCTTGTAATGTGATTTCTGCCATTGTCTTATTCTCCTATAATTTGTTTCTTCATAGCTTCGAGAACTTCTTCCGGGGTGTGGATGATGCCACCGACGCGGCCAAAGTGTTCGGCCTTGGCGCGGCCGTTGCAGGCCAGCAGCACGTCTTCGATCATCTGACCACAGCTCAATTCGACTGAGAGGAATCCCTTGACACCCTTGTCGATGAGGTTACGGATGGCTTGGGTGGGGTAGGGCCACAGGGTGATGGGACGGAGCAAACCGACCTTCAGGCCAGCGGCGCGACCAAGTTGCACAGACTTCTGGGCGATACGGGCGCTGGAGCCGTAGGCGACGAACACGTACTCGGCATCGTCGCAGTCGATCATTTCATAACGGACTTCGTTCTTGGTCACTTCATCGTACTTGCGTTGGAGGTGACGGTTGTGCTCTTCCATGCGGGCGGAGTCGAGGTCCAAGGAGGTGATGACGCGGTGTTGCGTTCCACGCTTGCGGCCGGTGAGTGCCCAAGGATACTTGGCTTTGATTTCCTCTTCAGTGAGGCGGGCCTTCTGTTCGGGCAAGACGACCTTTTCCATCATCTGGCCGATGGCACCGTCGGAGAGGATGCACACTGCCATTCTGTACTTGAAGGCGAGGTCGAAGCCCAGCGGCACGAAGTCAGCCATTTCCTGAACGGAAGCAGGGGCGAGGACGATGTTACGATAGTCGCCGTTGCCACCACCCTTGGTGTTCTGGAAATAGTCGGCTTGTGAGGGCTGGATGGTACCCAGGCCCGGGCCGCCACGGACGACGTCGGCGAAGACGCAAGGCACTTCGGCGCCAGCAATGTAAGCCAAACCTTCTTGTTTCAGGCACACGCCTGGGCTGGACGAGGAGGTCATGACGCGCTTTCCGGCTGCACCGGCGGCATACACCATGTTGATGGCTGCCAATTCACTTTCAGCTTGAAGAACGACCATACCGGTACGTTCGTAAGGGTTCTGTTCCGACAGATACTCGATCACTTCCGACTGGGGGGTGATAGGATATCCGAAATAAGCATCGGCGCCGCAGCGGATGGCGGCTTCAGCCAATGCCTCGTTACCCTTCATCAGTTTTAATTCTCCCATTATGTAAGATTTTTTGATTTGTTAGACAATAGGTTTTGATTACAGGGCTTTCTTGTAAACCTTGATAACGCCGTCGGGGCAGGTGATGCCGCAGCTAGCGCAGCCGATGCAGGCTTCGGGGTTCGCCATGAAGGCGTAATTGTAACCTTTTCCGTTTACTTCTTTTGCCAATTCGATGACACCGCAGGGGCAGGCCGTGATGCAAACACCACAACCTTTGCAACGCTCGATGTCAACCACGATGGCTCCTCTGAATTTTGCCATATTGATTTAGATTTAGGATTTGTTGTGTCTTTAAATAATGAGCCACGAAATTAGGGAATTTTGGGCAATTGTTACTCGACTTTTCGTTTTATTTCGGGGCAAAATGCTAATTTAGATTCATTTTAAACAACATTGTCGCAATCTGCGTCTCGCAGATTGACAACGGCCGTCATTGGCTTCTGAATGGTTTTTGGAATGATTTTTGTAATAAAATATCATTATTAACCATTAAAACTTGTTGAATATGAAAAAGTTATCAATAATTATAATCGCTCTGATGCTGATGACTCATGGTTTTGCACAAGAAATACACTTAGATGGTGTTACTCCTACAACAAATACCACAACAAATACCACAACAAATAGTCATTGTACATCTCTCTATGTTTATGGTGGGATTGGTATGTTGGATTGGCTTTCAAGTTTTATCTCTATAATGTATGGAAATGGGCTTTTGGTTACTCATTATGATGTAGGTTTTTTGCTTAATCAGAAAGTCAGTTCACATTGGAGTGTGGGCTTAGGTTCTGAGTTTCATGGAAGCCAGGCGTTGAATAGTTTTGTAAATGAGGGGTTGGGGCCTGTTTTTTACTTGGACAAGGATTTTCATACGGTTCCAGTGTATGCCAATGTCAGGTTTACTATTGTGAACAAGGTTGCTCGACCCTATTTGGAGCTTAAAGCGGGATATGCCTTTCCCTTGAATACAGTATATGGAGCTTCAAGAGCAGATGTGCTAAATCACACATATAATGGGTATCCAGAACCAGG
Source organism: Bacteroidales bacterium (assembly GCA_017395365.1). Lineage (GTDB taxonomy): Bacteria > Bacteroidota > Bacteroidia > Bacteroidales > F082 > Limimorpha. The sequence goes on from JAFPUN010000020.1 coordinate 166,892, forward strand.
CTTTCAAGGACCTATAAAAGCAGGTGGTTTTTATGCTGCATTTGCGGCAGGGTGTGATATTGGACGACAAGGTGTTTCATTGGGCGTGACTTGCATGCCGATTAAAGGAGATTTTATTGATTATAGCACGAATGAAACACTTTCAAAAGAAGGTCCAATGCTGAACATCTTTGTAAGATACTATTTCGCTGTGTTGAAGTAACTATTCTCATTGTCGCAATCTGCGTCCTCGCAGATTGATTTACACTGTCGTCATTTGCGTCCCGCAAATGAAAAAAAACTACCTTTTCGACTGCGGGACGCAGTCGTTGACAATGTCGCTGGCAACCCATGCCAAGTCCTTGTTATTTGCAATGATATAACGCACAACGTTGTCAAAATGCACTTCGTCTCTAATCAATCGGTCGTATGATTCTGATTGCCATACAGGGCCGCTTTTCTTTTCGTTTTTGTTGATTTCCTTTGCGGTGTAGCTCTTTAATGACCTCATAATCTCTGTCAACTTGAGTCCTTCTCTAAGTTTCATGAGTATATGGACATGGTTAGGCATTACGACAAAGGCCACCAAGTCATATCGTTTGCCATTAAAGAATAGCAATGCGTCCTCTACAATTTTCCTGTTGCTTTGCTTTTTGAGCAGACAGTTTCCATAATTGTTGTCCAACCATTTATCTACTGCCTTTCCAAACTTGTTGATGTATTCTATTGTCACCTTCTCATTCCATGGTTGGGGGTGTTGTTTCAGCCAACTTTCTTTTTCATCGCGAAGCCATTGCAGTTTTTCTTGGGGTAGGGAATCATGCAATCGAAAGGTAACGAATACATACTTGTCGTCTTGATGCCAGTGAGGTAGGAAAGTGCCCCAATCAAAATGCTCAAAATCATTTTCATTGAAAAAAGACTCGTTGTCCCAATCTGCACTCCCGCAGATTGTTTTTCCATCGTCACCATTTGCGTCCTCGCAAATGAACCCCTGTTCACTTTTTAGGTCTTGTTGCATTGTGTGAAGTTTGAGATTGCAAACTTACTAAAAACAAATGAGGATGCAAATGACATCCTCATTGTCTCGTCATTGTCACAATCTGCGTCCCGCAGATTGAATCATTGTCATGATCTGCGGCTCGCAGATTGAACGAAGTATTATCTTGTTTTCCAACTGCGGGACGCAGTTGGCGACAGTGTTATTTCACGGGGTGATCCATGGCAAAGGCCTTCAATCTCTCCGCCAGAATTGGGATCTCTTCGCGCTGAATCAGCGAGGTGCAGGCGCGGACGCCTTGCTTGGTGCTGCCACAGGTGTCCAGCGAGATACCAGAGACACCGTAATACATCATCTCCTCGACGAGGTCGGCTCCCGTGAAGCCAGGATAGCAATAGGTGAAATAGAAACCATCGGCTATGGGCTCACCGCAGTCTTCATCGTAGGTGATGTAGAATCCATTGTCGAGGAAGGCTTTCTTCATCAATTTTGCCTTGCGGCCGTATTCCAAAACATCCTCACGATAGTTATAGGTACCATCGTTCACGGCTTTCAACACGGCGGCCAATGCGTGTTGTGCGGAGTGTGAGGTACCTGAACTGAGCGGATGCAAAGCACCGAAGAGGATGGCACGCAAGAAGACTTCCTGTCCGCAGAAGGCTTTCAGGTCGGGGAAGTGGTGCTGGGCCAACTTGTCGCTGATTCCAAGGATGGCGCAACGCTCGCCGGCATAGCTGAAGGCTTTCGAGCTGGAAATCATCAGGATGTAGTAGTCGGTGTATTTGCCCACGGTGGGTTGGAACGGGGCTTCGCCCGGATGGCTGTAGTCCTTGCGGAAGTCCATGCCGAAATAGGCGAGGTCTTCCATGACGATGACATTGTACTTGTTGGTCAGTTCGCCGATGATGCGCAATTCCTCGTCGGTGAGGCAAACCCATGTTGGGTTGTTGGGGTTGGAGTAGAGCAAGCTATGGATGTTGCCCTTGCTCAAAACCTCTTCGAGTTTGGCACGCAGTTTCTCGCCACGGTATTCGTAGATGTCGAAATGCTCCATCGGGATGCCGAGCACCTTGTTTTGGAACTTGTGGACGGGGAATCCGGGGTCGATGAAGAGGATGGTGTTTTTCTTCGCGTCTGAATGTCCAGCAATCATAAATGAGGCGAAGGCGCCTTGCATGGATCCGACGGTGGGCACGCAATTGGCGGGGGCGACATCAAGGTCAAGGAAATTCTTGATGAAGCGCGATGCCTCTTTCTTTAAAATAGGTGCGCCATCGATGGGCGGATAGTTGGCGGCCACACCGTTTTGCAAGGCCTTGATCTGGGCTTCCACGCCTGCACGTGCGGCGGGCAGACCAGGGTTGCCTAACTCCATGTGGATGAATTTCTTGCCACAGGCAGCTTCGAGGTCGAAGGCCAACTTGTTGATTTCACGGATGCCAGCTCTTCCGATGCTTGGCAGGCCACTATCTGCAAAGAGTTTCTTCGCTAAATCTTGGGGTACAATATTGTGTTGCATCATATCTGTTTTGGTTTGTTTTGCTCGTTTTAATTGGAACGGCAAAGATAGGAAATTATTTGAGACGGGCAAAAATAAAATGATTAAGACTTTACCGTGGTAAATGTAGTTTTCCTATTTTTGCGCTTGCAAACCTCACCGCAGACTATCGCGCTGCAAATCTAGGTTTGTCCTTGGATAGCATATCATTAAATTCCAAATACTGATGAAAAAGCAATTGTTACTTGCCTTAGCCTTGATGATGGGCTTCACGACCGTCAAGGCACAAGATGAAAAGAAAGAAGAAGGATTCCAGTTTACTACAATCAAGGAAATTCCAATCACGGCCGTTCGCGACCAACATCGCTCTTCCACTTGCTGGGCTCATTCCGGCATTGCCCTTATGGAAGCCGAAGCACTCCGCATCAAGGGCGTTGACGTTGACCTCTCCGAGATGTTTGTTGTCAGTCATTCCATGATGGATCGTGCCGAAAAGTATGTCCGTCTGCACGGCAACGCCAGCTGGGCACCAGGCGGTAAGTGCGGCGACGTGCTTTACTGCTTGGAACACTATGGCTTCGTCCGTCAGGAAGACATGCCTGGCAACCGTTATGGCGGAACCTTGCCCAATCACACCGAACTCGACCTCGTGGCCACAGGCTATGTGAAAGCCCTCGCCAAAAGTGACATCAGCAAACTCAGCCCCGTGTGGAAAGAAGGCCTGCAAGGCATTTACGATGCCTATCTTGGCAAATATCCTGAAAAGGTGAATGGCATGACACCACAGGAATATGCCAAGTCGTTGGGCCTCGAAGCCGACAACTACATTACCCTCACCTCTTTCACGCATCATCCTTTCTATGCGCCTTTTGCACTTGAGATCGAAGACAACTGGCGTGGCTGCCCTTATTATAACTTGCCTATCGACGAACTGATGGAGGTCATGCAATATGCCATCGACAAAGGCTACACCTTCCAATGGAGTGCCGATGTCAGCGAGCAAGGCTTCACCCGCGATGGCATTGCCGTCTGCCCCGATTCCGAGAAAGCAGCCGAACTCTCAGGCTCCGACATGGCACATTGGTTGGGTATGTCGGCGGCAAATCGTCGCAACGAGCTGACATCCAAGCCGATGCCAGAGATTGAAGTCACGCAAGAGATGCGTCAGGAAGCCTTTGATAACTGGGAGACTGGCGACGACCACGGTCTGCTTATCTTCGGCAAGGCCAAAGACCAAAACGGCAAGGAATACTTCATGGGCAAGAACTCGTGGGGCGACAGTGGCAAATACCACGGCATCTGGTACGTCTCTGAGACTTTCGCTAAATACAAAACTATGAACATCGTCCTGCACAAGGACGCACTTCCTAAGAACATCGCCAAGAAACTCGGTGTGAAATGACACGCTAAAGAAGCGCTAAATAAAATGCAAAACCCGCTGAAACCAGCGGGTTTTGTTGTTGGTGGGACGTACTGGACTCGAACCAGTGACCTCTGCCGTGTGAAGGCAGCGCTCTAAACCAACTGGGCTAACGTCCCTCCGTTGATACAAAAGACGCTTTGCAGCGTCTTTATGTGGGGCGAACAAGGATCGAACTTGTGACCTCATGCCTGTCAAGCATGCGCTCTAAACCAACTGAGCTACCGTCCCAAATGCGGGTGCAAAAATACGGCTTTTTCCGAAACTGACAAGTTTTTTTCTTCCTTTTTTTGAAAAAATTCTATCTTTGTGCAATCAAATCTATTCGTTATGAAGTTTAAATACTTATTAGTCAGTTTGTTCCTTGTTTTTGGAGCAGTTTCGGCTTCGGCCCAAGAGAAGAAGAATTTTGAATTGGAAGACCTTTATCAGCGTGGAACATTCTATGCCAAGAGTGTGCGCGGCATGAACTCGATGAAGGATGGCAAGACCTACGCCTCATTCGAGAAAGGTCAACTCAACATCTACAATTACAAGACGGGCAAATTGGAGAAGACTTTATTCGGCATCACCGACCTCACCATGCATCCCGATTCGCTGCCTATCGGCTTGCAGAACTATGAGCTGAGCGCTAACGAAGATAAGATGTTGTGCCTCACCGATATGGAAAGCATCTATCGTCATTCTTTCCACGCCAATTATTATGTATACGATTTCGCCACCAAAACCTTACAGCCGCTTTCAAAGAACGGTAAGCAGCGTCTGGCTACTTTCTCGCCTGATGCCACCAAGGTGGCCTTCATGCGCGACAACAACCTTTTCATCAAGGACCTGAAGACAGGGGAGGAGAAGCAATTTACCAACGACGGCCTTTATAACCATATCATCAACGGTGCTCCCGACTGGGTCTATGAGGAGGAGTTCAGCTTCTCGCAAGGTTTCTATTGGTCGCCCGACAGCAAGAAGATCGCCTTCATGAAGTTCGACGAGAGCAACGTGCGCGAGTTCCAGATGGAAGAGTTCGAAGGCCTTTATCCTGATTGGTACAGCTTCAAGTATCCCAAGGCTGGCGAGGATAACTCCATCGTTGAGATTTATGTCTACAACCTCGAAAATGGCAAGACCGTGAAGATGGATACGGGCAAGGAAACCGATATCTACCTGCCACGTATCGCTTGGACAAAGGATGCCAATGTGCTGGCCATCCAACGCCTCAACCGCCATCAGAACCATCTGGAGATTTTGGCAGCCGATGCCACCACGGGCAAGAGCCGTGTGTTCTATGATGATACCAACGAGTACTACATCGACATCACCGACGATTGGCATTTCCTTGAGGATGGCAAGCGCTTTTTGATGACTTCCGAGAGAAGTGGCTACAACCACATCTATCTTTACAACCTGGATGGCACTTTGGTGAAACAACTCACCGACGGTCCTTGGGATGTGACTTCGGTATACGGCTTCGATGGCAAGGAAGTGTATTTCCAAGCTGCAAAGAACTCGCCTGTCGATCGTCAGATCTATGCCGTTAACCTGAAAGGCCAAATGCGTGAGGTGATTGGCCGTCCTGGCACCAACAATGCACGCTTCAGCAACGACTTCAGCTACCTTATTAATATAAATAGCACCATTAGTCAACCCAACCAATATGAACTCTACACCAACAAGGGAAAATTGGTGCGTGTGTTAGAAGACAACCATGAGTTTGCCGAGAAACTGAAGACTTTCAATTTGGGTGAGAAAAAACTCATGAAGATCAGTGATCCAGCTTTTGTCCTGCCCAATGGCACCCAAGTTGACGTGGATGCTTGGCAGATCCTGCCTCCCGACTTTGACCCTTCCAAGAAATACCCCGTGCTGATTTATGTGTACGGTGGACCTGGTCATCAGACCGTTAACAACTCATGGGCCAACAGTGACTATTGGTGGCTGCAACTCCTCGCCCAACATGGCATCATCAGCGTGTCCATCAACAACCGCGGTAGCGGTGCGCAAGGCGAGGTGTTTAAGAAGATGACTTACTTGCAACTGGGTAAATATGAGACGGAGGATATGATTACGCTGGCTAAGTATATGGCAAAGCAACCCTATGTGGATGCAGACCATATCGGTATCTATGGCTGGAGTTACGGTGGCTTCATGGCAGCCAATGGTATCACCAAGGGCGCCGATGTCATCAGCACGGCTGTGTCGGTGGCACCTGTAACCAACTGGCGCTATTACGATAATGTCTACACCGAGCGTTTCATGCGCACGCCTCAGGAGAACCCCGATGGTTACGACCTCAACTCTCCCGTGCACAACACTGCGATGATCAAGGGCAACTACCTGCTTTGCCACGGCAGTGGTGACGACAATGTCCACTACCAAAATGCTATGGAACTCATCAAGGCCATGATTTCTAATGGCAAGCAGTTCGACTTGATGATTTATCCCAACAAGAACCATGGTATCTACGGCGGCTATGAATATGGCGATGGCGAGTGCCGTATGCACCTCTTCAACAAGATTGACAACTTTCTGTTTGAGCACCTACTAGGCGAATAACAGAATAATAATACGGAGCAATATGAAAAACAAAGGAAAAAGCTTAAAAGTGATGGCACTCTCACTCATTGTGGCTGCGTTTATGACGGGTTGTAACTGCAACAACCCTGATAGCAATATGTCCGTTGACAATGAAGTCAAGGACAATGCCATCGAAACCATCATGACGCGCACCAGTATCAGGTCATTTACTGACCGTGCCGTCTCTGCCGATACCGTTGAGATGCTACTTCGAGCCGGCATGGCTGCACCTACGGCTGTTAACCTGCAACCTTGGCATTTCGTGGTCGTCAACGACCGTGCCAAGATTGACGAACTGGGTGGCAATGGCCGTCAAAGCCAGATGTGGCATGAATCACCTCTGGTTATTGTCGTATGTGGCAATATGGAAAAGGCCATGGAAGGTGTTGGACAGGCTTTCTGGGTACAGGATTGTTCAGCTGCCACGGAGAACATTCTCTTGGCTGCACATGCTCTTGGACTCGGCGCCGTTTGGACAGGCTGCTATCCCATCGAGGAACGCGTGGCCAATATCAGCCAGGTGCTTGGCTTGCCCGAACACATTGTCCCTCTTTGTGCCATCGTAATGGGTTACCCCAACGAGAGCCCACAACCCAAAGACAAATGGAAACCCGAGAATGTGAGCTATAACGGCTTCGAGTAAAGGTTAGTTGGCTTTGAAATGAAAGGACGGGGCTTAAGCCTCGTCCTTTGTTTTTATTTTACCACCTTTACGCATCATGGCATCCCACCAACGGGTTGGCATGATGGCATGGGCGATGCGTCCTACGATCGAGAAGCGTCCTCTGCAGTAGCGTGCCCTTGGGTGGCGACTGTTGACGGCACGGCTGATGGCCTTGGTGATGACCGAAGGTTGTGAGAGTAGTTTCGTCCTATAGAACCAATCCATGTTGTCGCCCCATCGGGTGCCTATCTCTTCGTATGCCGTACCCGCCGACGACTCCTTGAGGTGCTTCGCTGCGATGAGGCCCCAATCTGTCTTGATGGCGCCCGGTTCGATCATCACCACATCGATGCCGAAGGGCGTCATCTCCATTCGTAGGGCATCGCTGAAGGCCTCGACGGAATATTTGGTCACATTGTACCAGCCGCCCATGTAAAACACCATCTTGCCCGCAATCGATGAAGTGTTGATGATGCGACCTTGTCCTTGTTTGCGCATATGGGGCAGTACCAGTTGGGTGAGGCGGGCCAAACCGAATACGTTGACCTCGAGTTGACGGCGCGCCTCTTCCATGGGCACATTCTCGATGGCACCGAAATAACCGTATCCTGCATTGTTGACCAACACATCAATCCGTCCTTCGGCTTGGATGACAGCCTCCACACCATGGATCATGGAGTCTTCGTCGGTGACATCCATCGCTATGATGTGTACTCCCAATGCTTTCAAAGGCTCCATAAGTGAGGTCCTGCGTGCTGCTGCATAAACATGATGACCTTGTTTGGCAAGGGCTTGTGCTGTATCAAAGCCGATGCCACTGCTAGCCCCTGTGATTAAAATGACTTTTCCTTGTTTCATTTGGAAGGCAAAAGTGTTAATTGAAAGAAAGCGATTTGACTACAATTGTTTTAGCTGTTCCACATAGTCATCGATACGGTGCAGTTCGGCAGGGATGTCGATGTTTTGGGGACAGTGCTCCTTGCATTGGCTGCATCCGATGCAATGGCTAGCCTGACGCAAGGCGGGTATGGTTCGGTCATAGCCGATGAGGAAACGCTTGCGGGCTTCCCAATAAGCCTTGGCATCATGGCTTCCTGTCGGCATGGAACCATCGGTAACGCTCTTGTTATAATAGCTGAAGATGGCGGGGATGTTCAGTCCGTAGGGACAGGGCATACAGTAGTTGCAAGCGGTACAAGGCACGGTGGGTAACTCTACGATTTCCTCCGCAATCTTCATTAGGAAGGCGTCTTCTTCCTCGCTGATGGGGCGCAAAGGCGAGTAGGTTGCCACATTCTGCACCAAATGTTCCATGTAGGTCATGCCGCTCAACACGGTGAGGATGCCTTCGGGGGTGCCGGCGAAGCGGAAAGCCCATCGTGCCACAGGCGTCTCGGGCTCGCGCTCCTGCATTTGTTTCACGATGTGGTCGGGGAGTGAGGCCAGACGTCCACCTAACAAGGGCTCCATGATGACAGCGGGGATGCCGCGACGGTGCAGCTCGTCATAGAGGTATCGGGCATCGGTATTGCGGTCATTGAGTTCATCGGCATAATTCCAGTCCAGGTAATTCAATTCGATTTGGACAAAGTCCCAATGGTATTTGCCCTCGTCATGCCATTGTAATAGCATGTCAAAGATGTTGACATCGCCGTGGTACGAGAAGCCGAGGTTGCGGATGCGCCCTGCTGCCTTCTGATCAACGAGCCAATCGAGGATGCCGTTGTCGATGAAGCGTGCATTGAACAATTCATGGCTGTTCAATTCCTTGGTCTCACCTCCGATGCTGTGTAGCAGCAAGTAGTCGATATGGTCGGTCTGTAGCTCCTTCAGCGAGTTTTCAAACATGGCTTTAGAGGCCTCGGTGCTCCACGTTGAAGGGCTGAAGTTTGACAGTTTTGTGGCAATGTAATAGGTGTCACGAGGGTGGCGTGCCAAGGCGATGCCCGTCGCGCGTTCCGACATGCCCTTGCAATAGGCCGGAGAAGTGTCGAAGTAGTTGACGCCATGCTCAAGGGCAAAATCGATCTCTTGATTGACCATTTCCTGGTCGATGGGGGAATCGGGGTGGTCGCGCAAAGTGCCGCCTTCTTCCACGGGAAGACGCATCATGCCGTAGCCCAAGAGCGACACTTTGTCGCCGGTATTAGGATTAGTGCGGTAGGTCATCTCGCCTTGGCCGTCGATGACATCCTTGGCGATGGGCGTTTCACCGTTGTTGTTTTTGCAGGCGGAAAGCACTACCGAAGTCGCTACCGCTGCGCCGCCTATATGCTTTAAGAATTCTCTTCTATCCATTTTTGTTTGTATTTTGTTTGTTTTGTAGGGCTATCGTATTACGGCAGCCGTTTTTGTTTGTTCCAGCGGCTGCCACGGTGTGACAGCCCTACATCCAATTATCCAATATGGTGTATTTCATTCCCTTCCACATAAATCGCGCTAAATGGTCGGGCAGGGCAGAGGTTCTCACAGGCGCCGCAGCCTATGCATTTGTTCTCGTCAACAGCGGGCACCTGCACTGTGCCGTTCGGGCCTTCGTGGTCTATCATTTGGATGGCTCCAGTCGGGCAATGACGTGCGCAGTTGCCACAACTGACGTCGTCGGTCAACACAACGCAATTTTCCTTGATCCAAACGGCATGGCCGACATGGATGGTGGTTTTTTCCTCGCGCGTGATGGGCTTGATGGCGCCGGCAGGGCATACCTCGCTGCACCGTGTGCATTCAGGACGGCAGTAGCCGCGCTCAAACGACATCATGGGCTGCATGAAGTGCATCAGGTCGGTGGAGGGACGAAGCACATTGTTCGGGCAGCTCGAAACGCAGAGCTGGCAGGCCGTGCAATGGCGTTGCATGTGTTTTGCTGAAATGGAGCCAGGAGGCGTGAGAGGTGTCTCGCGTTTTTGGGCCACCTTGTCCTCGATGACGGCCAGTCCACCGTCCACTTTCATTTGGGTCTGGGCCAATGCGGCGGAAGTGCCGGCCACGGCTGCGCCGACCAAGAAGGCACGACGTTCCGTGTCGACGGGCTTCGATGCGGCAACGGGCTTTTTCGCAGTATAATGCAAAGCGTCGAACTTGCATTTGTCCAAACAGTCGCCACAGACCACGCAGCGCGAATAGTCGACCGTACCATTCTTGAAGTCGATGGCTTGGGCCTTGCAGTTCTTCTCGCACATGCCGCAGTTTTTGCACTTGTCCTTGTCGAAACGGACACGAACCAGTGAGTTTCGTGAGCATAGGCTGAGGGTGGTACCCACGGGGCAAATCGAGTTGCAGTAAAGGCGGCCTTTGCGCCATGCTATGACCGCCAATAATAACAAGGTGAGGAGGGCCACCACAAAAGTCGTCACGCTGCGGGTCCAGATTTGCACCTCGGTGAAGTTGTAGCGGTCGTTGGCGGCATCAATTCCTGCCAACCAGTTGTTGAGCAGGTCATACAGCGGCTTGAACAGGCTGTTGACGATGCGCCCGTATGCACTATAAGGCTCAAACAAGGTGGTGAGAGGCGCAAAGCCGATAATCAGAGCAAGGATGAACACGCCAAGGAAGCCGTAGCGCAACCATACTTTTTCCTTGGCATAGCTGAAACGGTTTTTCTTCGCCTTGCCGCCAAGCCACGAGAAGAAGTCTTGCATGATGCCCAAGGGGCAAACCACGCTGCAATAGATTCTTCCAAAAAGGAGTGCTGCAACGATGAGAAGGGCAATGACACCAAAGTTCAAGGCCAGGATGGCGGGTAGGAATTGGATTTTGGCCACCCATCCTGCCCAAAGATGCACTCGGAAGCCAATGCCGAGCAGTAGCAGGGTCACCAAGGTCAACATGACCACTTGTAGACAGATTCTGATTTTACGTAACATATTTAGATCGTTTTTGAATTAGTTCTTTTCACAATAAGTATACTAGCTTCATATAGTAAATATATAGGCAACGTGACCAGCATCAGCGTAACGGCATCGCCCGTAGGGGTGATGACCGCCGCCACAATGGCAATGGCCACGATGGCATGTCGGCGATATTTCTTTAAAGTCTCCGCGCTGAGCAGTCCCGCCTTGGCCAAGAGGTAGTTGACAATGGGAATTTCGAAGAGAATACCCATCAGCAGGCTTAACATGAGCAGGTTAGAGATGTAGGAAGAGAGCGAGATTTGGTTAAGCACTTCGGCGTACACCACATAGTTGAAGAGAAAACGGAAGGCGAAAGGGAAGATGATGAAGTAGTTCATCAGCACACCGAGGATGAAGAGTAGTATACCCCATATTATAATAGGTACAGCATGGCGTTTCTCTTTGTCGTAAAGTGCGGGGGCAATAAAGCCATAGAGTTGCACAATGAGGTAAGGCGAAACGACAACGAGTCCCGCCCAAAGTGCCACCTTGATGTGTGTCATGAACTGCGCCGTTAACTCCGTGTTGATGAACGAAGCCTCGAAATTGCCGGGGCATAGCGACTGCCATCCTGTTTTCTCACAAAGCCATGCCAGACCTCGATATGAGATGAAATCGTCGCGAGAGGGGGCGAAAAGCAGGCCGAACAACACTTCCTTGAAACAGAAGGCTGCCACCGCTCCGACAAGCCAGGCGATCAAGCATCGGAACAGCACTTTCCGAAGCACCTCCAGGTGGTCCCAGAAAGAACTGACCTTCTCCTCACTCATTCTTTGTCTGACTTTTCAGCAGTCCTTTTTTCGTTCAGTTCGTCGAGTTCATCCACTCCGTTCATGCCGTCCTTGAAGCTTTTCACGCCTTTGCCCATGCCACGCATCAACTCCGGGATCTTTTTTGCACCGAAAAGTAGCAGAACAATGAGCGCGATTAGGAGTATTTCACCCCATCCAATGGTTAGTAGTGTCATATGATTTGCGTTTGGTGATTATTTCTCTGCAAAAATAGGAAAATCCGTGACGCATTTCTCCTTAGTCGTTGATTTTGTGTCAAAACTCTTATTTTTCTGCAAATTTTTGTCGTTGTAAAAGAAAAAGTTGTACTTTTGCAGCCTCAAAAATCAACCATAGTATTAACAATTTAAAAGAAGGAAGTGTTTTAAAATGATTATTATTCCTGTAAAAGAAGGCGAAAGCATCGACAGAGCTTTGAAGCGCTACAAGAGAAAGTACGAGAAGACCGGCGTCGTCAAGGAATTGCGCGCCCGTCAACAGTTCACCAAGCCGTCAGTCATCAAACGTGCCCAGCACATGAAGGCTATCTACGTGCAGAAACTCCGTGACGCCGAACAGAATATGTAATTCGCCCGCTTAGGAAAATAATTTTTTTAGGCAAACTTCGCCGTGAATTGGTAAATTTTTACTAATTTTACGGCGAAGTTTTTTGTTATGCTTATCGACCAGTTCATAGCATACATCTCCGCCGAGAAACGTTTCTCGCCACTCACTGTCGAAGCCTACCGTCGCGACATGGAGCAATTTGTTGGTTATCTGAACAATGACTACGATGGCATGGCCCTTACCGATGTGAAGACGACGGTAGTGAAGTCATATATCGTCCATTTGAAAGGCGAGGAGCTTGAAAACAGGAGCATCAACAGGAAGATCTCCACATTGCGTACCTTTTATAAATACTGCTTGCGCGAAGGTCTCATCGAAAAGACGCCCATGACGGGTATCAAAGCGCTGAAGTTACCCAAGACCCTCGTCAAGTTCGTCACCGAGACCGATATTAATAAGGTGTCATTTGGCGACGATGCCGACTTCTCCACATTGCGTGACCACCTGCTCTTTGAGTTGCTCTACCAGACTGGTATGCGTCAGGCTGAACTGCGTGGACTGAAGGACGGTGATGTCGACAAGATGGGCATGCAGGTGAAAATACATGGCAAGCGCAATAAAGACCGCATTGTTCCGTTATCTAGAGAGATGATCAATCTAATCAACCAATACCAAACATTGCGCGATGCCACATTTTCTGAAAAGGCAGACCGTCTCTTGTTGAACGACAAGGGAGGGGAGATGTTGCCCACCTATGTATATAATAAGGTGCATCGTATGCTCGAAGGTGTCACTACGCTTCGGCAGAAAAGTCCCCATGTGCTGCGTCACACTTTCGCCACGCATCTTTTGGACGAAGGCGCGAGTTTGGTCGCTATCCAAAAACTTCTCGGGCATCAGGATTTGGCTACTACGCAGATCTATGCCCATACTACCATCGAACAACTCAAGAAAATCCATAAACAAGCTCACCCTAAGGGTGATTAAAAGAAAGGAGTTTATTATGAAAGTCATGATCAATTCAGTTCACTTCAAGGCTGACCAAAAACTTGAAGACTTCATCACGCAGAAAGTGGAAAAGCTTTGCGCGAAGTACAGCGAGGTGATCAATGCAGAGGTCTCACTGAAACTCGACAACACCGACACCCCCGAGAACAAGATCGCCGACATCCGTCTGGTGCTTCGTGGCGAGGACCTGTTTGCCAGTAAGCAGAGTAAAACTTTTGAAGAGTCCATCGACACCTCCATTGACGCATTGAAGAAACAATTGGAGAAATACAAGGGCAAAACTACGAAATAAGCCCCTTCTGAAATTCTGAAAAACAGTAAAATCGAGCAAAGCCGGCCCCAAAACATTGGGTCGGCTTTATTTTTGTGAAATAATGTGCGTTTTTATTATTCTGAAATTCAATTAGATACAAAAATTTTTCGATTTTTTTTCGAAAAAAAAGAGAAAACGCATTGTCAATTCAGGAAAAAGGACTATTTTTGCACACCTTTTCCGAGAGAAAAGGGCGGCTAAAAAGAAGCTGAAAATGTTCTTTCACATCATGCCGGTATAACTCAGTTGGTAGAGTAGCTGATTTGTAATCAGCCTGTCGGCGGTTCGAGTCCGTCTACCGGCTCAGTTAGCACTGGGGGAGTCGCATAGTGGCAATTGCAACAGACTGTAAATCTGTCCGGGTATCCGTTCGGTGGTTCGAGTCCACCCTCCCCCACAGTCAAGCGGACAAGCGGAAGTAGCTCATTTGGCAGAGCGAAAGCCTTCCAAGCTTTAGGTGGCGGGTTCGAGCCCCGTCTTCCGCTCAGATGAACAAACAAGCCGATGTAGCTCAGCGGTAGAGCACTTCCTTGGTAAGGAAGGGGTCGGGAGTTCAATTCTCCCCATCGGCTCGATTTTTTATGGATAAGAGTTCATAACCTTAAATAGAAAAGTAAAATGGCAAAAGAAAAATTCGAAAGAACTAAACCGCACGTCAACATTGGTACTATCGGCCACGTTGACCACGGCAAGACCACTTTGACCGCTGCTATCACCCTGCACCTGGCCAAGAAGGGTCTCTCGGAGATCAAGTCCTTCGACTCCATCGACTCCGCTCCGGAAGAGAAGGAAAGAGGTATCACCATCAACACCGCTCACGTCGAGTATCAGACTGAGAAGCGTCACTATGCACACGTCGACTGCCCTGGCCACGCTGACTATGTGAAGAACATGGTTACTGGTGCTGCTCAGATGGACGGTGCTATCATCGTTGTCGCTGCCACCGACGGTCCCATGCCTCAAACCCGTGAGCACATCCTGCTCGCTCGTCAGGTTGGTGTGCCGCGCCTCGTGGTGTTCCTGAACAAGTGCGACCTTGTTGACGATGAAGAGTTGCTCGAATTGGTCGAGATGGAAATCCGCGACCTCCTTGGCAAGTACGAATTCGACGCCGACAATACGCCTATCATCCGTGGCTCCGCTCTGGGTGCTCTGAACGATGACCCGAAGTGGACTCCCGCCATCGACGAACTGATGGACGCTTGCGACACTTGGATTCCTGAGCCTCAGCGTGCCGTTGACAAGCCGTTCCTGATGCCTATCGAGGACGTGTTCTCCATCACCGGCCGTGGTACCGTTGCTACCGGTCGTATCGAGACTGGCGTCATCCACGTTGGTGACCCCGTCGAGATCCTCGGTATGGGTGCTGAGAAGCTGAAGTCAGTCGTTACCGGTGTGGAAATGTTCCGCAAGATTTTGGACGAAGGCGAAGCTGGCGATAACGCCGGTCTGCTGCTCCGTGGTATCGACAAGGACGAAATCCGCCGTGGTATGGTTATTGCCAAGCCCGGTTCGGTGAAGCCTTACCACCACTTCAAGGGTCAGGTCTATGTCCTGAGCAAGGAAGAAGGTGGCCGTCACACCCCGTTCCGCAACAAGTATCGTCCTCAGTTCTACTTCAGAACCACCGACGTTACTGGTGAGATCACCCTGCCCGATGGCATGGAGATGGTTATGCCTGGCGACCACGTCACCATCGACGTTAAGTTGATTGCTGACATCGCCATGGACAAGGGTCTCCGCTTCGCTATCCGTGAAGGCGGTCGTACCGTCGGCTCCGGTCAAGTGATCGAGATCATCGACGATTGATCAAATCAAACAATGTAAGGGTGGGGCAACACCCACCCTTATCCTACGGGTGTAGCTCAGTTGGTAGAGCATCGGTCTCCAAAACCGAGTGTCGAGAGTTCGAGCCTTTCCACCCGTGCTTTTTATTAAGGTTCAATAGAAGATGAAAATAATCAATTACATTAAAGAGTGCTACACTGAGCTCAAAGAGAAGGTCACTTGGCCGACTTGGCAAGAGCTTAGGAGTAGTGTGCTGGTAGTGTCCATTGCTTCCCTATTAATCGCTTTGGTGGTTTTTCTGATGGACATCTCCTTCAAGAATCTGTTAGAAGCGTTTTACAACCTGTTCTGATGGATTGATTGAATCTTGATGAGCAAGTATTTGTTAACTCACTAATTTTGTCAGGAAGATGAGCGACACGAACGAGACGAAGTGGTATGTGGTGAAGGCTATCTCTGGTAAGGAGAAAAAGGTAAAGGAATACCTGGAGTCCGAGATCAAGAGGCTGAACCTGCAAGATCTTATCCCTACAGTCCTTATCCCGACTGAGAAGTACTTTGAAGTCAAAAACGGCAAGAAGGTGTGCAAAGAGCGCAACTATTTGCCGGGTTATGTGCTTGTGGAGGCTGTCTTGGTGGGTGAGGTTGTTCATGTCATCAAGAGCGTTCCTAATGTGCTCGGTTTCTTGGGCACGGCAGGTGAGCCTACCCCGATGCGCCCGCAAGAGGTGAAGCGGATTCTTGGCAAGGTGGACGAGCTCCAAGGCATGGGTGCCGGCAGCGATGTCACATTCATGGTTGGGCAGTCTGTCATTGTAAACGACGGTCCTTTCAGCACGTTCCAAGGTGTCATCGAAGAGGTGAACGAGGAAAAGAAGAAGCTGAAGGTCGCCGTTAAGATTTTCGGTAGGAAGACGCCGCTTGAGTTGAGCTTCTTCCAGGTGAAGTTGGAGAGTTGATAGGTATTTGTGAGTTAAATTGTTGCCTAACACTTAATTAAGGATTTAAAAATGGCAAAAGAAGTAAGCGGATTAATTAAATTGCAAATCAAAGGAGGAGCTGCGAATCCCGCCCCGCCCGTCGGTCCCGCTCTGGGTTCGAAGGGTGTGAACATCATGGAATTCTGCAAGCAGTTCAACGCCCGTACTCAGGATCAGGCTGGCAAGGTTTTGCCCGTCATCATCACTGTGTATAAGGACAAGTCTTTCGATTTCATCGTGAAGGCTTCGCCCGTGGCTGTCTCCATCATTGAGGCTGCGAAGATCAAAGGCGGCTCCAAGGAACCTAACCGTACGAAAGTCGGTTCGTTGACTTGGGACCAAGTGCGTGAAATCGCCACCAACAAGATGAAGGACATGAATTGCTTCACCGTCGAGTCAGCCATGTCAATGGTTGCTGGTACGGCACGCAGCATGGGCGTGAAGATAACCGGCGAATCACCTTTAAAGAAAGACAAAGACTAAGATCTTTCATGCATTTGTAGAACAAAAAACAGTTAGTTAAATGTCAAAAGTATCCAAACAGAGGAAAGAAGCTTTAGCTAAGTTCGACAAAAGCAAGAGTTACTCCTTGAATGAAGCAGTTAATATCGTAAAGCAAATCACTTACAGTAAGTTTGATGCTTCTGTAGACTTGAACATCCGTCTGGGTGTCGACCCCCGCAAGGCCAATCAAATGGTGCGCGGTTCGGTGACGCTGCCTCACGGCACTGGTAAAGTCGTCCGCGTCCTGGTTCTCTGCAACCCCGACAAGGCACAAGAAGCTTTAGACGCTGGAGCTGATTACGTTGGTCTGGATGAATACATCCAAAAGATCAAGGACGGTTGGACCGATATTGACATTGTGATCACCACTCCTAACATCATGCCTAAGGTGGGCGCCCTGGGCCGTATTCTCGGTCCACGCGGCTTGATGCCCAACCCCAAGACAGGTACCGTTACGATGGACGTCGCAAAGGCTGTTCAAGAAGTGAAGGCCGGTAAGATCGACTTCAAGGTCGACAAATACGGCATCATTGCTGCTGGAGTCGCTAAAGTTAGCTTCTCTCCGGAACAGATTTTTGATAACGCAAAGGAACTGATTCAGGCCGTTATCAAGTTGAAACCAGCCGCTGCTAAAGGTACGTATGTGAAGAGCATCTATATCTCTAGCACGATGAGCCCGGGTGTGCAGATCGATGTCAAATCAGTAGCAAACTAAATGAAAGGAAGTTATTGAAATGAGAAAAGAAGATAAACAAGTCCTCATCGACTCCATACTCAGTGAACTGAAAGCCTGCCCTAACTTCTACCTGACCGATGTCTCGGACCTCAATGCCGAGAAGACGAATCAGTTGAGAAGACAGTGCTTTAACAGTGGTGTGAAAATGATCGTTGTCAAGAACGCTCTGCTTCATAAAGCTATGCAGCAGATGGAGAAGGACTATGAAGGCCTTTACGACGTTCTGAAAGGATCGACTGCGCTGATGCTTTGCGAGACCGGCAACGCTCCCGCCAAGCTGATCAAGAGCTTCCGTAAGACCAGTGACCGTCCCATCCTGAAGGGTGCATTCATCGAAGAGTGCTGCTACATCGGCGACGATATGATCGATGCCCTGTGCAACATCAAGTCGAAGAACGACCTCATCGCCGATGTCATTGCCTTGCTGCAATCACCGATGAAGAACATCATCAGCGGTCTGCAGTCGGGTGGCCACAAGTTGAGCGGCATTCTCGAGACTTTGTCCGAAAGACCAGAATAATAAAACGAATGTGATTCATTCAAACAAAAGAAAGTATTAACAATTTAAAATAAATAGTAAAATGGCAGATCTTAAAGCTTTTGCTGAACAATTAGTCAACCTCACCGTGAAGGAAGTGAACGAACTTGCTAACATCCTGAAGGAAGAGTACGGTATTGAACCCGCAGCCGCCGCTGTTGCTGTTGCTGCTCCTGCTGCTGGTGGCGCTGCTGCCGCTGCTGAAGAGAAGACTTCTTTCGACGTCATCCTGAAGAGCGCTGGCGCTCAGAAGTTGGCCGTCGTGAAGTTGGTGAAGGAACTCACCAGCCTCGGTCTGAAGGAAGCCAAGGAACTCGTTGACGCAGCTCCCAAGGCTATCAAGGAAGGCGTGAGCAAAGACGAAGCTACTGCACTGAAGAGCCAACTCGAAGAGGCTGGTGCAGAAGTGGAAGTGAAATAAGGATTCAATTCCCGTTAATAACGGCATTCAACCTCAGTCCCGAAATAGGGGCTGAGGTTTGTGCCGATTTTTCGCTTTATGCGAAATTCCTCTCTTCGTTTGTTCGTCACTCCCATTTCATCACTTAAAAACAATAAACACCTTGGCAACAAAAACAACTGAAAGAATCAGCTTCGCGTCCATCAAGAAGTCGTTCGAATATCCTGATTTTCTGGATATTCAACTTCAGTCTTTCCAGGATTTCTTCCAATTGGAGACCAACCCCGACAACAGGAAAAACGAAGGCCTTTACAAGGTCTTTGCTGAGAATTTTCCCATCACTGACGCACGAGGCAATTTTAATCTTGATTTTCTTGACTATTACATCGACGCTCCCCGCTACAGCATTGAGGAGTGCATCGAACGTGGTCTGACCTATAGCGTTCCTCTCAAGGCAAAACTTAAGCTTTCTTGCAACGACGAGGAACACGAAGACTTTGAGACCGTCGTCCAAGACGTGTATCTCGGCATGATTCCGTATATGACGCCTCGCGGCACTTTCGTCATCAACGGTGCCGAGCGCGTTGTGGTCTCACAATTGCACCGTTCCCCCGGTGTTTTCTTTGGCCAGAGCCAGCATTCCAATGGCACTATGTTGTATTCGGCCCGTATCATTCCTTTCAAGGGTTCTTGGATGGAGTTTTCGACCGACATCAACAATGTCATGTATGCTTACATCGACCGTAAGAAGAAATTGCCCATCACGACTTTGCTTCGTGCCATTGGTTACGAAAGCGACAAGGACATCCTTGATGTCTTTAACCTCGCCGAAGAAGTGAAGGTTTCCAAAGCTGGCCTGAAGCGCGTGTTGGGTCGCAAGCTCGCCGCTCGCGTACTGCATACTTACTATGAAGACTTCGTTAACGAGGACACTGGCGAGTGCGTGTCCATCGAACGTAACGAGGTCATCATCGAGCGTGATGTTGCCCTTGAGGAAGAACATATCCAAAAGATTGTTGACAGTGGCGTGAAGACCATCCTGCTCCATAGCGAGTCGGAACGCGACGAGAATGACAGAATCTCTGACTATTCGGTCATTTTCAAGACTTTGGAAAAAGACCCCAGCAACTCCGAGAAGGAAGCTGTCGAATATATTTATCGCCAACTGCGTAACGCCGAGCCGCCCGATGAAGAGACGGCCCGTGGCATCATCGAGAAGTTGTTCTTCTCCGACAAGAGATATGACTTGGGTTTGGTCGGCCGTTACCGCATCAACCGCAAGCTTAACCTTGACATCCCCGAAGATGTCAAAGTCCTGACTAAGGAAGACATCATCGCCATCATCAAATATTTGGTCGAGCTGTTGAGCAGCAAGGCCGAAATCGACGATATCGACCACTTGAGCAACCGTCGTATCCGTACTGTGGGTGAGCAGTTGCAAGCCCAGTTCGGCGTCGGCTTGGCCCGTATGGCCCGCACTATCCGTGAGCGTATGAATGTGCGCGACAACGAGGTGTTCACGCCTATTGACCTGATCAATGCCAAGACGCTGTCGTCGGTCATCAACTCGTTCTTCGGTACCAACCAGCTGTCGCAATTCATGGACCAGACCAACCCGCTGTCGGAAATCACGCACAAGCGCCGTATCTCCGCTCTGGGTCCTGGCGGTCTGTCGCGCGACCGCGCTGGTTTCGAGGTTCGTGACGTTCACTACACGCACTACGGCCGTCTCTGCACCATTGAGACCCCTGAAGGTCCTAACATCGGTCTGATTTCGTCGCTCTGCGTGTTCGCCAAGATCAATAACTTGGGCTTCATTGAGACGCCTTACCGCGAGGTGAAGGATGGTGTGGTCGACTTTAAGAACGACCCCATCTACCTGACTGCTGAGCTTGAGGAAGATAAGATCATCGCCCAGGCTACCACTCCCGTTGATGATGAAGGAAGATTTACCGACAAGGATATCAAGGCGCGTTATATCGCTGATTATCCTATCGTTTCGCCCGAGGAGATCAATCTGATGGACGTTGGTCCTAACCAGATTGCCTCCATCGCCGCTTCTTTGATCCCGTTCCTGGAGCACGACGACGCCAACCGTGCCTTGATGGGTTCGAACATGATGCGTCAGGCTGTACCTTTGATGAATCCCGAAAGTCCTATCGTGGGCACCGGTATTGAACGCTCTGTTGCCAAGGATTCGCGCGTTCTTATCACTGCCGAGGGCGAGGGAGAGGTCATCTTCGTTGATTCGAAGAAGATCGTCATCAAGTACGACCGTACCGACGAGCAACGTCTGGTCAGTTTCGACGATGATGTGAAGACCTATTATCTCACGAAGTACGCCCGTACCAACCAGAACACGAGCATCAACATCAAGCCTATCGTGCGTCGTGGTGACCACGTGACCTTCGGTCAGATCATGACGGAAGGCTACGCCACTCAAAATGGTGACTTGGCCCTGGGCCGTAACCTGAAAGTGGCCTTCATGCCTTGGAAGGGTTACAACTATGAGGACGCCATCGTCATCTCGGAGCGCATCGTGAAGGAAGACTTGTTCACCTCCATCCACATCGAGGAGTTCACCCTTGAGGTGCGCGACACGAAGCGTGGTTTGGAAGAGCTGACCAATGACATCCCGAACGTGAGTACTGATGCCACCAAGGACTTGGACGAGCACGGTATCATCCGCGTGGGTGCCGAGGTCAAGGAAGGTGATATCCTGGTGGGTAAGATCACGCCTAAGGGCGAGAGCGATCCCACACCTGAGGAGAAGCTGCTCCGCGCCATCTTTGGCGACAAGGCTGGCGATGTGAAGAACGCCTCGTTGAAGGCTGGTCCTTCGATGAAAGGCGTGGTCATCGGCAAACGTTTGTTCTCGCGTCTGCAAAAGGACCGCAAGGCCCGCGCCAAGGACAAAGAAGACATCGCCAAGATCGATGCCGCTTGCCAGAAGGAGTTGGGCGCCTTGAAGGACGTGCTGGTCGAGAAATTGATGACCTTGCTGAACGGTCGCACCTCGACGGGTGTCTACAACAATTTCAAGGAAAACCTCATTCCCAAGAAAGCCAAGTTCACGGCTAAGGCCCTTTACGAGATCGACTACCTGTCGGTTAACCCGAACAAGTGGACGTCGGACGAGAAGATCAACAAGATGATTGGTGCTATCATCGACAACTACACGGTGAAGCACAAGGAGATCGAAGGCCGCTACAATCGCGAGAAGTATGTGGCCAGCGTTGGTGACGAGCTGCCTAACGGCATCGTCCAGATGGCCAAGGTGTATGTGGCCAAGAAGCGCAAGCTGATGATCGGTGATAAGATGGCTGGTCGTCACGGCAACAAGGGTATCGTGTCGAAGATCGTTCGTGCCGAGGATATGCCTTTCCTCGCCGACGGTACTCCTGTCGACATCGTGTTGAACCCCTTGGGTGTGCCTTCGCGTATGAACCTTGGTCAGATTTATGAGACTGTGCTCGGTTGGGCCGGTCACGAACTCGGTCTGAAGTTTGCCACGCCTATCTTCGATGGCGCCACTTTGGACGAGATCAATGCGTATATGGCTAAGGCTGGTTTGCCTGCCAACGGCCGTATGCAACTCTACGATGGTGAGACGGGCGAGCCTTTCGATCAGCCTGCCACCGTGGGTTACATCTACATGCTGAAACTGCATCACATGGTCGACGACAAGATGCACGCACGTTCGATTGGTCCTTATTCGTTGATTACGCAGCAGCCTCTGGGCGGTAAGGCCCAGTTCGGTGGCCAGCGTTTCGGTGAAATGGAGGTCTGGGCTCTCGAAGCCTTTGGCGCTAGCAACGTGTTGCAGGAAATCCTGACCGTGAAGTCGGATGACGTGAACGGTCGTGCCAAGGCCTACGAAGCCATAGTGAAGGGCGACAACATGCCTGTCCCGGGCATTCCTGAGTCGTTCAACGTGCTCATCCACGAGCTTCGTGGCTTGGGCTTGGAAATCACCTTCAAGGACAAGGAAGGCCGTGTGCTGAATTGATGTTTAATGCTAGTAAAGAAAGGAAAGAAAAATGGCAACCAATAATATTGTAAATAGCAATTTCGCTAGCATAACGGTGAGCTTGGCTTCGCCGGAATCGATCCTTGCCCGTTCGCATGGCGAGGTGTTGAAACCCGAGACCATTAACTATCGTACCTACAAGCCCGAACGTGACGGTTTGTTCTGCGAGCGCATCTTCGGTCCCGTCAAGGACTGGGAGTGCCACTGTGGTAAATACAAGCGCATCCGCTACAAGAACATCATTTGCGACCACTGCGGTGTTGAGGTGACAGAGAAGAAAGTCCGTCGTGAACGTATGGGCCACATCTCATTGGTGGTGCCCGTAGCACACATTTGGTATTTCCGCTCGTTGCCCAACAAGATTGGTGCATTGCTCGGCATCCCTACCAAGAAACTCGATTCCATCATCTATTACGAGCGTTATGTCGTGATTCAAGGTGGTGTCTTGGAAGGACAAGCTATCCCGAATGACAACGAAGGCCGTAAGGTGACCAAGTTGGAATTCTTGACAGAGGAAGAATATCTCGACCTGATGGAGATGATCCCGATCGAGAATCAATATCTGAGCGACGATGATCCGAACAAGTTCATCGCCAAAATGGGTGCTGACGCTATCTATGACCTTTTGGCAAAGCTCAACCTTGACGAGGAAGCCAACCGTCTGCGTGCCGAAGCCAACGAGGTGAAAGCTCAACAGAAAAAACAGGAGCTCTTGAAGCGTCTGCAGGTGTTTGAGGCTTTCCGCGAGGCCAACACACACATTGAGAACTGTCCTGAATGGATGATTGTAAAGGTGGTGCCGGTGATTCCTCCGGAACTCCGTCCTCTCGTCCCGTTGGATGGTGGTCGTTTCGCTACTTCCGACTTGAACGACCTCTACCGTCGTGTCATCATCCGCAACAACCGTCTGAAGCGTTTGATTGAAATCAACGCTCCTGACGTCATTATGCGTAACGAGAAACGTATGCTTCAAGAGGCCGTCGACTCGTTGTTCGACAACTCGCGCAAGTCGAGCGCAGTGAAGACCGACTCAAATCGCCCGCTGAAGTCGTTGAGCGATAGCTTGAAGGGTAAGCAAGGCCGTTTCCGTCAGAACCTGCTTGGTAAACGTGTCGACTACTCTGGTCGTTCCGTTATCGTGGTCGGTCCTGATTTGAACATGAACGAATGCGGTCTGCCTAAAGACATGGCTGCCGAGCTGTTCAAGCCGTTCGTGATCCGCAAACTCATCGAGCGTGGCATCGTCAAGACCGTGAAATCAGCCAAGAAGATTGTCGACCGTAAGGATCCCGTCGTTTGGGACATCCTCGAGAATATCTTGAAGGGACATCCGATTCTGCTGAACCGTGCTCCTACGCTGCACCGTCTGGGTATCCAGGCCTTCCAGCCGAAACTCATCGAAGGCAAAGCCATCCGTCTGCACCCCTTGGTGTGTACGGCATTCAATGCTGACTTCGACGGCGACCAAATGGCTGTCCACGTACCGTTGGGCAACGCTGCCGTCCTCGAGGCACAGATTCTGATGCTGGCTTCGCACAATATTTTGAACCCCTCGAATGGAGCTCCTATCACGCTGCCTTCTCAGGATATGGTTCTTGGTTTGTACTACATCACCAAGCCACGTAAGAGCACTCCCGATCATCCTGTGAAGGGTGAGGGTATGTCGTTCTACTCGCCGGAGGAGGTGATTATTGCCCATAACGAAGGTCGTGCCGATATGCATGCTATCATCAAGGTGCGTGTTAAGGTGCGCGAGGATGACCAGTTGGTCACCAAGCTCATTGAAACTACTGTGGGCCGTGTCCTCTTCAACCAGGTGGTTCCCGATGATTATGGCTTCATCAACGAACTGCTGACCAAGAAGTCGTTGCGTAGCATCGTCGGTGACATGGTGCGTATGGAAGGTACAGCAGTGACCACCAAGTTCTTGGATGACATCAAGAATATGGGATACTATCAGGCTTATAAAGGTGGTCTTTCGTTCAACCTGGGCAATGTTATTGTCCCTGAAACGAAGAAGGGCTTGATTTCGGAGGCCAACTCTAAGGCTGCTGAAATCCGTGAGTTCGAGAAGATGGGTTTCATGGGCCCGAATGAGCGTTACAACCAGATCGTTGACCTTTGGACCGATGTCAATGCCAAACTCACCCAACAAGTGATGAAGGTGTTGTCGAGCGACGACCAAGGCTTCAATCCTGTATACATGATGCTTCACTCTGGTGCTCGTGGTTCCGAGGCTCAGGTGTCGCAGCTCTGCGGCATGAGAGGCCTGATGGCCAAGCCTATGAAGGCTGGCTCGGGCGGCTCTGAAATCATTGAGAACCCCATTCTGTCGAACTTCCAAGAGGGTCTGTCAGTGTTGGAGTACTTCATCTCCACCCACGGTGCCCGTAAGGGTCTTGCCGATACCGCTCTGAAGACCGCTGACGCTGGTTATTTGACCCGTCGTCTGGTCGACGTGGCGCACGACGTCATCATCACCGAGAAGGACTGCGGCACGCTCCGTGGTATGACCATCTCGCGTGGTGAAGAGATCAAGGAACCTGGCAAGCACTCCTTATTATACGACCGTATCCTCGGCCGTGTGGCTTTGCATGATGTGACGCATCCTCAGACGGGTGAGCTTATTGTCGCTAGTGGTCAGGAAATCAACGAAGCCATTGCAGAGGCCATCGATGAATCGCCTCTGGAGGGCGTCGAAATCCGTTCCGTGTTGACTTGTGAGTCGAAGCGTGGTGTGTGCGCCAACTGCTATGGCCGCAACCTGTCGTCGAGTAAGCTGGTTCAGAAAGGTGAGGCTGTAGGCGTCATCGCCGCACAGTCTATCGGTGAGCCTGGTACTCAGCTGACCCTGCGTACCTTCCACCAAGGTGGTAAGGCTTCGAAGGGCTTGGTTGCTAACAGCACCGAGGCCAAGTATGACGGCTACCTTGAGATCGAAGAACTTCGTTCCGTCGAGGTCAACAAGGACAATGATACCTATCAGATTGTCATCGGTCGTTCTGCCGAGCTGAAGCTCCATGACAACAACACCGATGTCGTCTTGATGACCACCAACATTCCTTATGGTGCCAAGCTGTTCTTCAAGTCGGGTGACCAAGTGAAGAAGGGCGACAAGATTTGCGAATGGGATCCCTACAACGCCACCATCATTTCCGAGTTCAGTGGTAAGGTTCGTTTCCAGAATGTCATCGAAAACGTGACCTACCGTAACGAGACCATCGCTGAGACGGGCTTTAACGAGCGTGTCATCATCGAGGGTAGGAGAGGCGCCAAGAACCCGCTCATCGACATCGTGGATGAGAACGGCGAGACCATCGTTTCTTACGACTTGCCCGTCGATGCCCACGTCGTTGTTGAAGAAGGCGACGCCATCACTGCTGGTGACCAACTGGTTCGTATCCCGCGTAACGTCTCTGGCGGCGGTGATATTACCGGTGGTTTGCCGCGTGTGCAGGAACTGTTTGAGGCTCGTAACTCCATCGACCCCGCTGTCGTGTCCGAGATTGACGGTATCGTCCACCTTGAGAAGAAACTCAAGCGCGGTAACCGTGAGGTCGTGGTCACTGCCAAGACGGGTGAGGAGAAACGTTATCTCATCCCCACCTCGAAGCAGATCCTGGCTCAAGAGAACGACTTCGTGAAGGCTGGCCAACCGCTTTCGGAGGGTGTCATTACACCTGCCAGCATCTTGGCCATCATGGGCCCGATGAAGGTGCAGGAATACATCGTCAACGAGGCACAGAGCGTGTACCGTCAACAAGGTGTGGTCATCAACGACAAGCACTTTGAGGTCATTGTGCGTCAGATGATGCGTAAGGTCGAAATCCTCGATCCGGGTGATACTCGTTTCCTGCAGGGAGAGCTTGTCAACAAGTTGGCCTTCCAGGAGGAGAATGACGATATCTACGGCAAGTTCTTCGTTGAGGACAACGGCGCTTCCGACAAACTGCAGAAGGGTGAAATTGTTTCAGCCATGAAGCTCCGTGAAGAGGAGTCTGCACTGAAGCGTAAGGACTTGACACTGCCCACGGTGCGTCCTGCCCGTCCGGCCACGGCCACCCAAGTGCTGCAAGGTATCACTCGTGCTGCTTTGGCTACCGATAGCTTCATCTCGGCTGCCTCCTTCCAGGAGACCACCAAGGTGTTGACTAATGCAGCCATCGCAGCCAAGAGCGACTTCCTGCTCGGCATGAAGGAGAATGTGATTGTCGGTCACAAGATACCTGCTGGCACAGGTCTGCGCGAGTATGAGGACTTGATTGTGGGTTCTCGTGAAGAGTACGAGGAACTGCAAGCCAAGGCCGCTGAATAACGTGTTAATCAATCTAGCGGGGATGGCCTTTGAGGCTGTCCCCGCTTTTTAATAAGTAAATGAGCAGAATTTGTTTACAGAAAAGGCAGGAGAATTTGGCCGTCAGCAGTCAGCCATCAGCAGTCAGCCTTGGTGCTACCGTGCTGATAGCTGACGGCTGATAGCTTACAGCTAAGAAGCTTATAATAATGCAGTTTAATTTTGAATAGATACTTACTTACAATAACATTATGGAAAACAACAATCAGAAAAACCAATTGAATATCGAGATTAGCGACGAGGTTGCTGAGGGAAAATACTCCAACTTGGCCATCATCACCCACTCGCCCAATGAGTTCATCGTCGACTTTGCCCAAATGATGCCTGGCACACCCAAAGCCAAGGTTCGTTCAAGAGTGATCTTGAACCCTTTGAATGCCAAACGTCTGTATAAGGCTTTAGCCGAGAATATCGCTAAATACGAGCAGCAGTTTGGTCCCATTACTGATGGTGGCAGCAATGTTGCTCCGTTCCCGATGGGTGGTCCTACGGCTCAGGCTTGATTCCACCAAATTGTATAGAAATCGACCGACTATGTCATTCCCTTGGGAATCTATAGTCGGTCGATTTTATGGAATACAAGCATCTTTAATGCGATGAAACACTTCCTCTTATTACTTCTGGCGTTGATGGCTGGCACTTATCTACACGCTCAGGAACAACTCCCCGATACAAGCCTATTTGAAGCCCATCATCATATCGAAGGCAATGACACGCTTCCATATCGGCTCTATCGTTCAGAGAAAGCCGATACGATGACGGAAGCCATGCCTTTGGTTATCTTCCTGCATGGCGCAGGAGAGCGCGGCAACGACAACTATATGCAGTTGAAGCATTGCATCAAGTATTTCTTGGAAGACACGATCACAAGCCGTTATCCTTTTCTGTTGATGGTTCCGCAATGCCCAGACGGAAAGCGTTGGGTGAATACCGATTGGAGCTTGTCCGAGCACATGATGGATAGCGTGCCCACAGTAGAATTATTTGGTGTGATGACTGTGCTTGATGGCCTTGTTGATGTTGGTGCAGTTGATTCAACTCGGGTTTACATTTGCGGTATTTCTATGGGTGGCTTTGGCACTTGGGATGCGTTGCAACGCTGGCCTGAAAAGTTTGCGGCAGCCATTCCCATTTGTGGAGGGGGAGACACAGCCTATGCCGACGTCATGAAAGACATTCCCGTTTATATTTTTCATGGTATGCGGGATGGGGTGGTCCTGCCTTCTCGGAGTATGCAAATGTTCAATGCCCTTGTAGAGGCTGGCAATACGAAGGTAATTCTTGTCACATATCCCGAGTTGGGTCATGGGTGTTGGGATGAGGCTTTTTCCACGCTAGGACTATTCAAATGGTTGTTTGAGAAGAAGAAATAACAAGATTCGGGCGGGACCCATTGGATTCCGCCCGAATTGCTTAGTAAATATCTTGTTTAGAATGTCTCCGGTACTCTATCAGCGCCTTCATCAGCCTCAAAATAGGGCCGTTTCTCGAAGCCGAACATCTTGGCAATCATGTTGGTTGGGAAACGGCGAAGGCTTGCATTGTAAGCTTTCGCCGCTTCATTGAAGCGTTGGCGTTCGGTTTGGATACGGTTTTCGCAGCCAGCTAGTTCGGCTTGCAAGGTCAGATAGTTCTCGTTTGCCTTCAGGTCAGGGTAGTTCTCAACGGAAACAATCAAGCGGTTCAAGGTGTTGTCCAATTCCTTTTGTGCCGACTCAAAATTGCTGAATTCCGTATTGTCGAAACTCTCTGTGTGGACTGTGGCGTTGGCGGCTTTAGCACGAGCCTCCGTCAGTTTGATGAGCGTGCCTTGTTCGTATTCCGCATAGTTTTTCACTACGGAGACGAGGTTGGGAACGAGGTCGGCACGGCGTTGGTAGACATTCTCCACCTGACTCCATGCTTTCGTGACGTTCTCTTGCCGTGTAACGAGGCTGTTGTATGTCATCCAGCCATAGAGCAGAATGATACCAACGATAATCAGTAGGACTAATAGGAACTTCTTCATGATTAGATGAATTCAAGTTTGTCTTGCGTGGTGTTCTTCTCGCAATAGTGGCAGTGCAGCTTGATGTTTCCCTGTGCGTCTTTGATGACGGTGAACTTGGTCGGCACGTCATGCTCCTTGTTGGTGACGCAGTTTGGGTTGAAGCATTTCACAATGTGTTCAATGCTCTCAGGGATAGTCACCGTCTGCTTGTTGATGACCTCGAAGTCCTTGATTTCGATGATGGAGGCGGTAGGAGCGACAAGGGCAATCTTGTTCACATCTTCGGGCTCAAAGTACTTGTTGGAAGCTTTGATAAAGCCCTTGGTGCCATATTTCTTGCTTTCTACGTTGATGCCGAAATACACGGGCGTGCTGACTCTATCCAAGCCCAAGATCTTGACGACTTGGAACACTTTGTCGGCGGGAATATGGTCGATGACGGTGCCATTTTCAATGGCGGAAACTGTCAATTCTTTTTTCTTTTCCATGGTTCAGATTATTTAAGTCCTAAGATTGATGCAATTAAAGCTTGACGGGCATACACGCCATTTTGCGCCTGTTGGAAGTAGTAGGCTTTCGGATTGGCGTCGACGTCCACGTGGATCTCGTTGACGCGCGGCAGCGGGTGCAGCACACGGCAGTTGGGTTTGGAGTTCTCCAGCATGGCGTTACGCAGCACATAGGAGTTCTTCACCTTCTCGTATTCCTCGGGATCGGGGAAGCGTTCGCGCTGTATGCGGGTCATGTAGATGATGTCGGAGTGGGGGATGGCGTCCTCTAGTTCTGTATACTGGTGGTATTCGAGGTTGCGGTCCTTGATGTGTTGCTTGACTACGCTCGGCAGTTTCAGCTCGACGGGCGAGACGAGATTGAACTTCGCGTTGAAGTTGCACATGGCCTCTACGAGGCTGTGGACGGTTCGGCCGTATTTCAGGTCGCCGACGAGGGTGATTTCAAGGTTTTCAAGCGTACCCTGTGTCTTGCGGATGCTGTAGAGGTCGAGCATGCACTGGGTGGGGTGCTGGTTGGCGCCGTCGCCCGCATTGATGACCGGCACTTTCGACACTTCGGAGGCGAAGCGGGCTGATCCCTCGATGGGGTTGCGCATGACGATAAGGTCGGCATAGCTGGCCACCATGGTGATGGTGTCGGCGAG
Organism: Bacteroidales bacterium; assembly: GCA_017395365.1. GTDB lineage: Bacteria > Bacteroidota > Bacteroidia > Bacteroidales > F082 > Limimorpha. Next base: position 197,048 of record JAFPUN010000020.1, read on the forward strand.
TGATTCGCCCTTCTGGATGCTCGTGCCAGCTGTACTGCTGAAGCCGATGACATTGCCGCCCAACAGTTGGATGGCCGTCTCAAAGCTTAGACGTGTACGAGTGGAAGGCTCGAAGAACAGCGAGGCGATGATACGCCCGTTCAGCAGGTTCTGGTGCGGGTTTTTCTCGAAGTCCTCGGCGATGTCGAGGACATGGCAGATTTCCTCAGGTGTATAGTCGCTGATGGAAATCAAGCTGCGGTTTTTCAGTGATATTGACATAGGCTTATTCGTTTGATTTGTTGATATCGGCAAAAAAAAGACGGCCAACAATGTGACCGTCAGTATGGGGTAAAAGAGAATTCGATTTGATGGAACCATTTGATTCCGTGCAGATAATCTTTTCCGATGGCTTATTTTGGTATCTCATCGGATTGCAAAGATAGGAAAGTTTTCGGTTTGATGGTGAGTTTATGAAGAAAAAAGAAATAAAAAAATGAATTGCTTTTTCTTTCATAACTGCTTTCCCAAGGTCAACGACAATGAATTATCGTTTGATGTTGGTTCTCTGGTTGATCTAAGATCATCCCAGTAAGAATGGATACTTCTTCCTGATGTTGTCGGCGAGAAACTGCGCCACGAGGTCGGTGGGGAATTGGGTGACGTTGAATACGAAGTCGTAGTTGCGGGCATCGTATCGCGACACGCCAGTGACAGTTTGCGTGTAGGTGTCGCGAGCCTCGTCTATCTTATCGATGCGCATGCTGGCAGCATCCTCGTCTAAGGCAAACTTTTCCATGACGCGTTTCACACGGGCTTTCCTGTCGGCGATGAAGAAGATTCTCATGGCATAAGGATGGTTTCTGAAAATATGGAATCCGGAACGCCCGATGATGACGCACGACTCCTGTGAGGCCAGGTCGCGGAGAATTTGCGTCTCGGCAAGGTAGATCTGCTGCGAGGTCACCTCACGGTCTTCTTGCGGTGTATATCCACCCTGTCCAGCAGCACCAAACTGTTGATAGAATCGGCAGAAGTCTTTCCACCAGTTGGGTTTGGCAGCCTTGATGCGCTGCATTTCCTCAACGGTCAGGTTGAATTTGGTGGTTAAAGTGTCAAGAATGGCTTTGTCGTAAACATTGACATTGAGCAGCTCGCCGAGTTTGTAGGCAATCTCTCTGCCACCCGAGCCGAACTCACGGTTGATGGCGATAACGAATTTCGGATTTTCCATGTTGCTTCTATTGAGGTGACAAAAATACAAATTATTTGCTTATGGAGAGTGAATGCGTTTTAAGTCTCATTTTTTCCTTGTTTTTTGTTACACATTTGGGGCTTATTTACTACTTTTGCACCAATGTAAAATATTAGGTTATGTTAGAACAAGTATTAAGAGATTTATTCATAAAGTCATTCAAGACCTTATACGGACAGGAACCGCCTGTGCAGCAGGTGAATTTCCAGAAGACGCGCCCTGAGTTTGAAGGCGACATGACCATCGTGGTGTTCCCCTTCGTGAAATTGGCGGGTTGCAATCCCGAACAATTAGCCAACGAGATGGGTGCCGAGATGATCAAGGAGTCGGACATGATTGCCAAATTCAATGTGGTGAAGGGATTCCTTAACCTGTTGATTTCCGATAAGTTTTGGATGGATTTCTTCAAGGCGAATCACGAGAACCGTGAGTTTGGCCGCAAACCCGTCTCGGGCAAGAACGTGGTCATCGAGTATTCCTCGCCCAACACAAACAAGCCCTTGCATTTAGGCCATATCCGTAACAACCTCCTCGGCTGGAGCGTGTCGGAGATCATGAAAGCCAATGGCAAGAGAGTGGTGCGCGTGAACCTGGTCAATGACCGTGGCATCCACATCTGCAAGAGCATGTTGGCATGGCTGAAGTGGGGCAATGGTTGCACGCCTGAGTCGACGGGCAAGAAGGGTGACCACCTCATCGGTGACTTCTATGTGTTGTTCGACAAGAAGTTCAAGGAAGAGGTGAAATCCTTGCTGCCGGACAATTACGACACTTTGGATGAGAAAGCCAAGGAAGAAGCCAAGGCCAAGGCTGAAGCCGAGTCCACGCTGATGCAGGAGGCTCGCGAGATGCTGCGCAAATGGGAAGCCAACGACCCTGAGGTGCGCCACCTGTGGGAGACGATGAACCAATGGGTGTATGACGGCTTCGACGTGACCTATCGCCGTCTCGGTGTGAGTTTCGATAAAATCTATTACGAATCCCAAACCTACCTCCTTGGCAAGTCGCTTGTGCAAGAAGGTCTCGAAAAGGGCGTTTTCTACCGTCGCGATGACAACTCTGTGTGGTGCGACCTCCGCGATGAAGGTTTGGATGAGAAACTTCTGCTCCGCCGTGACGGAACATCGGTGTATATGACCCAAGACCTTGGCACTGCTCAGTTACGCGTCAAGGAATATGACCCCGAGAAACTGATCTATGTCGTGGGCAACGAACAGATTTACCACTTCGACGTGTTGAAACGTGTGTTGGTGCGTCTTGGTCGTGAGTGGGGAAATGACATCGAACACCTGTCCTACGGCATGGTAGAGTTACCTAACGGCAAGATGAAGTCGCGTGAGGGCACGGTGGTCGATGCCGATGACCTCATGGATGAAATGATGGCCACGGCCAAGGCCGTCTCCGATGAACTCGGCAAAGCCAAAGACCTGTCACCCGAGGAGGCTGACAAACTGTATCACACCATCGGATTGGGTGCTATGAAGTATTTCTTCCTTCGTCTCGATCCTAAGAAGACGATGCTCTTTAACCCCGAGGAGTCTATTGACTTCAATGGTAACACAGGGCCCTTCGTGCAATACACCCATGCCCGTATCTGCTCGGTGCTGCGCAAGGCAGAAGAACAAGGCATCAAACTGGAGAGTGAGGTGAAGGTCGGCGACCTGCAACCCAAGGAGAAGGAAATCATCGTGATGATGTACGGCTGGCCGATGGTCTTGAACCAAGCCGCCGAGAACCGCAGCCCTGCGATGATTGCCAACTTCATCTTCGACCTCGCCAAGGAATTCAACCAGTTCTATCAAGAGTGCAGCATCCTGAAAGAGCCCGATGCCGACCGCCGCATGTTCCGTCTGCAGGTGTGCGACATGGTGGCCGCCTTGCTGCGCAATGCGTCTGAATTGCTGGGTATTGGAATGCCGAATAGAATGTAATAATGAACGTATTTTACATACCTGGAGCGAAAGAAGGCCTGATGACCTTGCCTGAGGACGAGTCGAAGCACTGCGTCAAGGTGCTGCGCATGACCGAAGGCGAGCGTTTCTGTGTCACCAACGGCGACGGTTTTCTTTTTGATGCCGAGTTGGTGGAGGCTTTGCCCAAGCGGGCCACCGTCAACCTGACGAACCAGCGCAAAGGGTATGACCACTGGGGATTTAACCTCGAAATCGCCATCGCGCCGACCAAACTCAACGAACGCACGGAGTGGTTCTTGGAGAAAGCCACTGAAATCGGCATCGATAAGGTGAGGTTGTTCATTTCCTATCATTCCGAGCGCCGGGCCGCTAATGTGGAGCGTTTCCAGAAGGTGATGGTGGCGGCCATGAAGCAGAGCATCAAGTCGCGCCTGCCGATAGTAGAGGATTTGGTGCCGTTCGACAAACTGGTGAAGCAACCCTTCGAAGGACAGAAGTTCATTGCTTGGATTGACGACGACGTGAAAGACTGCCTCTGTGACTTGTATCATAAAGGTGAAAACGTTTTGGTGCTCATTGGTCCTGAGGGTGACTTCAGCCCTGAGGAAGTGGCATTGGCTCGAGAAAATGGATTTGTGGCCTGTAGTCTGGGCGATGCGCGTTTGCGTACCGAAACGGCGGCCATTGTGGCTTGCCACACGATTCAACTTATCAACCAAATGAAATGAAGAAGCTATTGATTGCCATATTGCTGTCATTCTCTTTCGTTGCCTCGGCTCAGCAACTTAACATCGCCTTACTGAAATACCGTGGGGGAGGAGACTGGTATGGCAACCCGACGTCGTTGCCCAACTTGGTGCGTTTCTGCAACCAGGAGATTGGCACTGACATCAATCCCAATGTGCCCACTGTGGAGCCATCGAGTCCTGACCTGTTCAATTATCCATACGTCTACATGACGGGTCACGGCAATGTAGTCTTTGATGCGGCCGAGGCACAGAACCTGCGCAATTACATGTTGGCGGGCGGTTTCCTGCATATCGATGACAACTATGGCATCCGACAGTACATCGAACCTCAGATGAAGAAGGTGTTCCCCGAGTTGGATTTCGTGGAGTTACCTTATACACATGAGATCTTCAAGAAACCGTATGCCTTCCCAAACGGCTTGCCGAAGATTCACGAGCACGACAACAAACCACCACAACTCTTTGCCTTGATTTACGAAGGGAGAATTGTTTGCATCTTCACTTACGAATGCGACCTTGGTGACGGTTGGGAAGACCAGCGCGTGCACCATGACTCGCAAGAGACCCGAGAGAAAGCCCTCAAAATGGGCGCGAATATATTAAGGTACGTATTTACGAAATAGGAGAAGGCTTCTGGCAGCTGGCCTTTGGCTTCTGGCAGCTCCTTTATAAAAAGAAAAGTTTTACTTGGTCATGAAGCTGCCAAAAGCCAGTAGCCAAAAGCCAGAAGCAACTGAACAACTAAACAACTGAATAACTGAATAACTGAACAACTGATAACTATGGAAGAAAGAAAATGCCTCTACTGCGGAGAACCCCTTATAGGGAGAGTCGACAAGAAATTTTGCTGTGACTCATGCCGCAACAGCTATAACTACGAGAAGACCCACAAACAAATCAATGTGGTGAGAAAAATCAACGGTATTTTAGCGCGAAACCACAACATTCTGCTGGAATTGAATCCCAATGGTAAAGGCTTTGCGAGCCGTCAGCAACTGAAGGAGAAAGGCTTTGATTTCAAGTACTTCACGAGTACCTATACGACCAAAGCGGGAGCCGTGTACCATTATGTATACGACCAGGGTTATGTACCGAAGGAAAACAATCCAGACCAGTTTCTATTGGTAAAAAACACTGATATATAAACAATTAATACATGAAACCATGAAAAAAACAATCATTGCGCTTTTGCTTGTTACGCTAGTTTTCGGCGGACTACAAGCCAATCCTGTTGACATCAATCGCGCCAAGGCGTTGGGCGTCAAGTTTATGAATTCGAACACGGAGATCAGGTCGGCTATAGCGAATTTGGCTTACACAGCCTATACTGATAATGGAGATGCTGCGTTTTATGTCTTCGCGATGCAGCCCAAGGGCTTCGTCATCGTCAGTGCCGACGACCGTGCAATGCCTATCCTTGGCTATTCTACTGAAGGCGCCTTTAGTGATGACCTTCCCGAAGGCTTGGAGAGCTTTTTCCGCAACTATCGCGCTGGCTTCAGCCAAATGGGCGACGAACCTCGTACCGAGGAAGCCATCCGCGACTGGGAGCGTCTTGCAGCCACGGGTAAGGTCAACAACACGAGGATTACGCGCGAAGTGCCACAGCTGTTGACTTCTATCTGGAACCAGTCGGCTTTGTACAACGATTTGTGCCCTGTCGATTCGTTGGGTCCAAACAACCATGTTTATGCGGGATGCGTGGCAACGGCGATGGCACAAATCATGTATTTCTGGAAGTGGCCCCAGGTCGGCTCCGAGATGCATACATATGAGTTGTTTGGATATGGCTCACTGAATGCTAATTTCGGCGGCACCTATTATCGCTTTGACTTGATGCCCGATTTTTTGGATTGGACTTCAACACCAGAAGAGATTCATGCTGTAGCCCAACTGCAATATCATGCGGGTGTCAGTGTCGACATGAATTATAGCCCCGACGGAAGTGGCGCATTTTCGCAATTGGTGCCCGATGCCTTGGAGCGTTATTTCAGATACGACGGTGGCATGATGCAAATCGATTATAAGGATTGGCATATGAACGCTGAGTGGGATGGCATGTTGCGTGACAATTTGGACTTGGGTATGCCGTTGTATTATAGCGCCTCGGGTCCTGACGGGGGACATGCCTTCGTGTGCGACGGTTACGACGACAACAATATGTTCCACTTCAATTGGGGTTGGCAGGGATTAGACAATGGCTATTATGCCATCAATGGATTCTATCTCTCGCATTATTCTTTCCCCGACGGCCACGCTGCCGTTTTTGGCATCTATCCCAATGAAGATTATTGCCTTAGACCGTTACCGGTTGAGGATGTGAAGATTGAAGCCGTGTCGGCAGGAACCAATAGGATTTCCTTCAAGGCACCTCAGATGACGTTTTGTGAGTTCGATTTGGATCAGATCGACTCCATACTTATCCTTCGCAACAATGAGGTGATCCATAGGGAACTGAATGTTGCAGGTGGCGCACAGTTCTCTTTTGACGATACTGATGCTTTGGGCATTTGCCATTATACAATTTTGCCTTGGGCCTATGAATTTGTGGGCGAAGATGTGCGCGACACCATTCTTAATGGTCCTACATGCGATGTGACCTTCCATCTTCACGATTCTGTGGGCGACGGCTGGATTGCACAATCCATCTCTGTCGTTGACTCGCGAGGCATTGCCGTAACGAGGTTGGGTTTGGCCGAAGGTAGCGATGCTACGGTGACTATAGAGTTGCCTGCCGAGAGTGACCTTGCCCTGCATTGGGCCTATTCGATTGGAGGTAAAGATGCCGAGAGTTACTTCGAGGTATACAATTGGAATGGTGGCTTGATTTATGCTACAGAGGGCCGGCCTTATGTGGGCGAGTTGTGCCATTTCTATACCGACTGTATCGATGCTGTTGAAGAGCAGGAGGACAATATAGTAACGCTCTATCCCAATCCTGTTGGTAATCAACTGACTATCGGTGGCGTTGAGGTTGATGGCGTTGAGGTATTCAATGCTGTTGGACAGAAAATAGGATATTTCCGTCAAAACGAAATTGACTTCTCGAGTTATGAGAGTGGTGTCTATTTCCTTCGCGTGACTTCATCCGAGGGACAAGTGCTTTTCGAAAAGGTAATCAAGAAATAAGACAAGAAAGACCATGAAAAGATTGTTCATATTACTTGCATTGGCCTTGTTTTTGGCGACGCATTTGCAATCTGCCCCTGTTGATGTGAATCGTGCTAAAGCACTGGGCATTAAGTTTATGAAAGCCAATAGTGAGATGAAGTCGGCTACGGCAGAGTTGTCTTATACAGCTTATGCTGATAATGGCCGGACGGCATTCTATGTCTTCGCGGTGAAGCCCAAGGGTTTTGTCATCGTCAGTGCTGACGACCGAGCCCAACCCATTTTGGGCTATTCCACTGAGAGCAATTTCACCACCCAACTTCCCGATGGCCTCAAGACTTTCTTCGATAATTACAAGGCGGGTTTCAGCCAAATGTATGCCAATAACGATGAACGCACTGAAGAGGCCATTGCCGATTGGACGAGTGTTGCCACCACGGGCAAACTCTCTTCCATAAAGCTCAATCGCAGTGTGGGTCCGTTGATGTCCTCCATCTGGAACCAGACCGACCTCTATAACAACATGGCTCCTCTTGACCCCAGCTCAGTCTATAGCGGTCATTGCAAGTCGGGCTGCGTAGCCAATGCCATGAGCCAGATCATGCGTTATTGGGAATGGCCACGTCACGGGCAAGGAGGCCACGGCTATGATGCTAACAGCTATTACGGCAACTATGGCTGGCAGGAAACCAATTTCGAAGACGCCACTTACCGTTTTGAGTTGATGCCTGATTTTCTCGACTTTGCCAGTCCGCAATACGAGGTGGATGCCGTCGCTTTGATGGAATACCATGCAGGCGTGAGCGTCGACATGGGTTATGGGCCCAATGCAAGTGGTGCCTATTCTTACAATGTAGGCCCTGCCATGTTGGAGTATTTCAGGTATAGCCCCGACTGGGAGCATCGCGATAAGCCGAATGGTGGCAGCAATACACAGTGGAAGAACGACTTACGCGCCAACTTGGATGCAGGTATGCCTGTCTATTATGCCTCGCAGGGTGATGCAGGCGGCCATGCCTATGTGCTTGATGGTTATGACGACAACGACATGTTCCACCTCAATTGGGGTTGGGCAGGTTTTGACAACGGCTATTACGCCATTGATGGTTTTTATTTGACCTTCTATTCCTTCCCATGGTATCACAATGCCATCTTTAACCTGCATCCAGTGGATGAGTATTATGATGCACCTAAGGCAGTGGAGAACATAAATGCTCATGCCTATTTCGATCATGGAGCGGTGGAACTGACCTTTAATCCCGTGTATGAAACCCGTAATGGGACTGCTCTTTCTAAGATTGATACAATTGTCATCATGCGCGATGGTGAAGTGGTTGAGACGATGACGGATGTGACGGACGAAGAGATTTATTATGATGATCATGATGAATATGGTCTTGAGAATGGCACCTATTATTATACGGTGTATGCAGTGAATTCAGCTGGAATGAGTAAAGTGGCCCGCGACACTGTGTTGGTGGGGACCAATTGTGACTTGCGCTTTGAGTTGTCCGATACGGGTGGTAACGGCTGGGATATGTCATTCATCGCCGTGCTTGATGAGGGTGGCAAGGTCTCGCAGCGAGTGGGTTTGTGGGATGGAGGTTCTGCCTCGCTGATTGTGCCCGTGCCGAAATACCAAACCGCTACATTCTTTTGGACATACGACAACACATGCTATTCACACGGTAGCCTTTCTGAAGTGTCATACGAGATTTATGACTGGGACGACAACTTGATTGTGGCCTCAAATGGCTATCCCGAGGTGGGTGTTATCGCTGAATACGAGATTAATTGTACGATGGGTTGCCCACCTGTTTCTAATTTGAATGGTACTTACCAGTGGAATGGCAGTGATGAATTCGGTGCTCTGTTGACTTGGGATTGGGAAGGCCGAACCGATGAGTTTCAGAGTTATTTAATACTGAGAATGAAGAATGGTACTCCTTCCGTGATTGCTGAAATTGAAGATCCATCACAAAGGTCTTATTTTGATGCCTCTAATGAAATTGGCGCTACGGAATACATCGTGCTCGTGACTTACGAACGTCCTAATGAGTATTGTGAATCGGATCCTTCATCGGTGACGGTCGAAGTGACATCGGTTTCGGAAAACACCTCCCATTCGATACTATATCCTAATCCTGCTTCCGACCGCTTTACTATCGAAGGTAAAGTCAAGGAAGTCAAGGCTTTTGATGCCTTGGGACAAATGGTGTATCAAGGGAAGGACAATACTGTAGAAGTGGCAACGTGGCCACAAGGCGTGTATTTCGTTCGTTTCATGGATGAAAACAATGTCGTCTCAACGGTGAAATTTGTCAAGGAATAACGACTTCTTTATATGCCTCAAATATTTGCTGTCCAATGTTTTGGGCAGCAAATGTTTTTATGGCATAGTCCCGAATGGCTTGACGATCATATTCTGAAGAATGGTCAAGCAGTTGGTTCATGCTTTGCAACAAAGCTTCTTCATCACCCTGTGGGATAAGGATGCCTCTCTCTGGTGAAACGATTTCTGCTATGCCACCAACGGAAGTACTAAGAACAGGCACACCGCTAGCAAAGGCTTCCACAATGACGCAAGGCAAGTTCTCAAAGTTGGAGAACAATACGAAGAAGTCGGCCTGTTGGTAAGCTTCAGCAACCTCTGCGGAAGTCTTCTTACCATGGAAGATGACGCAGCCCTCCATGTGGTGTTCTTTCACAAACGTTTGGAATTCTGGAGCATCGTAGTCATGGATGACGTGCAGCTCAAAGTCGTCGCGATGCTGGCGCAAACGCTCAATGACACGCAAGATACCACTGAAGTTCTTGGCCTCATCACGCAAGGTGGAGATATGGAGCATCCTTTTCTTGTTTGAACTATGTGGTGCTCCAAGCTTGAAAATGTCCGTATTCACAAGATTAAAAATGACCTTGAAGCGGTTGTTCACCCCGTGACCTTCCATGCACCGCTGCAAGTCAAGGCTGACGGGCATGATGAGCTCGGCATTATTGGCAATTTTTACGATCTTTTTCTTCAATTTCCCTACCAAAACGTCCTTGTTCTGTGGCTGGTAAATGGTCCAATGCTCGGTGAGGACATATTTGTAGCCAAAGAGCTTTTTCCACAGTAAGGCCACCTGCCCAAGTGGATAGGTGACATGCAGGTGGATCAAATTGGGATTGAAAAAGTGTTTTTTGATGTATCTCAACCCATATTGGTACATCCGCAGCATCTTGAGCTTGCGAATGGCGTTGATCTTTGGCGGACGGATATAGATCTGCACATGGGTGTGGTGCGCCCCAGGAATCTCCTTGACCTCGAACGATTTCGTCATGTCCTTGCCGTCGCAGACGGAGAGGATGATGGAATGGCAATCTTCAGGCAGCGCGTCAATCATGCGGACGCAGAAGTTGCCCAGGGTGGGGTCGTCGGGGGTGGGGAACCAACTCAATAGGTGCAGAACGTTCATCGCTTAGCAAATATGCGTTTTGATATCAATTTCAAAGTATTTCTTGGGTGTCTCGTATGACACAAGCTTATGCGTGGCGAAGTCATCAGGCAGATAAACGGCGCACAAGGTGTTGGAGACATGGTAGATATGCTTGCGCTTCTCGGCAGGTGCACCGTCCAAGATGGCTCCCATCACATCCCAGCGGATGGTCTCGGGGTCGAGGCCGTAGTCGTGCCACACGATGATGCTGCGATCACCTTTCAGCAGTTTGAAGGCGGTCTCGGTGTCTTTCTTCACACTCTCGTAATGGTGGTCGCCATCAACGAAGACCATGTCATACTTGCCAATGTGAGGGCCGAAGTCAAAGGCCTGAGAATCGCCGTAGAGTTGTTCTACGTTGTTCAGGTCCTTACTGAAGAAGCTGTGCAAGTCGGCGTATAACTGGTTGTTGGTCAGCTTGATGATGTCTTCCTTTGGTAAGTTGAAGGTGACGCATTTTTCAGCAACATCGGCCAGATTGGCTACGCTTTCACCACGCCAGGTACCGATTTCGAAGTAGTCTTTCACCGCATAGCGTTTTGCCAAGGCGCGTAGCAGGGCAATGTCGATGGGCATGGTGGCACCCGAGAGATAGGCGTAAGGCTTCGCGATTTCATGGAAGTCGGGGAACAATTCGTTGATTTCGATGACGGGCAGGCCGTCGGTGAGACCATATTTCCTGATGACGTCTTCCTTGTTGCTGTCCTCATCTTGAAGGACGAGGTTGAGCAGGTAAGGATGCTTGATGATGCGCCCAAGGGCTTTCGTGAATTTATGGAGTTTATTCATTTTCGGTAGGTTGTTTCAAGAATTGTTGTTTCAAACCGGCGATATAGTTCTGTATCTCGCTCTTGGTCAATAGGAAGTCGTGGCCTTTGAAGTGTGACTCTTTGACGAAGAACACGAACAAGAACACCGCATTGACCGTATACGACACTGCCGACGTGATGGCTGCGCCTGTGACACCATAGCGTGGTATCAGTGTGAAGCCACAGACGAAGGTGACGACCAGCCCGCAGAGCGCCGCGAAGGTGTTCATCTGATAACGTCCGATGCCCGAGTAATAGTGTCCGAGGATGAGGAAAATGCAGTAGAGCAGGATGCCTGGAGCCAGGATGCGGATAAGTCCTGCCATCTCGCCGAAGTCCTTGCCGAAGACGAAGACATAGAACTGAGGTGGCAGCAGGCATAGCACCACAACAGCCACTGCCGATATAAGGAAGCAGATTTTGCTCAAGTCCAGGGTGAGTTTCTGTGAGTATTCACGGTCGTCGGCATTGGCGATGCGGGCATACTGCACCAGTGCAATGCTGTTGCTGATAATCCAGATGGCTTCGGCCAACGAGACCGATCGCGAAAAGACTCCGACTTGACCTCTTCCTATGTAATTATCTAATAAATAGTAGCTTAGACGAAGGTTGAAGAACTGCACAAAATGTCCTGTCTGGTTGAGGAAACCATATTTGAACAGGTCTTTTAATACGGGCTTGTATTCTTTGTCTTTGTCGTTGGGCAGGTTGGCATATTCTTCTCGCAACATCCACACACCCAACAGGAACGTGCCTCCATAGGCGACATAGAGTCCGATGATATAGCCGTAGATGTCGGTCTTTTTCAGCGCGATGTAATACACTACTAAAGTGATGGTTAGTAGGACAGGCTGAAGTAGCGTGTTGTAGTTGGCCTTCTGGATTTCCTCCTTGCCGACAAGGAAGCGGAAATTGATGTTGCTGAGCGAAGAAATGAACGATAGGATAGCCACATGAACGACCAAATCGGACTCCAACTTGGGATAGAACAGCCTGATACCGAAGCCCATGACCACGGCAATCAATGCGGCCCACACCACCGATGCGACCAATATCTTCTTGAACGAATGGCGAGGAGCAAGGTAAATGATGCTGGCGCCGCACACGATTTCGGAGAAGATGAGGATGAAGGCGATGGTGGCCACCACTAACGACTGCGTTCCCGAGCCCGTGTCGCCCAAGGTCTGGGAGATGATAATGGCAATGGCGAAGTTAAGGACTGCCGCCAGTATCTTGGTGCCAAAGGTATTTAGGATTTTCTTGAACACGGGACTTTCATTGACTCTTATTGAACGCAAAAATACAAAATTCAGTGTAATACCTACAAACTTTAGGGCACCTTAATAGGTTAGTCCTACAATCCACAAGGGCAATTTCTTTCCTACAGGGTGCTCCAACATGTCGGCAAGAATGTAGGAATCAGGGATGTCCGCGATTTGGTCGAAGGTCTTGTCTTGTCCGCCCACTTCCATCGTAATGCGCCCGTCAATACGGAAATCGCCTTGGGTCTTGCCGTATTCCACCGTATGCTTCACAGAGAGTTGGTTGACTGCAAAACATTCGCGGATGGTTCCAATCTCATTGCGTTGCCCGAGGGCATAGAACATGTTGGGATTGTGCAGGTAAATCTTGTCGGGCTTTTGTAGGCGCGTCACCGACTTGTTGTCGGAATAAAGCAGATGTAAAAGTTCGGCGCGTTCCATATTCGCGAGGTAGGACAACACCGTCTGCTTATTAAGTTCCAAATAAGTTGACAGCTTGGCAATGTTCACTTCGTAGGGAACATTCTCTGCCAAGAAAACCAACAAAGCCTTGATTTTACGTGTGTTGGAAAATTCTACCCCGCAAAACTGTGTCATTTCCTGCTCAATAATGAAATTGATGACATTCTCAATTCGGCTGTAATATTCCTCCTCGTTGCCGTCATAAAAAGGATAGTATCCCGCACGAAGATACTGCTCAAAAAGCTGTTGTGGTCGGCATAGTTTGTTGATTTCCATGCAGATGTTGTCGGCATCAAAAAGAATCTCGTCAAGACTCTTCACGGGGAATTGAATGCCTTTGTAGAAATGGAGGAACTCGCGAAACGATAGTCCTGCCATGTCGTAACTCAGCACACGACGCGAGAGGTCGGCATCGGCATTGAGAATCTGCAAAAGGGATGATCCCGAAAAGGTGATTTTCATGTCGGGATAGAGGTCGATGATTTCCTTGATTTCCTTGCTCCATGTGGGATATTTGTGTACCTCGTCGAGGAAAAGGTGCTTGCCGCCCATCAAGTGGAAAGTTTCGGCCAACTGAATCAGGCTGTGGTTGCTGAAATAGAGGCTGTCCAATACGCAATAAAGCGCCTCGCCAGGTTTGATGCCATAGTTTTTCTTGATATACTGTCGCATCAGTGTAGTTTTTCCTACGCCTCGCGAACCTCGAATGCCCACCAATTGCTTCTCCCACGAAATGGTATTGATTGTCTCTCGGACGATGTCCATGCTCACCTGAGAAATCAGAATCTGGTGTTTTTTGAATAACGTTTCCATCTTTTCCGTTTGTCTTTAGGTTGCAAAGATACAAAAAAGGTTAATACAATAACCGTTTTTATTAAAAAATCGGTTAATCGAATAACCTATTTATTGTATTTTTCGGTTAGTAAGGTAAACGATATAAGATGGAATTGCAGTAATTTTGATGGATTCCGCTGGTGTACAGCAATACCCAACCGCCCTCTGTACTCCATTTTGAGACAGAGGGCGGCCGATAGGTCTGTAGAGACGTGCCATGGCGCGTCTCTACAAAGTCATTTTATGAGAATAAATCGTGTATAGTCAATTCTTCCGTCATGGCTTTCTACTTTCAGGATGTAGGTTCCTTGCGAAAGATTGTCAGTGCTGAAAACAGCATGTTCATCGTTTACCTCTTTACTTTCTATCTGAACACCATACAAATTGAAAATGGAAACCCGTTTCATGTTTTGGCTTTCAACATTGATTTTGTCATTGGCAGGATTCGGATAAACTTTCAAATCGAATGTCGTATTGTCGTCCACCCCGAGGCCGCTGAATTCCGCATGAATTGAATGATTGCCGTAAATGCTTCGGAATGTGCGGGATTCCAAAGGGCCTTCGTCCACGCCATCAACGATGACCTTGGTAATGCGGCATCCACTGCTGGGAATGATGGCAAAAGTCTTGTCCTCGCCGGGCTCCACGATGATTTCGCCTTCTGGCGTGATGGTGCCATTGGGACCTGCCGTTGCTGTGATGGTGTAGAACAGCCCTTGCGAGAACACAGCAACCAAATTCCTGTCGCGCTCCACAGTGAAGGTGTATTGTTCGTCGGTTGAGACAACGGCTCCGTTCTCCGTCCAACTCACGAAGGTGTAAGTTGGGTTGGCAATGGCGATAAGGGTGCATGAAGTGCCTTCCTCGTAGGTGCCGGCGCCAATGACCGATCCTGCATTGGCGGGCTGCACATTTGCCGAAACGCTGTAGTTGTTGACGATTTTGCTGAAATGTGCCACATAAACGGCATTGCCTGTGACCGTGAAACTGAAAGAAGCATTTGTCGATACTTGGTTGCCGTTCAATGTCCAATTGACGAATTCATAGCCGACAGCGGCAACTGCATTCAAGGTGCAATTGGAGCCTAATTCGTAGGTTCCGCCTCCCGATACCGAGCCTCCTTCAACGGGTTCGGCCATGGCGGTGATGGTGGCTTGGTTGGCGTTTTGGGCGAAATGTGCCACAAATGTAAGGTTTCTGTTTACGACGATGCTATAGGTTGGCTCAGTTGAAACCACAGTGCCATTTCGTGTCCAGTTCTCAAACACATAGCCATCGTTGGGCATGGCCGAAATAACGCAAGTGGAGCCTTCTGCGTAGGTGCCGCCGCCCGACACAGTGCCTCCATTGGCAGGCTCGGCATTGACCGTGATGGTGTATTCTACTGGAATTGGCTCGAAATTAGCCACATACGAACCGTTGCCTGTTACCGTAAAGCTGTACGTTGAATTTGTTGACACTTGCGTTCCGTTTTTCGTCCAATTCACGAAGGTATAACCGTTGTTGGGTGTGGCGCGGAGTGTGCAAGTGCTGCCTGATGCGTATGTCCCTCCTCCATCGACCGAGCCGCCGTTGGATGGATTGGCCGTGGCGGTGATGGTGTAGTTTGTGGGGGCAACGTCGAACACTGCCACCAAATTGCGGTTGCCTGTTACTGTGAAGGAGTAAGTGGCGTTGGTGGAAACCGAAGTGCCGTTCTCCAACCAGTTCACAAAAGTATAACCGCTGTTGGGTGTAGCGCGAAGGGTGCAAGTGCTTCCCGAAGCGTATGTACCTCCTCCTGAGACCGAGCCGCCGTTGGTTGGATTGGCTGAGGCGGAGATGGTGTAATTTACACCTGTTTGCGAATAGTAAACACGTAGATAGAACTGGTTCTCATCGTGAATCCAATTGGCTGGAGCAGACTCACAATCAAGGTCTCCATAATAGGCGTATAACTTGTAGTAATACCAAGTGCCGTCCACGTTGGCTGAATTGTCGGTATAGCTAGTGGCATTGGCACCAAGCAGTTTGATACGGGTATATTCTGTATCGTCAGTTTTCCTAAAGATATAGTAGCCTGAAAGTCCATCTGAGGGTTCTGGTCTTTCCCAAAGGAGTTTAATCTTATTGTTATTGCCCGTATACTCATAGTCGAGGTTGCGCGGAGCATAGCACTCGCCTGACGTGGCGCACGACTCGTTGGAGTAGTTGCCGTTTTCACCGCCGTCGTAAAGGTATCCGACATAATAGCAGTGGCCACCTATTGCGGCGTTTTCATCGACGAAGAATGTGGCATTGGGGATAAGACGGTAGAGCATATAATCGCGATACACCAAGTAGCCATAGCCTGAATTGTTAATACCGTCCCAAGAGACATTGATATTACGGTTGTTTCCCGTGTCGACCAGGGCGACGAGGTTGGAAGGCACGCCTGTACCTGCTTGGCTTCCACATCCGTTGTTGGCACTGAAAAAGATGCCTTCTGTCATATTCGTGGAAGAGCCTGAATAGGTGTAAACTGAATTATTTTGCGAATCCTTGATGGTGAAGGTCATGTCGAATGCACCTGTCTGAGTCGGGGCTGACCAGCCGAACGACACCATTCCGAGAGGCATATCGACGGGGATTGACTGGATGTTGGAGTTGGTGGTAGTTACCTGACCAATTTCAGTGCCTGCAGCATTGTAGATATGGATGGCACCTCCACGGAAGCCTTGATTTGAGGCTTGGGTGATATTAACGTTCCAAGTACAGACAGGGCCGAAGCCGACTTTTTTCTGGTACGCTATCCTGCCGTGGCTGCCGCTGCAAACGGCATATATTGTATAATCAAATGAATCGAAGCGCGGCACACTGTTGTCGATAATGCTCATTTGTGCACTGGGAGAGACATTGTTCTGGGTGTAAATGATTTCGTTGTCGCGGCAAACCACAATTTGGTCGATGCTGGTAAGGTTGCTGTCGTTCAAAGTCTTGGAAGGATTGGTCCACGACACAGTGGCGGCCAACCCATAATTGGGAGCTGGAGTCACAGTGAAATTGGTGGGTGCTTGAGCCGTGGCATTGTAGACACCAGTGGGGACGAAGTTGAAGATGGCGTGGTCATACGAGTTGTAGTCGATTTGGTCGAAGTCGAAGTAATTGTTGTCGTTGCCACCCCGGCCCCAGTTGAAGTGGAACAAATCGTTGTCGTCATAACCATCGCAGATGAAGGCATGTCCTTCAACATCATAGCTTTGACCCGAATAATAGACCGGCCAACCCATGTCGAGCGATTCCTTCAGCATGGCCATCCAATTGGCGTAGGTGTAGGAATCACGGCTTTGCAAAGTGGCCTGGTTGGTATAGCCGAAATACTGTGAGATTCTCTGGGGGACATCTTGCGAATTGGCACCGCTACCATTGACCGACCATTGCATGTCGACAGCAACGGCGCAGTGGTACATCAGCGTGGCAACGGCATCAATTTGCTCTTGGGGAGAGTTGGAATTGATGGAGTTAGGCATGTTGCCCCAATCGTAGTAGGTGTTGCCGAAGTTGGCGCTGCCACCGTTGGGGTTGGTGTGGCTGCCCGTGCCTTGCTGCGGGTGGTTCCAATACTTCATCATCTGGCTCATTGCTGTTGCCACACAGCCGGCATAGACGCGACCGCCAGGGCCGCCAGGGCCGCTGGGGCAATAGTAGTTGTAAGGATAGTCTTGGTTCCACCTGGTTTCGCAGAGATAAAACGCACCACGGCCTCCGTTGCGGGAAATCAATCTGCCAGTATTCATTACAGTTTGCCATTCAGCTGTGACTTTGGGAGTGGCTTGGCCCGTGAGTCTTCCTTCACGGCCTTCAATCACCTTGTTGAGCATAAAGGCAAACTCAGGATTAATGTTCTGGGCATCAAAGCAGCCTTCCTTGGAATAGGCCACTATGGGACGGTAAAAGTCGTCGGCTGAAACGATCACGAAACCGGTCGTTCCGACGTTGAAAACATAGAAGCAAGTCTCGTTGCGGGATGAAGTACCCGTGTAGACAAGGGTGATTTCCGAGTCCTGACGGGCTTGGTCGAAGTTGGCTTGTACAAATTGTTGTCCGACATACTTGGCTTGGCTCACGCTGACTGGCTTAGCTTGCGCCATACCGATGCCGAGAACCAAAGCGAACATGCTCATCAAATGCTTTTTCATTTGTTTAGTTATGTTAGTTGTGTAAATTATTGGCTTATAGATGGGTTGTTTTGCGTGGGTAATGTCAAAGAATCCCAAGCTAAAGTGAATTGGAACAAGTCTCCAACAATAATAAATAGAACTGTTTTATACAAAAGTTATTCATATGATTAGGTCATTCCGCCTCACATACCACCCTAACACTCTGCCCATAGTACTTGAAATCGCCTTGGTAGGGGGTGAGGTTGGTGTTGCTGAAGCTCAAAAGGTATGCGTAGGTTGTGGTGTTGCAGGAGGCAGACCAATAGTAGCCGCTCGTTCCCGTGCCGCTCACCGAGGTTCCGGCACGGCTTCCGGCGGCAGGAAGGAACACAGCGCCGGCGGCTTCCAAGGTGCTCCATGCGGAGGATGAGATGACGTTGTCGCTGAACGAGGCGCTCCCGTTGTTGGCGTTGTTCAGTGTGTAGGTCGAGTTGCTCCAATTGTCGGGCAGGATGATGAGGCCGTTTTTGCCGGTCACCTCGGCTTTTGCGTATCGTTTGCCGGAGGAGGTGTTTCTGCTCGTCAGCAGATACGACCATTCGTCTTTCGTCAGTGTGCGCCACACGCGGGTTTCGTTGCCGCCGTTGCTGATGGCGTTCACGCCCCAGTCGGCCAAGCCTGTTTGGTCGTTCAGGTTGGCAGTGGACGAGCCGTAGGCCAAATAGTCGTTGTAGTTCTGGCTTGTGGAATAGGGTTGGTAGCAGGTTGCGCCGTGGGCAAAGTTGCTCGTGCCCCAGCCGAAGAGGTCAATCCAGCCGTTGTTGGTTTGCGAGATGTTGGCGTTGTCGGTGCCGATGTAGTCATATTGGTGGTTGGCGAAACGCCATGTGTTGGTCGAGGCTTGGTATTGCAGGTTGCCTTTCGAGAAATACACCTTTTGGCTTGGGCTTACCGAAAACTTACCGTTGATGATACCATCGGGAACAGTGTTGCCGCCATTGTTGCCGCCGCCGCTGTTTCCTCCTCCGTTTCCGCTACCGCTTGAGGTGACCAAGGTCTCCACGAAGCGGACAGCAGCGTTTTTCATTGGGTTGAACTCGTTTGCTAACGATGAAGTGCAGTCAAGTACCAACATGATTAAGGCACTGCTCTTTTTTTCCGTTATCTCGGTTGAACTTTCTATGGGGTATTCCGTATCCAATTGCCAAGATGAGCCTTGCCTTTTCCACAACTGTAGGCGATTGATCTCGTCTTGCGAGATGGGAATGGGATTGGGTGTGCTGGGAATGGATAGACGCTCAAATTCAAACCAATGGTAGGTTCCCAACTCAGACTGCGAAACAGAATTTAGTGACGAAGCTCCTTGTGTAAAACCTTGGTAAGTAATGTTTTCCAAACGCCTTCCGTTGTTTTCGGTTCTTTTGTAGGTAGCTTGGATGTATTTTGATGAGCTGCCGTCTGTGGTGTTGTCAAAAGTGAAGCGAATGGTCATCCCGTCATCAAGACCGCCAGGCAGTCTCAGTTTCAGGTTGACGGTCGTGTTTTGAGAATAGAGCGTATTGGCGATTTCCTCGAATTTCTGCAAGGCGTTGTTCATGTCTTCAACCAAATAGGCGTTGTTCGGGCTACTGGCAAGCATGTTGATGTTGGTTTGGAATTCGTTTAGATTCGACTGAGCGTCTGGACCTTTCAAGCCAATGGAATAGGCCGAGATGTTTTTCCCATGCACTTGCTCGCCCATAATCATAGTGTTCAAGGCTGCGCGGTAGTTGGCAATGCTGCCATAACCGTTTGGATCCATGATGTTGTTGCTGGTCGAGATGTTGTCGATGCCGTCGGTGAAAGTGACGAGAGCCACCTGTGTCAGCGTGGGTGGTTCGGGATAGTCTTTCAGCTTTTGCAAGGCGGTATAATCAGCATAATACAAGGCAGTGAGGTCGGCTTGTGTAAGACTGTTGATAAACGAAGTGAACTGCGACTTTGTCGAACGGTTCAGCAAACTGATGTCTTTTTGAAACAGCTGTTCGTTGAATCCGATGATGCCGAGGTACATGCCCTCTTCGGTCGGGACGGTTGGCGTTGTGCCGCCTCCGCCACCTCCATTGTTTCCTCCGCCCCCGTTGTTGGGATTGTTGGGGTCGGTGGGGTCGTCAGGTTTCTTGCATCCGGCGGCTACGACCACCGCCAGCATGAGCAGCAAGGCTGCCAAGGTCTTTGTGAGTTTACGCATATCCGATTGTTTTAATGTGGTTTCGTTCCCAGTTTCCGTTGGCTTGACTCCTTCGGCCAACCTGATTTGACCAGCATTAAAACACAAAAGAAAAAAGCGCGGGAGTCAAAACAATTGTCTATCCCGTGCTTAAGGCCTTCGCATTGCCTATCTCTCGAGGATAAACAATGCCGATGCCCACGCTTCGATTATATATACAAAGGTATACACGAAACAATGGACGTCGAACATTGTTTTTACCGTGCGAGAGATTTGAAGTTGCGAAGTTCTAAGCACCGCAGATAAAACGTCAGTTCAACGTCTTTTCCATTATGTTTGTCGTCCAATGCTTTATGGATGACGAGGCAAAAATAAGAAGATTTTGGATAGGGTGGGTGGGGTTGGGAGGAAAATTTTTTCACTTTAAGAGTTCCAAGATTGTTTCTGGAACAATAGCCATTTCGGTAACGGCGCAGAGGTCGGTGCCCATATCCTTCAAGCTGGCCCCAAGCAATTATACTTTGTCGTCAATGATGAGGAAACGATCATGATTGCGGTGGGGCAATTGAACGAACTCAATCTCAGGATATTGGGCGTTGTGCTTTTGCAAATCAGTGAGAAATTGCTCGTTATAGCGGGTGTAGATGGTCGCTGAAACGCCGTCTTCTCGCTTTGTGAACATGGAAAGCACCCGGTCGTCCACATAATTGTCGATAAGGACGATTCTTTGCTGGGCGCTTCTAACGAGATCTGAAATATAAGTCCATGCATCCCAGACGCAGCCCGTGGGAAAGACTTGCTCGGGGAGGAGTTTTGGGGAGATTTCTTCTATTCTTTCAAGAATAACACCTATCTTCTCATCAGTTTCTATTTGGTGTTGCTCGTTATTGAATATGCGTTGGATAATCTGCGTGTTGTGATTAACGAGTTGCGGTATCATGGTGAAAGCCCGCATGATGCGAATGTTGACCGCCACAGCAGTATCAGACTTTAACACGCTGCTGAGCATAGCGATGCCATTGCGGGTGAAGGCATAGGGAAGATATTTTATATTTTGACCTCTTTGGGTGTTCAAGGTCGCAATTTGCGACCTTGAACGAACTGCCTCATCCTGAGTTAGTTGAAACATGAAATCCTCTGGGAAACGATTGAGATTTCGTTTCACCTGTTCGTTCAGTCTCTTGGTTTCAACGCCATACAACATCGCCAAATCAGAATCAAGCATTACCTGTTGGCCTCTTATTGTGCGTATCAAAGATTCTATATTGATACTGTCAATGCTTTTGATGTCGCAAATTGCGACTTCAAGTTCTATGTTGGTATCTTTCTTTGCCATACTCTTATCGTTTTACTTATTATACCGCAAAGAAATACCTTTTGCCTAGACAAAGCCGTTGAACAAACGTTTGTAGTCGACAGCAGTCGTTTGTTGTCGCTTGCTGTCGGATATATTGCTGTAAATGAATAAGAAATGAAATGCTTTAGTAGGGCCTCCAAATCCGCCCACTGCAACTGTCACTCTCGGCACCAGTTACCGAAGCCAAGACATTGGTCTTTCCCTCCATTCTCAAAAGTCCAAGGAAAGCAAAGACTAAAGCCTCCTTGTAGTCAATACTCATCTTGTCGGGGATGACGACCTCGTGCGAACTGCGGGCTTGCAAGCGTTCCATAAGGAATTTGTTCCTCGCACCGCCACCGGTGACGAGAATCTTTCCCTTGGGTAGGTGGCTCACTCCCAATGCGATTTGCAAGGCGATGTGTTCTACAAAAGTGGCCAACAAATCTGGAACGGAGAGGCCTTGCAAGAGCTCTTTCTGGTTCGCTTCGAAGAACTCTCTTCCCAACGATTTGGGTGGGTACAGCCCATAGAAAGGATGCCTGTTCAGCTGTTTCAGCAGCGTAATGTCGACCTCACCGCTACGGGCCATCTCGCCGTCGTGGTCGTAGGGTAGACCTTTCATCTGGGCGAGATAATTGAGGGCTTGGTTGGCAATGCAGAGGTCGAAGGCGATGCGCTTGCCGTCTTCGTCATAGGAGACGTTGGCGATGCCACCGATATTGAGGCAAATCTCGTAGTCGCCAAAAAGCAACTTGTCGCCAATGGGAACAAGCGGCGCGCCTTGTCCGCCCTTGCTGACGTCCTCGCTGCGGAAATCATTGATGACAGTGAAGCCACAAGCCTTGGCCAACTCCTGCCCGTCACCGATTTGAAGGGTGTAATGCTCCTCGGGACGGTGGAAGATGGTGTGGCCGTGCGAAGCAACAAAGTCGGGCGTGACATTGTGCTTTTTGGCAAAAGCCAGCACTTGTTCGCCTAAATATTTGCCGTAGTCCTTGTCTAGCTGTATCAAATCTTCGGGCTGCTTGTGGAAGGCTTCAGAGAGTTGCTCGGTCCAGTATTCGGGATAGGGTAGGGTCTCGGCCTGCAAGATTTGGAAATTATATTTGCCCTCCTCTTCAAGGAAGCGCACAAAGGCGATATCCAGCCCGTCCAGCGAGCTACCCGACATTAAGCCTATGGCGGCAGTTTCTTTCATTGGTGGTGTTATAACGGGGTGTAATCCTTTAGTTTAAACCGTCATGGCGGAGGAACATCCGCCATCTCCTGAACGCGAAGACGTATCCTTTTCGCTAAGGAGATTGCGGGTCAAGCCCGCAATGACGGCTTGAGGGTAGGTATTCGTCACAATAATGGTAATACTTTCTCAAGCTGTACACTGTGAGATCCTTTGACGAGTATCGTTTTTCCGCTGATAGGATGATCCTCAAGGTATTGGCACAAGTCTTCCACTTTTGCGAAGGTACTCCAATTAGGGTTCTCATTGTAAGCGCTGAAGTTCGAACCGACCAACAAAGCCTCCTTGAATTTCAACTCCTTCATCAAGCCCAGGATGTTGCGATGTTCTTCTTCGGAAGCCGTGCCCAACTCACGCATGTCGCCTAATACCAAAAGGCTGTTATCGCCGCAGATGCTGGCGAAGTTAATCAAGGCGGCACGCATGGAGGTAGGATTGGCATTGTAGGCATCCATGATGATGCGGTTCTTGCTGGTTTCAATCACCTGCGAACGGCTGTTGGTGGGCG
Organism: Bacteroidales bacterium; assembly: GCA_017395365.1. Classification (GTDB taxonomy): domain Bacteria; phylum Bacteroidota; class Bacteroidia; order Bacteroidales; family F082; genus Limimorpha. Next base: position 220,312 of record JAFPUN010000020.1, read on the forward strand.
TGTAAGCCTCCAAGGCTTCGATGATGGCATTCTCGTCCACCTCGAAATACTGACCCACGCCAATGGCGGCGGCCACATTCTCGAAGTTGTAGCTTCCCACAAGATGGGTCTGGATGAGGTGCTCCTTCCAGCCGACGCTCAAATACGGATTGCAGGCTGCAGGGGCGACGGGGCAGAAGGCCGCGCAATGCCTGCCATAGCTGATGCGTTCCTGTCCTTCGGATTGCTCCCAAAGCAGCGGGTTGCCTTGGTTGACGAAGACGGCCTTGCCATGAGCCTTGATATGTCGATACAGTTCGGTTTTGGTCTTGATGACGCCTTCAAAGCTACCGAAGCCTTCCAGATGCGCTTTTCCGATGTTGGTGATGAGGCCATAGTCGGGGTCGGCGATCCTGCAAAGGAAGTCGATTTCGCCAGGATGGTTGGCACCCATCTCAACAACGGCAATCTCGGTCTCTGGCTTGATGCTCAGCAGGGTGAGCGGCACGCCAATGTGGTTGTTGAGGTTACCCATCGTGTGGATGATGTTGTATTTCTTGGCCAACACTGCCGATACGAGCTCTTTGGTGGTTGTCTTGCCGTTGGTGCCGGTGATGCTGAGCACCGTGGCTTTGCTCTGTTGGCGGTGGTAGGCAGCCAAGTCTTGCAAAGTCTTCAATGAGTCGTCCACTATCAAGATGCGCTCGTGTTTGGGTAGGTCTTTGCGGTCCGCGACTACGAGGCTTGCCACGCCTTGTTCGGCCACTTGCAGGGCGAAGTCGTTGGCGTCGAAGTTCTCGCCTTTCAAGGCAAAGAAAACAGCGTCTTTTTCGATTTTGCGGCTGTCGGTGGAGACTTTGTATGCTTTTTGGAAATGCTGATATATCTTCTCTATCATATGGATTTCTATTTGACTATGAGACGCAGGACTGCGAGACACGGGACAATCGAAAGACTCGAAGTCTCGTGTCCCGTAGTCTCGTGTCAATTGTGAGGATTACTCATTTTGTTGTTTCTTTTAATGAAAGAAGCCGCCTGACGAGTCAAACGGCTTCAATACGATCATGAAAAAGAATCTATTACTATTTACTTGTACTATTTACTTGGCAAAGGAACTGCCCACCTTGTTCATGGCGCAACGGAAGCCGATGGTTGAAGCGGACTGGTTCTGGTTGAGGTAACGGCGGGTGCCGGGGCTCAAGTAGTAAGGACCGTCGGCCCAAGAACCGCCTTTGTACACTCTCGATTCGTCGCTGATGAGGGTGGTACCAGGATTCTCGTTGGTGGCAGCTTCGTACATTTCCTTGGTGAAGACGCTCTGGTCGTCTTGAGGATCGCTCCAGCGGTTACGGATGGCTGACATGTAGTCACCGTCGTCATAGTTGGAGTTGAAGCTCGTACGATAGTTCTGACGCTTGGAAGCTTCTTCCTGGGGAATGGGCTCGCGGCGGATACGACCGAGGGAGTCTTTCTGCAGCAGGAAGCCTTCTTCGTCAACGGCCTTGCGGGTGAACACATTACCACGGAAGGGACTGTAGTCGGCCACATCTTCGAAGGTCAAAGGACGATAGACGTCTTGGCACCATTCGGCGACATTGCCAGCCATGTTGTACAGGCCGTAGTCGTTGGGCCAGTAGGAGCCAACGGGAGCGGGTAGGGCGGCACCGTCGTTCAGGTTGCCAGCAACACCCATATAGTCACCAGGGCCTCTCTTGAAGTTGGCCATGAAGCTACCATAATATCTCTTGTTGTCGGTGCGCAGACCGTCGCCGTTCCAAGGATAGACTTTGCGCTCGCTAACGATTTCATTGCTGGTGTTACCCACCAAACCGACAGCGGCATATTCCCATTCGGCTTCCGTGGGAAGACGGTAAGAGGGAAGCAGGATACCATCATCCATTCTGACGTTACGCATGCCATCGCCACCTTTCGAGAGGTCCTTCTTGCCGTTCTTCACCTTGCCGGTGTATTGACCAGCCAGGTAAGCATCGGTGTTGAAGTTTTCTTCGTCTTGTTGGGTAGGATCCCAATCAAGGACGCCAGCCTCGACGAGCATCAACTCGTTGACGCGGTCGGTACGCCAAGCGCAGTAGTCGTTGGCTTGCACCCAAGTCACGCCCACTACGGGATAGTCATTGTAGGAAGGATGGCGGAAATAAACCTCAACCATGGGCTCGTTATATGACAAACGATCGCGCCACACCAAGGTGTCGGGAGCAGCATTGCGCACCACTTGCGGATAGTTCTGTCCATAAACGCGGTTCAACCAGTAGATGTACTCGCGGTAGTCCACATTGCTGACCTCCGTTCGGTCGATCAGGAAGGTGGGAATCGTGACCTTGCGGGGCGAGTTGTCCCACGAATAGGTCAGGTTGTCGGTCGTAGCACCCATAACGAAAGTGCCACCTTCGATGGCGATGAGGCCGGGACCGATTTCTTGATCGTTGATTTCGGTGACTTCAAAACCTCCGTTGTTGGCGTCGTTATACGCCCAACCCGTGGTACGCGAGGATTTCTTGGAGCAGGAAACAGTGAGCAATCCTGCCAAAACGATAATGGCTAATGTTTTGAATCCTTGTTTTCTATACATTGTCGTTCAAATTTGTTTTCTATCAAACTCCAGCAAAATGCTTTTATTGTGCACTTCGTGATATTTTTTCAAAAAAATCAGGCAAATGTACGGCTTTTTTTCGATTCTGCAGCATTTTCGAAAAAAAATCTTTTTTGTTGTGAAAAACAGCTGAATTACAATAAAAAAGTAGTATTTTCGTTCCTTTAATCGTAAACCATCACTATGTGATTTAGGTTTTGTTAAAGATATTGGTTATTAAGTAATTGGGCTATATTTATGCATAAAAAGACAAACGTATTTTCTTCTTTTTCCCTGCTTGTCGTGCTGGTTTTTGCCCCTATTCTTCTCTTGGGACAGATGACCAGCCGCTATCCCATCGAATTGAAATGGCAAGGGGTGACCAAGGAATGTCTCGCCGACGATACCTTATATTATATGGGTCTCGAATCAGGTACTTATGTGGGTTCGATGCCTGTGTTCATACAATCTTATCGCATTTACGATGACCAGGTGAAGGCGAAGGTTGAGCTGGAACATGTGAAGTCCCTGCCGCTTTCTGATGAGGAAATGCAAGTGGCCGGTTCGTCTGTATTTCCAGCCGATTTTGACATTGAAGCCTACCCATTACGCTCGCGTGACGAATCACTCCTCTCCGTCCGTATCAACCCTATCAGGCAAAGAGGTGGCGTATATGAGAAATTGCTCTCCGCTACGCTTTCGGTGACGCTGACGCCAGACTATTCTGTCCAAAGGTATAATCAAGCCTATGCGACGCGCTCGGCCATGGCTTCGGGTGACTGGTATAAGATTGGACTCTCTGAAACCGGTGTGTACAAACTGACCTACAATGACTTGTCGGAGCTAGGTGTTGATGTTGCAAGTGTCGACCCCCGTCAAATCCGTATCTACCATAACGGCGGTGGCGTGCTTCCAGAGATGAATAGTGTGTCGCGACCCGACGACTTGGTGGAGGTGCCTGTATATGTGGCAGGCGAGAGCGACGGACGCTTCGACAATAGTGACTATATCTTATTCTATGGACGCGGTCCAGTGACTTGGTCGTTAGACACCGCCAAGATGGCGTATGTCCATCACCAGAATCCCTATGACGATTATGCATACGCTTTCGTGGTGACTGGTTTGGGACAAGGCAAACGTATCAGTGAAGCCGTTCCGCCTTCTGCGACTCCTCAAAGTATTGTTAATCAATTTATTGATTATCAAGTACATGAGCGTGATGAATACAATCTGCATCATGTGGGACGCACCTATTATGGCGATAAGATGGACCTCACCTCGACCCAAAATTTCGACTTCAGCTTCCCCAACATTGTCACCGACAAGTTGAGTTGGGTGAAGACCGCCTTGGCGGGGCGGAATTTCAAGCCTGCTACTTTCGAGGTTTATGTCAATGATATGAAAAAGGCTACCTATTCCATCGCTACAACCACAGGAGCGTCTGATAAACCCTGGGGATTCGATGTGGGCGGTTGGGTGAATACGAATCCATCCAACGAAACGGTGCGCGTCACCTTGCGGCACAACGCGATGGGGTATAACAATTCGGTGGGTTATGTGGATTATATCGTCGTTAACGCATGGCGCCACCTGAAGATGACGGGGAGCCAGATGGCATTCCGCAACCCCGATGCAGCCATAATTAATAAGGTGTACGAGTACCAACTCTCGGGAGCCTCGCAACAAGTTCAGGTGTGGAATGTCACCGACCCGATGACACCTGTCAAGGTAAATGGACAACTCGATGGGTCGACGTTGAGTTTCAAGGTCAACGGCAATGTCAACAATGCTTTTATTGCTTTCAATGGCAGCTCGTTTTGCACAGCCAAGGCTTTCGGAAAGGTGGAAAACCAAAACCTACATGGTGTGAGGGATGTGGATTACCTCATTTTGACCTATGAAGGTTTCATCTCGCAGGCCGAACGCGTAAAAGCCATCCACAACCGCATTGATCCTGAATTGAACATCATGATTACCACGCCCGAGAAGGTGTACAATGAGTTCTCGTGTGGTGCCAAGGACGTCTCGGCCATCCGCGATTTCTGCCGCATGCTCTATTTGGACAGTAGCGCAGGCCACAAAATCAAATATTTGTTGTTGTTGGGCGACTGCTCCTACGATTATAAGAATCGTACCGGAGTGGTGGATTTTGTCCCTTCTTTCGAGTCTGTGCAGTCGTTGGCGATGGACCAGGCCTTTGTCACCGACGATTATTTCGGTTTTATGGATGCTAATGAAGGTTCCATCGGTCACTCGTTGGCAGACATAGGTATTGGTCGTTTCCCAGTGCAGACGGTGGAACAGGCTTCGCAGATGGTCGACAAGATTGAGCGCTATATTGTGAAAGACGAGACCACCATGCAGCCCTGGCGTAACGCGGTGACATTCTTTACCGATGATGAAGGCGGTTTTGTGCCGAATACCGAGGATTTGGCCGCCAATCTGAAGAATGTGGGTGGTGACGGAGTCGTGGTCGACAAGATTTACTTGGATGCCTATACACAGATCAGCGCTCCTGGCGGCGAAATCGCTCCTGATGTGAACGCTGCCATCAACAGCCGAATGGAGAAGGGCACGCTGGTGCTCAATTATGTTGGTCACGGTGGTGAGGTGCAACTCTCCGAAGAGAAAATCCTGCAAAGGAAAGATGTCGATTCATGGCGAAATGCTCCGATGTATCCCTTGATGATTACGGGTACCTGCGAGTTCAGCCGATACGACGACCACATGCGCACCTCTTTGGGCGAATATGCCTTCCTCAACCAGTATGGCGGCATGATTGCCATGTTCACCACATCGCGTGTGACCTATGGTCCCCATAACCAGAATTTCGCTACGGGTGTGTACAACAATTTGTTCCGCATTCAAGGCGAAGAGCATTACCGACTGGGTGATGTCTATCGTATGGCCAAGACGAGTGGCAGGGAGGAGGAAAAACGCTATGTGTTCTTTGGTGACCCGGCCTTGCGTTTGGCCTATCCGAAATTGAAGGTGGAAACGGTGAGTATCAACGGGCAATATCCGGGATATGACTTGGATTCTGTCCAAATTAATGATACGACATGGGAGACCTATCCTATCTATCGTGATACGATAAGTGCTTTGCAACCCGTTGAGATTGAAGGCGTCGTGAAAGACCTAGAGGGCCAAATCGCCACTGGCTTCAATGGTGTGGTGAGCGTTATCGTATACGACAAGGAAGCAGAGCTTTCCACTTATGGTACTACGGCTTCAGTCTATCATTTCAAGTTACGCAATAGCGTGATTTTCAATGGAAAAACAGAAGTTAAGGATGGGCGGTTCAAAATCGACTTCATCGTGCCTCGCGATATCGCCTATCGTTTCGGTCAGGGCCTGATCAACTATTATGCTACTGACTATGAAGTGGATGCCAATGGCAACTGCGACAGTTTCATCATCGGAGGCTTTTATGATGAGGCTTTTGAGGACAATGATCCGCCAGAGGTTCGCCTGTTTGTCGATGACACACTCTTCGTAAGCGGTGGCATGACGGGTCAGAATCCATTGTTGTTGGCTTTCGTCGAGGACGAGAGCGGCATCAACACGACGGGAGCCGGCATCGGTCATGACATTACTGCAACCTTAAGCGGTCCCTCTAAAAACAGCTATTGTCTCAACGATTATTTCGTGGGTGAGATCGGACAGCCGGGTAAAGGCGTCATCAACTACAAGATGCAAGACCTTGCCGATGGTGACTACACGCTTACCCTCAAGGTGTGGGATATCTACAATAATTCCAGCACGGCTACCATTGATTTTACCGTGGTCAACAATGCCGGCATGGTAATGGAAAATGCGTTTAATGCCCCAAATCCCGTGACCGATGAGACCTATTTTGTGTTCGACCACAACCAAATTGGAAACAATATGGATGTTGATATCTATATCTATGATATTATGGGCCGTTGGGTGACCACATTGTCACAACAGGTGACAGGTACCTCCACCCGCATTGCCCCCATTCGTTGGAACGGCCGTGGTTCGCGTGGCGAGAACCTGCGCAACGGCGTCTATATCTATCGCATCGTGGCCACCAACGACCAAGGTGAGACCGCCACATTGGTGTCGAAATTAGTCTTAAGTAAATGACTGTCAATATGAAAAATAGATTCTATACAATTTTGTTCCTATGCGTCTTTGCCTTTTCGTATGGCATAAGAGGCTATGCCCAAGACAACACCTATCAATCGGTGTTAAGCGAGCATACTTGGCATAGGATTGCCATAACCGAAGAAGGTGTTTACAAATTGGACTATGCCACATTCCAATCCATGGGGATTGATATGAATGCATTGAATCCTAACCAGATACGGCTTTTCGGCAATCCTTCTGGCGCGTTACCGGAGAAAAACTCGGAGGCGCGTCCGGATGACCTGACAGAGATGGCAATCTATGTGGGCGGTGCTGAAGATGGCGTCTTCGATAGCGAAGATGTGGTGTTGTTTTATGGTCAGGAGCCTACATTCTGGAGGCTGAAGGATGCCAATAATGAGACTTATCTTCGTGAACGCAACCTCTATTCGGATACCACCTATTATTATCTCTGTGTCGATAGCGGTGTTGAAGGCTTAAGGGTGGGAGAGAAGGCATCGTTGTCTGTCGAAGATGCCACAACGGTGATTTCCGAGTTCCCCGATTTCGTTTGGCATGAGGAAGAGTTGTTCTTGCCCTATTTCCAGAGTAGAGCTTGGTTTGGCGAGCAACTGACAACACCGGAAACCCCATTCGATTTGACTTTTGTCTTTCCCAATTTGGTGAAGACCAAGCCTTTGTTGGTCAAGAGCCAAGTGATGGGCCGTGTGAAACCGGGGAATATGTATTATGACCTGTGGGCGAATGACAACCATTTGGCCAGTCATGTTGCGATTAGCAAATACACCGATAACTATTATGGCAAACTTTCGACGATTTCGAAACAAGCCACGAGCGAGAGCGATACGATAGCGGTGCAGTTGAGTTTTACTGCAGAGTCAACGGCTTCGTTGTATCTCGACTATATTGAGATTTACGGATGGCGACAGTTGAAACGAGTGGGGCATTTCTTCCCCTTCCGTCTGATGCCTTCGCAGTTCGGTGCTGTGAAGAGTGCCATTTGGGTCCAAAACACCAATGCGCAGTATTGGCTGTGGGAAGTGACCGACCCTCTGCGGCCACAATTGCAACTAGGCATTGTCAGTGGCGGAAATCTGGTCTTTGCCACCGATGAGAATACCGAGAAACGCTACGCTTTGTTCCATCCCGACCATGCCATGACCGTTGAGCATTGGGTCGATTTGCCCAACCAAAATGTGCATGCCATTGGCGAATGCGACATGCTCATCTTGACCTCGTCGATTTTTAAGGCGCAGGCACAGGCCTTGGCTGACTATCATGCAGAACTTGATGGGCTACGGAGTGTTGTGGCCGATGTGGATGAGATTTACAACGAGTTCGGTACCGGGCATCCCGATCCTACCGCCATACGCGACTTCGTTCGCATGGTGTACGGCCGCAGTGCTGGCCAGCTTCGCTATTTGACCTTGTTTGGCAGAGCCTCTGCCGACTATCGCAACATCATGGGTTATGGGCAAAACTTCGTGCCGACATACGAGAATGCTGACAGTTCACATTGGGAGTTGGATTTCTGCACCGATGATTACTATGGGCTGATGGATCTCAACGAAGGTGATCACAGTAAAGGCCGCGTTGACATTGGCATTGGACGAATATCGGTTTCAACGGTTGAAGAAGCAGAGACTGCGATTCGTAAAATCCGCCATTATAATGATCTCGCGGCGGTACATGGTCTTTGGAAGACGGATATGCTCATCTTTGCAGATGATGAACATACCGACTATGTCAACAATAGTGAGAAATATTGCTCCATGCTCGATACCATCGTGCCCGCCATGACGCCCATGAAACTCTATACGGGTGCCTATCCCACGGTGAGCACATCGAGTGGGACCGAGATTCCTGGAGCCAATGCTGACCTTAAGAAGTCTTTTGACAAGGGCTCGCTATTGCTGATATACACAGGACACGGCGGTGTGAGGGGCCTGACTGGCGAGAAAGTCTTCACCAATGTCGACATCAATGCCCTCGACAATTATGACAAGATGCCGTTTGTTTATACTGCCACTTGTGAATTCACGAAATACGACAATCCGCTTTTGGTTTCGGCAGGCGAGCAGATGTTCTTGAATCCCAATGGGGGTGCGGTGGCGATGTTTACCACATGCCGCCCTACTTATGGTCCTCAAAACCATAGGCAGACACAAGCTTTTGTTAAGGTCTGTTTTGACCGCGATGAGGAAGGGCTGCCTTTGAGATTTGGCGACATCATACAACGCACGAAAAGCGACCCGAACAATTTCAACAACGGCTCCCCAATGGAAAACATCAATATTCGTTTCCTTTTCCTGGGTGACCCAGCGTTACGATTCCCTGTTCCCAACGAAGACATTGAAGTCCAAAAAGTCAATGGCGAATGGATTGAGGGTAGCGACGATATCAGTCTTCATGGCATGAGCATGGTGACGATGGATGGCGTGGTGAAGAAAACGACCGGTCAAGTCGATACGGGCTTCAACGGCATTTTGTGGGTTAGACTGTTCGACCAAGCCTCAAAAATCAGGGTCAACCGCTATGGGTCGAGCAATAGGGATGTCCATTGCTATAAAGATGTGCTCTATCAAGGGTGTGTTAGCGTGACCAATGGCCATTTCACGGTCTCTTTCCAGATCCCCAAAGACATCATGCCCGAGACGGGTAAGCCTCGTTTCTCGCTCTATGCCTACGATTCTATCCGTGGCATCGATGCCATGGGCAAGTTCGATGATTTGACATTGGGAGGCATCGACCCTGCTATGATAGCCGATGATGAAGGTCCGAAGATTGACTTTTATTGGAATACTCCCGACTTTGTTAATGGACAATCGGTGGAGCGGCAAGGCGTGCTCTATGCCGACCTCTATGATGCCCAGGGTATCTATCACTATGACTTTAGCCTGGGCCGCGACATCGTGTTGAACAGCAACTTGATGGCATATAACCATCTCGTCTTGAACGACCGTTATGAGCCCACCCTCAATGACTTTAGGCGCGGAAGGTTGTCTATTCCTGTCAGCGACCTCGAGCCTGGCACCTACGAGTTCCAACTTAAGGTGTGGGATATGCAGAACAACCCTTCTGAAGCCTTGTTGTGGTTCGTTGTCGACGATGACCTCTTCCTTTCGCAGGTGCGCAACTTCCCCAACCCCTTTGATGGGGAGACGCATATCTCGTTGACCCATGTGGGCGAGGATGGCAACTTTGATGTGAACATCGAGATCTTTGATATCATGGGACGGCCAGTGCAACATCTCTCCAAGAGAGTCACTTCCACCAATGGTGTCATCGAACCCATCCGCTGGGATGGCTGTGGCTATTCGGGAAGTCCTTTGCGTTCAGGAGTTTACCTCTATCGCCTCACTTTGACAGACGATACTGGGTTCTTCCGCACCGTCAGCCAACGCATGGTCATCAGTCGATAAACACAAAAATAATTTTCAACCGCATACAATAACCCATGTGAATAATCGTTATTTTTGCAATTTCAAATACAAGACCTGAAATGAAAGTAAAGAAACTCTTTTTGGCCGCCCTGCTGATGGTTGCGGCAGTCTCTTACGGACAGAACAACAACTACATCGGACAAGATTACAGCGTGTCACCCAATGTGATTACGACGGCTGTTCCATTTGTTTCCATCTCCCCCGATGCCCGTGGCGGTGCTATGGGTGACTGTGGTGTGGCATCCCATCCCGATGTATATTCTATGCACTACAACCCCGCCAAGTATGTGTATCTGGAAGACAAATTCAGTGCGGGTTTGGGCTATAGCCCTTGGTTGCGCAATTTGGTGAGCGATATGAACTTGGCCTATTTGGCCTTGGCTTATAAGATCAACGACCGTTCGGCCGTGGCTGGTACCTTGCGCTATTTCAGCTGTGGTGACATCAACTTTAGGGACCAGAACAACTATGACTTGGGTACTTTCAGCCCCAATGAGTGGGCCGTGGATGCTACCTACTCTCGTATGTTGGGTGACTACCTGTCGGGTGCTGTGGCAGGCCGTTTCATCTATTCCAATCTGACCCAGAACGCCACCGACTATGGCCGTCCCGGTATCTCTGTCGCTGCCGACGTGTCGGTATACTACAAACGCCCCGTTGAATGGTTCAGCAACATGGATGCCGACTTTGCTTGGGGTGCAGCCATCACCAACATTGGTAGCAAGATCAGCTACAACGGACAGTCCGACCGCCGCGACTTCATCCCGACCAACCTGCGTTTGGGCGCTAGCTTGAAGCTCGAGCTTGACGAGTACAACTCGTTGGCCTTTATGGTGGACTTCAACAAACTGATGGTGCCCACTCCGCCCGTCATCGCTAGAGACTCCATCTCGGGACAGCCTATCCTCAACGACGATGGTACCTATAAGATCCTCTATGGTATGGACAATAATGTCTCCACCGTGGCTGGTATGATTCAGTCGTTCTACGATGCTCCTGGACATGGCTATGACTACTACACTGGCGAGTTGGTAGACTACGGCAGGTTATATGAGGAGCTTTGCGAGATCAACATCGGTGCTGGTATCGAGTATTGGTACAACAACATCTTTGCCGTGCGTGCCGGCTATTTCAACGAGACAGCCTTGAAAGGCAACCGCAAGTATGTCACTCTCGGAGCTGCTTTGCACTACAATGTCTTCGGTCTTGATGTGTCGTACCTGATTCCTGTCAACACTGTGGCGGGCAGCAACCCGTTGGAGAATACGCTGCGTTTCAACCTCACCTATAACATGGGTGGTAGCAAGAAAGACTAACAACAACAGATTATAAAACAAAAAAAAAGAGGCTTCGAGCCTCTTTTTTTATGCCTTGTAGAGACGTTGCATGCAACGTCTAGAATATCAATGCCAATAACACATATAGCCAGTGTGCCGCAATGCCAGCGCAGAGACCACCGATAGTGTGGGCACCGATGGCTTTGCCGATGAGCTTGCGGTAGCCGAGGCTGTCGAGCATGGCGGCATGGGTGCTGAGGAAACCGCTCCAGCACATGCCGATGGCGGTGAACACGGCGATGGCGTTGTTGTCGATGATGCCTTCGGTGATGAAACGGGGCACCAGACCGATGGCGGCACCTACGGCGCCGAGGGCGGTCATGGGGAAGGAGATAAGGGCACCGTCCTTGAAACCAAAGAGCCAATCGAAGATGAAGTTGATCTTATTGGCTGCCCAGCTGATGACGGGCACGCCTTCGTAGGCCACACCGAGATATTCGCCGTTTTCGCCAGATGCGCCGAAGGTGAGCATCATCACGATGGTGGAGATGCAAAGCACACCCGGGATGATGGCGAAGCCGATGCTCACACCGTCCTTGCCACCGTCGAGCAACGAGTTGAGGAAACGCATGAAAATGCCGCCTTCGCTCTTGAAGGAGATCTGTTGTTCGTCGCCACCAAACTCTTCGTCGACAGGACTGTCTAACTCGGGGTAGGTCTTAAGGGTAGAGCGTTGCATCAACCTGGTGGAGACGATGCTGCCGATGACAGCACCTGCCACACCGACTAAGGCGCCTTTACCGAAGCCAAGACCTGTCATGAAGGCAACGACGACCAAGCCCATACCGAAGGCTGTGCCGAAATTGGTCAGCGAGACGAGTTGGTACTTCTTGAAATAGCGGTTGAAGTTCTTGTCGTGTGCCAAGGTGATGATGGCGGGGTTGTCGCTCAAGAAGGTCATGATGGCACCCAAAGCGGCCACGCCAGGAAGGTTGTAGAGCGGCTTCATCAAGGGGCGCAGGAGGTTCTCCAACAAGCGCACCACACCAAACTCGGTGAGCAACTTGCTGATGGCGCCCATGAGCACGCAGATGGCCATGATGTAGAACACGGTCTCCAACAATAGGTGATAGGCCGTTTGCATGAAGGTGTTCAGCATCTTCGGCAGGGACATTTTGTAGGCCAAAAGTCCAAAGAAGGCGAAGAAAACAATCAAGAAGATGATGGCTTCAACACTTCGTTTTGTGGTGAACCGCAGTGGCCTTTTCAGTTTCTCCTCAAGCTTTTTGAAGAGTTTTTCCACCCTGTCGTGATAGAAGGTGGTGGTTCGTTTGATGGTGTTGTATTTGGTCTTTGCCATGGCGGATTATTTTTTCAGTTGAAGGAGGTCGACTTTCCATGTCAAGCCGAGGTTGGCCTGGAACTTGCTGACGCCATCCACGCTGGTGTGTGAGCCACAGAGGTGGAGGCGGATGTTGCGGTCACCCAGGGGGTAATATTCGAAGCCGAGGCTCTCGAAGTCAACTCTCTTGCCGGGGACTATATACTGGTCATAGGCTTCCGTGTTGGGCAGTTGGGCTTTGTTGAAGTCGTAACCTGCCTTGGCGAACACAATCCATTTCTTTCCGATATCGACGCCGATGCCATAGATGGCGGTGATGTCTTGACCGAAGAATTGTTCCTGTTCGAAAGAAGCTCGATTGATGATGTCGAGATACATCTCCACACCTTTGAATTGCAACTTATTGCCCAAAGCAATGTAGTTGATGAACTTGCCGGGTTGATATTCAATCATGTTGACGGAATAGGCCGTCTTGAAGATGCCATAGTTGCCGTACCACATCAAATTGTAGGCGTAGATGCTCTGCATGGCTTGGTTGATGAATGGCGAGTTGCACATCTGGATGAGGAAGTGGTTCTTACCGGAATTGTCCTTGAAATTCAAGGAGGCGCCTACCTCGTAGCAGCATACGGTGTTCCAGAACTCGGTGCCATAGTAGATGTCAATGGGGTTGGTATCATATTCCCAGCCGCCAATGGCGACGACTTGCTTGCCGGCTGATAAGAACAGGTTGTCAGTGAAGTTCCAGTTGAGGTAAGCCCAGTCGGTGCCTTGGAAAAAAGTGTTGGCAAAACCGATGTTTGGCGCGTTGATGCGCTGGCGCAGGTGATACGAGAATTTGCTGCCGAGGGTGCCGTCCAAGGCCACGACGAGATATTTGCCTGCAAAACCATGGTCGGTGCTCGGCGCAACCGTATCATACCCGGGATGGTAGTCAAGGGTGAAGTCGGCACGCGTGTTCAGATGCAGGTTGTCGAGAGTGACAAAAGGCTTGCCGTCTTGTGAAAAGGCCTGAAGGATGGCGAAGATAGATAAAAAGGTGAGGAGTAACGCTTTTCTCATACGCAAATAAATTTGCTGCAAAGGTAAGAATAAAAGTGTCGGGATTGGAATATGGGGCAACAAAAAAAACGGGGCGGATGACTCCGTCCCGTTGTGGGGTTGTTTTTGGGAAGACTTTAGCAGACTTCGATGGTCTGCATGGCCTGCTTCTTCTCTTCAACAGTCACCTTCGGGATGACGATGTCGAGGATGCCGTTTTCGACCTTGGCGCTGATCTGCTCCTTGTGGATGTCCTCAGGCAGCATCACCGTCTGGCGGAAGTGCTCGACCGAGAACTCGTGACGCAGGTAGCGCATCTCTTCCTTATCCTCTTTCTTCTCGCTCTTGTTCTCTTTGACCATCTCGACGACGAGGTTGCCTTCGGCGTCGATGCTCAACTTGACGTCTTCCTTGGTGAGACCAGGGATGCAGAGTTCAAGTTTGTAGTTGTCTTTCGTCTCCATGATGTTCATGCGGGGCGTTGAATAAGTCGTGTCGTTCCAGTTCATCAATTCGTTGAACAGAGTAGGCATGAAGTCTTGGTTTCTTCTGGTTACTAACATGGTTTTGATCTCCTATTTTTTAGTTGTTTGTTTATTGATTGTTCGTTTTTTTGAGGTCCCTGAGCCTGTCGAAGGGCCGACCTTGGGACTTTTTGCCCGTCCTTTCGTTCGGACGACTCCACCTAGTCAAATTCTTTGCCAAGGCCAAAAACGAGCTTAAAAACCCTATTTTTACTGACAATATTTCCGATTTTAGGTAGTTTTGTGTAAATATTTATGACAAAATTTCCGAAATAACTGTTATTTGTTGTCTTTTTTGGTGAAAAAACCAATGATATGGTTTGCATTTAATGTTATTGTTTATCTTTGCGAAAGATTTGGTTCGCCGAGTCGACATCATTATTGAAGCGTTATGCTCGTTAAGATTGGAAATGTAGGAGTTTTCAAAAAAGCAACGAACTTGCATAGCGGCTTTCGCGCATTATGCGTGGGCTGCTGTTCCACAAGTTGCTTTAGGTATCCTACAACCTCCAGTCTTCGTGGCCTTCAGTTCCACGCTTCTTTTGTGTATGGAAGTAGCATGAAATAGTAATTATCAACAATCCTCAAATACAGTTTATTATGAAAACACGAAGAATTCTTATTGTAGCCCTGCTTCTTTTAGGGGCTTTGCCTGTTTCTGTTGCACAGACTTACTCCCCAAATGTCATCACGACGACTGTGCCTTTTTTGACAAATGCTTTTGATGCCCGTGGGACAGCCTTGGGTTTTGGTGGTGTGGCTACTAGCCCTGATGCTTTCAGTATGTTCTACAATCCAGCCAAGTATGCTTTCATGAAAAACGACCATACCATGATTGCTTCTGGATTCAATGCAATTAACTTTGTGGTTCCTGACCAATACGCATTGTTTGATGCTTTTGCGCAGAAGATTGGTCGCTCGGCTATTGCTGCAACGGCACGATATCAGCAGAGTAACGATGTGACGCTTATTGATGCATTCGGCCAAATCATGGGATATTACAATCCGCAGGAGTTTGCCATTGACTTGGCCTATTCCCGCCGTTTTGGCGATTACTTATCGGCTGGTTTGGCTGGTCGTTTTATCTATTCTGGTTTGACGGTCGAATCACTGGGATACAGCGCCAAGTCATATTCAGTCGCATGTGATGTCTCAGCCTACTACCAACGTCCGTTAGGCAGTCTGGTTGACTTGTCTGCAGGTGCCGCCATTACCAATATCGGTACAAAGATGGCTTATGTAACCTCGGAAGATCAAAAAGGGTTTATTCCGACGACCCTGAGACTTGGCACGGCCTTCAAATTTAATTTCCATCCCAAGAATACGCTTACCCTCAATGTTGAGTTCAATAAGTTGCTGGTTCCCACGCCACCCATCATCGAATTGAATGGGAATGGTTATCCTTGCTATAATGAAGATGGTACCTATAAGATTAAGTATGGATACGACAATAATGTGTCGGTGCTTCGCGGCATGTTCCAATCCTTCTACGATGCGCCTGGCTATACCATGAATTATGCCACAGGAGATTATGAGCGCATCGGCTCGTTTTACGAGGAACTCTGTGAAGTGAATACGGGAATCGGTATAGAATACAATCTAGCCGATCATTTCTTTGTCAGGACAGGCTATTACCATGTACCTAGCCTGAAAGGTGGCGTGAATTGCTTGACCGAAGGTGTAGGTATGTATTTCGGAATATTTGGTATGGATCTCTCATATTCGTGGAACATCTTCAATAGGACAGGTGATGTAACGAATAGTCAATTCGCAGCTACTAGCCGCCTTCGTTGGGACATGTATTTCGCATTCTAGGCAGTCGATTGTTTTTCCTTGTTGTTTCGGCTCGTTGTCTGGCTTAATTCCGTATTTTTGCCGCCCGATAACGAGCCGAAATCATGGAAGAAAAACTGTTTAATAAGAATTATCTCTGCCTTTGTGCGGCTAATTTCCTGTTTTTCTTCTCGTTCTACCTCTTGCTGCCCGTGTTGCCTTTCTTTATAATGGAGAAATATCAGGCGGGCAATGCGATTATCGGAACGGTCATCTCTTGTTATACTTTAGCTACTTTGGTGGTCCGTCCTTTCTCGGGCTATATGATGGACACCTTTAAACGCAAACCCTTGTATCTGTTGGCATTGTCCATTTTCACAGCTGTGTTTGTCGGCTATCTTTTTGCCGCTACCATCACCATATTAATAATAATCCGCATTGTTCACGGCTTGGCGTTTGGGCTAACCTCGGTGGGCGGCAACACCTTGGTCATCGACGTGGTGCCATCGGAGCACAGGGGAGAGGGCATCGGCTATTACGGTGTGGCCAACAACATCGCCATGGCTGTAGGCCCGATGACAGGTCTGTTCGTCTACGAGCATTTCAGCTTCAACGCTATCTTTATGGGATGCATGGGTTGCAGCCTTCTGGCGGCTTTGTTCGCCTCAAGGATTCAGACCAAAGTCAGGCCGCCCGTCAAGCGTCCTCCGATTTCCTTGGACCGTTTCATCTTGTTGAAAGGCTTGCTGGCGGGCATTTCGTTCACCTTGTTGGCTTTCGCCTACGGACAGATTTCCAATTACATCGCTCTCTATGCCAAGGAGATGGGCCTGACTATCAGTAGCGGCTTGTTCTTCACGGTGTATGCCGTCGGCCTGATTGCTTCGCGCCTATTTGCAGGCAAGATGGTTGATAAGGGCAAGGTGACGCAAACTATTGCCTTGGGTTTAGGTATCGTTGTGTTCGCTATGTTTGGACTTGGCATGTGCCATCATTGTAATGCCTTGGGCACGGACTACACGGCAGCGGCTTTCCTGTTGATTGCCTTGTGTTGTGGTTTGGGCTTCGGGGCGGCTTTCCCGTCATTCAATGCCTTGTTTATCAATCTTGGCACCAACGCCCAAAGAGGCACTGCAACATCTACCTATTTAACGACTTGGGACCTGGGTCTCGGCATCGGCATCTTTTCGGGAGGTATGTTGGCCGAGCATTTTTCGTTCTCTGCAGCCTATCTGGTGGCTTCGGCTTCGGTGCTGGTGTCGTTGATCTTTTTTGTTATCGTTGTAACACCTCATTATCAGAGAAATAAACTTCGCTAATGCAGCCCGTCCATTCCATAGTCCAGCTTCGTGATGCCACATCAGATGACGCGCCTTTCATTGCGCGTGTGGTGTTGGCGGGCATCGATATGCTTGACATCGATGCAAAGCTTCCTGATGAGCAGCGTGCCATCTATGAGCACTTGATGGATATTTGCCGCATGGATGACACCTTATACAGCTACCTCAATACACGCATAGCCGAGGTCGATGGAAATAGGGTGGGCGCCTTGGTGGCTTACGATGGAGCTCGTTATGCTGCCTTGCGCGCCAAGACCTTCGGCCTTGTGCAACAAACATCTGGCATGGATTTGAGTCGCAATGCGATGGAAACCAGTCCAGGTGAATTCTATTTGGATAGTATGGCCGTTCTGTCAGACTACAGAGGCCTTGGCATTGGTAAAATGCTGATAAGCGACCGCATGGATTATGCCTTATGCAATGGTTTTCAAAAGGTTACATTGCTTGTCGACAAAGACAAACCGCGTTTGCAACATTATTATCAGAGTTTGGGGTTTGTTTTCGTCGAGGAGTTGTTTGTGTTCGGGAGTTGGTATAATAAGTTGGGGAAAAATAATGAGGAATAAGGAATTTTTCTATTTTTGCCCCAATAAAACCTTTTTCTATGAAAAAACTCCTTCTTTTTGCCCTCATTGTGGCATCTCTACAGCTTTCTGCCCAGCAAATGCTCATCGGATCATATAACATTCGATACAAAAACGCCAATGATAGCATCAATGGTGAGGTGTGGGCCAAGCGCTGTCAGGTCATTTGCGACCAGGTGAACTTCATGGCGCCCGATGTCTTTGGCACCCAAGAAGTGCTATATGACCAACTCCAAGATATGAAGAAGTCTTTGGATGGCTATGATTATATAGGCATCGGTCGTGATGACGGTCAGCGTGGCGGCGAACATGAAGCCATCTTTTATAAAAAAAGAAAACTACGCCTTCTTGACCATGGCGATTTCTGGTTGAGCGTGACACCTGACAAGCCTGGCTTGGGTTGGGATGCGGTCTGCATACGCATTTGCACCTGGGGCAAATTTGAAGTGAAAACGGAGAAAGAACAACGAAGTGGTGTGTTCAACCGAAAGAAATCCGACCCTGCCATGGAGTTTTATTTTTTCAACCTGCACATGGACCATGTGGGCGTGGTGGCACGACGCGAGTCAGCCAAATTGGTGGTGGCCAAGGTTCGTGAGATTGCTCAAGGCGCCCCCGTTTTCATCACTGGCGACTTCAATGTGGACCAAAACGATGAGATTTACACGATTTTTACGGAATCGGGGCTGCTGAAAGACTCCTACGATGCCGCCCGCATCCGCTTCGCGGAAAACGGAACGTTCAATGCATTCAAGACCAATTATTTTACTACCAGTCGTATCGACCACGTGTTTGTCTCCCCAAGTACGACGGTGGAGGCATACGGCGTTTTCACCAACAGTTATTGGACGCCCGACGAAGATCCGGACGATACCATCAAGGCATCCGATGCGCCGCAGCAGATCTCATTCGATACCTACATTCGGCACAATCCTTCCGACCATTATCCGGTGTTCGTGAAGGTTAAGCTTTGATTTTTCGCCTCCTGATTTCGCTCCAAGTCTGCAAAACGACAGAGATGATAATCAGCGCGATGCCGATACAGAACGAGAAATTCAACTCCTTGTACTCGCTGAAGATGAACATGGAGAGGATGATGCTGTATACAGGCTCCAAGTTGTAGGTCAGGTTGACGGTGAAGGCAGGAATCTTCTGCAATACGATAATTTGCAGTAGACAAAGCCCGATAGTGCAGACCACGACCATGAAAGCCAAATAGGGATAGTCCATGCCGACAGGATAGAGCCGCCCGACGGGGATAAATGCATTATATATAGGTATCAGGCAGGTCAGTCCGATGAGGCCACCAACCATCTCCCAAAGCAGCATGTTCTTGGCTTCGTAGTGTTTGCCGACGCGTTGGTTGGTGATGGCAAACAAGGCATACAGTGCCGAAGAAACCACACCCAGGATGATTCCCAGACGGTAGCGTGCGTCGAATTGGAAGATAAGGTATATGCCGAGGATGGTGAGCAGGCTGAAGAGGAATTCGCGCCCCGAGAATTTATGCCTGTTGATGATGGGCTCAAGCAAGGCTGTGAAAAACCCAACCAAGGAGAAACACACCACGCCGATGCTGACATTGGAGGCCTTGATAGAGGCATAGAAAAAGACCCAATGCAGGCACAACAACATACCCACGCCGCCCATTTGCAAAATGTCCCTGAAATTGTATCGTTGTAGTAGGGACGCACCGCGTGCGTCCACACCGCGTGCGTCCACACCGCGTTGTTTCGATACCCGTAAAAACAACCACATAATCACCGCCGCCGCAGCCATGCGCCACCATACCAATATGGCGGAATCCAAGGTGATGAGTCGCCCCAACACGCCAGTGAATCCGGCGATGAAGACGGATAGATGCAGCAGCAAATAGTCCTTTTTCATGGCTTTCTCCTTTGGCGCACGGCCTCAAAGGTGACGATGGCGGTGGTCACCGACACATTGAGCGAGTCGGCGATGCCGTTCATGGGGATGATGATGTTTTGGTCAGCAGCCTCGACCCAGGCATTGGAGATGCCCGTGGCCTCGGTGCCCATGACCAGGGCGGATGCCTTGCGGAAATCGGCATCGAGGTAGTCGATGGAGGCCTTGAGGTAGGTGCAGTATATGGTGATGCCGTTCTTTTTCAGCCAGCTGATGCATTCTTCGGTGGAGCAGGCATAGACAGGCACGCTGAAGATGCATCCGATGCTGGCACGTATGGCATTGGGGTTGAAAAGATCCGTTGCGGGGTCAGCTACGATGACGGCATCGACTCCTGCGGCATCGGCGGTACGCATCACAGCACCGAGGTTGCCTGGTTTCTCCACGGTTTCCAGAACGATGATCAATGCGTCTTTCTTCGGTTTGAATTCGTTGAGGCTCTTGTATTTAGGTATGGCCACTGCTAGCAAACCATCGCTACCTTCGCGATAGGCGATCTTTTCGAACACCTCTTCGGAAACGGTCTCGGTGTATTTCGCTTGAATGTTGACGGGTTCACGCAGCAATGGTTCACAGACATACAGCTCTTCCATTTCGAAGCCACGGGCCTGTGCACGCTCGATCTCACGCTGTCCTTCGATGAGGATACGACATTGCTCGCGACGCTCGGCAGCCTTCTGTAGCCTGACGAGGTTCTTGATTTTAGGGTTGGTTTTACTGGTGATCATAATGCTCCGGTTGAGTACTGCAAAATTATGGAAAACAAATGTTTTATGACTTAATACAGGCGTTTTTTGTCTTCTTTTTCGAAAAATAGGAGTTTTCTCCCCGTTTTCAGTCGTTTCCTATTCCTAATTTTGCATATTCAATAAGTGTAACTGATTACATCGTTTTATTAATCAAATACTAGACAAATGAAAAGGATTTATCATTTCGCCATGGCCGCTGTCGTCATGTTCGCCATGGTCGCATGCGGAAACAACAATGTCAAACAAAATGAAAAAACCGAAGAACAGCCTGTGGTCGAGCAAGAGGCTTCTCAACCAGCCGAAACGGAGACTGTTCAAGAGGAACCGCAGCTTCCTGTGGGTCCCTGCACCTTGGATTTTGAAATGTTCAGTGTCGACCTCCCTGATGGATGGAAGGTGCTGAAGCAAGACAGACACGAAGCCAAAATCTATCCAGGTACTGGCGATGAGTTCAAAGGGTCCATCTTAATCCAAGAACAGCCTTATCGTCAAATGGCAGAAATGGTCAAGACCTATCAGGGTCTGCAACAGACGAAGGATTTGGGTGAGGTTAGTTTCGGAACAAACAAATTCCGTGGGTTCGCAAACGAAATGGGCGACTTCACAGTGATGATGAAAGCCAACGAAAAAGATGAATTCGTGATGGCTGAGGTTCGCAGCGATGCATACAAGAACGAGGCCTATAAGCAGATTTTGTCCTCCATAAAACTAAAGTAAGCCCTGCCGAACAAAAGAGTTTAGGCTGTCACTCAGTGGCAGCCTTTTTTGTTTTCAGTTGGGAGAGCACCAGTCCGATGACCACCACCAGGATGCCAATGATTTTGAATGCCGTCATCTCTTCGATGGCGAGAAGATAACTGAAGATGGCTGTGAAGACTGGAATCAGGTTGGAATAGACATTAGCTCGCGATGCACCTAGTTTGCTGAAAGCGAAGGCCCATAAGGCGTAGGCGACGGCACTGCAAAACACACCGAGGCATACCAATGGGACGATGTAACCGACCACATTGGCGAAATTGGACGGCTCAAAACGCTCCATGACGAGGACCATCGGAGCAAAATACAGCATTCCGATGATGTTTTGCACCCAGGTGATGGTCAAAGGCTTGTAGAGCTTCGTCAGTTTGATGAGCGCAATGGAATAACCCACTGCCACCAATACTGCACCGCTTAAGAACAGGATACCCTTGGGTGAGGCGGTGAATTCAAGGTCTTTGTTGAGTAGCATCACAATGACACCGACAAAGGAGACAATAAAGCCTACGATGTTCATAGGCGTCAACCGCTCTTTGAGAAAGATGCGGGCTGCGATGGGAGTCACCAAGGGTATCATGGCGATGATGGCTGATCCAATGACAGGGGAGGTGTTTTTCAGTCCATAGCCTTCAAAGATGAAATAGAGGAAAGGTTCGAACATGGCCGCCAAGGCGAAGAGTCCGAGATGTTCTTTCTTGACTTTTTCGTTCAGTCGGAAGGTGAAAAGTATGGCCGTGAAGAAAACTGTGGCTACGACAAGGCGTAAAAAGATAGTCGCAGTGGGGTTGAGGTTTTGGTAGACTTGTGTCGACCAAACGAACGACATACCCCAGAAAACCATGGCAATAACGCCTGCGAGATGAACTATATAGCTCCTGTTTTTCATGCCGCAAAATTACGGTTTTTTGAGATTGTTTTTCCGTATTGGAACATTTCGGCAAGATTTTTGTAGATTTGCAGCGTAGAAAGGGAATTAAATCAATGTCTAATAATTAAAACCTCAAGAAAATGAAAAAGTTAAGTGTTATCTGCATGACGATTCTGGCGGTGGCTTTCATGGCTTCCTGCCGCGGGCCTCAAGGTCCGGCGGGCCACGATGGTCACGATGGCAACGATGCCAATGTTTCCTCTTCAACGGTGACCGTTAAGTCGAGTGACTGGGAGTGGAATAATGCCAACGGCCAATGGGTCGTCACGATTGACTATCCTGCCATCAACAACAATGTTTACAATTATGGCGCAGTCCTTGTCTACATGGATGTCTCGGGCGCTTGGAGCCAGGTCCCGCTGACCTATTATTATCAGGATCTCGACAACCAGGGCAATACAATCAACTGTGAGGCCTCTATCGAGGTGGCGACCTTGAGCGATGGCGCTGTGCGTCTCTTCTGGACGGAGAGCGACTTCTATGACGAGATGCGTCCCGAAACGCACGACTTCAAGATTGTGGCTATCGAAGCTGCCGTCTACGGCATTCGTAGCGATGTCGACTACAGCGACTACGAGGCTGTGAAGACCGCCTTCCAACTGGCTGACTAATAATAATATTAGTGATTAAAAACAGGTAGAGACGTAGCGCGCTACGTCTCTACTTTTTTATTGCATTGCCAATGAGAACCACATGAATCCCACATAACCCAGGACGAGGAAGGCGCCTTCCCATCGTGAGATTTTGCGGCCTTTGCCCGTGAAGACGAACAAAAGCATCAAAGCGTTGGCTCCAAACAAGATGAGGAGCTGTTTGTTCATCATAGGCTCAAACGGCAATGGGGTGATAAGTGCACTGACGCCTAGCACCATAAAGATATTCAATATGTTTGAGCCCAGCACATTGCCGATGGCAATGCCGGAATTCTTCTTGGTTGCGGCTACAATCGAAGTGATGAGTTCGGGCAAAGAGGTGGCGGTAGCAACGACGGTGAGTCCGATGGTGCTCTCACTCATGCCCCAGTTGCGGGCCAAAATCTGTGCGTTGTGAGAGACAAGTTCGCCGCCTGCATACAATCCGATGATGCCTACCACGAGCGCGAGAATGGTTTTGCCCCAAGGCATGACCGGTTGCTCACTTTCGATTTCTTCTTGTGGGACTTTGTTCAAGATGGTCAGCAGAAAATAGCCGATGCCCAGCGCCAACAGGATGATGCCATCGATCCAGTTGACATTTACGATGTCGTTTTTGCTCATGAAGAAATCATTGGCCATCACGGCAATGGCAGCGGTGGCAAGAAAGCCTACAGGAATGTCGCGTCGAATGGAAACACGGCTCACATCAATGGGCCAAATGATAGCACTGACGCCCAAAATGAAAAGGATGTTCATCGTGTTACTTCCGATAATGTTGCCGATAGCCAATCCCGGACTGCCTTTGGCACACGAAAACACATTGACAACCATTTCGGGTAAGGAAGTTCCAAAAGCCACGATGGTGAGTCCGATCATGAGTGGCGTCATCTTGGCGCGAACGCCGATACTAGAGGCCCCGTCGACAAGCCAGTTGGCGCCCAAAATCAAGGCTACAAAACCGACCGCTAATAATAATAAAGGTATTAAAGATTCCATTCTGTTTTAATTTGGAATGCGAAAATTGAAGATTAGCTTCGCTGAATCAGTGATTTCGACAAAGTCAATGCAGAATGATGGCAAACCCCAACATCTTTTTTTTTGTCATTCAACATTCAGCATTCATAATTCCACATTCATTCAACATTCAGCATTCAACATTCAGCATTCAATTATTATAGTGTCTTGCCCCAAAAATCTTGCTCCCTACCCGTACCATCGTCGCGCCTTCCTCAATGGCGATCGGGTAGTCGTCAGACATGCCCATCGAGATCTCTTTGAATTGCGGCTGGTTGTCGAAATAGTCATGCTTCAGCGTGTCGAAGATTCCTTTCAGGTGTTTGAATTCCTTGCGAACCTCATTCATGTCTTCTGTGAAGGTGGCCATACCCATCACGCCGCAGATGTGTACGTTTTCCATTGATTTGAAGGCTTCTGAATCAAGCAGTTGTCTTGCTTCTTCGAGGTCAAGGCCGAACTTGGTCTCTTCTTGCGCGATATGGAATTGCAGCAGGCAATCCACCACACGGTCGTGCTTCTTGGCTTCCTTGTTGACGGCCTCCAAGAGGTTGGCCGAGTCGATGCTGTGGATGAGCGTGACAAAGGGGATGATATATTTGATTTTGTTGGTCTGTAAGTGACCGATGAAGTGCCATTGGATGTCGGCAGGCAACACCTCATGCTTGTCGCGCATCTCTTGGGGATAGTTTTCCCCGAAGGCACGCTGCCCAGCATCATAGGCTTCCTGCAAGTCGCTGACAGGTTTGGTCTTGCTGACGGCCACCAGAGTCACAGACTTGGGTAGCGTCGCCCTGATTTTTTCCAAGTTTTCCTTAATCATGGTTTAATGATTTGAGTGTGCAAAAATAGTGAATCCTATCAATTCAACGGTTAAACATTTCAACAATTAAACAATAATTCTTACCTTTGCGCCAAATTTTTTGAGTATTATGTTTGAAGGATTAAGCGAAAAACTGGAACGCTCGTTCAAACTCCTTAGGGGACAAGCGTTTATCACGGAAGTCAATATTGCTGACACGATGAAGGAAATCCGTCGCGCCCTCTTGGACGCCGACGTCAGTTACAAGATTGCCAAGGATGTTACGAATAATATTAAGGAAAAGGCTTTAGGACAGGAGATTCTCACTTCGGTGAAACCTGGTGAGATGATGGTCAAGATTGTGCACGATGAGCTGGCCGAACTGATGGGCGGCGATGCCGTCGACATCAACCTGAAAGGCCAACCCAGCATCATCTTGATTGCAGGTCTTCAAGGTTCCGGTAAGACTACTTTCTCGGCCAAACTGGCTTCCTATCTGAAACGCAAGCGTAGCAAACAAGTGTTGCTGGTAGCTGGCGACGTCTATCGTCCCGCTGCTATCGAGCAATTGAAAGTGTTGGGCCAACAGGTAGAGGTTGAGGTCTATAGCGAAGAAGGCAACAAGAACCCCGTACAGATTGCACAAAACGCCATCAACCATGCCAAGAGCCAGGGCAAGAACGTGGTTATCATCGATACCGCTGGTCGTTTGGCCGTCGACGAGGAGATGATGAACGAGATTGCCAACATCAAGGAAGCCGTGAAGCCGCATGAGACCTTGTTTGTGGTGGATGCCATGACGGGTCAGGATGCCGTCAACACGGCCAAAGCTTTCAACGACCGTTTGGACTTCGACGGTGTGGTGCTGACCAAACTCGATGGTGACACCCGTGGCGGTGCAGCCCTTACCATCCGAACTGTGGTGGAGAAGCCTATCAAATTCGTCGGTATTGGTGAAAAGATGGATGCCTTGGATGTGTTTCATCCCAAGCGTATGGCTGACCGTATCCTTGGCATGGGCGACATCGTCTCTCTCGTGGAACGTGCCCAAGAACAGTTCGACGAAGAAGAGGCCCGCAAACTTCAGAAGAAACTCGCCCAAAATGAGTTCAACTACAATGACTTCTTGAAGCAGATCCAGCAGATCAAGAAGATGGGCAACCTGAAAGACCTCGCCAGCATGATTCCTGGCATGGACAAGGCTATGAAGGGCGAGGAGATCGACGACGATGCCTTCAAGAGCATCGAAGCCATCATCTATTCCATGACGCCGCAGGAGCGTGAGAACCCGAAGCTGCTCAATGGCACGCGCCGCAAACGTATTGCCGACGGCAGTGGCACTAGCATTGTGGAAGTCAACCGTCTCGTCAAACAGTTTGAGGAAACAGCCAAGATGATGCGCATGATGACGACCGGTGGCGGTAAGAAGTTTGCGAGAATGGCTAGCGCGATGAGAAGAAGATAAAAGGATTTCAAGATTTGGTATTTCACGACCGACTACAATCTTGAAACTAGGGATTTTGAAATCTTGAAATAAAACTATGGATACAAAAATCATTGACGGAAAGCTTATTTCCGAACAAATCAAGAAAGAAATCGCTGCTGAAGTGGCCGATATGATCGACCATGGCATTGCAGCCCCGCACCTTGCTGCCGTTATCGTTGGCGAAGATGGTGCCAGCAAGACCTATGTGGCCTCGAAAGAGAAAGCCTGCCATTCGGTGGGCATGACTTCGTCGGTCTATCGTCTGCCTGAAAGCACCAGCGAGAAAGAGATGCTCGATATGGTGGAATTCTTAAACAATGACCCCGAGATTGACGGTTACATCATCCAGCTGCCGTTGCCCAAGCATATCGACGAGAACAAGGTGATCAACGCCATCAAGCCTGAAAAGGATGTGGACGGCTTTACCAGCGTTAACGCAGGTCGCATGCAACTCGGACATCCCTGCTTTGTTCCTGCCACCCCTAATGGTATCATGGAGCTCATCAAACGCTCGGGTATCGAGACCGTGGGTAAGAATGTGGTCGTATTGGGTCGTTCCAACATCGTAGGCACGCCTATGGCCATCCTCATGTCGCGTAAAGGCATCGATGCCACTGTCACGCTGTGCCACAGCCGCACCAAGAATCTGCCCGACATCTGCCGCAATGCCGACATCCTCGTGGCTGCCATCGGCAAGCAAGGGTTTGTGACTGCCGACATGGTGAAACCTGGTGCCGTCGTCATCGACGTGGGCATCCACCGCATCGAAGATGCTTCCAGCCCGAAAGGCTACAAGATCATGGGTGATGTGGATTATGACGAGGTCTATAAAGTGGCTTCGAAGATCACCCCGGTGCCCGGTGGCGTAGGTCCCATGACTATTGTCTCGCTGCTGCAAAACACCTTGAAAGCCGCTAAAGGCGAGGTCTATCCGAAGTAAACCTTATGAAAAAAGCGTGGCTCGTTGGGTTGTTGCTGCTGCTTTCGCCTTATGTATGGGCGCAGGCAGAAGGCGGCTTTTCGCCTTTCTTCGTTCCACAACTCAAGTCGGAGTTGCCTAAAGAGGTGAGTGAGACCTCGGGCCTGTTTTTTCATAATGGTCGCCTTTGGACGCATAATGACAGCGGAGGCAAGCCCATCCTCTTTGCCCTGGATACCACTACTTTTGAAATCGTACAGAGAGTTACCTTGGCCCATGTGAGAAACATGGACTGGGAAGATGTGTGCACAGATGACAAGAGCGTGTTTGTTGGTGAATTCGGTAACAACAAAGGCACACGCAAAGACTTGAAAGTCTATACGTTTCCTTTGTCCTCTATTCCTGATGAGGGCGATGCCGTTGTCGAAGTCGACTCCATCACTTTCCGCTATGTAGACCAAACAGACTTCTCGAAGAGAAAGTATAGGCATGACTACGACTGCGAGGCGTTCTTCGCCGCCGATGATTGCCTCTATCTTCTCGCCAAAGGTTGGGCTACTGGCACCACACGCCTCTATCGTTTGCCCAAAACACTTGGCGATTATGTGGCAGAAGTGGTCAATGGCTTCGACTCGCAAGGCCTGATTACGGGTGCGGATTATGATAGTGAGCGCCACATCTTGGTCGTTGTGGGCTATGTGAAGAATATATGGAAACCTTTTATGTACATCATCTTCGATTTCGATGAAGCAGGGGTCAAATTGCCCAATCATCGTTTCGAGATGCCCCAATTGGCTGGTGGACAGATGGAAGGCATATGTTTCTTTGACGATGGCCGCTGTTATGTGTCTGCCGAAACCTCGCAAACCATGACGGCCCGCGTTTTTGTGGTGGATTTTCGCAAATGGATTGAAAGAGAATTGAAAAATAGCAAGAAATGAAACGTGTTGCGCTCATATTGCTGCTTCTTGTTTCTGTTTGTTCGGCCTTTGCCCAACATCCCAAGAAGGCTGTCAAGGCGTATGAGGCAGCCGAGGAGGCATTCCTGAAACACGACTATAAGAAGGCGCATCAGCAAGTGCTGAAGGCCGTGACAGAAGATCCCAACTATGCCGAGGCGTGGCTTCTAGAAGGCGAGATTGGAATGGAGACCCAAGACTATGACATGGCTATCTTGGGCTATGAGAAATCCCTTTTCTGTGATTCCTTGTTGTTCCCGCCTGCTGCCATCTCATTGGCTCGGCTTTATGACCGTCAAGGGGCTTACAAGCGTGAGATTCTTTTGCTAAAATGGTACCAGTCGAAGCAGTTCAAAAACGAAGCTCAAAATGCAGTGGCGTCGGAAATGCTTGCACAAGCCACCTTCCGCGATTGGGCCTATTCCCATCCTGTGGCATTTGACCCTGAGACTTTGGGCGATGCCATTAATACAACCGATGACGAGTATGTCAATATGTTGTCGTTTGATGGGTCGCAGCTCTTGCTGACGCGTAAAATGACCATGACGGAAGGCTATCAGAAGGAAACTCTTCTTGTCTCATCATGGGATGGCGAACAATGGACTGTGCCACAACCTCTAAAATTTGCCGTTTTTCCTGACGATGTTGACCCAGGTGCAGCTTTCATCTCCGCCGACGGCAAGAAACTCTATCTGACAGGCTGCGGATGGACGCGCGACAGTAGTTGCGACCTCTATGTGGCTGAATGGGTGGATGGACAGTGGTCGATGCCTATGCCGCTTTCGCAAAGCATCAACACGAGAAACTGGGAGTCGCAGCCTTGTGTGAGCAGCGACGGACGTGAGCTTTATTTCGTCTCGCGTCGCGCGGGCAATGCCGATATCTTTCGTTGCCTGCGCAATGCCAACGGCAGTTGGGGTGAGCCCAAAAACATAGGCGCACCTATTAATACCCAAGGTACCGAGATGGCGCCCTTCCTTCATCCTGACGGACGCACGCTCTATTTCTCATCAGACAAACACATCGGCATGGGTGGCTTCGACCTTTTCATGAGCCGTAGAGGAGAGGACGGACAATGGCAGGAGCCTGTCAACTTGGGCTTCCCCATCAATACACAGGGCGATGAGATCAACTTCTTCGTGGCGGCCGACGGCAAGACGGCCTTCATCTCCTCGCAACGCGAGGGCGGCCAAGGTGGTTACGACATTTATACTTTCGAGTTGCCCGAGGAGGTGCGTTCCGACTCTGCCAACTACCTCTCTACAGTGGATGTGGTGGAGCTGGAGCCTGGCGATGCCGTGGTGCTTCAAAACATCCAGTTCGAGTTTAACAGCGCCGCCTTGACCGAGGACTCGCAGTCGGGCATAGAGATGCTCGCCGCCTTCCTCCAGCGCAACCCTGAACTGAAAGTAGAGTTGGCCGGACATACCGACGATGTGGGCAATGCCAACTACAACTTGAAACTCTCGTCCGAACGCGCTGTGGTAGTCCGCGATGCCCTGATTGGAAAGGGTATTGACGGAAACCGTCTGACAGCCAAAGGATACGGCGCCGCCAAGCCATTGGTTCCTAATGACAACGATGAACATCGTGCCGTGAATCGTCGTACCGAAATGATTGTAATTGACTGAATATGAGGAAACTGTTTTTATTTCTTGTTTCTGCTGTCCTGTTGTCGGCTTGCGTGCATTACGATCCCTTCGACCCTAATGATTCCAGCGCGACAAAACTCTCGGTGTTGGGCGACAGCTATTCCACTTTCGAGGGCTATGTTTATCCCGACAGCAATGAATGCTGGGAACATTATTCGGAAATTGGAGTTGATGATGTCGAAATGATGTGGTGGTACAGGGTGGCTGTTGAGATGGAATGGTCTTTGGAACGGAACAATTCGTTCACGGGTACCTTAATCTGCAATTACCATGAGTTTCCCAACGGTGACCATTACATGCGGAATTCCTTCATCCACCGTATGTATGGCTTAGGCAATCCCGATGTGATTTTCATCCTCGGTGGCACCGACGACGTGTATAAAAACGCTCCTTTTGGTGACTATGTATACGCGAATTGGACCGACGAACAACTATGCAGTTTTCGTCCGGCCATGGCTTATCTGTTAGACAATGTGAAACGGCTTTATCCCGATGCCAAGTTGTATTTCCTCCTTGAAACAGATCCGTTCCCAGACTCTATTACCGAGGAGACACGACAGAATCTCATCGAATCTGTCCATCGCATCACCAATCATTATGGTGTGGACTGCATCGATTTGGATATCCATAAATTCTGGAATCATCCCAATGTCAAAGGCCAAAAGGACATCGCTCGCCAGGTGATGGAAAGACTTGAGGTTGATTTCAATGTCTGATGCGATATTGCACCGTCAGCTCGTCGTCTGAGGGCGTCGGGGTGTCCCAATAAGGCTTTTCACCGGACTCGGAGTCTGTCGAGTCATCGTCGTCATCCCAATGATGTACTTCCTTTTGAGGGCCTTCTTTCCTTAAGAATATTGCCAACACAATGCCAATCAGCGCCCCGCTGAGATGGCCTTCCCATGAGATGTTTTGCGGGATGGCCAGCGAGGGGATCATACCCCAAATAAAACTGCCGTAGAGGAACACCATGATGAGCGAGATGACGATGAGCATGCGGTTGCCCCGGATGAAGCCGCTCACGATGAGGAAGAGGTTGAGCCCGTAGACCAGGGCGCTCGCTCCGATATGTATTGAATCGGGGTCGCCGATGCACCAGGTGATGAGGCCACTGGCCAGATAGGTGATGAGCAACACGCGGTTGGCGAGGGTGGGGTAGCAGTAATACAAAGCGGTGCCCAGGACGAGGATGGGGACGCTGTTCGACAAGAGATGCTCCCAATTGCCATGCAGGAAAGGCAAAGTGAGAATGCCGACAAGCCCCTTGACACTATGTGGCACTAAACCCCAATGACCAAGATTGACGCCTGACGAAGTCTCGTAGATTTTCACCAGCCACATCACGACCACGATAAGAAGCGGGATGACGAGACTGCCGAAAAACTTCTTTCTTTCCTGTTTGTTATCCATGCCCTTGGCTTTATCAAGAATCATTCCGCTGCAAAGGTCGGAAATTTTGGCAGACTATTGTATAAAAAGAATTGAGAGTCAGTTGATAACAACGAACTTTCCAGCTTTTGCTCCACTCGTGATGATGTAAATGCCAGAATTTGATTCGAAGGGAATGTCTATCTCGTTCTTGCCCATGCCCAGTATGCGCGTGGCGGTGATGTAGTGCTTGCCCATGATGTCGAATACTCGGAAGTAGGCTTTAGCGGTTGTTTCGGATTCAACCTCGAGGTGAATAAGACTCTCCGTGCCGTTGTAATAAACATCCGCAAAGCTCAATTGAGGACTAGTGGTGATAAAGTGGTTGCAGATGGCATTGTCAATATCGAATACCCTATGCGACAGGAAATCATCAATCCTCGCCATTTCGTTTTCCCAATATTCTCTGCTCTCAGGATTCCTGAAACGATGGGATTGGTTGTCGATTTCTTCCGAAATAAGTGCGTATGCCTCGTCATAGAAGGGTTTTGTCGACTCGTAACGGAAGGTGGTGGACAAGAGTTGGTAGTAGCGCGAAATGAAAAGGGTCTTGAAAGTTTCGTTTTCTAAGAGTTTCCTGAAAAACATTGTCGAGTATTTGTTCGATGGGTAGAGGTCTTCCCCGTCATAAGTGGCGTAGGCGAAGGAGTCGTAAGCCGACATGGGTCTGAAAAGACACGCGTCGCCATCGAAAAACAGCCATCTCCAAAGGCTGTTGTCGGCCTGCCAGCAACGCGCGTTGTTTGCTGGCCAGTCAAGGTTGGCGATGAAGGTCTCGAAGGCGATATAGTCGATGAAATTGTCGATGTCAATTTGTTCGCAAACGTATTGGTAGTTGTCGTCATCGGCAAGGTCGTTGTCTTGGATCCAATTGTACAGAGCCTTATAAGTTTCGTTCGAGCCGTATTCCAAGTGGTTGCCTGTCCATGCTTCGATGAGGTTGATTGTGTTGAGGTCGGCGTCGTAATGGTCTTCTATGTACCTTTCGTCGGGTTTCTCCTGTAGGAAGTAGATGCCCCAATATTCTCCGTTGATGAAAAGCACCATTGGACGGGAAGCGAGACAGTCAATATTAAGTTGCCTTGCAATGCGCCCAGTGATATAGTCTTGACAGCCGATACTGCGCCATCCACCTTGGAAGGGTTTGACTTTCAGGTGTTTGAAACTCGCTATGTCGGTGTCGTCGAAGAATTTGTATTTGAATCTTTTCTTGCCGTATTCTTCGCGGGCATAGATCTTAAGGCCTTTTTGGGCATAGCGTCGTGTGCTGAGGCCATGTGTCCTCAGTCCGGCTTGTTGGTTGATGCCGCGATTCCCGCTTTCGTAGAACTCGACATTGCAAATCCTTTCCCATTCTCTGCCCGATTGGTAATAGTTGCCGGAATAGTCGGGGTCCGATGCGTCGAAATGCAATCCTGGAACCATAATGCCTCTCTCATAATCGAACAAATCTAGCGAATCGGCGCACAATGACATGATGGGCAAACCATGCGTGTCGCAGCCAAGCGAACGGATGAGATAGGTGTTTGTTGCTACGCCGCCGACGCGTTCCCCTGTCTCGTTGAAAGCCGCAGCTCGGATGACGATGCACTTTTGGACCGAGTCGGGCTGAAACCAAAGGCTGTCAGGACAGTTGATGATGGTGTAGATGTCGGAGCGGGAGAAGAGATGTGCGTCCAACAGCAAAGGTTTCTGATAGATAGGGTCGTTTGCCGTCGGAGTGTTGCCATTGGTCGTATAATGAATGACCTTGTCCTGCTGGGTGCAGGACAAGGTCAGTTCAAAGGGGTTTTCGTAAAACCCGCCAGGGGCCGAAAACGCCACCTCCTGTGCGTTTGCAGAGGCAATGCATAGCAACAAGGTTGCCGTCAGGAGATGACAGATACGCATCATGGCAGGAACGGCATCTTGACCACGACGGCCTTGATGAGTTTGTTGCGGATCTTGATGAAGATTTCGGTGTCCTTCTTGCTGAAGGCTTTCTTCACCAAAGCGGTACCGATGTTCTTGCCAGTCGAGGGCGACGGGCTGCCCGAACGCACCATGCCGATGCAGTTGCCTTCGGCATCGCACACCTCGTAGCCGTTACGCGGAATGCCACGGTCGATCATCTCGAAGCCGACAATCTTCTGGCTTACGCCATTGGCTTTCTGAGCGGCGAAGATTTCGCGGTTGAGGAAGTCGTTGCCGTCGACGAACTTGGTGATCCAACCCAAGCCAGCCTCAATGGGGCTGATGGTGTCGTCGATCTCGTGACCGTAGAGGCAGAAGCCCTTCTCGAGACGCAGGGTGTCGCGGCAGCCCAGACCAGCGGGCATGATGCCGAACTCCTTGCCGGCCTCGAAGACGGCGTCCCAAACCTCCTTGGCATGAGCGACGGGGATGTAGATCTCGCAACCGCCCGAGCCTGTGTAACCCGTGGTCGAGAAGATGATGTTGTCGACACCAGCGAAGTTGATGATCTGGAAGGTGTAGTATTCCATGTCAACCACATTGGCTTTGGTGAGTTTTTGCATGGCTTTCAGGGCGTTAGGACCTTGCACGGCCAGTTGTGCCCATTCTTCGCTCTCGTTCTTGAAGTCTTCGCCCAGGGTCATGCCGAACTTCTCGGCAATCTGGCTCATCCAAGCCCAGTCCTTGTCGATGTTGGCGGCATTGGGCACCATGAAATAGTGGTCGTCGGCAATGCGGTAGACGAGCATGTCGTCCACGATGCCGCCCTTGCCGTTAGGAAGGCAGGTGTATTGCACCTTGCCATCGCTCAAAGCGGCGACGTCGTTGACGGTGCAGTATTGCATGAACTGCTTGGCCATAGGACCTTTGGCACGGAACTCGCCCATGTGGCTCACGTCGAATACACCGACGTTGTTGCGGACGTTATTGTGCTCTTCGACGAGGCCGGTGTATTGGATCGGCATGTCGTAACCGGCAAATTCAGCCATCTTGGCGCCCAGGTCGTGATGGATCTGGTTGTAAGGGGTTTTCTTTAATTCGATGTTTTCCATTGACGTATGTTATTTATGATTTCAGGATTTCAAAATTTCAAGATTGAGTTTCCCTTCGGGAATGGAGTCTGTTCTTTTTTTGTTTTGCGGCGGCCTCGAACACCATTTAATTATCGGTTCTTTTTGCCGTCGCATAATAAACACACATCCATCTCCATTCCCCGCAGGGGAATCTCATTCATCTCGTAATGTCATGTAAGCCTTTCTTGAAGCTGGGACCGAAGTAAAGACGGTTGTACTTGAGGTCGTACACGGTGACCACCTTGGCGGGGTCGGCGTTGATTTGACGCTTCAGCGTGCAGCCGTTGTTGGGGTCGACCCAGTATTGGATGACAGTGTCATCCTCGTAGTCGACAAAGAAATGCCAGCAATCGATATCGAAGGGTTTTTCAGAACCACCGACCGTGAGTTTTTCGGTACCGACATAGTAGTTGGAGAGGTTGTCCTTGTTCACTTCGTTGGCGAAGGAGTTGAGGATGGGGAAGCTTGTTCCAAAGGGCTCGAACTCCCAGTCGACATCGTCAGTCCAACCTTGTGCATCGGGACGGTAGTACCAGTTCTTTCCGGTCTTGACGTTCCAGAAACGGTCAACGCCTTGTCCGTCGTTGTAAGCTTCATCGTCACCGTGTTTCATATAGGTCTCATTGAATCCGCTGCCCATGTCGTTGATGGTGATGAAATAATTGTTGGTGGGCGGGTTGAACGTGTAAGAGCCAGTGAAGGTCTGTGTGGCAGGCTTCACGGGCTTTTCGGCGATGACGGGCACATCGTTAGGGTCGAAAACGATGATATTGGCCATGGCTTCGGTGTTGTTGTCTTGACATGTGGCAATAATGCTGCTCTTGCCGACAGTCTTGGCGATGATTTCGATCTTTTCGCCGAAATGCACAGGCTTGAAACTGATGACTTTAGGGCCTTTGATGTTGTAACCCAACATATTGCAATCTGCAAAAGGTTTCCACACGATTGTGTCGCCCAATGCCATCTTGAATTCCGTTTCATTGCCTTCCTGCGCCATGACGAGACCGCCGAGGCAAAGGAAAATAAAGGTGATAAAGACTTTTTTCATTTTTCTAGGTTTTAGGATTGCAAAAATACAAATTTTCTTTATTCGTGTGACAAAGCTACAATTATTATGGTGTCCTGCTTTTATTGGTCTTGTTGTTTGGCTTCTTGGGTGTGTCCGAAGGCACGATCAAAGGCTTCTCGCATCTTCACCTCGTCACGAATAATCTTTCGCAACTCTTCCAAACGTGGCGCATTCTCCGATTCGGGCAGCCATAGCTTAAGGTAGCCCGTATCGGAGTACTTTTCCATCAGATGTTCACGAAAACGCTGGTATTGTTGCTCCTTGTCATAGTCGGGGAAGTGGTCTTGAGTGAATTGTATGGTGCGACGGATGACCTTTTCGGGCGAGATGAGGCGGTCGGCCTCCGCCACGATTTTGCCGTAAATAGAGCGAGGCTCATGGCCACTTGAGGCGCGATGGTCCTCGGCGGCCTGCGCCATGGTCTCTATTTGGTCTTCGGTAAACCAGTCACGTAGTTTCTTATCCTCACGGATGATGCGTCCCGAGACGAGATGATGCGTGTCGCGGCCTTCGCATAGCCCTGTGTCATGGTAGGCGGCGATGGCATAGACCATGTCGTTGTTCACTTCATAATGCTTTGCCAAAGCAAGACTCCTTTCGATGACCTCATCGGCGTGGTTACGCTGATGGGCAGCATCGAAGTGGTCGTAGCGGGGGAGGATTTCCTGCTCGATGTATGCTATGATTGCTGGGTTTACCATCCTCCGCCTCCTGCACTCACTGTGGTGACCATCGAATTGACGTTGACCGTGGTGCTTTGTCCGCCCGAGTAGGTGACATTACCCGTGTAGTAGCCGTTCCAGTTGGTGCCGCCACTGATGGTGCCGTTGTATTTTACGGTGTACGACTGTCCTGTTTGCAGTTGTGGGTCGGTGAAGAGCATGACCATGCTGTTACCGCCTCCTCCGGGCCAGCCACCTCCACCTCCACCCGTGAAGGTGGGACATTGGTAGGTGCAAATCACGGTACCGTCTGACTTAAGGATTTGTATGGCGTAGCCCTGCTGCGTGTTGATTTTCAGTGATGGCTGGGTGCATACGTTCTGTGTGGGGTTGCTGGTGCCGCCGCCTGTGCCGATGCTTGTGCCTCCGGTGATCTTGAATTGGTTGTTGTCGCAGTCGAAGCCTTCCTCAGGTGAACGGGCACCGTTGGAGATGTTGAGTCCACCGTTGAGGAACATGGTGCCGTTTGAGTCGGTGCCGTCGTTGTTGTCACTATGGGCATAATAGATGCCGCCGTTGATGGTGAGGTTTTGTGCCGCGTTGACGGCATCGTCCTTCACCGAGTAGGCCTCGATGTTGCCACCGTTGATGGTCAGCGTAGCCTTGCTCTCGATGCACTCGCCGCCTTCGTTTTGCGTTTGGGTGCAATGCACGGTAATGTTGCCGCTGTTGATGGTCAGGTTACCTTGTGCCTTGACACCCTTGGGATTGGCATAGTCGCCGCCACCTCCGCCTGGCCAGCCACCACCGCCGCTTGAGACAGTTATGCGTTCGCCTGAGGTGGTGACGTTGAGGATGAGGTCGTCGTTGTTGGCGCCTTGCTGACCAATAACGAGGGTGCCACCTACATTGATACCCTTGCCGCCCGTTCCTGAGCTACTGAGGGTGTAATTGCCAGCTAGGATTTGCATATTGCCGTCGCACTTGAGGCACGATGAGGTGTAGGCGTCTTTTGTGCTGCCACTGACGGTGTAGGAGGCGCCGTTGCCTTGTGTGGTGATGGTGAAGTCACCGTTGTTGATGGTCAGATTGCCATCGGCGCTGATAGCCTTACCACCATGGTTGCTGGTGGGCAAGGTGATATGGAAGGTTCCTCCCGATATGGTGATGTCCGCATCGCTCTTGATGGCAGTGCAATAGGCAGGCACGTTTTGGTTATTGACATTTTCAAGTATGGTACTACCTGATGCATTGATGGTGATATTGCCGCTAGCAATGGTTACATCACCTGTGGCAGTGATGCCTTTTGAAATATCTCCAGAGTGGGTGAGATTGAGAGTCCCGCTGTTGACGTGGACGGTGCCGTCGCTCTTGATGCACTTGCCGTCTTGCGATGAGGAGACAACGGTGATGTCAGCTGTGCCGCCGATGACAACATCGGTGTCGGACGAAATGCCGTGCGAGCCTGTGCCAGATATTTGCACATCCACAGTGCCACCGCTGATATTGATATCGGCATCACCCTTAATGGCTTTGCAGTCGTTGCCATTGATGATGAGATGAAGTGCGCCTCCCATCATGGTGAAGGCGTTCGTCACTTTGATACATCTTTGGCTTTCTGCCGTCGTGTTGATGGTGAGAACGCCATCGTTGATAGTCATGGTACCCGAGAAGTCGAGACCGTCGGAACCAGCCGAAACGATATCGAGTGTGCCACCGTTCCATGTCAGGTTGCTGCTGCCGTGGATGCCGTCGCTGTCGGTGTCCAGGATAGTGATAGTGCCTGAATTGACCGTCATCGTACCTTCCATCGCTATGCCGTGCTTGGCGTTGCCTGTAATGCGCATTGTTCCAGAACCTCCAATAGTGAGGCTGCCTGCGGCATAAAGTGCTGCATTGAGGCTGCTGTTGGCACCGTCGGCGAGGGTGGAAGTGCCTCTCAAAGCAAGGGTTGTGTTGACATTGGAAGCCAAATTGATGGCAGCTGTGCTTGTGCTAGTCAGCGATAAAGAATTGAGTGCCAAATAGAAGGGTGAGGTGCTGTAAATCGTATATGATCCGTTGCTTGAGGTACCAGAAACAACATAAGGCACATTGACCATAGTGGAGTTCACTGTGACGTTGGCACTACTGGTGCTCACCGTCACGCCGTTGTTGGAGAATGGGTTGATAACCTCTACGCTGGAACCATTATAAGTGATGTAGACCGTGTCGCCCGCAGGGGGTTGAGGCGGTTCTTCTTGCTTGACGAAGGTGATACTATCGAAAGCGGTAAGGGGGAAGGTCATCGTCCCGCTTTCTCCGTTGATGAGCATGTTGGCAGGCTGGCTGCCTTGGAAGCGGATGTCGCTGATGGTATTTATGTCGTTGTCGTATACCACAGAAACGCTATGGTGAAGGTTGATGTGGTAGTTTTGTGCGTTGAGCCCCATGAAAGCCAGCAGAAGGGCAGCTAATAATGTCTTTCTCATAGCTTGATCATTTTAAGGGTTTGGTGCTCGGTTTTTACAAGATAAAGCCCGATGGGGAGGTCGGAGATGTCGATGTGTTGTTCGCTCGTGACCTCCATCGATTTCATTAATCTGCCGTCAAGAGCGTAGATTCGGACTGTCTCTTCTCCATTGAGATTACGCAGTATGAAGGTGTCGTGAACAGGGTTGGGGGAGAGGATAGGTGAGGCTTCCGAATCTTCTTGGACGCCAACTGCTTCGGCACAAGTGATTTTTCGGATGTCGGCAAGATTGTACCTGTCCGATCGCATGGTGACGGTGGTCTCGACCACAAGAACCTCATTATCTTCGAAATAGACGCGGTCGCTTGGCGTCATAAAATAGGTTCTCTCAGCACCATCGTTGAGATAGATGGTCATTTGTGAGGATTGCGCTGTAAGATGAAATGCCAGCCCAAAGATTATGGCTGCGAGCAGTAATCCGCATTGAAATAAGCGTTTCATTGAAATGGAAATTAGTTTGCAAAATGTTGAAAGATGCAAAAATACACTTTTTTGGAATACTATTGTCTTCGCTATGGCGAAAAAAAATTGCGTGGCTAATGCGCTGAAAGATATGGCGCAGTAACAGAATCTTTGCAATTTAGCATCTCTTTCGGTGTGCCTTTGAAGATGATTTTGCCGCTCATGGCGCCGCCGCCGGGACCGAGTTCCACAAGGTAGTCACAAGCTTTCAACATCTCTAGGTTATGCTCGATAAGGAAGATGGTGTTGCCTGCTTCAACCATGGTGTCGAAGAGGTCGAGGATGCGCTTGATGTCGTTGAGGTGGAGACCGTCGGAAGGCTCGTCCATGATGAAGATCTTGCCTGCGTCGCGAAGATAGGAAGCCAACTTGATGCGCTGCAACTCGCCGCCCGAAAGGGTCGAAAGCGACTGATTCAGATGCAAATAACCCAACCCGACCTTGCGCAAAGGCTCCAGCTTCTCGGCGATGACGGTGCCGGCGAACATCTCTGAGGCTTTGTTGGCGGTCAAGTCCATCACCTCGGCAATGTTCATGCCGTTGACCTTATATGATAAGACTTCCTTGTTGTAACGCAGTCCGCCGCAGGCCTCGCAGGTGGTCTCGATGGCGTCCATGAAGGCCATGTCGCTAACAATGACGCCCTTGCCTTGGCAGACGGGGCAACCGCCCTTGCCGTTGAAGGAGAACAGGTCGGTTTTGGTCTTGTTGGCCTTGGCAAAGAGTTTTCGGATGTCGTCGGCCACTTCGAGATAGGTGGCGGGAGTGGAACGTAGGCTGATGCCGATATTCTTCTGGCTGATGTAGACGATGTCTGACTGTTTAATTGTTGGGTTGTTTAATTGTTTAATTGTTGTTCTGTTGTCGCGAGAACAGTTCAACAATTCAACATTCAACGATTCAACATTTTTTACAAAGCACTCCATCAATGAACTCTTGCCCGAGCCGGCCACACCCGCGATGCCGCACATCACGCCTAAGGG
This sequence comes from Bacteroidales bacterium, assembly GCA_017395365.1. Classification (GTDB taxonomy): domain Bacteria; phylum Bacteroidota; class Bacteroidia; order Bacteroidales; family F082; genus Limimorpha. Next base: position 260,286 of record JAFPUN010000020.1, read on the forward strand.
CAAATCCACTGTCAGGTTTTTGATGTTATGCAAGGTGGCGCTTTCAAGGTGGAAAAAAGACTTGGGCTGACGAACTTGTTCCTTTATGGAACTTGTTGCGCTGAGTGAAATGCCTGTCAGTGTCTGGCTTCGCAACAATTCGTCGTAGCTGCCTTCGAAGACGATTTCACCGCCTTTCATGCCCGCACCAGGACCCATGTCGATGATGTGGTCGGCGATTTTGATCATATCCTTATGGTGTTCCACCAAGATGACGGTGTTGCCGTGGTTTTTCAGCTTCTGCACCGACTTCTGCATGAGCAGGATGTCGTGGTTGTGTAGGCCGACACTAGGCTCATCCAGGATGTACATCACGTCGGAGAGGGGAGAGTTGATGTATTTGGCAATCTTGCAGCGTTGCGCCTCGCCGCCCGAGAGTGTGCCGATGGCGCGGTCGAGGGTGAGGTAGCCGAGACCGATTTCCTCCAAAGCGGCAAGCCTTTCGATGGTGGCGTGCTTGATGTCTTCGGCAAGAGGATTGTCGATGGTCTCCATCCACTGGCGGCAGTCGGCGATGCTCATGGCGGTCACCTCGGCGATGTTTATGCCTTTGATCTTGCAGGAGCGTATCTTCTCGTTGAGGCGGGTGCCCCCGCAGTCGGGACAGGTGCCCATGGTCAGCATGGGGTTGAGGACTGCGGCATGGAGCAGACCTTCCTCCGAGTTGATGATGCTGCGGTACATTCTTGGTATGAGACCTTCATATTTGGCGCTTTTAGGCCAGTTGGAAGGCGGGTTTTTCAGCTTGATTTGCGGAGAGTTGAGGAATAAGTCAAGCTCCTCAGGAGTGTAGTCCTTGATTTTCTTGTCGAGGTCGAAGAGACCGCTGTGGGCATAACGGATCCAGCGCCAGCCGCCCTTGCCGAAGGCGATGTAGTGGATGGTATCCTCGTCGTTGAGCGACTTGTCGAAATCGACAAGCTTGTGGATGTCCAATTCTCGGATTTCGCCCAATCCGGCACACCGTGGACAGCTCCCCGAAGGATGGTTGAACGAGAAGGCATCGGAATAACCCACAAAAGGCTGCCCGATGCGTGAGAACAACAGACGCAACAGGGCGTAAATGTCCGTGTAGGTGCCTACTGTGGAGCGTGAGTTGGAAGTGGGCTTCCTTTGCTCAATAACGATGGCGATAGGCAGGTTCTCGATGTCGCCGACATGGGGACGACCATACTTGGGCAGATATTGCTGGGTAAAGGAAGGGAAGGTGTCATTCAACTCCCGCCGCGACTTGGCTGCGATGGTATCCAGCACCAGAGATGACTTTCCCGACCCCGACACGCCCGTCACCACGGTGATTTGTCGCTTCGGAATCTTGACGGTGACATGCTTCAGGTTGTTCTCGGTGGCGTCTTTGATGAGGATATAGTCGAATTCGGCAGGGTTTTCCATAAGGTTTTAGGTTGGGTTAGTGGATATGGCACATCTTCACTTTAACCATGGGGATTTCGCTTTCAGCCACGGTCATAAGGTCTCTATCAAGAATCACAAAATCAGCATCTTTTCCCTCTTCTATGCTGCCTTTGCGACCTTCAAGGAAGCAACCTTTGGTCACCCAAATGGTGATGGAACGCAAGGCTTGCTCGCGGGTTAATGCATTTTCCATTTGGAAGCCTTCGGCGGGCGTGCCGTCCAGGTGTTTGCGTGCCACGGCAGCATAGAAGGTATAGATGGGGCTGATGTCCTCGATGGGGAAGTCGGTGCCATTGATGACCCAACCGTTTTGTTGTAGCAGTTGCTGATAGGCGTATGCGTTCTTGATGCGCTCGCCGAGACGCTCATCGGCCCAGTCCATGTCGGAGGTGCAGTGGGTGGTTTGGATGGAGGGTATGACTGATAAATCTCCAAAGCGTTGGAAGTCCGCGTCGCTCACCGTTTGCGAGTGCTCGATACGCCAGCGGAGGTCGTTATGGCCTTTCAGGTATTCGGAGTAGATGTCAAGGATATGGTGCACACCGCCGTCACCGATGGCATGGCAACAGACTTGGTAATTGGCATCGTAGGCCTTTTGGCAGACGTGACGGTAGAACTCGTCGCTTTCCAGTATCAAGCCGTCGTTGGTCGGGTCATCGGTATAAGGTTCAAGTAGTTTTGCACCGCGTGAACCCAAGGCACCATCGGCATAGATCTTCACGCTGCGGACGGTGAGCCTTTCCTTGTCGATGACACCTTGGCTCATAAAGTGGTCCATCGTCTCGTCGTCAGGGTTGACCATCGCGTTGATGTGCATCTTGAGTTGTCCCGCCTGTTGCAAGCTGTCGATGAGCTCAATGGTGGCAATGTCCTGTCCAGCATCGGTGACGCTAGTCAAACCGACCGCCATGCAGTTCTCTTGCGCCTTGAGCAGGGCTTGGATGCTTTGGACTGTCTCCATCTTGGGCACCAAAGCCTTGGCAGCATCAGCAAGGTTGTCTAACAACACACCCGTGCAGCGACCCTCTTTGACGATAGCCATGCCGCCGTCCATCTTCGTGTTGGCATCGATGTTGGCTAGTGCAAGAACTTCTTTTGAGACCAATACTGCATGACCATCCACGCGAGTCAGCAGGACTTTTTTGTCGGGGAAGACTTCGGCGAGTTTCGTATTGTCGGGGAACTCGGCCACTTCCCAGAGGTTTTGGTCCCAGCCGCGACCCAAAAGCCATTCGGCAGGGTAGAGGCTGTCGTGTACTTTGAGGCGTTCGATGACTTCATCGTATGATTGGCAACCTTTCAGGTCGGCCCAGCGGACAAGGTTCTCGCCGTAGCCCGTGAAGTGGCTATGCCCATCCATGAAGCCAGGATACACCGCGTCACCTTGGGCATCGATGGTTTCCTTGGCGGCGTATTGGCGTATGATGGACTCTTCATCGCCGACGGCGACAAACTTACCGTCTTTCACGGCAAAGGCTTGGGCTTTGGAGAAGTCGTTGTCGACGGTGTAGATATTGGCATTGTGGATGATAAGGTCGACGGGTGTTTTTTGGTTGCAGGCGGTCATAAAGGTAAGAATTGAAGCGATTAACGCTAAGGTTATGTGTTTTGTGTTTGTTTTCATGGTCTGTTTTCTATGAATGAGATGACAAAAATAAGGAAAACTGCGTTATAGCCATTCCACTTTTCCGCTTTGTAGGTCGTAGAAAGCCGCAACGACTTGGGCACCAACATGATGGACGATTTCATCTTCTTCGATCAGTTGTGTCATCCTTTTGGCATGTTGCTTCGCATTGTCATCGATGCAGCAGTTTGTGTTGATAGAAGGCTTGATGCGTTTGGCCAAATCATGGATGTGTCCAGGCAAATCACCGCCTTGACAGGTTGCCGTGACCGCGCCACAGGAGGAGTGTCCCATGACGACCACTAAAGGTGTTTCCAAATGCTCGACGGCATATTCTATGGAACCAAGGACTTCCTCGTCCACGATGTTGCCTGCATTGCGGATGACGAAGAGGTCGCCGAGTTTTTGGTCGAAGATGATTTCAGGTGCCACGCGGCTGTCGGAGCAGCACAGCACCACGGCAAAGGGATGTTGACCGGCGCTGAGTTGCTCCCGCAGTGTTGCATAGTTGTCTTTCGGTGTCAAGGCTCCCGAAACGAAGCGGGCATTGCCGGATTTGAGCAGGTCTAAGGCTTGTTTTGTGTTCATAATAATTCTCCCTTTAAAAACTGAAATAATCCCATATAAACTATACCTTTTGTATCGGTATAAGTGGCGATGTCGTCTCCAGTGATGACGATTTTTTTGAAACTGTCGTCCACTTTTTGCAGAGAGCGGATTTCATTTTCTTGCTTTTCGGCATTGTCCATCTTGAAGGCGGATTGGATATAGTACTTGTCCATCCCGTTTTGTGCGATGAAGTCGATTTCGTATTGTATGTAGGCCATCTTGCCTTCACGCATTTCGCGACTTTCCACCAATCCAACATCTACGCTGAAACCTCTCATCCTCAATTCATTATATATGACATTTTCCATAATGTGAGTGATTTCTTGCTGACGGAAATTGAGTTTGGCATTGCGTAGTCCTACATCGACGGCATAGTATTTCTTAATGCTTTCAAAATATTTGTTTCCCTTTATGTTGAAGCGTTTTGCACCTTCGAAAAGGAAGGCCTCCTCAAGGTAATCAATGTAATTTCCAACAGTTTCTGGGTCGATTTTGGTCTTTTGAACACTTTGCAGCACATTGCTGATGCGGCTGGGATTGGTCAAGGAACCGATAGATGAACACAGTGCATCGGCTAGCGCAGAAAGGGCCTCGCGGTTTTTCACATGATTGCGTTCCACCACATCGTCAAGGTAGGTCTTGCTCCAAAGCCGTTGCAAGTAAGCCACTTTCTGCTCGGGAGTATGATGGTTGAGCAATCCGGGCATGCCCCCGTAGGTGTAGTATTCTTTCCAAAGTTCGTTAATAGGCTCGGTCCTGTTTGAGCAAAACTCCTTGAATGAAAGTGGATAAACGCGCACTTCATCACCGCGACCGCGGAAGATGGTTCGGATGTCGGAAGAAAGGAAGTGTGAATTGCTCCCAGTGATGTAAACATCCACATTGTCCTTGGCATTCAGCCCGTTGACAATCTTTTCAAAACCCTCCACCTCTTGCACTTCATCTAGAATGACATAATAATTGGTATTTGGCGAAGTGATGCGGCTGTAAAGGAACTCTTTCAGCGCTCCACGTACGGTGAGGTCGCCATACATTTCCTCTTCGTCATCCATGTCGAAGGAAACGATGATGATGCTTTCTTCGGCTACACCATTGGAGACCAGATAATCCTTGAAGATGCGCTTGAGGAGCCACGACTTTCCACATCGCCTTGGACCAGTGACGATTTTCACTTCGCCATTGTCCATTCGGTCGATGAGTTTTTGGAGGTAAGTCTCGCGCTTGATATAAGTTTGTTCCATTTTTATTCGGAATTTTCTGCAAAATTACAATAAATTCCGAATTGAAACCAATTTTATTCCGATTTTTCTGTAAAATTACAATAAATTTCGATTTGATGACCGTTTCTATTCGGAATTTTCTGCAAAACTACAATAAATTCCGAATGGAATTACAAAATCTCTCGAGCAATCCATGCGCAGGCTTCGGCATCGGCAAGGGCGTGGTGATGGTTGAGCAAATCATAGCCGCAGGCTGCTGCCACGGTGTGGAGTTGATGGTTGGGAAGCAGCTTGCCGAAGTGCTTTCGCGAGGCCCGATAGGTGCAGTAGAACTGATAGTCAGGGTAATCCATCTGGTAGCAGCGCATCACGGCCTTGAGGCAACCTTCGTCGAAGGGGCTATTATGCGCCACGAGAGGCAAGCCTTCGATGAGCGGTTCAATTTGTCGCCAGACGTATGGAAACACGGGCGCATCCTCGGTGTCGGCCTTGGTGATGCCGTGGACGAGGGTGTTCCAATAGAGGTAATAATTGGGTTCGGGTTGAATAAGCGAATAGAACGAGTCCACAAACTCGCCTTCGCGAACGATGACCACGCCGACGCTGCACACGCTGGTGCGCTCGTTGTTGGCAGTTTCGAAGTCTATGGCGGCGAAGGAGTTCATTTCTTGCTGTAATTGTTCCACATCCGTTTCACTATACCCGCCATTTCCTTGCGCAGCCAAAGCGGTTCCAACACTTCAAGCGCATCACCATTCCAGAGAAGTTCCTGTTGGAAGTCGAAGGTGGGACGCACCTCAACGGAGAAGATGCTGTATTCGCCCGTATGCACCAGCTCTTTTTGTGAAGGATGCAAGGGTAGGGAACGCAGGTAGTTGGCTTGGTCGGCGCTTACTTTCAGTTTCACAGTTTCAATGGGGCATTCCTCATCGCGAATGATCCCGAAACAGCCTTTGAAGTAGTTCTCTGGGTTGAATTTCTTGGGGTATTTGAAGGTCTTCTCCGACAATTGGGCTTCCAGTACGCGATCTAGGGAATAGATGCGGATCTTGTCTTCGTAGACGCTGTTGCCCACCATGTACCACCGCTGCCGGAACAGCTTCACGCAATAGGGCGCCACGGGGAAGGTGTGCTCGCTTTCGCTCCAAAAGCCTTTATAGGTGATTTCCAGCAATCGGTTTTTCTTCATGGCTTCCATGACCGTGGCGAGGAAGTCTTGTCCTGATGGGATGCTTTCCAGCAGGATGCGGTCGCTGAGGGCTTTGTTGTCCAGCAGCGTGTTGTTGACCGACATGGTGCTGAGCAGCCAACGCTGCAGGCCGTCGTCCTCAAGCACCTCGCGGTTTTCGATGTAATAGCGGTCGCCGTCGCTCTTGTCGCACATGATGACGAGGCCGAACATCTCTTCCACCGCGTTCTTCCATGTATGGAACGTGCGGCGCGGAATCTCCAGACCTTCGCTCAAATCGGTGTCGAGCCACCTGCGGTTGATTTCCTTCAGCGTGATTTTCTTGGCATGGTAGAGCGTTTCTACGAGCCAGACGTATTTGTTGATTTGGTTTTTGGACATGGTTGTTAGTTTTTCTGATTGATAAGGTTTACCACCACCTTCACCATTACATCCTTCTCCTCAGGTTTGCTCTCGGCAATCATCAAGGTCAATGCGACCAATGTGTTGTCGGCTATGCGCTTGCTGCCGTCCTCGCGGTAGAGGATGCCGTTGTTGTTGAGGAACCACAGGAACAGCGTTGCGGCAATGCGTTTGTTGCCATCGCTGAACGAATGGTTCTTGGTGACGAGATACAGCAGCATGGCCGCTTTCTCTTCCACGCTCGGATATAAGTCTTCACCGCCAAAAGTCTGATAGATTTGCCCAATACTGCTTTTGAAAGAGTCGTCTTTCTCGTTGCCGAACAGCGAACTTCCGCCAAACTTCTCGCGTAATGCCGCTATGGCTTGCATGGCGTTGTCGTAAGTCGCTTGAAACTTCTCCTCTTGCGTGGTTTCTTTCACACCCAAACGTTGATAATCATAATCATCCAGCGTGTCGAGGGCGTATGTGTAATCCACCACGATGTCGAACAAGGCTTGGTTTTCGTCGTTTTTCAGCAGGGGTTGGTTCTGGATGGTCCGGCCCACCATTTGTACCAATTGCCGCAGTTCCCCAATTTGGCTTCTCCGGATTTTCTCGTTCACGGCATAGCCTTTCAGCAGATAGTCTTTCAGCACTTTGTTGGCCCATTGGCGGAACTGCACACCTCGCTGACTTTTTACTCGGTAACCTACGGAGATGATGACATCGAGATTGTAAATGGTGGTTGGTTTGTACTTGGAAAGAGTATTATGCAAAATTTGCATATTACTATTTCTATCCAATTCACCTTCTTTAAAAACATTGGCGATATGACGTGCAATAACAGACTGATCCTTCTGAAAAAGCATCGCCATCTGTGCTTGTGTAAGCCATACAGTTTCGTTCTCCATCCTAACATCAATGGCAGTCTGCCCGTTGTCGGTTTGGTATATAACGATTTGATTTTCCATGGAAGTGATTTTATGCGGCAAAGATAACAAAAAGATTGTGCCGAATTAATGCACAGGTAAAACTTTTGTAAACCAAACTCTTCTTTGAATGAATCGGGCATATCTTGTTAGCTCTTTGCGAAGTTCGGGTTGCAGCGAAGTGTATCGGATGCAGGCGGCAAGCCAATCAAGAAGGACTTGGCGATAGGCCTTACCTTTGTATTCAATGAGTGCAGAGGCTATGGTACAATGGTCGTTGAGGGTTAAACTAAGCCGTTTGCGCCTTTGCTCAACGGCGATACTTCTACCTTGGTTATCAACAATCATCAAGTTAGGGCTTACATGAGCGGATTCACAATCAAACGAGAAGGGCCTCTGTTGCCGTATCACTTCATTAAGGAAAGTGTACATGAAGACGCGCCCCATGCCGTGCTCGTCCTCGTGACTGAGCAGGCGGGCGATGGTGGCCGCGTTGAATGATTTCGATGTCATCGCTTTTATTTGCATTTCAGTCTTTTGAAAAACTCCTTTATTCTTAAGGTTTTCTTTGTCGCTTGTTGTGGCTCTGTCATGGAACGGATTAGGCATTTTGCTACTTCTGCCAACAGGTCATCGGCCTTTGCGAAGGCTTGGTTTATGGGCAAGTCGCAGTATTGTGTTTTGATGTACTGATTGTTGAGGAGAAAGATGGCATCCGTGTTTCTTGCCAAGTTTTGAATTCCTTCCGAGGCTTGCGAGAATCTGCGTTCACCTTCCAACTCGAATGGCAATGTAGCAAAGGCAACGGTCGTGATGCCCAACTTTTTTGACTCACGGGCGATTACGGGAGCCGCACCCGTGCCGCATCCGCCTCCAAGACAGGTAACGACAAAGGTCATAGAAGGTCTGTCATCGAACAATTTCTTTATTGCATCTGTGTTTTCTTCAGCTGCGATGTGTGCTTTCTCAGGGCTGTTGCCGCTTCCAAGTCCGTCTGTGCCGAGTTGCAAGGTCGTGGTGGCGGCTGATTTCTCGAGTACTTTGGCATCCATGTCGCAGGTCACGAAGGATAAACCTTCCAAATGGCTTTGGCTTATATGGTTGACGATATTGTTGCCGCCACAGCCAACGCCGATTACTTTAACGGTTGGCATTGTCGTTGAGGTTGCTTTTTTGTTCATAGTCGTTGTATTGTTATGAGATTTCAACATTCAGTTCGATATTGAAGTCGCGCACCCAAAGGAGGTCAAAAATGGCGAATTCCATGTGCTCGAAAAGGTCGTGGAATGCGAATATAAGATGCATGTCTTTTGTCAGTTTTCCGTCTAAACCCTCGTTCCAATTGTCCGTTTCTTCACTCAAATAAAGCATTTGATGTTCGGATTCTATTGTTGGGACGGGGGAATGATAGGTCTCAATACGGAATTGTCCGAATCCGTCACTGTACAAGGGAATAAAGTCATCGATTGTTCCATTCAGTATGTCCCACATCCGTTTGGCGCGTTCGTCTTGAATAGGATGCAAAGGAGGATAGTCGTAGCCGAAATAGCATTTGCCTTCCACTTCGATGGTTCCTGGCAATCCTGCTTTGGCCACCGACTCATAAAGTGCTATTGTACGATGGCGCATTTCTATCATCTGTTGCATCATGGCCTCGTTGAAGTCACTGAGCAGTTGCAAATAATTGTCGTCCATCACGAACATTTCGTTCAAGATGGTTTTCCTGATGCCCAAAAGGTTTTGGATGGCTACTCTTCCTGTTTCCATGCCCCACATGCCTTTTTCGCTCTGCCGCTGACAGTCGAGAATCATGTACTCCACCTTCCTGACGGGCTGTGAGTTGTAGATTTCTTGTATGGTCATAGTACGTTACGATTTAACGCTGCAAAGAAAAAGAAAGCCTGTGCCGAATTGAAGCACAGGCTGAGGGAAAAGATTGCTAGTATCTAATTTATTTAGGTTGATGGTGTTTTTTCAAAAAAGCTCTGTAATGCCACATTACACCTTCGTAAACATCAACATTCCAAGCACTTGGATGATATGAGCATAATACTATTGTTCCAGTCAGAGGATGGAAACGGATACTATTGTATCCATCTATACATTCAAGTTCCTCTTTCGGGTATTTCTTTAAGATAAAATCATAGATATGTTGATTAGTACAAACGATTATGTTCGGGTTAAGAATATCTATTTCCTGCTTGAGTAAATCTCCGTAGTCACTAAGGTGTTGTTTCAATACATCATCGTTAAGTTGTCCATCCCCTGGCTGTTTCTTGCATTCAACCAATGCAAAAGGTTGTGTGTTGAAATACTCTTTTACTTCTTCAAAGTACATAGTAACTTCATTATACCACCAATCATTATTTTCATCTGCTTTTGACAACCCCCATAGAATGTATGCGATGTTCTTTAAAAATGTCGAGCCAAGATTACTGGTATTTTCATTGACAGTTAGCCAATCACGAATGTCTTCGTCCCATTTTCCACCTTCTTGGTTTTGGTCTTTGAGCAAAAACAAAATACGTTTTGAAGATGCCATCCAAGTTTCTATTACCTTGGTGTCGGGAATTCCTTTTTTTCGAAGGATGCCATCTTTAGTGAAATTCATATCACCATTCTTTTTCATACGATCCTTCCATTCGTTAAAAAGATTTTCGAGTTTTTCGTCAATTACGTTGCTATTCATAATTATATTGTCGTTTTAAGGTTGAATTTTAACAATGATAGTAATTTAGAGTACCATGTTGTTTTTCAATTCATCTTATTCCACTGATGATACCCTCCCGAAGGGCAGTCAAATGCATTGGGCGACATTGAGGCATACAACAGAATTCCACATTTCTTGCATTGATAGACATCGGTGCCTATAGGACATAAATCTTGCCAATTGTGGTAGCCTCCAGCAGTGCATCCAAAAGTAGATGGGGTGCTCTTGCTTTCGACGAGAAGACCGCATTTCTTGCATCGGTAGTTCTCGCAGCCGACTTCGCCGAGGTCGTTCCAATCGTGGTAGTTTTCAGCCCGACAATTGAACGCATTGGGCTGTCGCTCTGTTTTAATCAGAATGCCACATTTTTTGCATTGGTAGTTTTTCATGGGCGGCCAGTTTGGATTTTGCACTTGTAGGCATAACGCCAGTATGATATTTGCAGCAAAGGTAAACATTTCTATGAAACAAACCGAGGTTGATAAAAAGGTGATTATTTGGTTATCCAGTATTCCCTCAAGAGTCTTTCGAACTTCTGTTTCCCGTTTCCGTTTCTGTGATGCCATGAGGCAGGATGTGCAGGATGATTGACGAAATCAATCGGGATAGCATAAGACAATTTGTTTGATTCCAAGTACTTCCTAAATTCCGAGTGTGCATATTTACTGACGAATATAACCACATCAGGACGGTCAAGGTCGATAATTCCACATAATGCGCTGCCTGCCACATCACGGTCTAATTGGGCGCAGTCTTTTTTGAAAGATCTGTTGTTTTTCCTCACCGTGGCCGGACGCAGAAAATAATTATAGAACATGGCCTCCTCATAGACATGCTCGCAAACTGTTTTGTTCAACACTACATTCATGGATTTACACAACCTATCAAAAGTCTTATACCCTTTGTAGTTGCTTACATCTTTCTTCTTTCCTTCTGGTATCAAATGTTGTTTGTCCGCTCCCGAATACCACGCTTTTGGGTCCTTAAACACGCTGTCGACATCATCCTCAAAGTAGTTGCTTTCTCCAACTATCAACAGCTTTTTATGCTTCTTGCTGTTCCAATAATTCTCCAAAGAAGCAGGAACGAGTTCGGGAAATCTTACGAAGATGCCTTCCCTGACAAGTGAGCCTTTACCGATGTTTGCATATCTGTTGTTTTCCATATTTTATTGTATTTAGGATATATTCATATTTGTCAATTTGACGGTTTTCACGCTGCAAAGAAAACAAAAGCCTGTGCTGGATTGATGCATAGGCTTGCGGGTTTAATTGACATTCTTCAATCCAACGCCGTGTAATTGAAGTCCGATTGAGAGCAGCAGGCTTTTTTGTAGTCGAACTGATAGAGACGCATGTAGGCCTCCTTAATTTCCTGGGCGTTATTGTAAAAGGGATTGGAAACGCCAATTTTCGTAGTTACCACAATGACCATTTCGGGTGTAAGCACCGTGCCGTTCACTCTTTTGACCCGCTTGGGCCATACTTTGAATACTTTGCTCATGTATGTTAGTTTTATGGGTTAAACGATGCTGCAAAGAAAACAAAAGCCTGTGCCGAATTGAAGCACAGATTTTAAAATTTTCTTGTTCCTGAAACAATCAGGCTATTGGATCCCCACAAAAATCTTTCCGTTTACAGGTCTTGCAGTGCTTCCCAATCCAAACATCATCAAATTGATTCATGGCTTGTTCAACCAATTCAGGATTGTCGGTGAGGATGCCGGCCTCGAAGTTGCGCGTTCCATCGCCTTTCATGCCGATGCCTGCACCAGTGAGGTTGGCGCTACCGATGTAGGCTGCCTGTCCGTCAAAGACCAAGATCTTGAAATGTACCCTCGGACAAAGCGCCCTCTCCAAGCCATCAAACAAGGCATGGTATTTGTCGAAGTCTTCACGAAACGCTGGACCTGGCTCCTTGGCATGGATGAGTCGCACCTCAACGCCCTTTTTAATGAGTTCTGCCAAAACCGCAAGGAAAGGCTTCGTTTGAGAGCCCACCTTGACATACAGGTCTTTGATGTCGGCAGTGCCAATCCAGAGGCTGCGCTTGACCTTGGGGACTCGAGCGAGTACTTCGGTGTAATGGGCAGAATCGGTGATGAGTTTCAACATGGCTGTCGCTGTTTGTTTTGTAATGCAAAAATAGCATAGTTTCTTGAATGTGGAGGTTGCAATTGCAGTTTTCACGCTGCGAAGAAAACAAAAGCCTGTGCCAAATCACAGCACAAGCTAATAGGTCATTCCCAAATACTTGTGGAATCTATACTTTTTCGTATCTTTGCCCCAATAACAACCGATGTAATAAAAAACACTAAGCCATGAGAATCTGCGTAATCGGCGGAGCAAATGCCGACATTATTGCCACGAGTTTCAACGCTTTCGTGCCTGGCGACTCCAACCCCGGCACGGTGCGCCTGACTGCCGGTGGGGTAGGGCGCAACATCGCCCATAACCTTGCGCTGCTGGGCGACGAGGTCGTCTTCCTGACCTTGTTCGGAGGCGATGACTTCGGCCGTTTCACGGCAGAGAGTTGCCGTAAAGCCCACATCGACATCAGTCTCTGTGACTACGCTGCCCCAGGTGCCCGCTCTTGTTTTTTGAGCATCAATGACTGCGATGGCGAGATGGTCGGTGGCGTGGCGGATATGGCTGCTGCCGATGGCATCACTCCAGAATGGCTTGCCCCAAAAATGGAACAGCTGGGCGATGTCGATGCCTTCGTGGCCGATGCCAACATCCCGGTGAAAACCTTGGCCTATCTCATCGACCATACCGATAAACCCCTTTATGTGGATGCCGTTTCGGGTGCCAAGGCCACCAAAATCAAAGAGGCCATGGCGCAATCCTCCAAGAAGTGTTTCTTCGCGCTGAAATGCAACAAGATCGAAAACGCCATCCTTGCCGACTTACATGGTGTCGATAGGCGATTTGTCAGCCTCGGAGCTGAGGGACTGGAGGTCGTTGAGGGCGATGCCAAACATCTTTTTCCTGCTCTGCCATGCCATGTGGTTAATGCCACTGGCGCAGGCGACGCACTTATGGCTGGCATCATCCATGCTGGTCCTGATGCTACCATCGCAGAAGCCGCTCACATCGGCCTTTTATGTGCAAAACATAACATTGAAAGTCCTGATACCGTAAACCAACACTGGACGCGAGACTGCGAGCCACGAGACGCGAGACATTGAACTTGTCCCGTGTCCCGCGTCCCGTAGTCCCGTGTCAAAAAATTGAAGTTGAATATAGAACCAAATAATATGAACAAATACCTTGACCTCTCGCCCGAAGTGGCTGAAGCATTGCAAAGCGGGAAGCCCATCGTGGCTCTCGAATCGACCATCATATCCCACGGAATGCCTTACCCACAGAATGTGGAGACGGCGTTGCGGGTTGAACAGACCATCCGAGATGAAGGGGCAGTGCCTGCCACCATCGCCGTCATCGGAGGCCGCCTGAAGGCAGGCTTGACCCCGTCGGAGATTGAATATCTGGGCAAGAAAGGCACCGCTGTCACCAAGGCCTCGCGCCGTGACCTGCCCGTGCTTGTGGCACGCGGACAAGATGGCGCTACGACGGTGGCCACGACGATGATCATTGCCTCATTGGCAGGCATCCGTGTGTTTGCCACAGGTGGAGTGGGTGGCGTGCACCGTGGTGCAGAGATCACCATGGACATCTCCGCCGACTTGGAGGAGCTGGCTCGCACTCCCGTTATGGTCATCTGTGCCGGTGCCAAGTCGATTCTTGACCTGGGTTTAACGCTTGAATACCTTGAGACCAAGGGCGTGCCGGTAATTGGCTATGGCACGGAAGAACTGCCCGCTTTCTATACCCGCAAGAGCGGTTTCAAGGTGGATTATCGCCTCGACACTCCAGAGGAGGTGGCCAAGGCCTTCAACGCCAAGCAGGAGATGGGACTCGGTGGTGGCATGTTGGTCACCAACCCCATTCCAGAGGAGTATTCCATGGATGCAGACCGCATCAATGCCGCCATCGACGAGGCCTTGGCAGATGCCAAGAGGTTAGGCATTCACGGCAAGGAGACGACGCCTTATCTGTTAGCACGCATCAAAGACCTCACGGGTGGCGACAGCCTCGCTTCGAATATCCAACTGGTGTTGAACAACGCCCGCTTGGCGGCGCGTGTGGCCAAGGAAATGAGATGAGCCTGCACCGCATTGCGGCACAGGCTCGATAATCTTTACATTGTTCTGTCTTTCATTAGAAGACCGGGTCAAATGAACCCGATCTTCCTGCTTCCTTGCTGCTCCAAACGCTCGCTGTCGCAATGCGTCATCAGTTTCTCCAAAGAGGACGCTGCGTCGCTGTGCAGCACGGTGTCGATGGCATAGTGGCGGGCCACATTCTCGATTTGGCCGCCGCTGAAGTCGTACTTTTCGGCCAAGGCACGAATGTCTGACTCCTGCAACTCGGGCAGCATCGAATGCCAGATTTGCATCCTGGCCTCCAGTGTGGGCTTGTTGAACTTGACCTTGTAGAGGAAACGGCGTTCGAAGGCATGGTCCATGTTCTGGGCGAGGTTGGTGGTGGCGATGAGGATGCCGTTGAGGGTCTCCATCTCTTGGAGGATGATGTTCTGAATGGAGTTCTCCATCTTCTCCACGGCACGCTCTGCGCCCTCCTGTCGTTTGCCGATGACGGCATCGGCCTCGTTGAAGAGCAGGATAGGAGCGAGGGTGGCCTTCTCGACCTTCGAGCGGTACTCATCGAAAATCCTCTTGATGTTCTTCTCGCTTTCGCCCACCCACATGCTCTTGATTTCGGAGATGTTGACCTGCATGATGTCGCGCCCCGTCTGACGCGCCAGCTGCAACGCGGTCTCAGTCTTGCCCGTGCCAGGGGCGCCATAGAACAGACAGGTGAATCCGCTGCGATAGCCCTTTGCCTCCAAACGGCTGCACACCTCGCTGTAATGTGCCTCCTCCAAGAGCTGCCCCAAGTCCGTTACTTGTGCTTCGACACCCTTGTCATAGAAGAGCTGCTTCTCCACAATCTCCTCATGCTTGATGAGGTCCTTCCTGTTGTTCCTCGGATTCAGCATGACAATATTTAACTCGGGAAACAAGGCCTCCTTGGCTGCCCAGGTCATGCGGAACGACTCACGGTTCACGAAACCGTCATCATTGTTGAACTCAATCATCTTGGCATCTTGAAGGTTGTGCGTGTTCTTGGTGAGCATCGACTTGATGACATTCCAATCGCACTTGCGGTCATAGAAAAAGTTCAAGTCATAAAATCCGATGTTGTCATCGTTGTCGTTGGCAAACAGATGTGAAAACAGGATGAGCAGGATCTCGTCCTCTTCGCTGAAACGGAAACTCTTCAGCTTTTGGACAAAGATCAGGTGCTTGTTGTTCTCGAGCAAGTCCTGAAGCCTCATTACGGCAGTGGAGGTGCTTATTTCATTGTCCTCGCGCATCGCCATAATCTCGCCAATCACACTGAAAAGTTCTGCGCAAGTCACTCCTGCGTGCTTGTTGAGCTCGAATTTCTTGTTGTTTCTGAAAGCCTCTACCACTTCGAACGGCACACGATAGGCAACGCCGCAACGCTCGCGGGAGCAACTCACCAAGCCCCTATCCTCCAGTTCGTGGATGTCTGACATGAGGCGAAGCACCCTGGTTGTGCTACAATCCAGATGGTCGGCAAGGTCGTTGATACGGATGTTCGTGTCGACGCTGTTGTCGATAAAGAGTGCCATCAATACACTCTGTTCCTTGGTGAGTCCCATCTTCTTGGAGATGTACTTGATTGGCCTTGCGGCTTGGGTGAAAAACTCGGGCTCCAGCTTCGAGTCTTTTGACTGGTCCACAATCATTTCTACTGCGGTCAGCAGGTCCATCTTTGTTTTGGCAGTTTTCTTTGTCTCCATGGCTTTCTCCTTTTTTTATTGTTCAACTTTATTCTATAGAACACAATCCGTAGTTTTTCAACTATGACGAGAAAAAAACTCTTTTTTTTCGTTGCAAAGAAAAAGAGAGCCTATGCCATTTTATTGCATAAGCTGAAAATAAATGCTGATGTTTTTTGCTGTTTCGGTGTTTTTTTCACAAAGCCATGCCAAAAAACAGCGTAGAACGCCTTCAAGCAACTGGAATATTCCTATTTTTGTCCCACATTATGCGCAATACAACGCTGTTCATATTGTTTTTGCTTTTGGCAGCAGCATGCTGTCGGGTGCCGTCTGCAGACTGGACCGAAGGTCCAGCAGAACCCGATGGTCGTGCCTTGCATACCCTTGTGCTGCACGATGTTCCCAAGGGCTCGCGCGTGTGGTTCCAAGAGCTTTTCGACGGCAAGACCTCCGTGGTGGGACCCACGATGAACCATTATCAGGGAACCTCATGGTATGTTGACATTCCTGAAAGCGGAACGGTTACCTTGAAGTATTACGGTCGCCCGTTGCCAAGGCATTCCTGGGCACCCGAGGCCTTTGTCCTGCAGCAGAAGGGGAAAACCGACACCCCGATGGAAGTGCGATATCATTTTCTGGAGCATCCTAATACTGAAAACGACGAAGGAAGTTTTGCCAGCAACTATGAACTCCAACCTGCCGACATCATCCCTCAAGTTAGTGCGGTGATATATGGTACTGAGCCTATGGAAAGGGTGGATATTCTTCCATCGCGTCCCGAGGGTTGGTACCGAATCACGATAGGAGAGGAGGGTGAACCTCAAGTGGAATCCTACGATGCAGACGGCGCTTTCTATGCCCAAGTCACACTAGAAAAGTTGCCACAACCTCTACAACCCATGACCATAGAGGACTGGCCTGATTACGCTTACCGTGGTTTTATGCTTGATGTGGTGCGCGACTTCCGCACAGTGGACGAGGTGCTCGAAATCATTGACTTGATGGCCTCATGGAAACTCAACACACTGCATTTTCATATTGCCGATGACGAATCTTGGTGCTTGGAAATCAAGGATTTTCCGGAACTGACCGAATTTGGTGCCCATCATGCTTTGCCAGATTGGGACTTGCAAGAAACAATGGCGTTGAAGCCGACTGCCAATGGTCGCATCGGCAACACCTCTTTTTATACGGCGGAAGAATACAAACAGATTCTCCACTATGCTTGGGAGCGTCGCATAAGAGTGGTTCCAGAATTCGACACGCCGGGCCATTCACGGGCCTCCATCAAGGCGATGCAGGCCTACGAGAGGCGCACGGGCGACAGCAGTTTCCGCCTGCAGGACCCTGCCGACACCTCACGTTACTGGTCAGCACAAGACTTCACAGATAATGTGTTGAGCGTATATCTGCCGAGTGTGTACAAGTTTTACGGCGCTGTCTTCGACGAGGTCATCCGTTTGCATAAGGAAGCGGGCGTGCCGCTTTCTGCCATACATATCGGTGGTGACGAGGTGCCAGAAGGCGCGTGGTCGGGTCGCGACCGCCACGAGATGAAAGAAATCTTTATTAACGGTATGCTCGACCTCGCCGAAGCACGCGGCATCCGTCTTGCAGGCTGGGAAGATATCGCCAAATGTTTGGAATATGAAACACAAGAGAGACTCAAAAACTCGCTCTATTTCATCAATGTATGGAACACCGAAGGCATCGAAGGTTTCCCCGTGGTGCTTTCACCAGCGGCCTACACCTATCTGGATTTGGCTTACAGCGAGGCTCCCGAAGAAATTGGCCTGTCGTGGGCGGGCTATGTCAATGAGCGCAAGACTTTCTCTCTGAATCCCAATGATTACAAAGGCGACATCATCGGCGTGCAGGCGCAATTGTGGTCATCGCAACTGCGAAGTTTTGATGATGCCACTTACCAGATACTTCCCAAAGCACTTGGCGTGGCCGAAAGGGGATGGAATGGCGGGTATCTCGAAACTTTTGATACCGCATTCAACCGCTTCTATAGCATCATAGTCAGCCGAGAGATGCCGGTTTGGGAACAAAAGGGTTATGCCTTTAAGAAAAGATAGCCCTGTTATCGCCCCTTTTATAACTAATCCTGTAATAATCTAGTATACCTTTGAAGTTGTCCTGCGCTGTGAGACAAATGTCACGCAGATAGCCGTTGACTTTGCCCCAATTTTGAATGCCACGGTAGTAGAACAGACACAAGTCATCGGTGATGATGAAAGGCACGGTATTCGACTGCAAGCATTGCCAAAACATTATTAGTCTACCAACACGTCCGTTGCCGTCTTGGAAAGGATGGATTCGCTCAAACTGCACGTGGAAATCCAAGATATCGTCAAACTGGGTTTTCCGAATGGCATGGTAAGTGGCGAGCAATGCCTTCATCTTTTTGTGCACTTCTTCGGGTTGGGCGGTCTCTTCTTCTCCTACGGCATTGGCCAAACGTTTGTAGTCACCTACGGCAAACCATGGCTTATGGTTGTCGGAAGTGTTGGTTTTCAGTATCAGATGCAGTTGCTTGATGTGTGTTTCTGTGATCTTGTCGGTGGCGTGGTCGATGACATAGTCGATGCAACGAAAATGGTTGACGGTCTCCATGATATCGTCTATGCGCGTATTTTCCGAGGTGATGCCCAAGGTGTTGGTCTCGAAAATGTAGCGTGTCTGTTCTTTGGTCAGGCGACTACCCTCAATATGATTGGAATTGTAGGTCAGGTCGATTTGTATGCGATGATAGATGCCGCCTTTCATCCGCATTTCCTTTTGTTCACGCAAAGCTGCAAGCAAAGGAGGCATTTTCCTTTTGCTTCGTCGGGGCAACTCGGCATCGGCAGGAATGTTCCATGTTTTTCCTGTTAGAAAAGCACCTTCTATCTTCCCTGTGGCACAATAGTTTCGAGCAGTGCGCTCGCTGATGCCGTATTTTTCGGCAAACTGACTGACTGAGATATATTCCATCTATCGGCAAGTTTTATTCTCAAATCCGCTGCAAAGATAGTAATTTTTGCCGATAACGGCAAGTTTGAGCAAATAGCACTCGATTTTTTGCCGTTATCGGCAAATTTTTCGAGAATTATTCCCATTGGATAATCCATTTCTGGATTTCCTTCACCCGCTGCGCGTATTTCTCCAGTTGTCCTTCGATGAAGTCATCGCTGTATTTGCGGTCGCAGAAGCCGTTGCCACGCGCCACATAGTCGTCGTCTTCGAGTGAGCCGAGGACATCCTGATAGTTTTCGTAATACTGCTGGTTATCGCGCAAGAGGCGTTGCAAGTCCTCAAGGTCAGCTTCGATGTGCTCGCCTGTGGAAAAGGTGAATCGTTTTTTCATGGCTTATCCGATGGATTGCAAGTCGGTGAGTTTCTTGTAGACGCCGCCTAGGGCAATCAAGTCGTCGTGCTTGCCGCGCTCGATGATCTGGCCTTTTTGCAATACCACGATTTCGTCGGCATACTGGATGGTCGACAGGCGGTGGGCGATGACGATGGAGGTGCGCTGGCTCATCACTTTCGATAAGGCGTCTTGCACCAATCGCTCGCTTTCGGTGTCCAATGAAGAGGTGGCTTCATCCAAGATGAGGATGGGCGGGTTCTTCAACACGGCACGGGCAATGCTCAAGCGCTGGCGTTGGCCACCAGAGAGGTTCATGCCTCGGTCGCCGATATGGGTGTCGTAGCCGTGTTCCAGCTCCATGATGAACTCATGCGCGTTGGCGATTTTGGCGGCTTCAATGACCTGCTCTTTCGAGACATCCTTCATGCCAAAGGCGATGTTGTTGAACACAGTGTCGTTGAAGAGGATGGTTTCTTGCGACACCACGCCCATCAGGTTGCGCAGGTCACCAATCTTATAGTCGCGGATGTCATGCCCATCGATGCTGACGCAGCCGCTGCCCACCTCGTAGAAACGCGGCAGGAGGTCGGCCATGGTCGACTTTCCGCCACCGCTCTCGCCGACGAGGGCGACGAATTTTCCCTTCGGAATCTTTAAGTCGATGCCTTTAAGCACTTCGTCCTTGCCATAGCTGAAATGCACATCCTTATATTCGATGCAGTCTTTGAAGTCTTTGATTTCAATGGCGTTCTCTTTCTCTGTAATGACCTCTTCGGCATCCAAAATCTCAAAGATTCTCTCTGCCGAGGCGATGCCTTTCTGAACATTGTAGTAGCCTTGCGAGAACGACTTGGCAGGAGTGATGATTTGCGAGAAGACGACGATGTAGCTAATGAAGCTGCCCGCATCGATATGGTTGCCGCCGCCGAGGATGAGCTTGCCGCCGAACCATAGCACGAGGATAACCACTGCCGACGAAAGGAATTCACTCATTGGCGAACTCATGTCGCGCTTGCGGTGGATGCCACGCAGCACCTTGGTGTAGTCGCTGTTCTGCTCTTCAAACTTGTCTTCCGAATAGCGGATGGCATTGAAAGCCTTGATGATTCGCAAACCGGAAATGGTTTCCTCCACAGTGGAGATGATGCCCGCCAGTTTGGTTTGTCCTTCCTTTGACTCTTTTTTCAGCATCTTGCCCACCTTGCCGATGAGCAGTCCTGCAATGGGCAGGACTAGGATGACAAAGAGTGTCAGTTTCGGGCTCAAAGTCACCATGAAGAGGAAGAAGAACAGGATGGTCAGCGGATCTTTGATGAGCATCTCCAGATAGTTCAAAATCGAGACTTCGACCTCTTGCACATCGGTAGTGATGCGGGCTATGGTGTCGCCTTTCTGGCGGCTGTGGTAGAAGGAGAGAGGCAGGATGAGGATTTTGTTGTACACGTCGCGGCGCAGGTCGTGGACGGCTCCCACGCGCACATTGGCCATGAAGTAGCAGGCGAAGAAGCGACCGAGGTTACGGAAGAAGAAGGCCGCAAGCAGCAACAGGCACATGAAGACCAACGCATGGTATTTGCCTCCACTTGCGATGAGGCTGCTCATGAACCAGTTGAGGTAGCCCATCAGGTAGTCGGAGGTGAAAGAGAACTCGGGCTTGGCCATGACTTCCACCGCGCCTTCCTTGAATAATAAGGTGAGGAACGGTCCTACCAAGGCAAAGGAGAACAGCGAGAAGAAAATGGTCATCAGGTTGAAGACCAGATTCAAGACGATGCTGCCCCAGTAGGGTTTGACGTAAGTGAGGACGCGGGAGAAGGTCTTTTGCTTGGCCATAACAATCAGTTTTCGTTATCGGGATTCTCGTTGAGGAGTTGTTGCAGTTCTCGGAGTTTATTCTCAAGAATGGTTTTGTCGGGGAGGTGCAGTTTATATTCAGCGACAAGTGCAGGTGATAGGCTTCGGCTTAATGCGTATTCTACAACAGTCTCGTCTTTGGATGCACATAAAACGAGACCGATACTTGGGTTTTCGTTTGGTTTCTTTACATCTCTGTCGAGGGCTTCCAAATAGAATTCAAGTTGCCCCAAATGCTCGGGCTTGAATTTTTCGGTTTTCAATTCAATGGCGACCAAACACTGCAACTCACGATTGTAAAACAGCAAATCGATGAAAAAATCAGTATTGCCCACTTGAAGTCGGTATTCTTGCCCCATAAAAGAAAGGTCTTTCCCAAATTCCAGAATGAAGTCTTTTAGGTTTGCCGTAATGGCCTTTTGTAAGTCTGATTCGGAATGGCTGTCTGGAATATCAAGGAATTCAAGCACATAGCTGTCGCGAAGCGAAGCAAGTCCCTCGTGTTTCGATAGTTGCAATTGATTGACTTGATTGGAAATCATGGTGCGTTCGAAAAGCATACTGTCGAGTTGGCGTTCAAGTTCGCGTTTTGAATAGCCGTTTTTAATGGATAGATTTATGTAAAACTCACGGGCCTCGTCCGTTTTTGCACTGACCATAATAAGTATATTGTTAGTCCAAGGCAATTCTCTCACCAGTGGTGAGAGTTTTTCGTTTCCGGCGTATGTCTCATAGAATTGCTTCATGCGCCAGATGTTTTGGGCGGAAAATCCTTTTATGCCGACATACTTCGATTGCACATAATTGGCAAACTCTTGAACAATTGACTTTCCCCAAGCATTGCTTTTCACCTTTTCACTGATGTATTGGCCGATTTTCCAATACATTTCAATCAATTCCCGATTGACAGCACGAAAGGCTTTTTGTCGCGCTTGTTCGATGATTGCCACAATCTCGTCAAATTCGTTATATGTGCTTGAGGTGGGATGCATTTGCTTGATTTTCAATATACTATAATTCTCTCAACAGCGGTGAGAGAATTTCGTCAATAGTTGTACCCAGTATAATTCTCCGGCGTGATGGCCGCCAGTTCCGCCTTGATTTTCTCGCTCACAGGCAATCCCTTGATGAACTCATCAATGGCGGCTTTGTCGATATGCTTGTTGGTACGTGTAAGCCCTTTCAGCAACTCGTAAGCACCTTCAACCTGCTCGCGGCGGAGGATGGTCTGGATGGCCTCGGCCACCACGGCGTAGTTCTGTTGCAGGTCCTGGCGGATTTTGTCCTCGTTGAGCAAGAGCTTGTCCAAACCTTTCATCAGCGACTTGAGCGCAATCAGTGTATGGGCAATCGGCACGCCGATGTTGCGGGTGACGGTTGAGTCGGTGAGGTCACGCTGCAGGCGGCTGATGGGCAGCTTGGTGCTGAGGAAGGTGAGGATGGCGTTGGCCATACCGAGGTTGCCTTCGGCGTTCTCGAAGTCGATGGGGTTCACCTTGTGGGGCATCGCCGACGAGCCGACTTCGCCCGCCTTGATCTTCTGTTTGAAGTATTCCATCGATACATAGAGCCAGATGTCGCGCGAGAGGTCAATCAGGATGGTGTTGACGCGGCGCAGGGCATCGAAGTAGGCGGCCATGTAGTCGTAATGCTCGATTTGCGTGGTGGTCTGTTGACGCTTGAGTTTCAGACTCTTCTCCACGAACTTCTTCGCGAAGGCAGGCCAGTCGATGTCGGGGTAGGCCACCTTGTGGGCGTTCATGTTGCCCGTGGCGCCACCGAACTTGGCAGTGAAAGGCACGCTATTGAGCATCTTCAGCTGATCGTTGAGGCGCTCCACGAAGACATAGATCTCCTTGCCCAGATGCGTCGGGCTGGCGGGCTGACCGTGGGTTTTGGCCAGCATTGGGATGTCGCGCCATTCCTCGGCCATGCCTTTCAGCTTGTCGACGAGGTCTTCCAAAGCGGGCTTCACCACCAGTTTGTGCGCCTCCATCATCGAGAGCGGCACGGCGGTGTTGTTGATGTCCTGCGAGGTGAGGCCGAAGTGCAGGAACTCCTTAAACTCGGTCAGGCCGAGTTCGTCGAAGCGGCGTTTCAAGAAGTATTCCACGGCTTTCACATCGTGGTTGGTCTCTTTTTCTATCTCCTTGATTTCCAAAGCGTCTTCTGTTTGGAATTCCTCATAGATGGCGCGGAGGTCGTCGTAGTCGCCGTTGAACTTCTCGAGTTGCGGCAAGGGCAGTTCGCACAAGGAGATGTAATACTCCACTTCGACCATCACGCGGTAGCGGATGAGGGCAAATTCGGAGAAAAAGTCGTCCAACTCAACGGTCTTGGAACGGTAACGCCCGTCGACGGGCGATATGGCGGTTAATGGATTGAGGTTCATCGTTTAGGTATTAAATGAAAAGTATCGCAAAAATAGGGATTTTTGCGATACTTTTTCCAATCGGCAATAAAATGTTGCTTTTAAGACGTAATATTATTTAGTCATATATACACTTATTCTATATTCTTTTTGCGGGATTAGATCGTTCAGAAGTTTGATACATGTTTTAATTTCTTCACTGTAGCCATCAACAAAATGTATGCGATGGACTTCTTCTCTTTTGATAACGGTAATGGTGAGGTCTGGAAAGTTACTGACAACAAGTCCTGGGTGATCCACAATTGTATCCTTTGTAAAATACTCACAAGTAGATAGATAGGATTCTATCCTTTCAAGTTTTGAAAAATCTAAATCCCAAAGATTAAAGAACCTTATTCCTGTTTTACCCATTTTCCTTCTCTCTTGTTTTGTAACAGGGTTTTTGTGGCAAATCAATCCTTCTTTCATAAGTCTGATGCTCTCCGGGCCATATTCCACCTCTATCCTTATAAAGTCATCAACTCCATATTTCCACGATCCTTCTGATTGGGCAACTAATGTACTGACATTAGATACTATTATTAAAGCGGTCAACAGAAAAAAGTGTTGTGTTTTCATGATTTGTTTATTTTCGGCGAAGATAGTAAATTGTGCCAAGATATCCTGTTTGATCAACAAAAAATCCTTGACACGACTTTGTCCGGCTTCTTATGTTGAAGTTTCCGTGTTCATCTGATGTGCCAAGAAAGTGCCCGTAGTACGATTCATGAAACTTGTCGGTGTTTTGGATGTCTTCATAATAAGTTGAATCGATTTCATAGAACTCTACAAAGGGCACCGCATCACCGTTTTCATCCGTTGTCTTTCCCTGCCAATGGGCAAAGCCTCTTTTTACATACGCTTGATGTGTTTCAATGTTTATTTCACCATCGCCAAGTGTTATGCCTCTTCTTATTATTGTTGCATCTATATCCCAAAAACACATTCGGTCGTATTCAAGGTAAAAGCCTTTGCAATGGGCATTTCTTGTGTCTATGCTAAAAGCTCCATGGAAGTCTGATGTTCCAAGGTAATGATAACAAGTTGAATCATCCTCGTATAAATCCACAAGCGGCAACTCATAACCATTTTTGTCGATGGCTTTCCCATCCCAATGCACAACTCCTTTGTGTTCAGACAATCGAGAGTTTTTTATGTGGATTTCCTTTTGGCCAAAATCAAAGTCTTTATCCATCCTTTCAACGTCAGAAATGGCATAGTAGGAAGTCTCGAAAACGTTTCGTTGGAAACCGGTTTCTTTTTGGAAAGAAAAGGGTTGCTTTACAAGGCTGCATGATGAGATGGCAACAAATATGGCGAGAATATATACCAGTTTCTTGCTCATTTCATTTGCTCGGCTTGTTTTTTCGGTTCGCGGCGGGTGTCCTAGAATGCAACGGCTTCGGTGTGATGAAGTTCTTCAGCCGCAAATTCTTCTTCCAATTCTCGGAACATGTCTTCCGAGTCTTGCCATTTTCCTTCTGCAAATTGTTGTTCGCCTGCAGCAACCATTTGATGCAGTTCCTCTATGGTGTATGGCTTCACTTTTCCCTCATCGGCATCGGCGTGAGCCATCAAGTGCACCGCCATCCAACGCATGTTGTCGGGGGTGAGGGTGCTGTATAGGTAATCCAACAGGCCTTGCAATGTTGCTTCACTCATGGTATTATGATTTGTATTTGTTGCAAAAATACACATTTTCGTCTAAAAAGAGAAAAATCCGCCATACAATGACGGATTTTTCTCTAACAAGACGGAAATAATCTTGCTTTATGCCTGCTCCAACTTGTCATTTGAGCCCAAGACATTGATGATCTTGTGCTCATAGAGTTTCTTCATGCTGTCGCGGGCGGGGCCGAGGTACTTGCGCGGGTCGAACTCGGCGGGCTTCTCGGCCAAGGCCTTGCGGATGGCGGCGGTCATGGCGAGGCGGCTGTCACTGTCGATGTTGATCTTGCAGACGGCGCTCTTGGCGGCCTTGCGCAGCTGCTCCTCGGGGATGCCCACGGCGGCCTTCAGCGAACCACCATATTGATTAATGGTGTCCACTTCGTCTTGCGGCACCGACGACGAGCCGTGCAGCACGATGGGGAAGCCGGGTAGTTTCTTCTCGATGGCTTCAAGCACGTCGAAGGCCAACGGAGGCGGCACGAGACGACCCGTGACGGGGTCGACGGTGCACTGCTCGGGAGTGAACTTGTAGGCGCCGTGCGAGGTGCCAATCGAGATGGCTAAGGAGTCGACGCCGGTCTTGGTCACGAAGTCGATGACTTCCTCGGGCTTGGTGTAGTGGCTTTCGGCGGCGGAGACTTCTTCCTCAACACCGGCCAAAACGCCCAATTCGCCTTCTACGGTCACATCGTACTGGTGTGCGTAGTCGACGACCTTTCTCGTCAAGGCCACGTTTTCGTCATAGGGCAGGGCCGAGCCGTCGATCATCACCGACGAGAAGCCCATGTCAATGCACGACTTGCACAGTTCAAACGAGTCGCCGTGGTCGAGGTGAAGCACGATTTCAGGATGGGCGCAGCCCAGCTCCTTGGCGTATTCCACGGCACCTTGGGCCATGTAGCGCAGCAGGGTCTGGTTGGCGTAGTTGCGCGCGCCTTTCGACACTTGCAGGATGACGGGCGACTTGGTCTCGACGGCAGCCATGATGATGGCCTGCATCTGTTCCATATTGTTGAAGTTGAAGGCTGGGATGGCATAGCCGCCATCAACCGCCTTGGCGAACATTTTACGGGTGTTCACGAGCCCTAATTCTTTGTAGCTTACCATATTGTATCGTTTAATTAACTTATGTTGAATCTTCGATTTGTTGATTGTTTAATCGTTGAAATGATAATTCGACGTAGTCAATTGTTGGTGGCCGATGGCTTATGGCTGATGACTATGGCT
The DNA here is from genome assembly GCA_017395365.1 of Bacteroidales bacterium. Lineage (GTDB taxonomy): Bacteria > Bacteroidota > Bacteroidia > Bacteroidales > F082 > Limimorpha. The sequence goes on from JAFPUN010000020.1 coordinate 286,796, forward strand.
CGCTTTCCCTTCGTAGGAGATTGCGGATCAAGTCCGCAATGACAGCCTCGGGTAAGGCGAACCATAGGCCATTGGCTATCGGCCATAGTTAATCACGGCAAAAATAGGAAATACTTCCTTTTCTTCGTCACCTGACGCTCACTTTCTTTGAACAACTGCCGTTTTCGGTGCTCAATTTGACGATATAGAGCCCCGAAACAAGGTGACTTAAATCCAAGGAAACCGCCGCGCCTTGTAGCAAACGGCCTGTGTTTTTCGCCATCATCCGTTCGCCCAACAGGTTGTAGACTTCAATGATGGCCTTGCCTTGCAGCGTCTCTCCAAAGACGATGTTGACCTTTCCTTCGGTGGGGTTGGGGAAGAGCTCGAAGTCGATGGAGTGCCATTCGGGAGTGGAATACCCGATGAGGCTGATGTGTTTACTGACGGATTCGCATCCGTTGTTGGCCCAAGCCCAAAGGGTCACTTCGGCATCGCCCTCCTGCTGGTTCCAAAGGATGTCGATGGCATCTCCGAAACCATAGATAATGCCTGCACTGGCTGGCTCAAGATACCATGAGTGCTGCATGCCTTCCGGGTTTTCATTAGCATAGTGGCTGATGGGATTGTTGTATTTGTTGACCACGCTGTCGCCTGCTATCTCACCCAAAATGACATCATTCGCGAAACGGATTTGCGTGGTGCTGACGATGGTGTCATTGCCAAAGGCGGTAAGCGTCAGATGGACGTTGCCGTTTTCTATGTCTTGGTTTCCAGGATAATAGAAAGGATTGGCTACGGTGTCGTAATCGAAATGGCCGTCGCCGTCGGTGGCCCATTGTATGGCATCGCAATCGTAAGCATAGGCCTCGAAGAGGACGATGAAATCCTGGCCGCAGGTAATGATGTCGTCTCCTGCATAGGCGATGGTGGTATGACTCGGCGGGAAGCAAATGTTGTCCAATCGGGCTTGTGCGCTGCTTTCATGGTTTTTCAAATATGTGAAACTGAATACTCCTCCGCCGTTATTCAGGGTTAACTCGGCATATTGCCATTCTTTGGAGGAGAAAAGAGCCTCCTCGTTGCTGTATTTGAAGCGCAGTTGCTCTTCGTCGTCGGTTTTGAACTGGAACGAGACCTTGACATTGTGCTCGATGGAATGGTCTTTTAATCTACAAATTAGCAATGATTTGTGTGTTGTGTCGGCTTGCGCGACGAAGCAGCGGTCTCCTTCGTAGGCTTCATCGTCGCTATAAACCCAGCGGTAGCTTCCGGAATTGGACCATTGCAATAGGGGATTCAGCGTGTCAGTCTCGAAGTTCTCAAAAACGCCACCGTATTGTACGATGGTGTCGAGCCAGGGGTGGTGCTCCAAGTGTTGCACGGTAAAGTGCGTCTGCAACCAAGCCCCCGTGATCGTATTTGGAGTGGTGTTCAAATCAAATGTGAAGCTGTGGGTCTCATTAGGTTCCAACCCTTGCTGTTGGAGTTGTGGGTTCTCCACCTCTACGAATGGGGCTTTGATGTCCAAGCTGGCCAGAAGCAAGCCTGCAGCCGAATGGCCTTTGTTGGTTACGGTGAAAGCAAGTTTCGACTTGCCATCGGTGGCGATATGCGTCGAAGGGTCGCCATTCGCCGTCATGGACTGGTGCTCGGGCTCGATGCAGAGCACTGGGGCGTTGGCTTCGATGACAATTCTATCGAAATGCGCGTTTTGGCCTTCGTTGAATTGCACCATGAAGGGAAGCAGGGTCTGGTCAGGCACATCGGGCAATACCTTGATGCGGAAGGCATCGTGCAGGGTGAGTTCTGCGTCAGGCTCGATATGAGGATAGTCAGCCGTTCCTTGTAGGATCTCGACATAGGGCGATTCGCAAAGCAAGGTGACTTGTCCGCCGTTGGAGGCCACGGTACTGCTGTTGTGTATCGTAATCCCGATGGTGGCAGTCTCGCCATAGTCGAGCTGTCCGTTGCCGTCTTGGTCATGTAGCTCTGACGCTTTCATGTAGACATTGGGCTGTTGGGCCGAAACGACGGTGACGGTTTGCTCATAGCGGAAACGGTTTTGCTTGGTGACCGTGACCAAAAACTGCGTTCCGACTTCCATCTGTGGAAGTGTGAGGCTCTGGCGTTGTCCTGTGGCTATTGCCGCTTGTTGGAACTCACCGTCGCGTGAAATGCAGACCAAGGCATCTTCTTCGGCGGTGAATTCATACTGCCACTGGTCGTCGGGATGGAAGGGCGGGACTTCAAGGCTCATCTGTTGGGGTACCTCGGTGTAAAGGTTGAGGTAAGCCTCGCCAAGATAATGGAACACATTGTGTGTGTCGGTGATGCGACTCGGCCACCAATCTGCCATGAAGGCCCCTTGCGTGAGGAAGAGCTTGCCCGCGACCAAGGCATAGGAAGGTCTTGCAAAAGCGGGCTCGCTGGAACTTCCCATGGTGGGCATGAAGTTAGGCCAAATATAGTCGAGGAAGCCCCATGTGAGCCGGTCGTTGTAATGGGAACGCGTGACGGTGGTGGCGCCGATACCTCCCAACGCGCCTACAGGGACATTGCAGAACTCTGCGATGATGGAACGACTCATCCAAACGGAATAGAGGAGGGAATAGGAAAATTGGTAACACGCCGCGTCGCAGCCTATGGAGAGGATAAAGGTGGGGTTGACATTGTTAAGGAATTGGGCGTCATAAGTGGAGAAATAAGGGCAACACCAATAATCGCTGGCCGAATGGTCGCGATAAAGGGTCAGGAAGGTCTCCTCGTTGAGTGCATTGATCAGCAATTGGGAGTCCTCTCGGGTTACCCAATGGTTGAGTCCTCTTGGATTGGCGGGGACGTAGTTCTGCCCGTTCGGACCGAAATAGTCTACTACGGCATCGGTGTTTTGTCCTGTCGACCATACCGAATCGGGGCGGGGAAGGGTCTCGTCATACATCATGTATAGGTTGGTCGGATGCTTGCCGAGTTTGTCGCGGCAAAAGCCGTCGACCATCTGCGAGGTGAGCAGGAACCATTTGTTCTCTTCGTGGCCTGCCGTGATGACTGGGTGGTCGTAATAATGGGGGTCGACCGTTGGATGGGTCTCGTATTCGATGAGCTTTTGGATTTGCAGTTGGTACTCGTTCAGGAAGAAGGCGGGCAGTCTGCTGATGGCCATGTCGGGGATGCTGTCGTCGTTCATGTCGACATAGGGATTGTCGGAATAGTAAGTGAAGTCCTTGATGGTGCCGTTCTCATAGTCATACTTGAGGAAGATGAGCGGGAATCCAGGGATGCCCGTATAGCCTTCGCTATAGGTCGGAGGCCAGTTCGAGATTAAGGTGTCGTTCATGCCCCCGAAGAGCATCACGGCCGCGGGTGGAATGAGCCAGTTGTCGTAGGCGTTGTGGATATAGCCTTTGATGGCGTCGGGGTAGTTGCCGCCGCATTCCGTGATGGTGACCACCTTGGTGAGTACGCCTTGCTTGTTGCGGAAACGCCGCAGGGTGTCGGCCCAAGCCAGGATGCTGTCGTCGTCGGGCGCTATGATAAGGTATTCGCAGCCTATGTCGAGTTTGTTCTCGGAATTGTTCAGGAGGTCGTAGTAATGCGCCTCGGGCAGCATGTCGGCGTTGATGACCAGGTCGCGTAAGATGTGGTCCCAGTCGGGGTTGCGGTAGCGGGCCTCGCCAAACTGTCCGTTGCCCCCTTCAAAACGCACTTCGATGTCCATGTCATAGATGACTTCCAACGTTTTGCGTACAGGGTTGTAGCGGAAAGGTGTCACATTGAGCAGAACCACATCCAAGCCTCTGATTTGGGTGCTTTGGGCGATATCCACGTTGTTACTGGGAAAGTCCGCATCCTTGCCAAAGACGCTCATGTCCTTACGGATGGCAGGTACTCCCGACTGTCGGTTCATCTGCAACTCTGCCACAGGCAGCAAGTCGATGCTGTCCAACACCCTCGATGCCTTCTTGCTCACTTCGATGCTTACTTTCGCGCCTTGTGGCACAGCGATGTAATAGTTCTCGAAAGGGAGGTTGGGCAGGCCCTCGGCGGTGGACCCGAAACTGCCTTTCAGCGTGATCTCCTGTCCCCGATATACTCCGTTTTCAACGTCGGCAATGCCGATTTCCGAGATGGAGTAATGCAGCGAGAGGCCTGTTGGTGTGCTGCTTTCGATGCTTATCCCTTGAGGTGTATCGGTGCGGAAACGATAGGTCTCTTGGGCATTGGTGATGACGAAGGTCAATATGAAAGTAAAAAGGGTAAAAAGTCGTTTCATAGCGATAAAAGTATGTTTCAGATGGCAAATTTACAAATTTTTAAAAATATGTCAAGTGTTTTGACGCATTTTTTTCGATGCTTCTGCAATTTGTTATTTGACACTCACTTTTTGGCTCCAGCAGCCTTCGTCGTTACATAGCTTGATGATGTAAATGCCTGGTGCGAAATGCTGTAGGTCTATCGTGAGGCTCTCACCTTGTTTTAGGTCTTGTACGGTCTTACTCGTAAGGCGCGTGCCTAGGATGTTGAACGCTTCGATGGTCGACTTGCCTTGAAAGTCTTGGTCAAAGTTGATGTTGATCTTGCCATCGGTAGGGTGGGGGTAAAGAGAGAAAACAGAGGTGGTCTTGAATCTGTTTTCGTCCTCGTCTCTTCCAATGACACCTTGAGGGCCACTGTTTGGGATGACGGGAACCTGAAATTCGTAACGGAAGTGGTTTTGTTTAGTGGCGGTAATAGTAAACCGGTCGCCTTCTTCCAATTGAGGCATAGCGAAGCTATGGGGCTGCCCATTGCTTCTGCAAACACCGATAATCTCGCCATCTCTCGACAAACAAACTATGGCACCTTCTTCTGCCCTCACCGTGTATTCATTTACTTCCGCCATGCAATATGGTTCATGCTCGATTTGTATGGGTTGAGGCACCTCGGTGAAAAGGCAGAGATAGGTCTCTCCCGTGTAGCCGAAAAGGTTCATGGTGGAAAAGTCGACATCTGGCCACCAGTTGGGCAAGAAGACGTGATAGGCGAAATACTGTTTTGCCGCTGATAGCACATAGGAAGGTCTGACGAATTCTGGTGGCATGTCGCTACCCATATCGGGAAGGAAATCGGGCCAGATGCAATCGTAAATTCCCCAAGTAAGTATGTCGTTGAAATAGGAATGGGTGATGGTGGTTGCACCAATGCCACCAACGGCACCACTGTTTTCTTTGATGCAGAAGGCATCGATGAGACATCGTTTCCAATTGTCAAAAAGCAAGGTGCTGCAACTAATAGAAAGGACGAAGGTGGGAGGACCGTATATATCAGTTTCGAGGTGATGGCATGAAAATTGCGGAAACCACCATTGATCCATGTAGGAGTGGCCACGATATAAGGTCAAAAAAGACCCTTCATTGAGCGCGTTACACAACGGCGTCGCGTCACGCATGTCTCTCCAATCATGCAGTTCGCCGATGGACTGGGGGATGTAATTCTGCCCATTGGGACCAAAATAGTCCATTAGAACGGAGGTGTTGTAGCCTGTTGACCAAATGGAATCGGGAATGGGGCCCGATTGGACCATGTAAAGGTCGGTGGGATGCTTGCCGAGTTTGTCGCGATAGAAACCATTGATGCTCTGTGAGCTGATCATGAACCATTTGTTGTCCTCATGACCTGATGAGATGATGGGGTGGTCATAGTAGGCGGCATCAGTGGGAGGGTCGCTTTCATATCGGATGGTCTTCTCAACAAAGATACGGTATTCGTCCAAGTCTCTCGCGGTCACCCTGCTGATGGTGATGTCTGCTATGCTGTCGTAGTTCATGTCACAATAGGGATAATCGGTGGGATATGAGTGCGCTTGATAGGGAGGGTCTGGGATTGTGGTCTGATGGCATGATTCAATGATGTTATCGATGCCATAGTCGCTTGCAAAAATAAGGACAGCGGCTGGCGGAATTGCCCAATTGTTGTAAGCGTTGTGTAGGTAGTTGCTAATGTTGAAGTATCTGTTGCCTCCACATTCCGATACGGTGGCCACTTTCGTCGAGATGCCTTGCTTGGTGCGGAAGGCTTTCAGCGTGTCGGCCCAGGCTAAGATGTTGGGGTCGTCAGGAGAGATGATGAGGTATTCCCATCCATCTTCATCACGATCTCGAACCTCTTTGACTAAGCTGTAGTAGTCTACTGAAGGGATCATGTTTTTGTTGATAACGAGATTGCGGAGGATATGCGTCCAATCTGGGTTGAAATAACGGCTTTCTCCAAATTGCCCGTTGCCGCCTTCGAAACTGAGGTCAATGTCAATGTCGTAAATCACTTCCAAGGTCTTTCTCACAGGATTGTATCGGAATGGCGTCACACTGAGCAGTACCACATCGAGGCTGCGTATTTGTTTGGGTGCCGAAAGCACGATGTTCTCCGTTGGGAAATGGGTGTCTTTGCCGAATATGTCGGCATCCCAGTGCAACTGAATGTCACCTTCGGTCAAGTCGGTGCAAGCGGGCATCGCTGGGAGCAGTTCGATGTCGGTCAGCATGGTGCTGGCATTTTCCCTCACATGAAGGCTGACGGTGGCACCTCGTGGAACGGCGACATAGCGATTTACGACGGGCAGATTGGGATGTCCTTCGGCATTGGGCGCAAACTGCCCTTTCAAAATGATTTCTTTTCCTCTCACCTTGTCGTTTTCGATGGTGGCAATACCTAGTTCCTGAATGGAATAATGTAGCAAAAGGTGTGTTGCAGTACTGCTTGTCACATTGAGACCTTGAGGTGCATCGGTGCGGAAACGATAGGTCTCTTGGGCATTGATGATGCCGAGGGCTAATATAAATGTAAGAAGGGTAAAAAGTCGTTTCATGGCGAAAAATGTTTGTTTTAGGCGACAAATATATAAAAATAAAAAAATCCGCCAAACATTTTCGGCGGATTTTTTTGGTGTTTTATCGCTGTAGAGACGCGGCGCGCCACGTCTCTACCGACAAACGATTAATCTTGAGCCAGGAACGGATACCCGTAAGCGGCAGCAGGAACAAACGTGTTCTTGATGGCGCGGGGGCTGGTCCAGCGGATGAGGTTCCACAGGCCACCGGCCTTGTCGTTGGTGCCGCTGGCGCGGGCGCCGCCGAAGGGCTGCATGCCGACCACGGCTCCCGTGGGCTTGTCGTTCACATAGTAGTTGCCGGCTGCGTGGCGCAGCTTGTCGTTGGCGATCTTCTGGGCCTTCAGGCAGTTGCCGAAGAAGGCGCCGGTGAGGGCGTAAGGCGAGCTTTGGTCGCACACGTCCAGCATCTCCTCAAACTTGTTGTCGTCGTAGACGTAGATGGTGATGATGGGTCCGAAGATCTCTTCCACCATGCTCTCGTAGTTCGGCACCTTGGCGAGGATGACGGTAGGCTCCACGAAGTAACCTACGCTCTTGTCGCAGTTGCCGCCGAAGACGATTTCGGCGTCAGCGCTGGCTTTGGCGCGGTCGATGTAGCCCTTGCAGTTGTCGAACGAAGCCTCGTCGATGACGGCGTTCACGTAGTTGGTGAAGTCTTTCACGTCACCCATCTTGATGGTGCTCATCATGTCGCCCACGCGGTTCTTCACGTCGTTCCACATCGAAGCGGGGATGTAGGCACGCGATGCGGCGGAGCACTTCTGGCCTTGGTATTCGAAGGCGCCACGCACGATGGCCACGGCCACCTCTTGCGGGTCGGCGCTGTTGTGGACGAAGATGAAGTCCTTGCCGCCGGTTTCACCCACGAGACGAGGATAGGCCTTGTACATGTCAAGGTTCTGTCCGGTGGTCTTCCACAGGCTCTTGAAGGTGGCGGTGCTGCCGGTGAAGTGGATGGCGTTGAAGTTCTTGTCCTTCAGGGCCACGCCGCTGATCACGCTGCCCTTGCCAGGCAGGAAGTTGACGACGCCAGCGGGAAGGCCGGCTTCCATGAAGATGCGCATGTCGGTGTAGTTCGACAGCAGGGCGGTCGTCGAGGGTTTCCAGATGGTGGTGTTACCCATCAGGGCAGGGGTCATGTTCAGGTTGGAGGCGATGGAGGTGAAGTTGAAAGGCGTAATGGCGAACACGAAGCCTTCCAAGGGACGGTATTCGGTGCGGTTCAGCTGGTCGTTGGCCGAAGCGGGCTGCTCGGCGTAGAGCTTGCTGGCGTAGTGGTTGTTGTAGCGGAAGAAGTCGATGGTCTCGCAGGCGCTGTCGATCTCGGCTTGGAAGCAGTTCTTCGACTGGCCGAGCATGGTGGCGGCGTTGATGCGGGCGCGGTACTTGGTGGCCAGCATCTCGGCGATGCGTGCCATGATGGCGGCGCGCTCGTCCCAAGGCGTGTTCTCCCAGTCGTGCTTGGCGGCTTGGGCGGCGTCGATGGCCATGCGGACTTCCTTTTCGCCTACCTTGTGGTAGCGTGCGATGACGTGCTTGTGGTCGTGGGGCATCACCACCTCGCCCATGTCGCCCGTGCGGACTTCCTGGCCGTTGATGATGGCGGGGATTTCAACGATTTCGTTGGATTGTCTTTCGAGTTCCTTCTGGAGTTCGATTCTCTCCGGACTGCCTGGTTTGTAGCTTTTTACAGGCTCGTTGTCCGGCTTCGCAAATGTAATCAGTGCGTTGTTCATTATTTGTGATTTAAAGATTTGAAGATTTAAAATTTCAAGATTACGGTCGCTTCGCGTCATTGCGAGGAACGAAGCAATCTAGGGTTATTTCTGTATGGCTGTTTCAATAAGTTCAATAGTATTGTATTGGCCAACTTTGATTTTCACCCATCCGAGGCGTGTCGTGTTGTTCTTCAAGAGTTTGAAACCAATGTATTTGGGCGTGTCTAAGGGGAAATTCTCACAATCGTTGAGATAGTGATGCGTCCATAACGAAACCGTGTCGTTGATGGGCTCCGTGTAGCCCATGGGTACTTGGTACGAACCCTCGAAAATGGTGGCTTCGGTGTCAAGAAAGGTATCGTCAAGGTGGAAAATGTCGCCTTCGTCGTTGGCATATAGGACAAAACGATCCTTGTTTATGATTATGCTATCGTTTTCCGACATCATGTTACAAGTATTATAGGTGTCGAATAATGCCGTCACAACATTGCCGTCATCGCTTATGCGATAAGTAGTGTCAAGATGAATGTAGTTCTTTTGGTCAATGATTTCGCCCAATAGGCCTGTGCCAGGCATGCATTTGATGGAGGCTTTCATCCAATGGCCTAAGCCAGCCGATCCTGGGTAGGTTAAGGACAGCAGAAGGTCTTCCTTGCCGTCGCCATTAACATCGATAGCTTTTTCGAGGTAGTCGGCAACAGTGTCATAAACGGTGATCTCCATCTTGGAATTGTCGCCAAAAGCAATGCCCTTGGTGGCATTGATTTTTCTGCAAGAAGCGAAGCTGAGCAAAAGCAGTAGAGCTGTCGCAAATGATATTAAGTTCTTCATATGTCTATTGTTTTGGTTTTTGAATCAAAATAAAAGCCTATTTCTGTATAGCAGTTTCCAAAAGTTCAACATAATCATGGTGAAGGATGACTTTCATCCAACCGAGACGGCTTTGGTCGTTTTCGGTGAGTTTAAATCCTATGTATTTCGCTTCATCCATCGGGAAAAAGTCGCAATCATTTTTGTAGTTTATTTCATAATGATAGAGTACATGGTCACCATTTTCAGTGCCCGCAGGATAAGAATAGGAACGGTTTTTAAGGAAGACAGCGGTGCTCATGAAGGTGTCGTTGTTGTCAAAGCTGTCATTGGCATTGTTGGCATAAAGCGATAGCTTTTCCGTCGTGCTCACAACAGAATCTGTTTCTGCGATTCGTTCGCAAGTATAGGTTTTGTATACACCAATCACCCACCAAATGCTGTCTTCCGTATGGGGGGGAGTGGAATCGACATGATAGTAATATTCCTGGTTGATGATGTCGCCTAACAAAGCGACGTTTTCATCTAGGCAGTTCAGTGTCGTGACAACGTCGTGTCCTAGTCCAGCGGAGCCAATATTTTCCGAATGGAACTGAACGTCATCTTGTCCGTCGCCATTGAGGTCAACGGTGTTGCCCCATGAAAAATGGCCGTATTGTTCAGGATAGAAAGTGCTGTCGTATGGTGTTACGGACATCCCTTTGCTGTCGCCGAAAACGACTTTGCCATTTGTTGTGTCTTTCTTGCATGAAGCAATGCTGGCCACCAGGAGCAAAGCCATTACAAAGAATGATAGTTGTTTCATTTTGTTATGTTTTTATTTGAAGTTTTGTTTGATAAACGCGGTGCAAATATAGAATATTTCATTGCGAAAAAATACGATGCGAATTTTTTCGCAATCATTTCATTCGCTTGATGACCTGCAACCTGTGCGTGTGCTCGTTCTTCTCCTTGTTGAAGATGCCCGTCTGGTCCATATAGTCGATGCGGACCTGACCCGAGCAGTGGATGATTTGCTCGTTTTCCATGAGGATGCCCACATGGGTGATGACGCCGTCCTCGTCGCCGAAGAAGGCCAGGTCGCCAGTCTGCGTCTCTTGCAAGAAATACACCAGGTCGCCGCACTTCACCTGTTGCGAGGCGTCGCGGGGCAGGACGAGACCCGCCAAACGGGCGCACACCTTCGTCAAGCCCGAGCAGTCGAGACCCATCGACATGCGTCCTCCCCAGAGGTAAGGCGCACCGAGAAGTTGCTTGGCATAGTCGACCATAAGGTCGGGATGGAACTCCGAGGGCATCAACACGGCGTCGGGATGCGGCTCATAGAGCGGCGTGCCCATGGTCAGGAGCAGACCGTTGTAATTCGCTACAGGCTTATTAATAAGGTAAGGCGTCTTGCCCTTCATGGCGTTGAACTCCTCTTCGCTGATTTCGCAAAACTGCTTGGCCTGTATCCAGCCTTGGTAGGGATAGGAGCCCGAATCCTCGATTCCTGATTCATGGTCTTGTTGAATGGCCGAAGGCTTGTCTTCGGTCTGTATCAGTAACCATTCTTTGGTCGTGTCCAAGACGGTATAGGTTTCGTTGTAGAGCAGTTGGCTCACCATCTCCGAAGCGTGTCGGGCTTCTTTGCGCATTGCGATGGCGGTAAGGTTGCAGATGCCGTATGTCATAATGGTTCTTTTTTCGTGTCGGTTTGAGCCGCTAAATTAGCGCATTTTTCACGATTTTGACTTGCATTTGGACTTTTATTTTTAATTTAGCACAAACTTTTATTGGGTGCTATATTGTTAATCATTTGATTATGAGTCGAATAAAGGATTTTTTCAATAGGATACGCCATAGCTACTACGGTATCGGTAAGGTGATGGCCTTCTTGGTGGCCATCGCTCTGGTGTGGTGGCAGATGCCGCGCACGGGTAAGTTCAAATACGAATACCAGCTTTCGAAGCCCTGGCAGCATGAGACCTTGTATGCCCCTTTCGATTTCCCCATCTACAAGGATTTCGAGACCCTCAACGCCGAGACGGAAGCCGCCACGGCCCATGTGAAGCCCATCTTCGTCTTCAACGACAATGAGATGGCTGCCTCACGCAACCAGCTGTTTGCCGGTTTTGAAGCGCAATGGGATGCAGCCTCGCATTTCGACCGCGACCTCAACCTCGATTGCCTCTATAATGTGTTCGACTCGATCGAAGGCCGTGGTATCGTGGCCTACGACAACGCCACCGCCAACTTGAAACCTGAATCGGAGGTGAGCATTGTGCGCAACAAGGTGATGCGCTCGACACGCTATGGTGATTTCTATAGCATGAACGAGGCTGCCGATGCCGTTTCGAATCTATTGGACCATGCGGGAAGCCAATACGACAAAAAGCTGCTTTCGGAGTTGCTCAACGGTGCGTTGCGCCAGAATGTGTTTTACAATGCCGACCTCACCAAGGCCGAGGCCGAGAAGGTGGTTTCGGCCATCTCGCTGACCTATGGCGCCGTGCAGAAAGGCGAGACCATCATCGAGGAGGGCCAGATTGTCGACGCACACACCTTCGATGTCCTCAACTCGTTGCAGCGCGAGTACAACTCGAAGTCGCTGTCGGGTGATGAATCGCTGCGTGTGCTGCTCAGCCAGCTCTTTCTGGTGGGCCTCATCTTTTCGTTGATGGGTCTTTATGGCAACAAGCTCCACACCAAGGTCTTCTCGCAGCTGCGCAACATCATCCTCTTGCTGACGCTTGTGCTCTTGGTTGTCATCCCGTCGTATGTGTTGGTCAAGTTCGCCCCAGGGCTGATTTATATGATGCCCGTGTGTCTCTTGGCCATCATGGTAGGCTCTTTCTTCAACTTGAGGCTGGCCTTCTCCACCCAAGTGTTCGCCGTGATGCTCATCTCGTTGGCGGTGCCCAATCCCTTCCAGTTCATGTTCATGCAGCTGGTGGCCACGGTGGTCACGGTGTTCGGCATGTCGAACACGCGCACCCACCACCGCTTCATACAGGCGGCTTTGCTGGTGTTCTTCGGCTATCTGCTGGTCTATCTGGCCTTCACCTTCCTGACCACCTCCTCGGTGGATTGGACGGTGGTCATGCTGTTGTTCTTCAACGGTCTGTTCACCATGCTGGCCCAGCCGCTCATCCTGCTCTTCGAGCGTATCTTCGGCCTCACTACCTCGCTCTCGTTGATGGACTTGAGCAACACCAACAGTCCTTTGCTGCGAGAGTTGGCGGCCACGGCGCCAGGCACCTTCCAACACTCCATCCAGGTGGCCAACCTCTGCGAAGAGGTACTGTTCGAGATTGGTGGCGACACGGTTTTGGCCCGCACGGGAGCTTTGTACCACGACATCGGGAAAATAAAAAATCCGATGTATTTCACTGAGAACCAGCATGGAGCGTACAGCCCGCACAATGACCTGTCCAATACCGAGAGCGCTGAGATTATCATCTCCCATGTGACCGACGGTATCGAGTTGGCGCACAAGAACCACATCCCTGAGCGCATCATCGACTTCATCCGCACCCACCACGGCACGCGCCGCACCGACTATTTCTACATCAACGAGCAGAAGGCGCATCCCGACGAGGAAATCGACCCGACACCGTTCACCTATCACGGTCCGGCACCGTTCTCACGCGAGACCGCCGTCTTGATGATGGCCGACAGCATCGAGGCCGCCTCGCACAGTCTAAAAGACCCTGACGAAAAGAAAATCAGCGACTTGGTGGATGGCATCATCAACAAACAGATGGAGGCGGGACAGTTCCTCAACACCGACCTCACCATGCACGACATCGAGACCTGCCGCAAGGTCTTGAAGAAGAAGCTGATGAGCATTTATCATGTGAGGATTGCTTATCCGGAGAAATAATCCCACAGCGTCTGAAAGACGCAACATCCGTAACCGTAGGTCGCGACCTACGGCAGCACCCCGACAGGAAAATAAACAACCAAAGTAAAACAATGAATATGAAAAAGTTACTGAAAATTTCGACCATACTCGCCTTGGCAACTATTATGTCTTCCTGTGGAACAGTAGGGCTGTTGATTCACACGGCCAAGGTCTATGATGGAAACCAGCGCTACAATTGCGACGGCGATGAGGCACACGACACCATCCATTTTGTCGTCAGCAACAAGAACAAGATGCTGCTCAAGGCTGAAATCAATGGAAAAACGGACACGGTGATGTATGATTCGGGCGTCAATTCGTTCACTGCGCTGATGTACACTCCGAGCACCCAGCCGGAAGGGATGAAATTCTACAGTCATTCGGTTTCTGGTGCCGACAAGAGGTCGAAAATCAAGGTGACCACTTTGCCGGTCACCATCAGGACGGACATGGTTGTTTCAAAAGGCTTGGGCATGGCCACCCTCAATCCCGAACCGCCCATTTGTGACAAAGAGTCTACTTTGTCAGAATATGATATCATTGGTTTTCAGGGTCTTAATATTCACCGTTATATGATTGACTTCTCCAACAACGAGATGTATGCCATGCCTGATTCCTTGAGCATCGACACGACCGAGTTCATTCCCATCAAGTGCAAGTATTACTTGAATGTATTATGGGTCTATCCGCGGATTAACGGGGTGGAATACGAATGTATCTTCGACACGGGCAACAGTGCGGCGGGAATTATCCTTCAGGACGAGCAGCGGATTGAGGCTCCGAGAGAGGGTGATTATGTGTATGAAGGCACGTATGGCGTGACCATTGGAGGACAAACGGAGAAACAGCGTTTTGTGATTGCACCCACTGAGGGACTTAGTTTGGCGGGCGAGGACAAGGAAGAAGATGTCATGTATGTGAAGTCGATGTCGTCGAACAACATGGGTTTGAAGGCGATTTCGAAGTACGACTGGATTATTTCGTGCTGGGGCGAAAACCCGAAAGTGTACGTCAGGCCCCATGCCAAAGATGTCGTGAAGCCGTTCAAGGCACCCGCCTACCGCGTCTCCGTTATTGATGGCAAATTGAAAATCCTCACCCGCCGCATCGACGGCAACGAGAAATACAAAGTCGGCGACCAAATCATTTCAGTAAATGGTGAAATCATCACCGAGGAGAACATCTGCCATTACTACGACCTGTTGACGGAGAACAAGGACTGGTCGGGGTTTGAGATTCGGGTGAAGTGAGGAGATTCCCTTCGGGAATGGCATAATCGTGTCGTTTTCCTTGGCGGCGGCATTAGGAACCGTGAAACTCGAATGATTCTCAAGCCGCCGCTATAAAAACAAAGGCAAAACTCCATTCCCGCAGGGAATCTGATACAAATTATTTGAGAAAAAAATCTTAAAAATGCTTGCTGTCTAAAAATAATCTGTATTTTTGCACCATTAATTAAATACAATTTTATGTTAGGTTAAGGCTTAAAATTTGGCTTAAACTAACAGATATGTTGATTTAGATGATAAGCAATATGGCGGATTATTACGAATACTCAATACCTGAGTTGGTGCAACTCTTGGGCGCTCGTTTCAAGGATTACCGTATGCGCTCACGCATGACACAGAAGGATGTGGCGGAGCAAGCAGGGATCACGGTGAACACCATCCATAAGTTTGAGAACGGATTGGTGTCGAACCTGTCGCTCAGCACTTTTCTCCTGCTGTTGAAAGCCATCGGCTGCATCAACGGCCTTGACGACTTGATGCCCGAACTGCCCGAATCGCCCTATCTGATGAAAGAAAACGGGAAAAAAGCGCAACGTGTCAGACATGCCGTTCCAAAGCAAAAACCTAAAACTGAAACGCCATGACGACAAATATATTGAAAATGATGTTGTGGGGACGTGAAGTCGGGAGGCTGTGCATCGACCAACGCCGCCATTTGCCTTATTTCGAGTACAACCGAGAATGGATCGAAACGGGTCTCGACATTTCGCCCTTGGATGCTTCCATCAAGCTGCCGAAGAACCTTCGCCCCATCTTCGGCGCGTCGGAGAAGATATACCAGAAACTCCCGCCGTTTTTGGCCGACTCGCTGCCCGACGCTTGGGGTAATGCGCTTTTTGAGCAATGGCGATTGCGGCAAGGCATCAAACCTGGCGAAATCACGCCGTTGGACAAACTCGCCTTCATCGGGAAACGGGCTATGGGCGCGTTGGAGTTTTTCCCCGAAACCTCGAACTTCGACTCCAAGGAAAACCTCAACCTGAAAGCCTTGATTGACTTGGCCGAGCAGATCTATACACAACGCGAGAATGCTCATATAGACTCTGACCAGTTGCTTACCATGCAGGCCTTGATGGCGGTCGGCACCTCCGCAGGCGGAAGACAGCCTAAAGCCATCATTGCCATCAACCGCGAAACGAGGGAGGTCCGCAGCGGACAAGTGGGCGCGTTGAAGGGCTTTGAGCATTGCATCTTGAAGTTCGGCATCAAGGAACGCTCGATGGCGGAGCTTGAGATGACCTACTATGAGATGGCGCAAAAGGCTGGAATTCAGATGATGCCAAGCTGGCTGATGGATGTTGAAGGCGACAAACATTTCATAACCAAACGCTTCGATAGGGAAGGTGGTAGGAAACTCCACATGCAGACCTTGGCCGCACTTTATCCCGAAGCCGACAGCTACGAACGTTTGCTTTGGGTTTGCCGAAAAATGCGGCTTTCCGAACTTGACAGTGAAGAGGTCTTTCGTCGATTGGTTTTCAACATTTTGGCCAACAACACCGACGACCACAATAAGAATTTCTCATTCCTCATGGACGAGCAAGGGCGGTGGAGCCTTTCGCCTGCTTACGACTTGACCTATATCTTCAACACGGGCGGTTTCCTGCCCGAAACGCGGCATTGCCTGATGATTCGTGGCAAGTACGACGGTATCACCTTTGAAGATGTGATGGCATTGGCAGCTGAAAACGGTATCCGAAAGGCGGAGAACATCATCAGCGAGGTCGGGAAAGCCGTTTTGGAGTTTCGTCCATTGGCCGAGCGAAATGGTGTGAAAGAACAATGGATTTCGGCAGTTGAGAACACGCTTAGCGAAAACCTTGCGTTTTGGGGATTGGCAAGTGCAAAGGCAGAAAACAGCTATGTTGATACCGATGGCCGAAGGATTGAAAACGTTCGCGTCGAGCAGCAATACAAAGGCAATTACCATCTTCTCGCCACCATCGACGGGAAGGAAAGAAAGTATGTCATTCGCAAAAAGACCGTTGAGCATGAGGAAATTAGCCGCATGGGTATGGCCATTCTGCCCGATGAATATCTTAGGGAACTCGTCTCAAAATATTTGTAGTAGATACTCCACCGCCTCCGGCCCTTCATTAAAAATCAAATCCAAAACGCTCAAATCGGGCGCGAAAGGAAACTTCTCGCTAAACACCTGGTAATAAGTAGGGAAGAGGCTCAAGTCCACGGCTTTTTTCGGGCTGAACGCCTCACGCAAATCGTTCTCCGCTTCGCGCACATAATCCGTTGTGTGAATGATTTCCTTCTTGACCTTCAGCATCTTCAATACGGCTTGAAGTGCCGCGTCGTTCAGGTCGATAAGTCGCTCGAAACGGCCTTCAAAAACGGGCCGCAGATAGTCGTAATAATGGTCGAAATAAGGCGCGGCCTTGTAAGCCGATTCCAGGCAGCGGCTGTGTATGTGCTGCCATGGCTCGATGGGACTGATGGCCATGTCCTTGGTCATGGTGTGGTTGCCGTTGACCTTCACCACAGGCACGCTGAGGCTCTCTACGCCGTTGGCCGTCATCACGCGGCAGCGGTTGCGGTAGGTCTGCTTGTGGTAGGTCTCCCACACTTCAATGACAGGCGCGTCCTCTTTCAGAAAACGCGCCATGTAGCTGATGCTCGGGAAATATGCTGTGGTGAAGAGCGCCATTATTGTTTCTTGGGCTTGTCGAGCAGTTGCTGCTCGATGACCTGTCGATAGCCTTCCTCGGGCAATGCCCCGACCTGCATCATCGGCTGTCCCTCCATGGGGATGAAGAGCACCGTAGGGATGCTGCGGATCTGGAAGGCATTTGCCAACCCGGACTCGTTCTGCGTGTTGACCTTGTAGATCAACAATTTGCCGTCATACTCCTCGGCCAGCTTCTCCATGATGGGCGCCACGCGGCGGCAGGGACCGCACCAGTCGGCGTAGAAGTCGACGATGGCGGGCAACTTGCCTTTATAGACAAAGGTGTTGGGGCTTTTCTCAAAGTCCCATACTTTCTTCAGGAATTCCTTGTAGGTCAAATGCTGGACTTTCGATTCTTTTTTCTCTTCTTGCGCATTGACGGTGAGGCCGAAAACCATGACGGCCATGGCGATGAGGATGCTCTTTTTCATAGCGTTTCTATTTTTCGTGGGCAAAAATAACAAAAATCGTGCTAATGGGTCTTTTTTTCATTACTTTTGCCAAAATTTTCAATGATTATGCTCATCGTCAACATCAAGGAACTCGTCGGCGTCGAAGAACAAGGCCGACTTTTGAAACGCGGTGCCGAAATGGCCGAAACAGGTAGGATCAAGGACGCTTTCCTCTATATTAAAGGTAAGAAAATCGCCGACTATGGCCCGATGGATTCGGACGCCTGCCGCAAATATCTCGCCGAGAACCATCGTGTCTACGATGTGAAAGGTAGCGTGGTGATGCCCGCCTTCTGCGACTCGCACACACATCTCGTCTACGCCAACTCGCGTGAGCTGGAGTTTGTCGACAAGATCCGCGGCCTCAGCTATGAGGAGATCGCCAAGCGGGGAGGAGGCATCCTCAATTCGGCCAAGGCGACGGCGGCAGCATCGGAGGACGAACTCTACGACATGGCCCAGCAACGCCTCGACGAGGTGATGCGTATGGGTACGGGCGCCATCGAGATCAAGAGTGGCTATGGCCTGACCACCGAAAGCGAGCTTAAACTGCTGCGCGTCATCCGGCGCCTGAAAGAAAATTCGCCGCTGACCATCAAGTCGAACTTCCTCGGCGCCCACGGCATCCCGATGGAGTATCGTGGCCATCAAGAGGACTATGTCGACTTGGTCATCAACGAGATGATCCCGCTCGTGGCTGCCGAAGACCTCGCCGATTTCATCGATGTGTTCTGCGACCAGGGCTTCTTCACTGTTGAGGACACCGAACGCATCCTCATGGCGGGCATCAAATATGGCATGAGGCCGAAGATCCATGCCAACGAGATGGCCATCTCGGGCGGCGTGCAGGTGGGTGTGAAATACGGCGCCATCTCCGTCGACCACCTCGAACAGATGGGCGATGCCGAGATCGAGGCCCTTAAAGATACCGAGACCATGCCGACCGTGCTGCCGGGCTGCGCCTTCTTCCTCAACCTGCCGCTCTCACCGGCGCGCAAGATGATCGATGCGGGTCTGCCTGTGGCCATGGCCTCCGACTTCAACCCTGGCACCTCGCCGTCAGGCAATATGCAGCTCATCCTGTCGATGGCCTGCATCCGCTATCGCCTGACCCCTGAAGAGGCGCTCAACGCCACCACGCTCAACACGGCCTACGCCATGGGCGTGAGCGACGAGGTGGGCAGCATCACCAAGGGCAAACTCGCCAACCTCATCGTCACCCAACCGATGACGCAGCTCGAGTTCATGCCTTATTACTACGGTGCCAACAAAGTCGCCAAGATGATTCTAAATGGAAAATTTGTATGACTAGTCTTCCCCTTTTGTCAGGAGATTGCGGTTTCCTCATTCCGCGAATGCGGAACCGCAATGACGACAAGAGGAAAACAGTCAACAAAGAATGGCAAAGTGATGAAAAACTGTAAAATTATATTACCTGTCCTGCTTGTCGTGACTCTTTTTGCCTCCTGCAAGAAAGACCATTACAACGTTAGCCACGTGCAAGGCGTTAACGCGGAGGGTGAGGTGCTGTTGCCCTTGGCATCGGGTTCCTACACCCTGCAAGACCTGATGCAGCGATTCCAAATCGACTCGTTGATCGAATGCGGAGCATCGGGCGACATGACGTATAACTACTATTATGAGCATTTTGGTGCGGTCAGCGGCGAAGACCTGTCGCGTTTCAAGGACTGGAACTATGTGGAGCATTTCACCATTGATAATCCCTACCAGAGCGGCTTGCCCTATCCTGTCGACACGGTGCTCAGCGTGACCCAGCCCGTGACCTTCGAGGCCGACCATATCCATGTTCTTGCCGCCACGCTGAAGTCGGGACGACTTGAGTTCAATCTCGAGTCGAATGTCAGCCAATTGGGCGAGGTGGTCGTCACTTCGAGCGACATCAAGGACGCGGAGGGCAATGACTTGTATTATGTCTACTATCCTGGATCAGGAGAGAATAGCCTTGACTTGAACGGGATGAAATATGCCACCGATGAACCTAATATATTGAATATCAAATATGAGTTCCACGTAGAGCCGGGCCAATTGATGGTTCCAGAGATAGAGGTTGACGCTTATGTGGCCGCCACGGACCTCGCTTTCAGCGAGATGACGGGTTATGTCGACAGTTATGCCACGGATAGCCGCATCGACACCGTCTTTAGCTTGTTTCCCGACAATATGTCGGGCAGCATCGAGGTGGAGGATGCACTTATCACCCTGCGTGAACGCAATTCGTTCAGCATGTCCGCCCAACTGGCTATCGACACGGCTATGGTGTGGGGCGAGAGCATCGCACCCTATTCCATCTTCTCGCCGCTTCCCCTGATCATTGACCTGCCTACCCAACCGGGTTTTGCGGAGGTGTTTAGGCAACCGGTCAGCGGTTGGGTCGATATGCATCTGGGTCACGCCTTGTCCTCGTCGGTGTTCACCGTCAATCCTGCTGGATTGGATGACTTGATCACAGTTTACGATACCTGCCGCATTGATATGCGTGTTGATGTCGCCATCCCGTTTTCTTTCAATGTCAATGGACTGAGGTATGTCGACACGGTTAATATGAAACTCGACGAGATTGAGATGCCAGAGCTGGTTGAGAAACTGACCCTTGAGATGGAATTCCAATCGACGTTGCCTTTCGAGCTAGGAGGCAAGCTTTTGCTTTACGACAGTAAAACCGAACGTGTCACCGACCTCCTACTCGATGAACCATCCTTGATTGCGGCTTCCTACGACGGTCAGGCCATGACGTCGGATGTGACGATAGAGATCACGGACGAACGGGTGCAAAACGCCATGCAATCCAACCGTATCATCCTTTGCTTTGACCTCGACACCGATGCCCATGACGTGAGCTTGAATGCCCAACAAGGCCTGCAGTTCTTCTCTAAGGCCAAGGTGAAATACAATGGTGTTATTGAATATGGAAACGATTGAATATGAAAACGATAAATAAGATTTGGATGGCTTTGGCGATGGCAGTGGCCTTCGTCGCGGTGCAGGCCCAAGAGGCGTCGCCCGTTGATTTTATGCGCTACAACCCTTATCAGATGAACGCCAATCCAGCCACCGACTTGCCCTATTCGAGCGTCATGTCGCTCGTCATTGGCAACATTGGTTTGGATATTCAAAACACCACCTTGCGTTTCGACAACTGTTTCGACTTCGATGCGCAAGGCCGTCCTGCAGCGATTAATTTGCGTCAATTGGCCAACAGCTTGAAGGAAGACAATTATCTTGGTTTTGATGCCCATCTCGACCTTTTTACCTTGTATAAGCGTCTGAAAAAAGGCATGCTTACCATCAACTATGGGCTCAAGGCACAAGGCAACGCCCGTTTTAACGACGGCTTGTTCCAACTGTTGGGTTATGGCAACTCGGCCTTCGTGGGCGAGGACCATCCCGCCCAAGTCAATATGGACATCAACGCCATGGGGTATCAGGAACTGGCGGTGGGCTATCAGTGGAATGTCACGGAGCAGCTCTCGTTGGGCGGTAAGGCCAAACTCCTCTTCGGCGTGGCCAATGTGAAAACCGATGCCTTTGATGCCCAACTCTACACCGATCCCGATTCCTATGCGCTCCGTTTGAAGGAAAAAATCGCCATGAAAGCCGCACTGCCCAATGTCATCTATGTGGACGAGACGGGCCATCTGAAGACCGATGGTCCCTTCAGCATGGGCGAGTTGTTCCGCAACCCGGGCTTCGGCGTCGACTTGGCTGCCGAATACCGTTTCAACGAGCAGTTCAGTGCTGTGGCCGCCGTTCGCGACCTGGGTTTCATCCATTGGGGAAAGAACAACATCGCCATGACAGGCCAGGTGAACGACATGGGCGAATTCTACGACAACGGCGACTTCCTCTTCGATGGTTTGAGTGTCGACGAGGTGCAACGTATTCTCTCAGATGACTATTATCGTGAACATTTCTTGGATACCTTGCAACGCTATTTCCAAGTGGGATTCTCGCCCATGGATAAGTACACCACCGCTTTGAATACCAGCCTCCTGCTACGCGGCAACTACGACCTCGATGCCCGCAACCGTTTCAGCGCACAGGTGCAGGGCCGCTTCCTGGGCAGTGGCTTCCGTCCCGCCTTGACGCTGGCCTACTGCGGCTCGTTCTGGAACAACTTCAACGTGTGTGCCACCTATACGATGATGCCCCACAGCTACGACAACATAGGTCTGGGCGTCTCGGCGATGATTGAGACCTGCAACATCTATCTGACTACCAATAATCTTATAGGGCTGTTCAGGCCTTTGAATATGAGTGGGTTCAATGCCCAGGTGGGCATCGTGTTCAACCTTTGGATTCCCGAGCGACGTTATGTCGACGAATCCGGAAAACCAGAGTTTTTGGATGACAACGG
Source organism: Bacteroidales bacterium (assembly GCA_017395365.1). Lineage (GTDB taxonomy): Bacteria > Bacteroidota > Bacteroidia > Bacteroidales > F082 > Limimorpha. The sequence continues at coordinate 308,853 of JAFPUN010000020.1, forward strand.
CTAAGATATTCGGAATAGGCCGTCACCGCTTGACCGTCGACGGCGAGGGCGTCACCACTTTGGTGGCGTTCAATGGCTGTCCCTTGCGCTGCAAGTATTGCCTCAACAAGGCTTCGTGGAAAATGGAAAACGGTAGGGACTACACACCGGAGTCGCTGTTCGAGGAGGTGAAGATCGACCAGTTGTATTTCTTGGCCACGCGTGGCGGCATCACCTTCGGTGGGGGAGAACCCTTGCTGCAAAAGGACTTCATCAAGGAGTTTCGTGCGATTTGCGGACCGCAGTGGCAGATTGTGGTCGAAACTAGCCTCCATGTGCCCTTTGAGACCGTTCGGGAGATGAACGAAATCTTGGACGGCTACATCGTCGACATCAAAGACCTGAATCCGGCAATCTATTTGACCTATACAGGGAAAGAAAATCCACTGGTTTTGAAGAATTTGGAATGGATTTTGCAACATGGAGACCCAAAGCGCATCAAGGTGCGTGTTCCCCATATTCCTGAGTATAATACCGATGAAGATGTGACGAAAAGTGTGGAAATCCTCAAGACGATGGGGGTGGTGGAGGTGGAGGAGTTTGAGTATATAATAAGGTAATGCTGAATGAGGAATTGCTACTGGCTACTGGCTACTGGCCATTGGCCGCTTTAACGGAAGCTTGAACTTACAACATTTATGAAGCTGCCAGAGGCCAAAAGCCAGAGGCCAGAAGCAAATCAAAAAAAGAAATCTTTGAATCTTGAATCATTATGGCAAAAGGAAAACAGACTTGTAAAATCCTGAAGGAGATCCGCAGGCAGATTGCGGCGGAGAACGACATCGAATTCGTGACTTCGGAATGCACCTACAAAGGCGACTGCTTGGGCACCTGTCCGAAATGCGAGGCCGAGGTGCGCTATCTGGAGCGCGAACTGGAGAAACGCCAGCGCTTGGGCAAGGCTGCGGTCTTTGCCGGCATGTCGCTTGGCACCTTGCTCACCGCCGCGGCATGCGATACCACGGCAAAAGTGGCGTCAAACCCCAACTGTCCGAATGGAAGCGATGTGGCACAGTGTGACTCGATTCCAGAGCGGCGCCTCGAGGGTGATGTGGTGGCCAATGTGCGTGAGCCCCAGAAACTCGACACGAACAATGTCGTCATTACTGACGATGTCATGGGCTTGGTGATGATGTATACCAACTTATTCGAGTTCAATGCCGAGGATTATCAGGCCTTGATGAAGGATAAGTTTGTGTTCCCCGAGATGAAGCACTTGTCTGTGATAGGGGGCAATATTGAATACCGACATGTTGGCGATGGCGAACGCTATGAGAATTTGGAGCAATTCATCCAAGGTGTAGAGGAATTCCGTGCGCCCTATTATTCCGGTGGAGAGCAAAAGATGCTGGAAGACCTCGCTGCCCTATTGAAGGTGGATGCCAGCAAATACAAAGGCGATATGGAAGTGGCGTTTACGGTGCCAGACTGGGGCGACGTGAAGGACGTTGAGGTTGTGAAGGGAATCAGCAAGGCATTGGACGAGGCCGTTGTGGAAGCTATGACGCAAATGGATTGGAATTCGGCTTATTATGATTATAAAGATGCCGACATAATTGGCGGCGCTTTCGAATGCCGTTGTGTGCAGAAGATACATTTCCCGATAAAGACGAAATAGACACATAGAACGATACGGTCATGGCAAAAGGCAAACAGACTTGCAAGATTCTGTGAAGGACACCCTTGAAAAAAAGTTGATTCAAACAAACTTTTGTTAAATAAATTCTTATTTTTGCCACAATAATTGAATACAAAAAACTAATATCATGGCAAAAGGCAAACAAACCTGCAAGATCCTTAAGGAAATCCGCAAGCAAATAGCGGAAGAGAACGATATTAAGTTGGTCATTGAGGAATGCACCTACAAAGGCGACTGCCCTGGCACCTGTCCGAAATGCGAGTCCGAGGTGCGCTATTTGGAACGCGAGTTGGAGAAACGGCAACGGATGGGCAAGGCGGCGGTTATCGCGGGAATGGCTGTGGGAACGCTGCTTACTGCCACTTCGTGCGACAAGTTTTTTCCTCGCCCATTGGAAGGTGATGTGCCCTACATCCCCGATTCCACGGAGCTGCCCAACCCTGACGACACCATTCCCGAAAAAGCCTTCCTGCTTGAAGGCGATGTGCTGGCACCTGAGCCCGATAGCCTCCAGCATTGTTCCAACAAGGATGAGTTTGAACGGCTTGAAGGCGAGCCTCCTGCATTGCCAGACGACCCCAACGTCATCCAGAAGGATAAAGATAAATAGTGACAATTAGTTGGTCGGCCCTTCGACAAGCTCAGGGACCTTGGCTTTTACAAAAGTTGAGGATCCCTGAGCCCGTCGGAGGGCCCAATAATTTTGAAAAAAATCGCTTTAAACGTGATTTATTCAAAATAAATCGTATCTTTGTTGCGTTAAACCAAAAAATACAAACATGAAAAGAGGCAAACAAACTTGCAAAATCCTGAAGGAAATCCGCAAGCAGATTGCGGCGGAGAACGATATTAAGTTGGTCATCGAGGAATGCACCTACCAAGGCGATTGCCTTGGGACTTGCCCGAAGTGCGAGGCCGAGGTACGCTATCTGGAGCATGAACTTGAGAAACGGCAACGGATGGGCAAGGCGGCAGTTGTGGCGGGCCTTTCCGTTGGTTTGCTGGGCGCGAGCCAAGTGGCAATGGCTCAGCAGCCCGATACTTTGGGTATCAACAAATTGGATGAGGAGACATTGCGTGGAATTACAATTACAGAAGGATATGTTATCCCTCTCTCCCCGCCCGACTCTTATTTGTTTCATCATTCGCTTACACAAGAGGAAATCAGCAAATGGCTTGTTCCGGGAATGAAGAGTTTAGCCATGGTTGGTGGTGATTTGAGGCATCCAGATGTGCTTGAATATGAGAATTATGGAATTGCATATCAATTGTATGCGGACAATGATGATGATCTTAAGGCAGATTCTTTGCTGAAAAATACGACACATCTTTATGCGCCTCAGTTTGAGGGCGGAGAATCAGGTCTTTTGGAGTTCATTTCCCAAAACTTGGGCAAGAATGCCGATGGCAACGCTTACGGCGACATGGAAGTGGCCTTCACTGTGGAACCCAATGGCAAATTGTCGCACATTGATATAATAAAAGGTGTCAATGAGCAACTGGATGCTCAAGTCGCGGCACTGTTTAAGTTCATGGAATGGAAGCCCGCCTTATGGGAACTGAACTCGGGAGAGAAAATCCCATTCGCTTGCCAATGCGTACAGAAACTTCATTTTCCGATGATTACACACTAAAAACGAAAGGCGAATTAATGAACAATTCGTGACAAATTGATGAGAATTAATGTTTAAAAAAAACACGTCATGGCAAAAGGCAAACAAACCTGCAAGATCCTGAAGGAAATCCGCAAACAGATAGCGGCGGAGAACGACATCAAGCTGGTCGTCGAGGAATGTACTTACCAAGGCGACTGCAAAGGCACTTGCCCGAAATGCGAGGCCGAGGTGCGCTATCTGGAGCGCGAATTGGAGAAGCGGCAGCGGATGGGGAAGGCGGCCATCTTTGCCGGAATGACCATTGGAACCGCCATTACCGCAGCGGGTTGTGGCCCGTTGGTTCAACCCAATGCAGGAATGCCTATGGACCCCAATGACACTGTCGTCGCCACGGATACCGTCAGGAACGATAGTGTGGACGAGCCGTATTTGCTCGAAGGCGATGTGGTTGCGCCGGAGCCAGATACTATAGAAACGAAAAAGAAAGCTTGCCTGACACAGGATGAGCCATTGGAGATTGTGGGAGAAATTGAGGAGGATTATGTTACTCCAGGTCTTGTCGAGTTAGGTTTGGATGAATACGTTGCTACAGAAGTACAAGGTGAGGTTGAATCTCCTGAGAACGAGATTTATCAGATTGTTGAGGAGATGCCTTCATTTCCAGAGGGAGAGGAAAAGCTGTTGGAATTTCTCCAAAAGAACACCAGGTATCCTGATGAGGCTATTGAGGCTGGAGCTTATGGGAGAGTGTTTGTCGGTTGTGTCATCGAGAAAGACGGTAGCATTGGAGAGGTCAGGTTGCTTCGAGGAATTGGCTACGGCTGCGACGAAGAAGCCATTCGCGTGGTGAAATCCATGCCGAAATGGAATCCTGGAAAGCACCGTGGTGAGCCTGTCAGGGTATCCTACCAAATCCCGATTCTTTTCAAGTTGCAGGGTTCGGAAGAATAAACTCTATTTCGTATCGAAAAAAGCCGTACCTTTGCCGCCGCGAAAACCGCAGAGATTCCCCCTGCGGGGAATGGAGTGGTATGTTATAGTTTAAAAGCGGCGGCTTGAAGATTCGACTTGTTGGATGATGCTCAATGCCGCCGCAGATTACAAAACAAACAAACTCCATTCTCGAAGAGAATCTCAATCTTGAATCTTGAATTTTAAATATTAAATCAACCGATATGAAACAACTCATCGAATGCGTGCCGAATATCAGCGAAGGCCGCGACAAGAATATCATTGACCAAGTGACCGCTGAAATCGAGAAAGTGGAAGGCGTCAAGCTGCTGGACGTGGATCCCGGCATGACCACCAACCGCACCGTCATCACCTTCGTGGGTGAGCCTGAGCCTGTGTGCGAAGCCGCCTACCGCGTGGTGAAGAAAGCCGCCGAACTCATCGACATGAGCCAACACCATGGTGCCCACCCGCGCCAAGGTGCCACCGACGTGTGCCCCCTTATCCCCGTGAGCAACATCACCATGGAAGAGGTGGTCGAGTATGCCCACAAGCTGGGCAAGCGCCTCGGCGACGAGCTGAACATCCCGATTTACTGCTACGAAGAGGCCGCCTACATCAAAGAGCGCCGCAACCTCGCTTACTGCCGCACGGGTGAATATGAATCCCTGTCCTCGCGCCTCGGCACGGAGCAGTGGAAGCCCGACTTCGGCCCCAACGAATGGAACGAACATGTGGCCCACACGGGTGCCACCCAAGTGGGTGCCCGCGACTTCCTCGTGGCCATCAACTATAACCTCAACACCACTTCGACGCGCCGCGCCAACGCCATCGCTTTCGATGTGCGTGAGAAGGGTCGCCCGATGCGCGAAGGCGGCAAGGTGACCGGCAAGCCGATGAAGGACGAAAACGGCAAACCGATTATGATTCCCGGAACGTTGAAGGCCACCAAGGCCATCGGCTGGTTCATCGAGGACTACGGCATCGCCCAGGTGTCGATGAACATCACCAACATCAGCGTGTCGCCCGTCCACGTCTGCTTCGAGGAGGTCTGTGCCAAAGCCGCTGCCCGTGGCGTGCGCGTCACCGGCTGCGAAATCGTCGGCCTCGTGCCCAAGAAGGTGCTGATGGACGCTGGTAGATTCTATCTCGCCAAGCAGCAACGCAGCCTCGGTGTGAGCGAAGAGGAAATCATGAAGATCGCCATCAAGTCGATGGGTCTCGACGACCTGAAGCCCTTCGACCCGAAGGAAAAAGTCATCGAATACCTCATTGAAGACCACAGTCAAAAGAAACTCGTTGACATGACCTGCACGGGCTTTGCCAACGAGACCGCTAGCGAGAGCCCTGCTCCTGGCGGCGGTTCCATCTCGGCCTATATGGGTGCCCTTGGTGCCTCATTGGCCACGATGGTCGCCAACCTGTCGTCGCACAAGCCGGGCTGGGACGAGCGTTGGGAAGAGTTCTCCAACTGGGCCGTCAAGGGTCAGGCCATCAAGGACGAACTGCTTGAATTGGTTGACGAGGACACCAATGCCTTCAATAAGATCATGGATGCCTTCGGTTTGCCGAAGAAGACCGACGAGGAGAAGGCTGCCCGTACTGCCGCCATCCAAGAGGCTACCAAGTATGCCACCCAGGTGCCTTTCCGCACGATGAAGGTCGCCTTCAAGGCTTTTGAGGTCGTCCGCGCCATGGCCGAGACCGGCAATCCCAACTCCGTCACCGACGCTGGAGTGGGTGCTTTGTGCGCTCGTTCGGCCGTGATGGGTGCCCATTTGAACGTCAAAATCAACGCTTCTTCGCTGAAAGACGAGGCTTTCAAGGCCGAAATCCTGAAGGAAGCTGCCGAGATTGAGGCTGCCGCTCTTGTGCAAGAGGCTGAAATTCTGCAAATTGTGAATAAGGTTATCGCAGGAGAATAAAATTTTGATATTTTGGTTGTGGGTATTTGAAAAAGTTGTACTTTTGCAGCCAAATTTGAAAGGAGTATAAGCAATGTCAAAGAAACAGAAAGATGCACGCGTGAAAGTCATTCTCGAATGCACTGAGCACAAGGCCAGCGGCATGCCCGGCACTTCGAGATACTACACCATGAAGAACAAGAAGAACACTCCCGATCGTCTGGAGTTGATGAAGTATAACCCGATCCTTAAGAGAATGACCCTCCACAAGGAGATTAAATAATTAAGAGTTATGGCAAAGAAAGCTGTTGCTACCCTTCGTAGCTTGGACAAGACCTATAGCAAGATCATCAGAATGAAGCGTTCTGAGAAGACTGGTGCCTACTATTTCGAGGAGACCGTCGTTCCCGCCGACAAGGTGCAGGAGTTCCTTGCTAAGAGATAATTTGCGTTAACCGCAGAACAATAGAGCTTTTCCATAACCATTATGGGAGAGCTTTTTTGTGTTTGTATAATACGGACTACGTGACTGCGTGACTACGTGACTACGGGACGGCCAAACGTCTCGCAGTCTCGAAGTCCCGGAGTCCCGAAGTCAAAAATAGAACATCATGGGCCTATTCTCATTCCTGACCAAGAAAAAAGAACAAAAGGAAGACCTCGACAAAGGGCTTGAAAAGACCAAGACCAGCGTCTTCTCCCGCATCTCCAAAGCCATCATAGGCAAGTCGACCGTTGATGACGAGGTGCTCGACAACCTCGAGGAGATTCTCATCACCTCCGACGTGGGTGTTGAGACCACCCTTAAGATTATTGATCGCATACAGGCGCGCGTGGCGCGTGACAAATATGTGGGCACCGGCGAGCTCAACACCATCTTGAAAGAGGAGATCATGGGTCTTCTCCAGGAGAACGAGTCGGGCGATGGCACCACCTTCGACATCCCTTCCGATAAGAAGCCGTATGTCATCATGGTCGTCGGCGTAAACGGCGTGGGCAAGACCACCACCATCGGTAAACTGGCCTACAACTTCAAGAAGGCAGGCAAGAAAGTCGTGCTGGGTGCTTCCGACACCTTCCGCGCCGCCGCCGTCAGCCAGCTCCAGATCTGGGCCGAGAGGGTAGGTGTGCCTTGCGTCCAACAAGGTCAGGGCGCCGACCCCGCTTCCGTGGCTTTCGACACGGTGAAGTCGGCCGTGGCCCAAGATGCCGATGTGGTCATTATCGACACCGCCGGGCGTCTGCACAACAAGGTCAACCTCATGCGCGAGCTGACCAAGATCAAGACCGTCATGCAGAAGGTCGTCCCCGACGCACCGCATGAGATTCTGCTCGTGCTGGATGCCTCCACGGGTCAGAATGCCATCGAACAGGCCAAGCAGTTCACCGCTGCCACCGAGGTCAACGCCCTCGCGCTGACCAAGCTCGACGGCACCGCCAAGGGCGGCGTGGTCATCGGCATCTCCGACCAGTTCAAGATCCCGGTCAAGTACATCGGCGTCGGCGAAGGCATCGACCACCTGCAGGTCTTCGATAGGAAGGCGTTTGTGGATAGTTTGTTCGAGTAAAATGACTACGAGACTACGAGACTGCAGGACTGCGAGACTGTAAGTCCTTCGACAGGATTGTCCCGTAGTCTCGAAGTCCCGCGTCCCGAAGTCAAAAAAACAATATGAAAAGACCTTCTTTGAATATCGTCACCCTCGGCTGCTCCAAGAACAAAGTCGACTCGGAGCATCTGGCGGCTTTGCTGGAACACCGTTATGTGATCCGTCACGACGACGAACGCCGCTCCGACGTGGTCATCATCAACACCTGTGGCTTCATCGGTGACGCGCAGGAGGAGTCCGTCGACACCATCCTGGAATATGCTGAGCTGCGCAAGCAAGGCAAGATCAAGAAGCTGTATGTCACGGGATGCCTCTCGCAGAGGTTCAAGAAGGACCTGCAAGCGGAGATTCACGAGGTGGATGCCTTCTACGGTGTGGAGAGCGTCAACCTCATCGCCGCCGACCTGCTGAAAGAGGAGGTGCAACCCGACTATTGCAGTCGCCGTGTGCTTTCCACTCCGAAACATTACGCTTATCTGAAGATCTCTGAAGGCTGCAACCGTCGTTGCGCCTTCTGTGCCATCCCGCTCATCCGTGGCGGCCATGTCTCCGTGCCGATGGACAACCTCATCGAGGAGGCGAGAGGCCTGGCCAAGCAAGGCGTAAAAGAACTCATCCTTATCGCCCAGGACCTGACTTATTACGGCCACGACATGGACGGCAAGTCGCATATCGTGGAGCTGGTGAAGGCCTTGGCTGACATCGACGGCTTCGAGTGGATCCGCCTGCATTACGGCTACCCGCTGGGCTTCCCCGACGAGTTGCTCGACCTGATGCGCGAGAACCCCAAGATCTGCCATTACATCGACCTTCCTTTGCAGCACATCAGCACCCATATCCTGAAGGACATGCGCCGTGGCGTGGACCGCGAGCAGACCATCGGTTTTGTGGAGAACGTCCGAAAGCACGTACCTGATATTGCATTCCGCACCACTTTTATCGTAGGTTTTCCTGGCGAGACCGAGGCCGATTTCAAGGAGCTCTGCCAGTTTGTCAAGGACATGCGTTTCGAGAGGGCAGGGGTGTTCGCTTTCTCGCCCGAGGAAGGCACTCCCGCCTATGAGATGACAGATGACGTCCCCGACGAGGTGAAGCAAGAGCGCGTGGATAGGCTCATGGACATCCAGCAGAACATCTCGTTGGAGATCAATGCCCAGCGTGTGGGCAAGACCGAGAAGGTGTTGATTGATCGTCTCGAGGGCGACTATTACATCGGCCGCACGCAATACGACTCGCCTGAAGTGGATGACGAGATCCTCATCTCCGCTGAAAAAGAACTACAAATCGGGCAATTCTACCCAGTCAAAATCACCCAGGCGGATTATTTTGACTGCTACGGGGTGGTAGAAGAAGGCATCCGACATTCATAGTCAACCGGTCGGTAGTGCGCCGTGCGGCCTAAGCCGTGCATTCGACTGACAACGTGCTGAGCCTGCGCCGTGCTGTTCATCGTGAACGGGTGCTGCCGGCTCCGGGCAACGATCAGTGGTGGGGGTTCGGTTCGCCCTACAAATGCGGATGCCTTGTGGTTCAGACCAGCTCTGTCTGGAAGTTGAGCGCCTGTATCTCCATGTCGAGTTGGCGCAGTTGCGCTGAGCATTCGTCCACCTTCTTGCCGATGGCTTTCACGTCGACTACGGTCACCGTCTTGATCTCCGAGCGCGAGTAGCGGTCCTGTCCCGCCGAGGCAGTGTCGAAGATGCTGCGCAGGTTGCTGACGCGCATGGTCAGCACGTCCTTGCGGGCCATGAGTTGGGTGAGGGTGACGCCCTGGGCGTTGGTGGTCTTCATGTTGGTGGCGTTGATGCGCCAGATGAGGTCTTCGAGTTGCGTGAGGCAGGCGTCGAGTTCTTTCATCAGCTCCGAGGGCTCTTCCGAAGGCGAGTCGCCTTCTTGCACCTTCACGTTGTTCTGTATGCGCTGTCCGAGCTGTTGGATGCGCTTCTGCAGGTCTTTCCTGATGCTTAATGCTTCTGCGAGTTTCATAGTGGATGGGATTTAACTCCGTTGATTCTTCGAATTTGGGGCAAAGATAAGAAAAAACTAGGAAAGGGGAACGTTCTAGCTTTGTGGTCGCATTTTGTGCCCCAAACCTTGCGGGTTGAGAAAAATGTTGTATTTTTGCAGCCAGAAATAAGTCAGGGATCAGGTATGACCTTCCGAAAGTCCGCGCGGTGGCCTATCGTTTCAGTGCGACTTACCTCCTGCATTCTGCGGCAACCCTAGGGGTGGAAATCGGGATGAGAGAACACCGACAACAGGACTCTTTAGATTTCCATCCGTTTTTTTTGTTGTTATGCCTTAATGACCGTGATGCAATACTGCACTTTATCGTTTGTCCGTCTTACTATGCCAACCATCAGTTTGACTTCGCCGACACCTGGTAGATTGTATCTCATCCACAAAAGTTTGTTGAATTGCTTCTGGTTCTTGTTTTTTGGTTTGGATTTGACTTCGCGATACTTTTTCGCCATAGTCAAGATGGAATCCAATTGGAGTACCGCCAGAGTGGAAAGGTAACTTTTCGCAGCCTGATGGCTGGTTTCGTCAATAGAGACATACTTGATATTGATGTAGTCTTTTAATGCAAGGTTATACTTTTTTTGTGATGGGTTTTTCTTTTTCCAGTCTTGATAGAATTGCCAAATGATTTGTTTCCTGATTTTGAAATCGTCTTTGTTATTCCCTGTTGGAATCTCAACGATTTTGTTCTTTTGTGTTTCCATTTTTGCGGGTTTTAATTGTTTCACCCTGCAAAGGTGCAAACTCTGTCAAGACCAAACCGTTGATTAAACATTTGTAGTCGACAGTAATCGTTTGTTGTCGTTTGCTGTCGGATAAATTGTTGTGTTTTAGATTTTTATAAATAATTTTTTTACTTGATTATTTCCTTATAAAGCATTACCCCTTTCGCCGTCAGCAGGTATTTCTGCCTTGGATGGCGAGGCGTGTCTGGATAAAGCAAACGGACGAAACCTTCGGAAATGGCGGGATTCAAATGGTATTCTATGAAGTTCTTCCGGTCTTTCAGACCTTTGAGTTCCATCATTTCTTTGATGCTTAATTCTTCAGTCCCAATAACCCGTACGAGTTGAATGATGTTTTCGTTCTTTGTATAGAGCTTGCTATTTGGACTTAACCGATTTACATGAGAGCTTGTGGGGGTACTTGTGGGGGTACTTGTGGGGGTGTTATTTGGTTCAGCTAGATTAGGCTGCACACTCCATTCTTCCGAGGGGTGGATATGCAGATAGCGGTTGCGGAGGTCCCACTGCTCGCCGAGAAGCAGGTTACGGAAGAAACGTTCCAAATAGATAGGGGAGTAGTCGATGCCTTTCACGGCATTCTTGTAGTTGGCGCGGACAAGGGCGTTGCGAAAATACCACGAGTATTTTGCAAACAAGTCGTTCTCTACGTCAAAGCCTATCGAGCGTAGGTATTGTATGGTGAACACGGCCGTGGTGTGGGTGTTGCCTTCGCCGAAGGCGTGGATTTGCCAAAGTCCGGAGACGAAACTGGCGATATGAGTGATAAGGTCGTCCGGAGCGAGGCCTTTGTAGCTGAATTCGCGTTCTTGCTTGATGTCGTAGTCCAATGCCCGGCGCAGGTCTTCCCAGTTCAGGTAATTCACCGTGTCGCCTTCCAGCACCCATTCCTTCTTGGTGATGTCGTAGTCGCGCAGTTGGCCGGCGTGTTTGAAAACGCCTTCGAAGATGCGGCGGTGCAACGAGATAAAACCGTTGGCGGTGAAGTCGACCGTCTTCACGGAGAGTATCTTCTTAATGTTTCTCGATGCCTTGTCGGCTTCATTCTTGTTGTCATCATGGGCTTCGCGCGCGGTCTTGCTTTCGTAATAGCTGTCGAGCAAGGTGTCGACCTGATCCATGGTAAGTTCGCCTTCTATGTTGCGGCGCGCCAAGTCGTTGAGGTACTCGGAGGTCGTGAGCCCATCGACGGCTTGCAGACCGATGGCTGTGCTCCAAGCATAGGCGGCCTCGCGCTGCGCGGGTTCTCCTTGTCGGATGTATTCATCGAAGTCTATGTAATGCTGTTCTTTGACCATGGCGTGTCGTCGTGAATCAGGCTTCAAAGATAAGAAATTTTGGTGGATTGTGGGTCTTTCTTTCTTCCTTTTTCTTGAAAAAAAGGAAGCGAAAATTCAAGGCCGCCTCCATCGGACCTCCCCGCCCAACCCTGTCGGGTACTGGCATTCCCAGTCCGGGAGAACCTCATGAGACACTTCTGCTTTTGTGCTACGCCCAGACCCAAAAGCCTCATCGCGGAGGAACGTCCGCGATCTCCTACGCTTTTGGGACTCCACCTCTTGCCGTCGATTCAATAGGCTGCAAGCAGCCATGTCATGCCAACGTGGGTTTGTGCGATGGAGGGCATCTATGGCTGCGGTTTTGTCTCCATTGTCCGGCAATAAGGTAAGGAAAGAAGAGGATAGGCTTTCTGAGTTTGATTATTATGTATCTTTGCGCCGTTTAATCTGACACGACCATGGATGACGAGAAGAACAGAAAACTAAGCGCGCGCGAGCAACGACGCTTGGACGTCTTTGAGAAGACCAGCGAAGCTCTCGTCGGGCAGGGCTACAAGAGGAACGACCTGAACATCAGCATCGTCAAGGCCAACCTTTTCGTCCTATTGCTCGCCATCCCGGTGACCGCCATCGGCGTGTTGCTTTTCGCATGGAAGAATCCCATGGCGCTGCTGAGGCCGACGCCCAAGGAGATTCTGCTGTTCGCCGTCATATTCATAGTGCTCATCGTGGCCCACGAGCTCATCCACGGCCTGACTTGGAGCGTGTTTGCAGAGCATCATTTCAAAGACATCGATTTCGGGTTCATGAAGGAGTACTTGACACCGTACTGCACCTGTGCCACGCCCCTGACGAAGCGCCATTACATCTGGGGCGCTTTGATGCCATGCATCGTCCTTGGGATCATCCCTGCCCTCTTGGGAATCCTGTTGGGTTCGGGGCTGTTGTTCTGGATCGGCATCGTCATGACCCTCTCGGCGGGCGGGGATCTCATGATTGTGTGGAAGGTGATGAGGTATAAGAAGCAGGAAGGATCAGAGGAGATCCTGATTTATGATCATCCAACACAGGCCGGGTCGGTGATTTTTGAGAAGTAATATGTAGCCTTGCCGCAATGCGTCTTCAAGTAAGGCGACCTCCCCTCCAGATACATCCTTTTGTTCACCTCCAGCATCATCGATGGGTAGCTTTTCGCATACCCTAGGCAAGGTGTAGGCAAGGTGTAGGCAAGGTGTTGGCATACTCAACCATACCCTTTGAGTATGGCTAGAGCGAAGGAAGGACGAAGGAAGGGCGAAGGAAGAGCGAAGGAAGAGCGAAGGAAATGCCTAATTTAAATCACCCATGATGCTGCTTTTCTATGAGCCGTATGGCATGTGGGGAGGATTTTTTATGATTTTACAAAGAATTGCTGGTTAAAAAACGATGGACATGTCGCTTTATTAGAAAACATTCACTATTTTTGCACCTATCAAAATTGTGGATATGCCTAAATCAAAGAGCGCCGATTTACGCATTAAGGTGATAGACCAATGTTTGAGCGACCGTAAGCGGAAGTATTCAACAGCTATGATATTCCAGCGTTGCAATGAAGAACTGGAGCGAAGGGATTTCCTTCCTGTCACAGCCATGAACTCCATTAGGAGTGATATGGAGCAGATAGAACGGATATATCCAGGGGCGGAAATAGAGTCGTACAGAGAGGGCAGGAATATCTACTACAGGTATGCCGACCCGGAGTTTTCGATCTATAAGACCCCGATGAAAGCGGATGAGATCATCCAGCTGACTCAGACACTGAGGCTGCTCAGACGCTTTAAGGGGATGCCTCAATTCAATTGGGTGGACGAGATAGCGGAGCGTCTCGGCGCTTCGCTGAAGCTCGATGAAGAGACTGATGAGATTGTAGGCTTTGACGAGAACCTGGACTTGGAAGGCATGGATAACTTCACACCGCTCTTCAATGCCATAGTAGAGAAACAGCCCCTGAAGCTGACTTACCAAAGTTTCAAACAAGACAGCAAAGAAACCATCATCGTTCATCCATATTACCTGAAACAGTACAACAAGCGTTGGTTTCTGATTGCATGGAACAATGAAAAGGATTTCATGGCCAACTATGCGTTTGACCGCATCAAGGGCATAAAGAACGCGGATGTGGCTTATAAGCCAACTGATGTGAACTGGTTGGACTACTTCGATGAGATGATAGGTGTGTCGAAGGACACGAGGACTGAGCCGCAGAAGGTTATGCTTTGGGTATCTAAGGAATCGTGGCCGTATGTGAAGACTAAGCCGTTGCACGGCGCGACTCAACGACTGGTGAATCTGGACGAGACTGGTGCCTATATCACCATCGAAGTGTATCTGAACTATGAACTGGAGCAACAGATTTTGAGCTTTGGCGAAAACATGAAAGTGATAGAGCCAGTGGAGCTGAAGGAGCGGATAAAGAAACGCCTTGGCGGTGCGATTTTGAATTATGTGGAAAAGGTTCAGAATGGATGAACTAATGGGATGTACTTTTGCGGAAATTTTAGAAACGGAATTAAGAATCAAAATGGGTGACGAACTATGAGTAATCTAGAACTGAATTGTAAATGGCATTTTGCGAAGCAACTTGGAGGCCGCGAAGATGGCCCCAATGACCCCATGCAAGACAATTTCAAGAAAACGCCTTATGCTTCTTTGATAAGGGAGTCAATCCAAAACTCTCTTGACGTTGTTTTGGATCCGACGCAGCCTGTTCACATGGAGTTCTCCATTGGTAGGATGCGCGCACGAGAATACCCGAACTTCTTTGAGCTGAAGAAACATATTGAAGGGTGCATTAAGCATTTCAATAGAAACGAAGATGCTAAGGTTACCTATCAACCCATGTTGGATTACTTTGACTCGCTCAGCCAATATGACAACATGTACTACATAAAAGTGTCGGACTTCAACACCAAAGGCATGAACTATATTAAGGGTGATACTACTCAACCTTTCTATGCCTTTGTCCGTGCTGCTGGTGTTTCTTCAAAGAATGATGCGACTGCTGGAGGATCTTTTGGATTTGGTAAGGCAGCATATTTCTACATTTCTCCGATACGTTCGATTTTTGTTTCAACGCAAACTGAGCATAACCAGAGGTTTTTTGAGGGAGTTTCTTCTCTTTGCACACATGAAATGGAAGAGGATAGAGACCTTCGTGTGTCTGTGGATTACTATGACAATAACGATGGTGAACCCGTGACAAAGCAGGATAACATACCTGTGAGATTCCAGCGAACAGAGCCGGGCACGGATATTTATATCTTGGGAATAGAAGGTACGGACAAAGGAGCTATTTATGCCGAAATGATTGAGGCGGTGCTTCGTAACTTTTGGATGGCGGTTGAGTTTGGAAAATTGGAGGTGCGATTCAAATTTGATCATGAAACCTTTGTCGACATCAATAAAGAGACGTTGCCCAAATTGATGGAGGGTATGTTCAAAGAAGAGCATGATACGGCGAGACGCGAGAGAAACTACAATCCGTCACCATATTGGGATGCTGTGCATAGTGCCAATATGGACATCCGTCATATTGTGATAGAAGATAGGCTTCCCAATCTTGGTCATGTTGTTTTGTATGTTCAGAAAAACAAAAAGGCCACGGATAAAATACTCTATATGAGGCGGCCTTTAATGCTTGTGAAAGCACGAAGGACGCAAAGCTCCAATGGGTTTTATGGTGTGTTTGTCTGTGATGATAGGAACGGAAATGAAATCCTAAGAAAGATGGAGAATCCGGCGCATGATGAGTGGCTGCCATCGAATTGGAGAGAGAACGGAAAGATAGTGCCCCGAGGAAGAACCGCTTATGAAGAGTTGGAGAACTTTATCATAAAGGGGATGGAGTCGGTCTTTTCCAGTAAGACAAGTGGTGTTCAGCAGATTCAGGGCTTGGAAGAGTTCCTGTATATCCCGACTGCTGTAGAGGACGACGATGAGTATGAAAACGAATCGCTGATTGGTGAAATCGAAGGTATCAAGGATGAGGAGGGCAATTCCATTACCTCCGATATTTCTGATGCGGTTCAAACACCTATTGAAGAGAAACCAGCCATTGGTAAGGTTATGATAACCGACCCAGTGGAAGAACGTCAAAAGGAGAATAAAGAAGGGGGACATTTGAGTGGACATGGAACACAGAAAAAGAGGAAACGAGGAGGCGGAGGCTTATCGCCGAAACGCATTCAAGGCCATTTTGGTGATTCGGAAGAAGGTATTCAAGGGACTATGCTCACTGAGGTGCCTGTTAGATATCGATCTTTTGCTCAAATGGAGGATGGCCGTGTTGTTCACAATATCGTCATTCATTCCGACTATGAGATTGAGAAAGGTCGCATAGACCTGATTATTGGTGGCGAACAGTCTGACGACATCGTGGCAATCAAGAGCTGCTCGTATGCTGGGAAGATAGAAGCTAACACTATTTCTGGTCTACACATTAACAAAGGGAAAAATGTGCTTAAAATCTCTTTCGCTGACAATATGAAACACGCTGTAAAACTGGATGCTTATGAACTTAAATAATATCTCTTTGCCTTATCCCGTTTTGGGAATCAGCGATGACATCTTGCCGATGCTTACGGAAGATGCGGTGCAGCTTGAATTGAGTGTTGACGAAAGGAATTATACCTTTGACATACGCTTGAACTTTGATAATGCAGACATCCAAAAGCTTATCGACGAAGATAAAGCCGAGTTTACATGTGAGTATGATTGTTCTCGTACCATGTTGCGCTGCTGCTGTGTGGAAAAAGAGCCGCATTTCATCATAACTGTGCCACGTCGTTCGGTGAATGGACGCATTGGCTTCAACTGCTTTGTTTCGGTGAAGCGACCCATAGCTAATTACTCCAACAAGGGGTTTAACATGGACTATGAGGGTTTCAGCTTCGACATGGAACCAGGCGACATTCTGGTGGCGTTCCCTCAATTCCACTATGATGCGGACATCAAATATGACAAGCTACAGGCGGCAGGCTCTTTCATGCAAATCAGAGAAAGCGACCTTCATGAACAAGTGTTCTTTGACATCTCAGGCAACAAGATAGAAATACTGATGCCAACACAGCTGTATCAATTGTATTGCAATCCAGTGGTGAAGAGTTCGGCAGAGGTTATGCATTCTTCGTTGGTGCTAAACGCTCTAACGTATGCGCTGCTCAACATAGAAGAGCATGAGCAGACGACATGGGCAAAAACTATCTATTATCGTCTTGACAACGAAGAAGGTTTTTCAAGGTCTGAATTAGGTGAGCCATCCAATGTTCCTATGCTTGCGCAAAAGCTGCTGAAAGATCCATATTCTCGTATGTTCAATAAAATCATCATCTCGACACCTAACCAATTGGAGGACTAAGCTATGCAACTACAAAAAACATTCAAAGAGAGTTACATGAAGACTTTGCGTGATGCTGTAAGGTCAGGTGCAAACATTCCTTTATATGCGGGAGAGTCTTTTGAGGTTGACTCAACACAGATTAAACGTCTTGCCAACGTGTATGCGCCAGTTGGTTTGGCTGAGCGGTTGGAAGAGGTGTATGAGAATGATTTCCAGTCGGCCATTGCGATATATGAGGCGTACAAGGATATTTCACCTTTACTTGCCTCGAACGAAGCATTTTGGGCGTATATCACGCATGTTGACCTGTTTTCCTATGCACAGAAACGATGGCCAAAGGTTAAGGAAGAGGACTGTGGCGCGGAGTACATCATTGACCACTGGTTTGTTGGTGCCAATGGCTTGTTGAGAAATGCTGCAGCTTCAATGTGGTGGAGCGTTTACAACACGATAGACGAAACACGTGAAAACAAGTATGAGCTTACAGAAGTGTTGTTCAAGAATTACACACTGCGTATTACCACATTTGGTTCTTATCAGTTAATCCGTCATAAGGAAGCGATGATAGGAGTCCTTTCGTTCTTGAAGGACAATCCAGAGATTAATTCCACAGCGTTTGAGCAAAGGGGGCAGTTTATCTCCAAATACTTTAATAGGCTGGGAGCGGTGAAGCAGCTGGCATACCTGAACAGGGATTATTTCTATTGGACATGCCAATATCTCAAAGACAAGATACTGGCGGTTACCAAGAGGGAACAGCTGACGGATGAGAGCTTGTATAACGATATTATTTGATAAAAGGAGAAAATAAAATAGGTGCAATAAGGCTGAATCTTTAGGATGTACTTTTGCAGGCGAAATAATGATAACAAACAAGAATAATCTAACTAATAGTTCTAATTATGAAACAGATAGGGTTTAAGAATTTCCGTAAGTTTGAGGACTTTCCTGTTATGGATCTGGCTCCCATTACAATTTTTGTGGGTGAGAATAATGCTGGGAAATCAACTGTTGTAAAAGCAATTTTATCAACACTTGAGTTTTTGAGTGCCCAATATTTCCAGGTGGAAAATGACGATAATGACAGAGCAGTGTTAGAACATCAGTTTTCTTTAATAAAAGTTACTTTGCACACGTTGGTACATTTGCCAGAGCATTGTATAACCATGCGAAAAGTGACGTTATAACATTTACTGTCACAGAATCAAATATTAGATTTGAAATAGACATTGTTGGGGATAGAAATGATGAAGAATCCATATCAGGAAAGATCCAGAAGATTTCAATGACTATTCTGAAATGGAATATCGAATTAATATTTGACTTTGAGCATGATGATATTTGCGCCATTTTTAATACTAAGCCAAATCCTCTGTATAGTCCTTCAGATGACGACGATTTCCTAGTCAGAAGGGGCGGGAAAGCTGGTAAAGAAGAAGTGAAAAACTATTTTAAAAGTGTTCCCGATAATGCCGTATTGCATACCTCTATTACGGGAAGGACAGGAATGATAGGCGGCCCATTAATTAGTTGGTTAATTGATAGGTTTTCTTCGCGTATTGATGCTTCTTTTCCTGATTCATTAGATAAATCAGAAAAGGACAAGCGAAAGTTTGATAATATGTCTGAAGAGATGATGTCCTTCTTGAAGAAAAACAGAAGGATATTAGGCAGATATGGTTTGATAGACATTCCATTTTCTCTATACATGGGTAATAATGCTGTTGAATATATATACGCACATTCCGTTACACAAACTGTGATTTATAGTGCAAAAGACACAAATGATTATTTTGTAAAGACCATACATGAATTTGCGAATTGCAGAATCCAGGAAGGGACTAAAATTCATAAATTCATTACCAAGTGGATGAAGGTCTTCAATATAGGAGATAATTATGATATTAATTCTGTTGGTGGCGAGGCTCATGTTGTTAAGATTCTTGATAAGGAAGGTATTCCGGTCAATCTTGCAGACAAAGGAATGGGTTCCATTCAATTAATGGTGCTTCTTTTTAGATTGGCGACAAAAATGGCTGAACGTGCGAAACCAGCAAGTGGAACTGGTTCTACAATAATTGTAGAAGAGCCAGAACAGAATTTGTATCCAAAGTTACAAAGTAAGCTTGCTGATTTATTCTTTGAGCTAAACAAAACGTATGGGTTTAATTTTATTATTGAAACTCATTCAGAATATCTTGTAAGGAGGAGCCAGGTTATTGTTGCTAACGAAAATAAAAAAGCGGAAACAAAAGCAAGAACATGGGGTAATCCATTTAGAGTTTATTATTTCCCTGCGGATGGCTATCCTTATGATATGGAGTATGCAAAAGATGGGTATTTTGAAAAGCCTTTTGGCAAAGGATTCTTCAACGTCTCTTCTGAGCTTAGTTTGGATCTGGACCGTATAGAACAAGGCGTTTTCAATGAAAGACAGGATTAAAGTTTTCATAGAAAAAGAGGCTTTTGAAAGATTCATCTTAAATGAACAATCTTTCAATAACCTGCTCGCTATCTTTAGTGAGCATTCTGTCATATACCTTAATATGACTGATGCTGATATTGATAAAGAATGGCAGACAACATCACTTGATGGTCAGCGAGGAGGTAGCAAGATCCGAAAATTCTGCACTGGGCACAGTATGAGGCGGCCACTTTCGGCGCATAGTGAGTTCGAACATTTCTTAAGCGACAATAATAAATTACTCGATTACAGCCGTTCCATTTTTGTGTTGAATGTATCGCCAGAAGAGGCGGAACGCATGAGGCATAAGTATGGATTGGTCATTCTAAGTAAAGACAATCTTTCGGATGACATTTTTCAATTTCATATTAAAGATAGTGTTTCCAAAGGAGAGAAGAAAGATGGCTTTGCTGATGGATGGGATTATTTCTTTAATTTGAGGAAACAAGATTGGCTACCATCAAACGTTCTGGTCTTTAGCGATGAGTATTTGTTCAAGAATGAAGTGCGGGGAGTTAACTTGGGTGTTCGTAACCTAAAAAGTATCATTCCTCACTTGCTTCCGCAGAAATTAGATACTGAATTTCAAATACTTGTTATTTCACCAATACCAAAGGATAATAGGGGAAAAGCACAGAGAATATCGGATGAACTGACCAAGTTCGTTCATGATTTGCCATTGCCATATAGCTGTAAAATAACTTTTGTGTTTACAAATGCAGTTCATACACGTAAGGCACTGTCCAATTATTACGTGATGACGTGCGATAAAGGATTCTGTGTTTATTTGGATAGTCCTAGAAATCAAGTTTATGACACAAACTTTGTAGACATTACTTCAGATTTTCATTCTGCGGCCGACTCGGCTGGTACGAATGGTTATGATGATACCACAATGTGTCTGAACGATCTTAAAAAGTATTGTAAAGAAGCACAGGAGCAGGCTAGAGCAGGTATCGCAACGGTTTTAATATCTGGTGATTGTGGTCCTAATTTTGAAATTTATAATAGATTGTTTGAATAATGTATTACTATGTAGAAAGCTGTGTGTATGTTTGTACTTTTTCATCAAGTAATGATAATTTGGTAAAAAATGAAAAGATTCACAAAGACTGAACCAATAACATATATTTTTGCACCGTCAAACCAAAAAAACAGAAACACATGATACAAAGCGAAGCACAACTTGAGCAGCAGTTCCTGGAGAAACTACAGGAGATGAAGTACACCTATCGTAGCGATATCCGCGACCTGGATGCACTCGAAAGGAATTTCCGCCAGAAATTCGAGCGTCTTAATTTCGTCACGCTCTCCGATGAGGAATTCCGAAAGCTCCTGCAAGAAAACGTCACTTCCGATGTGTTCACGGCTTCGAAACACCTGCGTGAAAGACAAACCTTCGTGCGTAGCGACGGCACGACTCTCGACTACAACCTCGTTAATACCCGCGACTGGTGCAAGAACGAATATGAGGTGGTGAATCAACTGACCATCAACACGGCCAACAGCCGTCAACGCTATGATGTCATCATCTTGATTAACGGTTTGCCATTGGTTCAGATCGAACTGAAGAGACACAGCGTGTCGCCATTGAAGGCCGTGGAGCAAATTGTACGCTACAAGCAGGACCGAGGCAACGGCTACACCAACACGCTGATGTGCTTCATGCAGCTCTTCATCGTCAGCAATGGTGGCAGCGATACCATGTATTTCGCCAACAATAACGACGAGCATTTCCATTTCGATGCCACCAACAACTACCTGCCGGTGTATCATGCTGCCGACCACGACAACAACAAGATTGCCCAACTATTCGACTTTGCGGACATGATGCTGCAAAAATGCGAGATAGGCAAGCTCATCAGCCGCTATATGGTGCTGGTGGAAACCGAGAAAAAGATTCTCGTGATGCGTCCTTATCAGATCTATGCCGTCGAAAGCATCGTGAACTGCGTGGAACAAAACAACCAGAACGGCTTCATTTGGCATACCACCGGTAGCGGCAAGACGCTGACCAGCTTCAAGGCCTCCACCTTACTCAAAGACAACAGCAACATTGAAAAATGTGTGTTTGTGGTCGACCGCAAAGACCTCGACAAGCAGACTCGCGACGAGTTCAACAAGTTCCAAGAGGGCTGCGTTGAACAGAACGCCAACACCGCCGCCTTGGTCAGCCGCCTCGAAAGCACCGACTATGCCGATAAGGTGATCGTGACGACCATCCAAAAGTTGGGCATCGCCTTGGATACATCCAACAAGAACAAATTCTATCAGCGGCTCCAACGATTGAGCGAGAAGCGTATCGTCTTCATCTTCGACGAGTGCCACAGAAGCCAGTTCGGCGAAAACCACAAAGCCATCAAGAGTTTCTTCCCACATGCACAACTCTTCGGTTTTACCGGGACACCTATCTTCGAGCCAAACAGCCATGTGGTCCGCGTGAATGGACAACAAGCCGAATGTGTAACCACCCAAGACGTCTTCCAGAAATGCCTTCACAAATACACCATCACGCACGCCATCAACGACAACAACGTGCTGCGTTTCAAGGTGGAGTATTACGGCAACAAGACGGCCGACGGCAAGCCCGACGACACCCCGCTGACGAAAAACCAGATTGTCGCCCACATTCTCGACAATCACGACAAACTGACGGCGCAACGCCGGTTCAACGCCCTGCTGGCAACCCCGTCCATCCCTGATGCCATCCGTTATTACCAAATCTTCAAAGAAGAGCAGGAACGCCGCATCATGAACGACCCCGACTACGTGCCGCTCAACATCACGGCCGTGTTTACGCCCCCAATGAAAAACAACTCGGACGAGGACCTGCCGCAAGAAGAAGCCGACAACAAAGAAAACCCCGACGGCAACAGGGAAGCCTTGAGCCGTATCATCGATGCCTACAATAAGCAGTTCGACACCAACTTCAGCGTGGAGCTTTTCGATGAATACTACCGCGATGTGCAGCAGCGCATCAAGGACCAGAAGTATCCCAACAAGGACCTGCCGCACAGCAAGAAACTGGACGTGGTGATTGTGGTGGAGATGATGCTCACCGGCTTCGACAGCAAGTTCCTCAATACGCTTTATGTGGCCAAGGACCTCAAATGGCACGCTTTGATTCAGGCCTTCAGCCGCACCAACCGCATCCTCGACGGCACCAAGCCCTACGGCAACATCATCTGTTACCGCGACATGGAGGCTGCCATGGAAGAAGCCATGGTGCTCTTCAGCGGCTACGACACCGGCAAAGGCAAGGAGTATTGGTTGGTTGAACCTGCCGAAACCGTGGTGGAACAATACAAAGACGCCCTCGCCAAGCTGGAAACCGTGATGAACAGCATGGGATTGGAGTGCAAGCCCGAGGAAGTGATCAATATCCCGCAAGGGGAAAACACCGGTCACTTCATCGATGCCTTCAAAGACGTGCAGCGCCTTTCGCTCAAACTCGACCAGTATGTGGACATGCCCGAGGAGTTGAAGACCGCCATCGAAGCAGCGATGCCCGAAGATACGCTCCAACAGTTCCGCACGGCATATCTCGACCTGGCGCGTCGCTTGCGTCCTACTGGCCCCGGCCGCACCGAGGAGACCCCCGAGGGCGATGCTCCCGACTTCGAGCTTTCGCTGTTCAGCTCGGCGCTGGTGGACTATGACTACATCATGAAACTGCTGGCCAGATACACCAATACTCACTTCGAGAAGGTGAAGATCACCAAGGAGCAGCTCTTGGAGATTCTTTCGAGCAGTGTGGATCTGATGAACGAACGCGAGTACTTGAAAGCCTTTATCGAAGAGGAGCTGGAGCAAGGCAACGGAATGAGCGAGCTGGAAATTCGCAAGCGCTATCAAGCGTTTAAGGACAAACGCTTCAACCAGCAAATTGCCGTTCTTGCTGAGGAGTATGGCATTGACGCGACAGCCTTGGAGACTTTTGTGAGCGAGACTGCCAAGCTGCGCCGCATCGACGAGGATGTTTTGCGCGAACTGCTGAACCACATCGACGGCTGGAAACAGCGCAAGGCCGCCAAGGAAGGGCTGCTGGTGCGTTTGGCTCCGCTGTTCGACCTGCTGTCGGGCGGCAGCACCATCGAAGGCTTGAATGCATACGTGAAGTGACGCAAAAAAACAATAATCTTGAAAAGCTGTAAATTTTTACTTGTAATGATCTTGAAAAGCCGGGAGGAGAGTTGTTAAAACAATGATTTGCAGTAAATTAGAATAGGATTAAGGCTGATGATTATTAAGGAACTTTACAAGGCGAAAATTGGAAAAATAAGGAAGTTTGGATGATTAAAATTGGAAAAATAAGGAAGTTTGTGGATGATTTTTGTGGAAAATAAGGAAGTTTGTATTATCTTTGCAAAAAATTCCAAAGTATGTCAGTAGAAGAAATAGCCAAGATAATAGCCGATCAACATGAGGAGATCATGTCGGAGGATATGGGGGTGTATTGTGAACGCCTCGAGACTCCCCAATTGTCGGCAGACAGCAGTTTGGCGCAGGTGGTCATCGGTGTCAGACGGAGCGGAAAGTCCACGCTGTGCACAAAGTTCTTGATGGATAACAAAATAGACTGTGCGTTTGTGAATTTTGATGATGAACGCTTGGCAACGATGCAAACCGACGATTTGAACCGACTGTTGGAAGCGGTTTATATCGTCTATGGCAATATCGATTACCTGTTCTTTGACGAAATCCAGAATGTGGAAGCGTGGCCGTTGTTTGTGAACCGTTTGCTCCGGCAAAAAAAACACATCTTCCTTACGGGTTCCAACTCCAAGTTGTTGTCCAACGAGCTAATGACGCATCTCACAGGCCGCCACAACAAAGTGGAACTGTATCCTTTTTCGTTTGGAGAGTTTTGTCGCATCAATGGCATCGACACCACCTCCATAACCACCAAAGCCGTAGGATTGCGACAGAACGCGCTGCACAAATACCTTATGATTGGCGGTTTCCCTGAATTGCAAAAAGAGGACAATCCAAAAAACTACATTGACGGGTTGTTCAACGCCATCATCCGCAACGACATCGCGCGTCGTTTCAAGATACGGCAGGAGGAAGTGCTCAGAAAAATGGCTGGCTATTTGGCCGACAATTTTGCCCAGGAGTTTTCGGCTACCTCTATCGGCAAGTTGTTTGGCATATCCAACCACACAGCCGAAAAGTATTTCGGATACCTGAAAGAGGCCTTCTTGTTTGTAGGGGTGAAGAAGTTCTCGTACAAAGCCTGCGAGCGGGTGCGCAACGAAAAATACTACGTGGTGGATGTGGCGATGGCAAGCGAGCGCAACGACACTTTCTCGCTCGAGAACCTGGGATGGCGCTTGGAGAATGTGGTGTGCATCGAACTGTTGCGTCGCTATCACCACCAGTATGCCGAAGTGTTCTACTACAAGGAAAAGTCTTTTGAAGCGGATTTTCTGGTTGCCAAAAACGGAGTGGTGCAGGAGTTGATACAGGTGAGCTACCAAATCGCTTCCGAGAAAACACGCCAGCGCGAAATCAATGGATTGGTGCAAGGTGCCAAGAAATTCAATTGCCGAAAACTCACGCTGATTACCTTCAACACCGAAGAGGTGATAAAGAAAGACGGTGAGACCATCAACGTGGTGCCCGCCACTAAATGGCTGACGGAAAACAATTAGAAATTTCAAATGGAAATGGCAAAAATGGAGAACAACGAGATAAAAAACAGCAAACTAATACCCCGCCTGCGGTTTCCAGGGTTTGAAGGGGAATGGGAAGAGAAGAAGTTGGGAGAGTTGGCGGATAGAATAAACAGAAGGAATCGACAACTTGAGGTGTCAAGAGTGCTAACAAATTCGGCCACAGATGGTGTTGTTGACCAAAGTGATTATTTCGAAAGAGATATAGCGGTTAAAGGCAATACGGATAATTACCACATAGTTGAAATAGAAGATTTTGTGTATAATCCCAGAATCTCTTCTTCAGCGCCTGTCGGTCCAATTTCGGTTAATAAGGTTGGAAGAGGTATAATGTCCCCGCTATATACCATTTTTAGATTTCATTGTGGGTGTACGCCTTTTTTCGAGCAGTATTTCCGAACCAATATTTGGCATCCTTATTTGAAAAGTATAGCGAACTTTGGAGCACGTTTTGATAGAATGAACATCACGACAGAGGGTTTCTTTGATATGCCACTTTTAATCCCCACTCTCCCCGAGCAGCAAAAAATCGCCTCCTGTCTTTCCGAGTTGGACAACCTGATAGTCGCGCAAAACCAGAAGGTGGATGCGCTGAAGGAAAAAAAGAAAGGCCTCATGCAGCAGCTCTTTCCCCAGCCAGGCGAAACCACCCCGCGCCTGCGGTTCCCGGGATTTGAAGGGGAATGGGTGGAGAAGAAGTTTAAAGATTTTACTTTTTCTTCTGGACAAAAGAACAAACAAAACCTTCCGTATGAAAGGTATTCAATATCAAATGAAACAGGGTTCTGCCCTCAGAATGACCAGTTTGAAGGTGGTGGTGGATATTTGAAGAATATTGATTGTCGAATGTATATAATCGTTTCTCCAAAGTCTTTTGCGTATAATCCTGCTAGAATTAACGTGGGATCTATTGGATATCAGAATTTGGGCAAAAAAGTCATTGTGAGTTCTTTATACGAGGTTTTCCAGACGACAGATATCTGTGATGATACATTTCTGTGGCATTGGTTTAAGTCAAATGTTTTTCGTAAAATGGTTGTTGATGTACAAGAAGGCGGAGTAAGACAGTATTTTTACTATAATAAGCTGCAGGAGTGCTCAATATACCTGCCAACCCTCTCTGAGCAGCAACAAATCGCTTCCTGCCTTTCCTCATTGGACGACCTCATTGACGCCGAATCGGCCAAGGTGGAGGCCCTGAAAGACCATAAGAAAGGCTTGATGCAGCAACTGTTTCCGCAACCCACTAAATAACCGAAGATATGGCTAACAACGATGTGATCATAAAAGCGCTGCGCCGCTGTTTCGAGGAAAGGGAAGACAAGGAATGGTACACCAACTGCGCCTTGGTGTTCGCCTACAACGGCACGGGCAAGACGCGCCTGTCTTACGATTTTGCCCACTATGGCCGCGAGGATGGAACGCCCCAACACACACTTTATTACAATGCCTACACCGAAGACCTCTTCACCTGGGACAACGACCTTGAGAACAACTCCGAGCATCGGCTACTCATCAACCAAAGCGCATCGCTGATACAAGGCCTGGCTGGCTACAACTTTGCAGGCAAGCTTCGCACCTATCTCCAAGTGTTTGCCGACATCGATTTCGACTTCCATTACGACGAGAAAAACCCTGAAATTCCCGATTATGTGGTGTTCAGCAAAAAAGTCATCGAAAGGGTAAGGCTCAACGGCGAATGGACCGAGATAGAAGATGAGGTGGAGAACATCAAGATCTCGCGTGGTGAGGAACGCTTGTTTGTGTGGTGCTTCTTCCGCTGCATACTCGACCAGGTGATTGGCGGCAACGATGCCTACAAGAACATTGAATACATCTACATCGACGACCCCATGTCGTCGCTCGACGACAACAATGTCATTGCCTTTGCCGAACAGCTCTACAGCGTGATTCGCCAGCAACTTAAGCAAGAAAAGGATGCCTTTTTGGCCGGCAAAACGGACTACAGACGCATCAGGTTTGTGGTGTCGTCGCATCACGCACTCTTTTTCCACACGATGCTCCATGGACTGTGTGCCGACAAGGATTTGG
This sequence comes from Bacteroidales bacterium, assembly GCA_017395365.1. GTDB lineage: Bacteria > Bacteroidota > Bacteroidia > Bacteroidales > F082 > Limimorpha. The sequence goes on from JAFPUN010000020.1 coordinate 336,225, forward strand.
GTCGTTATTACCTGAGCCGCAACAAGCAAAAAGGTCAGCTGGTGCTGAAGACCATGAGCGACAACACGCCGTTCTATTATAATGTCGCCGTGTTGAGCGAAATCAAGCGAGCCATCGAGAGCGACGAGCTCTACACCTATCACTTCACCGTGCTGCGTAGCGTGATGGAGAAAATCAAGGAGTTTTTCGGCCATCGCGACTTTGCCATCATCCTCGAAGGCATCACCTACAAAGGCAAGACCTACGACCAAACGGCTTTCAGCCAAGAGGAGCTCACCGAGTTCTACGCTCGCGTGGTGAATGTGCTCACGCACCAAGGCTCGATGTTCACGCCCACACTGATGAACGACGACAACAAGGAGCTGGCGACGGCCATCTTCAATCATCTGGTGCAAAAATACCAATTCGTGCTTCCCGACCTAAATGATTTTCATAGTGAAGCATTCATCGCCAAGAAAACCCAACAGTAAAACCAAGAATATAAACATCCAAAACGAGATACAAAATGGAAACGACATCCAAAACCCCGATGACCAAGCAGGAAAAAGAGCAACTCTTCAGAGCTTTGTGGAGCGTGGCCGACGTGCTGCGCGGCTCCATGACCGCCGACAATTTCCGCGACTATATGCTGTCGCTGCTCTTCTACCGTTACATCAGTGCCAGCTACGAGGCAGCAGCCCGTCTTGAGTTGGGCAGCGACCTCCCTGCCGACAAATCGCTCTTCGACTGGTATGAAGAAAACCCGTCCGACGTGAAGGAGTTTGAAGACATGATGCTCAAAAGCACGCACTATGTCATCTATCCCAAGTATCTGTGGAGCTCGATTTACGAGTTGGCGCGCACGCAAGACGTCGAACTCATAACCGAGCTTTCCGATAGCTTTTACCACATCGAGGAGGAGTCGTTCAAAGGCGCTTTCAAAGGGTTGTTCTCCGAAATCAACCTCCGAAGCGAGAAGTTGGGCAAGGATTATGCTGCGCGTAATAAGGTGATGTGCAATATAATCGTCACCCTAGAGGAGAAACTGTCGGAGTTTGACCAAAGAGGCGATATTCTGGGTGATGCCTACGAATACCTCATAGGGCAGTTCGCTGCCGGTAGTGGCAAGAAAGCTGGCGAGTTCTACACACCGCAACAGGTGAGCACCATTTTGTCGCGCATTGTCACACTCGACTGCCAAGACCCTTCGGCCGGGCACAAAAGCGAGTTGCGCAGCGTGCTTGACTTCGCCTGTGGTTCTGGCTCGTTGCTGCTCAATGTCAACAATCAGATGAAGATCCATGGGGGAAAGATTGGTAAAATATACGGTCAGGAAAAGGAGGTCACCACTTTCAACCTCGCGCGTATGAACATGTTGCTTCACGGTCTGCATGATTCGGAATTTGAGATCTTCCACGGCGACACCCTCACCAACGACTGGCTGATGCTCAAAGACAGCAACCCAGTGAAGCCCGTTACCTTTGATGCTGTGGTGGCCAATCCGCCATTCAGCCTCAAATGGGAGCCCGACGACGAGACCTCCAACGATCTGCGTTTCAAGAACTATGGCGTTGCTCCCAAGAGTGCCGCTGACTTTGCCTTCCTGTTGCACGGCTTCCACTATCTGAGCGACAGCGGCACCATGGCCATTATCCTGCCTCATGGCGTGTTGTTCCGTGGCGGAGCCGAAGCCACCATTCGTCAGAAGCTCATCCATGATGACAACATCGACTGCATTATTGGGTTGCCTTCCAACCTTTTCTATTCCACGGGCATCCCGGTCTGTATCATCGTGCTGAAGAAATGCCGCAAGAGCGACGACGTGCTCTTCATCAACGCCGCAGAATGCTACGAAAAAGACAAGAAGCAGAATGTGCTGCGTCCAGAGCATATCGACAAAATCGTGGAGACCTACCGCGACCGCAAAGAGGAAGATCGTTACAGCCGTCGTGTCAGCCTGAAAGAAATCCAGGAGAACGACTACAACCTCAACATCACCCGCTATGTCAGTCTAGCGCAGGAGGAGGCACAGATTGACTTGGCTGAAAACCATAAACAGCTGGTCAACATTGAGAAAAGCATCAAAGAATCGAAGGAAAAACTCAATGTCTATTTGAGGGAGTTGGGGCTGGAAGAGATCCAATGATACTGGCATTGTCCAGGACGTCTTTTTGCGGGAAAGATGGAATAATCCAATTGGTTCGTTATCACTGAACCAATTTATGCTAATATTGCAGTGCCAATTCGATGGAGGGTTGGCGCTGAAGTAAATAAAGTATAAACCATAAAACAAAAGATTATGTTAATCGAAGTATCGTTGACCGCTTTCATGAACTATCTGAATAGTTCGGGGACAAAAAAGATTTCAGCTATTCAAAAAGCAAAGGAGGATTCACTGAATTCATTTGAGCCTCATAAAGATTATTGGTTTAAGTTTAGGCAAAAAGTATCGTCTCTGCACAAAACTGGTTTTAGTGAGGACGGGCTGAGGGCTGTTGTTGATGAGGTTCCAGAAGACAGGCAGAAAAACTATAGTATCGCAGTGGATGGCTATTGTAAGTTTTGGAGCAAGAGAAAAACGGCAAAATGGATTAAACCACTCAAAGGGAATTGGAGCAAAGGTGAGCTTCGTGTTTCCATTAATCCTGAAGTTTGCTTGGAACACAGGGGTAAAGTCTATTTGATAAAGCTGTTTTTACACATCAATGAACCGTTTGGCCGCAAACAAGCCGATATGATTACATGGCTTATGAGGGATAGCTTTGGCAAGAAGGCATCGGATAATATGGTGTTTTGCGTGTTGGATGTTAAGAAAGGGACATTGTATCAGGAGAGGACTATTGACCCCAAAATAAAAGCATTAGTGGAGTCCGAAGCGATTTCTTTTGTTAGTCTTTGGAATAATCTGTAATACTATGAACAGGATAATACTTATTGGAAACGGATTTGATTTGGCGCATGGCTTGAAAACGAGCTATGCTCATTTCATAGATTGGTATTGGAAGGAGTGGGGAAGACTGTTGTTGAATAGTTTGAATTTTTCTGAGGAAGATGGCCTCTGTCGGTTTGAGTTGAATTATCATGTGTCGCGAATCTGGTCTGGAATAGTTTGGGATTGCAGATCAGAAGGTTACTTGTCCGCAATAGGACCTTTCGATGGACATGTTGTGGTCGATTATATCAAGTCTCATCCAGAAAAGTGTTCTTTTTCTTATGAAAGTCCTCTTTTGGAGGAGTTGTGTAAACAGCTTGAAGAAAGAAAATGGGTTGACATAGAGAATGTCTTTTTTAGACATTTGAGTAATGACCATGAAAAGCCGGAAAAGGTCAATGCAGAATTGTCAGTTATTAGGAAAAGACTAATAGATTACTTAACAGAAGTTCAGAAGTCGGCATCTGATGTGGGAGTAAAAGATGATCTTCGCAAGAAAATGCTAGCGCCATTCAATAAAAGAGATGTCGCCATTAGCTCAAAGGATATGTGGGTTGAAATGTTGGAACAGCGAGTTAATTATCTAGGAAAAGATTGGGAGCAGCTGATTTATGCTTATTTACAAGGAGATAATTATCATTATATGAGTAGCGATGTTTATAATTTTTTGAGTGATAATTCTGAAAAGATTAGAAAAGAAGGAATTTGGAAACTTGAAGATAACGACATTCCAAAAGGTTTTCTCCTTCCTGACCGGATACTATTATTAAATTTCAATTATACTAATACAGCAGATCAATATCTTCCTCATGTCGATAGGTTTAGGGTGAATCACATACATGGTGATTTGGCAAAGCCTGAAAGTGTGATTTTTGGTTATGGAGATGAAATCGATGAGAACTACAAGAAAATCTCAGACAAGAACGACAATGAATATTTAAAGAATATCAAATCCATCAAGTATTTGGAGTCGCCAAATTATCGAAACCTTCTTGATTTTATCGAATCTGACACATATCAAATATTCATTTTGGGCCATTCTTGTGGTAATTCCGACAGGACATTGCTCAACACCTTGTTTGAACATAAGAATTGTGTTTCCATTAAGCCGTTCTATTATATCAGGAAAGATGGAACGGATAATTATATGGAACTGGTTCAGAACATATCTCGTAACTTCACCGATATGAAATTGATGCGCGATAGGGTGGTGAATAAGACTTTTTGTGAACCGTATAGCGATGCAAGGGAGAAGATGTCTTGAAGTGTGCATCAAAAATAGCAATGTCTTTTCCGGTTTCTTGTTTTAAACGAAAATGATTGTATATTTGCATGTGGGAAAGATTGTAAGATGCTATCTGTCTGTAGAAATGTTCGTTTCAAAACCATAAAAGCTATGAAAAAACTATTACTGATTGCTTTTGCTGCAATTGCATTGACAATTACTAGTTGCAGCTATTTCTCAAACCACGCGACAGGTGAGGAGAAGAGTTCTGGAAAGACCAAAGATGATTATCCTCCGGAATTAATAGAGATGGTCAACCAATATCATTTGAATATTGATACCACAAAGACATATGACATAAACATCAAGGTGTATCAAACAATAAGTGATGATGAGTGTTTGGCACATGAATGTTCAAATACGCGATATGGCTGGTATAGCGGTCAATTGATTTATTATATGACTTCAACCATGCTGTATGATGATGAAATCATAAAAGAAAAGGCTTATCTGTTAGGTACTTATCGATATAAAACGGTTGACACGATTCGCCAATATAAAGTCGTTCCTTTTTATTGCGAAATAAATCAATATAATACATATAAAGAGGAAGGCATTTTCGATCTTATTAAAGAGGCACAAAATAATTAAGTCTTTTTCTGCCTTCCATTCTCCTCCTATACTATAGCCGAGCCGCAGTCATAGATTGACTACGTCGAATCGTAGATTTCCATGCCCCCGCACAGCCGGCCTTGGGATGACATGCCTGCTTGCATTGCTTACCAACGGATGCCGTGGACGGGAACGATAATGGTTTGGGTTGCGGTTCATCTGGATTGCTTCGTCGTCCCTCCTCGCGATGACGCGAAGCGACGACGAGGGTTTAGTCCTCTGGAGGCGTAGGAGATGGCGGATCCTTGTCCGCCATGAGGGTTTTTGGGGTGAATGTGTCGTTTAGAACGAAAGTGAAAACAACGGACACCGTGTGCGGGAACGCCAAAGACTGACAGGGTTGGGCGCGTGGGCCCGGCCGACATGGGGGAGGAGCGGTCGCCAAGTGCGGTAGGCCCTTGATGTTGGCCTTGACCCTTTGGTCCTTTCCTGTCAAGAGGAAAGGACGAAAACAAATGGCGCAGCCATAGATGCCCCGCCACCGCACATGCCAGCGTTGGCATGACATGGCTGCTGGAATATCGATAAAAAGAGAAAAACAGCCCATCCCCCTTGCGGGTTTA
>JAFPUN010000021.1 GCA_017395365.1 Bacteroidales bacterium
CCTGACCACCGATATTTTAAAGGACATCGGATAATCCTTCTGTGTTCGCTTAACGTACTCTCTTTCTTCTTTTTCCATTTATCGTTACTTTTTGTTGTAACGCTTTTTCAGGACAAGACAATAAAAACACAAAAGAAGCCCTGCCTATCGACAGGGCTTCTTTGTTGAATGGGGTACAAGATAGTTATGGGTTGACGGAATATATGGCTTGGAAAGCGGCGTTCAAAGCGATGAAATGATCAAAAACCGTAGAGAAGGCATATTCCATGTCTTCGTCAAGTTCACAGGTTTTCATCTCTCCACTCGAGTCGGATTTTTTGCAGATGGAGCGAATGAGTTTCCCATTGGAATCATAATAGCCGCGCAACTCGGTCATATTGTCCTTGGCAGAGCCATAACGCGAGAACCAGAACAAGGGTCTGCCCTCGTTGTCATAGACAAATTCTTCAAAATGGTCAGTTGATCCAACATTATAGTTGCGGCGCACCAAGACGAGTGAGTAACCGACAGGATAGGGTTCCATGTCATCTTCAATCTCGTTGTAGTAAAATTCCATCTTGTCGACCGATTGGCCTCCGCCTGCCCAGTTCTGCTTGCGGACGACACTCGTATAATTGACAGCGGGAATCTCATCCTGCTCATACTGCTTGTTAATGGCGATGTTTTCCAAACCAGCAGCATACCTGTCGCGCGCCAATTGGACGCGTTCTTCCTCCTTTTTGTTCTGTGCCATCACAGGCAGGGCGAAGCATAGCAGCAACGCCATCGTAGCAAGTCTTTTCATGGTTTTGTCTATTGATAATATTCAATATTGCGAGTTTCTTCAACGGTATCGATGTAATCAATAATGGCGTCTATACTCTTCACATTTCTACGGGTCCAGTTACCGTGGTTGTCGAAGTCAAGGTAGGTGTATTCTATCGTAGAAAAAAGTTCCAGGTCTGCATCGTCTTCGGCATCCTCATCTCCGTTATATTCACTCCGTTTTGCCAAGTGCCCATTGGAGTCATATTCTAATACGGATTTCCACAACCGACCTTCATAGTAATCTAGGACAATCTCCACCCGACCATTGTTCCAGGTCATTTCCTCATAACTCTCAAAGCATGTAATGGAGAAAATCCTCCCTTGCTCGTCGCGAGTCCATTGGCAAAGATCACTAAACATACCCGTCACTGTGTCATAGTCCCGGCTAGGAGCCTCCAAAGCAAACGGGTCATAATTGTCAAGTCGTACCATCTTGCCTTCGCGGTCAAATTCGACATAATCGCAACGCTTCACAGGGCCTTGCAAGTCCCAATAGGCCAAGTCGGGAGATACCGTCACCGAAGTTGCTTTAACAGTTTCCTTATCCTTATCGTTTTGGTTTTGGCCATTGCCACATGCGGCGAATACGAGGAAGGACGCACAGACCACCAGTAATAACTTAATGCTTTTCATGATGTTATGTTTTATTTGTTAATGATAATCAATTCTCAAAAGTACCTTCGAAGGTCTTGCACATCTTGGTGCCGTCCCAAGTGAACTCGACGCCTTGCATCTTGCCGTTTTCAGCAAAACCCGTTGATACTGTCATCGTACGGTCGTAGAAATAGATGTTCGAAACCGTAGAGAAATGATAACTGTCTTCTTTCAAGGGAAAGTCGTTCAACTCGGGTTCGGGTTCCACCTCGGTCAGTTGGCCATTCTTATAAATATAGGCACTTATCTTGGAGAAACCACTATCGGAGTCCTCCTCTTCCCAACCGGGTTGCCAATTGGCCGTCTCATACACCTTGAAGCCACCGCTCTTCAGCGGATAGCAGTGCAGGTAGTAATTGAACGAATCGCACCAACCCTGACAGCTATCGTTGTACATCTCACGATAATACTCGAAATGGTTGATTCCGTAGATAGGGTTGCCTTGGTCAAGCATGGCATCTTCCAGTGCTTCCCTCAACGCTCTCATGTCGCAGGTGTCTTTTTCCCATTCATTGAGTTTGTAGATTCTGACAAACTGCACCGTGGCATCTGACTTGAACTTAGGGTTTTCAATAGGCCCTTCCACGAAGGCACCATCGATGGCGTCTTTCGGTCCCACATAGTCGATGCCATGACCAACATCGTTCAACGATTCCGACACAACGAAGTTGCCGTCTTTGAAGTAAGCATTGTTTTCGGCAGCGCCCTTATAGAGCAACCTGTTGAGTGTGTCTCCAACCTTGCCTCTATAATAGACCAAATCCTTGGCATAGACATCGATAGCTTGTATTTTGCCTTCACCATCGGGGTGGAGTTTGAAAAATGGCTCTCCATCTCGGCTGAAGGCAACGAGTTCGCCTTCCATGCGTTTGTTAAGTCCAGGTAATTCTTGGGGTATGGTATCATCCAAATGGAGTCCACCCAAGCCATCGCGATCAATCAGGTGATAAGTACGCGCCTCATTGTTGTGGATCGGGACAAAATCCTCACCATCCCACACATACATCCTCGTCGAGAGCACCGACATAAACTGTTCTTCGTAGTTGAGGGTTTCAACATTCACGCACAATGTATCATCACCTCTGACCGCATAGAGCAACCGATCGTTCCACTCCGACTTGAACTCACTGATTTGTTCATCACTAATGCCATAAAGGAGGAATGGGTAGGCCACCATCTCTTCCATGACAGGCATGGGCAACATACCCTTCGCAAAGTTCAAGATACCATCCTTGTAGACATAAGTCTTCACATTCTGTTCGCAGCCGTCAAAGCAGCCCTCGTTGACTAGCATCGCCAACCAGCCACCACCTTTGAGCGGGAAGCAGTCGACGGTAAACATGCGGTTGCCTCCGTTTTCCAGATACAATTCCGCGTTAGCGTCATTGCCCTCGCTGTCGCCAAAATGACGGTAGCACTCCTCGGGGCAGGTGTAGGTCTTCTCCCTAAAAACAACATCAAGGTCGTCTTTGGGAATGCGTTGGAACACTTCGAAGGCGATGCCTTTATCGTCAACCTGTTGCGTTTCCTCGGTGGATGTGTCTACAGTGAGGTTTTTCTTTTTACCATTGCAACCATTGCCAATGAGTAGCAAGGCTGCGACAAATGACAGAACAAAAAAAGTATTTTTCATATTTATATTAATTATTTGACTAACCCACTCTTCAAAGAGATGTTTTTTAGTTGGTTACGGTCACAAAACTCCCCTCTTCCTCATCCCACATGAAACTGTATTCATCGCCTTCATCGCGAACGATGTATGAGAAATCCTCGACAAGACAATCTTGCTTGAAACGCTCGCCGTCCCACTTGAAGACAGTCTTGGCAAAGCGGAAGTTGTTGTTGTCGTAATAAGCATCACTCATCGCAATGGATTGGCAGTTCAACAGCGCGATAAAGGGAGCATCATAAATCCCATAGCAATAATCGTTATCATCGTCGTTCACCACACCATCGCCGTTGATATCGCCTTCCATGCTTGCTTTCAGCAGTTCGACACGTTCAGGGTCGATGCCTTCCAACATGCTCGGGTTGTTGTAGATGTCGCCGAATTTGGGTCTGGGAAGAAGCTCGTTAGCGGGGGTCAGCATGCCATCGACATATCGATAGGTGAAATATTGGCAAGGTCCCCAGTCGCCGACAATGTAAAACACCTCGGCTAACACTGCCCATCCTCCTTTCTTGAGTGGATAGCACTTCACCGTCCAATCATCCTCATAATCATCACTCCATTGGTAATAGGTACCATTGCCGTCGGTTGGAACAGGCAAGTCAAACTTCAACTCACTCACGCCTTGGTAATTTTTCCGACTTTCTAGGAACTGGGCCATCGCTTCATCGCTACCATCCTGTCCATGTTTTATCATCAGGTTCAGCACTGCGTATGCAACATCCGATTCGGATGCACATTTCATGGAGAATTCTTCTTCAGTTGTTGTTTGCGTTTCCTGTTTCTCTTGTTCGACAGTTTCGTTAGTTTCTTTGTTGATATTCCCACCGCAGGCAAACAATGTCAAGGTTGCTGCTATAAGTGTAGTTTTCCAAAGGTTCTTCATGATTATTCTATTTTTAATATAATGATTTGTATCTCCTTGTTATCCGCCGTATGCGCCAGCAGGATTGAACGGAACGGGGACATTCATGCCTTTGTTGGCAAAGTCGACGCCCTCGAGAGGAACAACAATGTGCGTCTCGACATCGAAGTTAGGACGCTGTATCTCAAAGACGCCTGTACGGTTGATTTCCTTGGTTTGGACATCTTCTCCCGTATAGCCAATGTCAGTGGTCAGTTCGTATCCAAATGTGAAGATCATCTTGTCCCAATCCTCCTTAATGGGCCAGAAACGGCCTCGCATCTCCTCCACCTTCTCGCTAAGGTAGTAACCCGCCACATATTGTATTTTCCATGCTTCACTGAGATGAAGTTGGTAGGCCACATCACTACCATTGACATTTTCAACAAACTCCAGGTCGTTGTCAAGCAAATACAATGGGATTTCGTGCTCGACACCTTTGGAGTCAATGCCATAGATGGTGGTGTATTCATAGTAGGTGGTACCGTCTTCGTCCTCCCAAGGACCGCCAGGAGCAGCCTTAAAGCCAATGATGTCGTCCATGGGTAATTCCGTGACCTCAATATCGCCAGTGGAAACGGTATTCCACAGGTTCAATATCTGCACTTTCCCCTCAGAGGTGAGTACGCAGAGAATAGGGTTGTAATCTTGACCGATGTCTGCAATAATGAAGCTTTTGGGTACGCCTATCAGTCCCTCCATCTGGATGGGTCCATCAGCCAGACGATACGAGTCCTCGTCGACAATGCCAACGGCCAGAATCTGGTCCTTATGAAAGGTCAGCCATAAGCTTCCGTCTTTGATTTCCCCCGTAATAGCTGGTTGTTCATCCTCCATGGTGTAATAATCCTGCAACAACTGAGGCTTTATGTTGGTTGATGGATTCTCAACAGTTTGCCCCTCTGGGGATTCTTTCTTGCCAAGCACTCCATTACATGCCGTGAAAAGCAGAAACAAGGAGAATGCTAACGCGAAGCAACTATGTTTCATAATGTGGCGTTTTTAAGAATTTGATACGACAAAAGTAGTAAAAACCCATAAAGCCCACAAAAAAAAACGCTATTTTTGCAGCAAATCTTCTGTTATGTCTGAGCCTCTGCTGACGATAAGAAACCTCAAAGTCGCCTTCAAACACGAAAACCAATGGTTGGAAGCTATCCATGGTATCGACCTTGACGTGATGGCGGGGCGTACCTTGGGCCTCGTGGGCGAATCGGGATCGGGCAAGTCGGTGAGTTCGTTGGCAGTGATGCACCTGCTCAATGAGCGAGTGAGCCGCATCAAGGCCGACAGCATCTGCATCGAAGGTGAGGAAATCAAAGGCTACTCCGAGAGCCAGATGGCCGAGGTGCGCGGCAAGCGCATTGCCATGATCTTCCAGGAGCCGATGACTTCGCTCAATCCCGTTTACAAGTGCGGGTTTCAGGTTAGTGAGATGATAATGCAGCACGAAGGAAGGAAGGCCCTTCGACCCTTCGACGAGCTCAGGGCTCAGGGGCCTGGTTTTGTGGGCAAGAAAGAAGCCAAGGAACGCGTCATCGAGCTTTTCAAACAGGTAATGCTTCCCCGACCAGAGGCCATATATGACAGTTATCCGCATGAACTCTCGGGCGGACAGAAACAACGAGTGATGATTGCCATGGCCATTGCCTGCAATCCCCAACTGCTCATCGCCGACGAGCCAACCACTGCCTTGGACGTCACCGTTCAACTCGAAATCCTAAAACTGCTACGCAAACTGCAAAATGAGACCGGCATGGGCATGATCTTTATCACCCACGACCTCGGGGTGGTGGCAGAGATTGCCGACGATGTGGCGGTGATGCACAATGGTGAGATCCTTGAACGCGGCACTGTACAAGAAATCTTGAATCATCCGCAACACCCCTATACCCAAGGCCTCCTGGCCTGCCGTCCCCCTATGGACGTTCGCCTCAAGCGGTTGCCCATTGTCAAGGAATTTCTTGACGGACAGTGGCAAGGCGGAAAGGCACAAATCCTGCACGACCTACAAATCACCGAAGAGGAGCGTAAGGCACACCTTGAACAACTTTACAGCAAGCAACCGCTTCTGAAAGTGGAGCACCTACAAACATGGTATCCCTTGCGCAAAGGCGTGTTCAACCATGTGTACGGCCATGTGAAGGCCGTCGACGATGTCACAATCGATGTCTATGAAGGCGAGACTCTTGGTCTGGTGGGCGAGTCGGGTTGTGGCAAGACCACGCTAGGGCGCAGCATCCTACGCCTAGCTGAGCCCACTGGCGGCAAGGTTTGGTTCGATGGCATCGAGGTGACCGCCTTGAAGGGGCAGGCCTTGCGCGACTTCCGCAAGCAGGCCCAAATCGTATTCCAAGACCCCTACTCTAGTCTCAACCCACGCATCACCATTGGCGAGGCCATCGCCGAGCCGATGTGTGTGCATGGCTTTGAGAAGAGCCATGCGAAACTGCGTAATATAGTATGCGACTTGCTGGAGCAGGTAGGTCTAAAAGCCGAGCACTACGACCGCTACCCACATGAATTCTCAGGCGGCCAACGTCAACGTATCTGCATTGCCCGTGCCTTGGCTGTTAATCCAAGACTAGTCATCTGCGACGAGTCGGTGTCGGCATTGGATGTAAGTGTGCAGGCCCAGGTACTCAACCTGCTCAACCGACTGAAGGCAGAACGCAACCTTACTTACATCTTTATCTCACATGACTTGAGTGTGGTGCGTTTCATGAGCGATCGTGTAGTTGTGATGTATAATGGCAAGCCCGTAGAAACGAACGAAGCGGATGCTCTATTTGAGCACCCGCTTAACGCTTATACCAAGAAATTGATTGATGCCCTACCTGGCAGAGAGCATCACTTCAGCAACACTTGAGGACCCATGTTGAAATAAATGTCGGTGGGGATACCAGCGGCATTCACCTTGTCAAGGTCTGCCTGAAGTGTGGGTTGGATGACGGTCATCTCACCCATCCAGGTCTTGGTGGCTTCATAATCGCCATCACCTTGGTGCTTGAGGATGTCGCCTGCCAGTTTCTCGACAGCTACTTTCATCTTTTCAAAGTCGATGGCATATTTTCCTTCTTCGTTGCGCACGAAGGCGCCTTCGTTTTGGAAATAGTTGAAGGTAAGCATATTGGCTTTGCCATGAGCGCTAGCAGCACCAAAACGCACTGAGCGGAAGATACCTGCCATGAAGGTTGTATAGTTGTCTTCCATGGTGGTGTTGGTGTACTCGCCCATCTCAGCCAACTTGGTGACGAGATAGAGACCGAGCACATCGGCTTTGGCTTCTTCGAGAGCATTGTATTGGTTGCCGAGGGCCTCGCGGACGGTGCCTTTGCCCGTGATGGTGTTCTTGATGCCCATGCCGTGAGCGGTCTCGTGGAACATGACATTGGCGAAGAAGGCGTCAAACTTGATGTGTTCCATCGATTCGGGGGTCATCAGTTCCTTGGAGATAGGTTCAAGAATCTTGTCGAACTTGGCCTGCATGGCGTTTTTGAGTTGGAGTTTGCGGGTGCCGCGTTGCAACTGCACACGCTCATCGTTGGGCAGGTTAATGGCGATGGTCTTGCTGTTGGCGTTGCAGTCACCGGCATAGTACACCACATCGTAAGCGGCCAAATCGACATCGCTACCAGGCACTTCCTTCTTATATTCTGCGGGCACGGGCAATTGTTTTTGCAGTTCAGGCACGAAGGCTGCATAACGGGCCAGTTGTTTGGTCCATTCTTGGTCTTTGACAAGGATGAAGGCTTCATGTGAGGCCTTGATGCCGTAGCGAGCGTCAGTGTAGTTCTCAATGGGGCCAATCACCATATCGATGTTGTTGTTGCGGACGTCCATCCACTGCATGTCGCTCTCGAGGTAGTCGTCGGTGCGGAGGGCTTTGGCACGGAGACGGAGATATTCAGCGAACTCCTCATCGCCAGCGAGTTCAGAGGCATCGTCAAGCAGCGAGGCGGCCTTCTTGATCTGTTGCTCGAAGTAGTCGTGATACCACACGCACTTGAGGTTGCCGTCGTCGTCGCGGACGATCATAGTGTATTGGCTGGTCTTGTTGGGGTCGTCCAAGGCGTTCCATTCCTCCTCGGTCATGTCGGCGGGATAGAAGCGGGCGCCAGCAGGTTTGTCGCCGATGCCTTCCACGAAGGGTTTGTTGCCGTCAAGGCCATCCCAGGGGCCGTAGGCGATGGTGGCCAGTTTCTTGATGTCGGCGTTGTCGCCAATGCGGTTCATGAGTTCTTCCTTGTCACCGTAGTTCTCTTGCCAGAAGAGGTTGTCCATGATGTCGGCAGCTTCAAAGAGCAGGCCGAGCATCTCGAGCTCACCCTCGCTGAGGTGGTCGAGGCTGGTGGTGAGAGTATACTCGGCGTATTTGTCCGAGAGGTTAGTAGTTTGCTGAACTGGCTCTTGGGGCTGTTCAGGCTTGGGAGTGTTGTCGCAAGCAGTGGCAACGAGGGCCACGATGGCAACCAATGGTAAAAGTTTGATTTTCATGATTATAAGGATTATGATTGGATGATTGATCACAAGGTTTAACGACTTGCAAAGATAGGCATTTTTTAGTTGAAAATTGAAAACTGTTAATTGAGGATTCCCGCTGTGCGGGAATGGAGTGTGCTTTGTGCCTAATTATTGCGGCGGCATCAGGAACCTACATTCAGTAAGTACCTACTGCCGCCGCTATTTAAATCTCGCATAAACTCCATTCCCAAAAGGGGAATCCCCTTTTTCATCAGCATCCGATGGCGCGTGAGATCACCAAACGGAGAATTTCGGAGGTGCCTTCACCGATTTGGAGGATTCTCTGGTCACGATAGAAGCGTTCCATGTCGAACTCCTTCAGCAGTCCGTGACCACCCATTACTTGTACGGCATTGTCGCACACTTCGGCTGCCACTTCCGAGCAATAAAGCTTGGCCATGGCGGCTTCCTTGCCGAAGGGGCGGTGTTGGTCCTTGAGCCAGCAAGCATGGTAGAGCAGGTTACGCGCTGCTTCAATCTTCACGGCCATGTCCGCCAACTTGAAGCTGACAGCCTGAAACTTGCACACTGGCTTGCCAAACTGCACACGCTTCTTTGAGTAGGCCAAAGCCATTTCATAGGCACCTTGCGCACAACCCAGGCCCATGGCGGCGATGGAGAGTCGGCCAGAGTCGAGGGTGGCGAGCATAATATGAGAACCTTCACCTGGCTTGCCAAGGATACAATCATCGGAAAGGCGGACATCATTGAAGACGAGTTTACCCGTGTTGGAGGCGCGCCACATCATCTTGTCGTGCATGGGCGTTTGGGTGAAGCCTTCCTTTTTGTTCTCAACCAACAAGGCTGTGAACTCAGGTTTTCCGTCCTTCTCGCCCGACACGGCCTGCACCGTGGTGCCCAGGCTGATGGGCGTTGCGCTATTGGTGATGAAGATCTTGGAACCGTTGAGATGCCAGAAGGTGCCATCGTATTGGGCGGTGGTCTTTGTCCCTCGTGAGTCGCTGCCAGCATCCTCCTCGGTTAAACCGAAGCCCCAAAGACGGTCTTTACAGAGTTGAGGCAGGTATCTGCGTTTCTGTTCCTCGGTGCCATAATCCTTGATAGGCCCAATGCCTAAGGAGTTGTCGGCCGCGATAGTGGCGGCGGTGGAGCCGTCAACTCTTGCCAACTCCTCAACGGCGATGATATAGCTCAAGTTGTCGAGACCTTGACCGCCATAGTCTTTCGGCACTGTCATGCCCAATAGGCCAAGTTCGGCCATTTTCAGTGTCAGGCCGACATCAAAATGTTGGTCTTCATCATTCTCGCGGGCAACGGGTTTCACTTCCTGTTCGGCGAAGTCGCGCACACGCTGGCGGAGGGCTTCCTGATCGGTTGTTAGGTCGAAATTCATGTTTGTATTTATTATGAAACGCATGCGATGCGTCATTGTTATTCGGACGCATGCGATGCGTCCCTACAAGTTATTCTAACTCGATTAACTGCATTTTATTGTCTACCATCTGTCCTTCGGCAACAAGAATTTTCTTCACTCTTGCCTCGCCCGAGGCCACGATGTTGTTCTCCATCTTCATGGCTTCCACCACCATCATAATCTGCCCTTCCTTCACCTCATCACCTTCCTTGACATTAATCTTCACTACCTTGCCTGGCATGGGTGACACAAGACGTGACTTGTCATTGACCTGTTCCTTGCGGGCATAGTCGAGGGTATCATTGAGTTGGTCGGTGCGGTAACAGGTAAAATTGAGACCGTGGAAATTGACGATGGTCTTCTGTTCATCATTAACGGAGCAATAGACCGTCTCGGTACGGCCATTGAGCATGACTTTCATCTGTTTGTTTTCGTAATGGATCATCTCCACCGCAAATGGCTTGTCTCCAATTATGCCACTTGCCTTACCTGCCTCGGCATTGTGGATGCTCACTGGCACATGGACACCCTCCACATCAACTGTTAACTGCATATGATAGCGCCAATAGCCTATCTCTTCCCAAACGTTGTCGGGATGTTGTTCGATATGTTTCTTCGCAAAATCGAACATCAAGAACGCAGCTACGATGTCATTGACGCTTTGGATGCTGCGACTCTCTTCCATGGCTTTCAGCAGTACCTCTTGGTGGGTAGCACAAAAAGAGGTGTCAATCTTGTTGTCAACGAAATCATCATTCTTTATCACTTCCCAAAGATATGCCTTATTCGTAGTGAGTCCCTGAATGATGAACTCCTTAAGAGCATGACGCGCTGTCTCAATGGCACTTTGACGGTCTTTGGCGTGACAAGTCAGTTTGGCGACCATAGGGTCGTAAGCTTCAGAGATGAGGCAAGGACCATCAATGCTACTGTCGACGCGGGCACCACGCACCTGGGGCTCATGATAAGCCGTCACCTTGCCCGGCGTAGGCAGGAATCCATTGGCAGGGTCTTCGGCATAGATTCGTAGCTCTATGGCATGACCTTGCGGCTGTATCATGTCTTGTGTCCAGCCCATTTCCTTCCCTCGAGCGATGCGGATCTGTTCCTCCACAATGTCAATGCCTGTGCGCATCTCGGTGACAGGATGCTCCACCTGAATGCGGGTATTCATCTCCAAGAAAAAGAAGTTCATATTCTTGTCGACAAGGAACTCGACCGTTCCCGCGTTGTGGTATCCAATGGCTTGGCATAGCTTGACAGCAGTGTCGCAAATCTGTTGGCGTTTCTCCTCTGTCAATGTCGGCGAGGGTGACTCCTCAATAATCTTCTGATAACGCCGTTGAATGGTGCATTCACGCTCATGCAGATGAATCACATGACCGTGATGGTCGGCAAGCACTTGCACTTCAATATGGCGTGGGTTTTCAATGTATTGTTCGACAAAGACGGTACCATCGCCGAAGTATTTTTCTGCCTCGCGAGAAGCACGTTGCAACTCGTCCCTAAGATCGGTTTTATCCCACACGATGTGCATACCCTTTCCTCCTCCACCGGCCGCTGCCTTAATCAATACAGGATAAGGCAATGTGTCTGCCATCTGAAGGATCTCTTCATGGCTTCCCATCGTGCCGAATGCGACGGGGATGCCGTGTTCGACAGCGGCCTTACGGGCTGCTATCTTATTGCCCATAAGCCGCATCGTTTCGGCATCGGGGCCAATGAAGATGAGATTGTTGGCTTGGCATGCTTTGGCCAGTTCTGGACTCTCGGAGAGGAATCCATAGCCGGGATGTATAGCATCGACGCCAGCATCCAAGGCTGCGTCGATAATCTTGCAGACATTGAGATAGGTGTCTTTTAGCGTGCCATTGCCCAAGGGATAGGCTTCGTCGGCCATGCGTCGGTGAAGTGCGTTGGCGTCGTTGTCGGCAAAGACGGCCACAGAATCTATGTGTAGTTTCTTGAGGGTCTTGATGACGCGCACGGCAATCTCACCACGATTCGCTATCAGCACCTTATTGATTCTTCTTGTATTCATAGGGTCGTTATAATACCGCAAAAATACAAAAAGAAAGACAACCTTTGCAGATTGTCTTTCCTTTTTTGCGATTGTCCATAGAGACGTGCCATGGCGCGCCTCTATAGAAGAAATCAATAGACCAGGAACTTCACGCTGGCATTGTTGGCACCTTGGTTGAGGCGCAGGATGTAATTGCCAGTGCTCAGGTTTTCAGTGTTGAAGTTCACTTGGTGTTCGCCAGCATTGAGGCGACCCATGTTCTGGTTCATCACCATGCGGCCAGTCATGTCGAACACTTGGTAGCTGACATTGGTGCTCTCTTCGACATTGAAGCTAATCGTAGCTTGGCTGGCAACCGGGTTAGGATACATGCTGACGGTGATGGCGTTGACTTCTTCGTTCTCGGGAACGTTCTCAAAGTCTTTCTTGTAGTTCTCGCAGCGGAACACACCTCTGCCGTAAGTAGCGGCATAGATGACGCCCGTGTTGTGAACACCAGGATAGTAGGTGTAGAACGTGCCTTCCTCAGTCACGTTGATGGTTTGTTCGTCCTCATGGAACAGCAGCTGTTGCTTGAGATCCAAGACAGGCACTTCGCCAAGAATTTGACTGTTGGCAGTCCATTCAGGATTCGATGAGCTGATGCGCTTGGTTCTGTAGATGCCGCGCTCGGTACCGAGGATGACATCGCCAGTCTCCATTTCAATCAGCGAAGCGTAGACCGGCATGGCGGGCAGGTTGCCTTGTTTGGCAGTGAAGGTGGGTTCAGCAGCCGTGGCGTTAGTGGAATAGAACACATAGTTGGTGTTGCCATAGTTACCGAGGGTGACAACAACCTTGTTGGCATCTTGAGGATCGACGGCGACGGAGGTCACGCACTGGCCACTGACTTCAGGAAGGATAATCTCGGTGGTGGTGACAGCGAACGTCGAATCGGTGATGGTACCAGAAGCTTGGTCGAGGACGGTCTTCAGGTTAGACACGCGGAAGAATCTTCCTTCCTTGGTACCAACGAACAGGTGGTCACCATCGGCTGAAACAGCCATGCCGAGAGGCTCGCCAGCAAAACCAGCGTGGCTCTTGTCGGTCACTTTGTACCAATAGGTCTCCACAGCGAAATCAAGCGGAGTAAGAGTCATATAAACAGCATCCTTGAAGCCCACGAACAACTTGGCGCTGATCGGGTCATGAACGAGGATGGAGTCACCTGCGTGCAGTGAGTGTTCAAGCGTGTAGTTGAAGGGGTATTTGTTATGGCTCATCACCTGGAGGACTTCGCCAGAATGCAGGGTATGTCCAGTTTCGTTATAACCCCACACTTCAACGGGATTCAGGTCATCGTTGTAGTTTTCAAGAAGGATGATGGGGGTGCGGAAGGACGAAGTGCTGAGGCTGATGCTCGAGCTAGAGGTGAAGTTGGTCGATACCCAGTCTTCGCCAGCAGTTTGCGTACGGGCCAAGCCGCCTGCCTTATAGGTCACGATGAAGGTATTGGGGTTGATGGTGGAAATGACGCTGGGGCCGCCGTGCGAGTCGTCATTGAAGAGGCCCATGTTGTTGCCATTGGGATTAATCCACACACCGGTATTGGTGCTCAAAGCATTCTCGTTACCTTCAATCTTCACAATGCCGTGATCGAGGCCAGAGGCGAGGACGCGAGTGACCTTGCCAGAAGGAGCCACGCTGAACATACGAGTGGTGACATAGTTTCTATTGCAGTTGGCAAATGAGAATCTGTCAGTGCCTTTATAGACACCGCCGTCGGTACCCACATAGCACTCGTTGGCGTTCTTGGGGTTGAAGACCATGGTGTGGAGACCGCAGTGCAGGTAGTCGTTGAAATAAACCATAGATTCTGCAGACAACTTGACGCAGATGTAATAACCATGTCCTGATTCGGGTTTCTGGAGTTGCCAGAGGTTGTAACCCAAAACGTAGACGATACCCTCATTGTTGGGGTCGACAACAAGACCATGATTGTTAAGGCCGAAGCCTTCGAACACGTTGTGACCTTGGAGAGCGCTAATGGCGGGCAACACCACCGTCCAAGTCTCACCCTTGTTTTCAGAGACATAGATGCCAGTGTGGGCACCGCTAGCATCAATGCAAGCAGCATAGACAACATTGGGGTTGGAGGGAGCGATACCGACTTCGAGAAGACCAGCGGCAGCAGGCAGCAAAGTGTCAGCCGTCGCATTAGTGTCTTCGCTCGAGTGGCAAGTCAAGTGGTTGGCGTTTTTGCCAATGTAAAGCATACCGTCGACAGAAGCAAAGATGGTTTTGTCGCTACCGACTTTCACCACATCAGCTCTGCCAGCGACGGCTTCGTGCCAAGTCTCACCTTTGTCGTTCGAATACTTCAGACCGTTATTGGTAGCAGCGAGGATAACATCACCAGCCACGGCGATGTCGTTGACATAGAGCCAATCGTCACCATCGGGGGTGACAACGGGAGTAAAGACATCGTTGACGAGCTTGTAAATGCCCGTGCCGACAAAGCTGTTATCGTAACCTTGCTGGCTCAAACCATTGTAAGTGGCAGCGCGGCCACCGTCGCCGGTACCCACATAAATGACACCGTCGGCATCCTGGGCCATGCAACTGACCATCAGGTTCATATCGCCCACTTGATGCCAAGTGACACCAAAGTTGTACGACTTGTAGACACCGCCGCCCTTGGCGCCGATGTAAACTTCATTCGACTTGTTGTCGAAAACGACAGCTGTCGTTTGACCGCCCATATTGTCGGGGCCCATGCTAATCCAATACAACGGGTCATTGGCTGCATTTCTCATGGCAGGAGTTTGCATTGCCTTGAGCATGTCAGCAGGGTCGACCAATCCAGTGTGTTGGTTCGCGCGGAGGCTGCCCATAAAGGCTTCCGCGTTGTTGGTTTGCTTGCGAGGGACATAATGTCCACCTTGGTCAGCGATTGCCATCGTTTGACCTAAGACCATGATTACCAGAAGTAAACTGAAAGGTAAAAATCTCTTTTTCATATTGTGAAATTTTAATTAATTATCTTTTTATGCGAAATTTGACAATTTTTCACTTTAAATATGGTCTGCAAATATAGGACATTCTTTGTAAGAAAAAACATTTTTACGAAAAAAAATGAGTTTTTTTTCTCAAGATGTTCATTTTGAGGCGAAAAAAATATCAAAAAATCCGCATTTCGGACACTTCAAGCCATCCTACGCTTCCATTGGCAATTCGGATTTGTGACCATTCACCCTGGGTGTCCATCACCTCGACTTTAGTGCCTTCATGGAGCACAAAAAGGTCGACACTATTGACACTAGGAGAGCTTTTCACGGTCACAGTAGGCGTCATGACAATAGCTTGATCTTTGGTGTCGGCAATCTGTTTTAGTTGTAAAGAGAACACCACCGACAACGCAAAAACGACAAGGAAAATCAAGCCCATGAAGAAACCCAACTTGCGTAACCCCACCTTGCGAGCACGGAAGAAAAGGAAGAGCATGAGTAAAAGCAATGCGAAAGCAGCGATGGAGCACCAGGCCCATTGGTTGCCCGACAAGGTCGATCGCAAACTGCGCCACCATCTCACAAAGAATGACTGGGGCATAGGCTCAATCTTGTCGACAATAGCGGCATTTGCTATGGCCAGATTGACCTGAACGTCCTCGTCCGATGGGTCAAGTTTCAAGGCTTTCTCATAGCAGTAAATAGCCATAGGGTACTCGCGCAGCTTATAGTAGGCATTACCCATATTGTAATAGACTGGTACCGACTCCATGCCCGCATTGAGAATCTTTTCATAGACAACGACTGCCGTATCGTAATTTCCTGAATTATAAGCAGTATTGGCCTGCTCAAACCAAGCATTTGTGTCGTCTTGGGCAAAACTCATACCCATAAAGGCAAATAGCCCTATTAATAATAAGGTGTATCTTTTCATGACATTGTTCCTTCCATTCGTTATAAGACTTTTTCGGCCCTCGAAATCACATCGATGCCTTTCTGGTACAAATCATCCATCTTCTCTTCCGCACTGCCGGGAGCAAAGCGGGCGAACTCACAACTATTGAGTGTGTCGACAAACTGTTGCGTCAGGTCTTCGGGGACATTTTTCTGGCGCATCGTCTCGCTCACCGTTTCCATCGAGAGTTTGGATCGTTCGATGCCGGTCTTGTCGGCGATGTAACCCCAAAGGGCTTGCGACATCTCAACATAGAACTTCTCCTGGTCTTTGGCCTTCAGGTACTGAAGGGCTCTCTTCAGTCTGCCGCGGGCTACCTTGTCGGCTTTACGGTTGCGGTTGGCAGCAGTGTCTTGCGTCAGCTGTTCGCGTTTCTTCAGCACAAGAAGCATGATGATAAAGAACAACAATAGGGCCAGAAGTGCCACATAATAGGCTGCCGAGCCGAAGAACGTCGAATTTATGGGACGTAGCTTGGCATCGTCGCGTTTAATGTGGCGAATGTCGCTACCGAGGTATTTGATGTCCTCCTGATTGGAAGTGTAGACACCGCCTCCTTGTTCAGAGTCTTTGCCTTTTTGCACATTGATGCTGTAGGCTTCAGATGTCAGAGCTTGATAAGTCCCCGTTGCAGGGTTGAAATAAGAGAACTCGGCGGCAGGAATATTGAAACTTCCAGCACGGCGCGGGATGACCAAATACTCGGCCTTCTTCGTGCCGGTGAGACCTTGAGCGTTGTGGTCGACCAATGTGGTGATTTTGGGGTCATAAACCTCAAAATCAGGCGGGAGCACAGGCGAGGGCATCTGCAAGAGTTCGACATTGCCTTGTCCCGACACGGTATAGGCCAGCGTAAATGCGTCATTGGTACTTAATTCAGTCTTGTCAATCTCTGACTTGAAAGTGTAGTTGCCCACTGCACCAGCAAAAGAGTCGGGTTTGTCGGCCATGGGCAAATTCTTCACATCAATGGTGAGCGATGACGAAGTAAGCGTTTTCTGTACGTTCTTGACATTGCGGTTGAAGAATGGGTCGTTGAAGAAGATATCGAAGGGGTCGTTGCTACGGCGGTTGCTCTCCGTCCTAATCTGGGCGATGCACTCAATCGACATGGGATCGAGGGAAAGGCTGCCGCTACGCTGGGGCACGATGACAATCTTATGAATCTCTGCCACGGTGTATTCGACGCCATTGATGTATTCATTGGACTGACGTAAAGCGCCTCCGTTATTGTCAGAGATGTCCTTCGTCCAGAAACCAGCATAAGAAGGCATCTTCTCGACCGAGAGCGAAGAGACGGGTACACGGGTATAAAGTTTGTAGGTCAGCACCACCTGCTCTCCGACATAAACCGATTTCTTGGAAGGGACGACTTTGAGGAAGAGATCCTTACCGCTGACTTCGGGATCACTGGTATTCTGTCGCGATTGGCCTTGTCCAGAGTCGCCACCCGAATAGCCTCCCCCACCGCCACTGCTGTTGCTACCATCGTCGGGCACCACCTTGATCTCAAAAGGCTCGCTGGTAATCTTTTCGCCTTTCACAGTGAGCGAGGCTGAGCCAATACGAAAGGTCCCTTCCTGATAGGCCTGCAAGGCGTAGGTATATGAGTTGCGCACGGTACGCGTCACCCCCGAACTGGTCATCGAGATGCTAGAACTCGATGAGGTGAAGGGGCCTCCAACCACATTGAAGCCTTCAAATGAAGGCGCCGTGAAGCTCTTGCCTTCGGCGTTGGCTTCGAACACCACTTGGAAACGCTCTCCCACCATGACCTGTTTTTTGGCATTGACGGTGAGCCTGGGGTCTTCGTCTTGGGCCCATAACGCCATGGGCATCAAACATGTAATGAATAATGCTAATTGAAATATTCTTTTCATTGATTCGCTGTTTTCACGATGCAAAAATAACAATTCTACATTTACAATCTAACGGCATGGGGTTCACACCCCTGTTGCCGCTTTTTTATTCGGCAGGGGTTTACACCCCCGTTGCCGCTTTTTTATTCGGCAGGGGTTTACACCCACGTTGCCGCTTTTTTTATTCGGCAGGGGTTTACACCCACGTTGCCGCTTTTTTTATTCGGCAGGGGTTTACACCCACGTTGCCGCTTTTTTTATTCGGCAGGGGTTTACACCGCCTGCCTACAATCTGTCGCCCCTACGGGGCTAGGGTTACATGATCACCAGTCTTTATCGCTCCTCTTTTTAGGTTGTTGACGGACTTTCTGTTCGTTGACCTTTTCCATGGTCTTCTTCTCTTGGTTTTCAAGGGCATCAAGCATGCGTTGGGCGTCTTCCTTCGACATCTGCTGGTTCTGCTGCTGTTGGTTTTGCTGCTGTTGTTGCTGGTCTTGGCTTTGCTGGTCCTGCTGCTGCTCTTGGTTTTGTTGATCCTGTTGGTCCTGTTGCTGGTCTTGCTGCTGTTGGTCTTCACCTTCGCTCTTTTCGAAGATGGCTGAAACCTCCACATCAAAGTCGGGCATGGTGAAATAGTTGCCGAGTGGCTGCACCTTCACGGTGGTGTCGCCCACCTGATGGATGACATATTCCTTGAACTGATAGCCAGGTTCAGGAGCATTATCCAACTTCACCGTCTCGCGACGCGTAGCCTCGCTCTGTTCAAGTAGCACATGACCACCTTTCAGCGTAGTGTCGGCTGTCACCTTGTAATAATCCGTTGCCTCTACGAAGTTGGCCTTGACCGTCACATCGGTGTCAAGCATCTGGAACAAATTGTCGTCGCTGACGGGTGCCGACTCGGTAGCGTCCCTATCGCTAACCACGCGCAAGTCGCCCAACTGATAGCCTTTGCCAGGTTTCACGATGATTCCTACATTGTCACCCGGCTTCACCAAACTATCAGTGACAGTAATCTTGCCGTTAGCGACACTGTCGACGTTAACTCGCAGCGCACTACGGAATGTGGCTGTCACCGTCACATCAAAGTCAGGCATCTTGAAGGTCGTCTTGTTGACAGGTACCGTGTCGTTGCGGTTACCCGTGCGGTAGACGGTGAACTTGTCGAGCACCCAATCGTTCTCGCCTTGTGCTTCAAGGTTCACCTGCTGTCCTTCGACGGCTTTTTGGCGGTCGGCACGCACTGTTCCGTTCTTGATGTTTGGGTCTATGTCAATCCTATGCGCCTGCTTGAATTCAGCCGTCACTTTCACATCGAACTTGGGCATGATGAAGCTACCGCCATTGACTTGGACTTGCACCTCGGGATTGTCGGCACGCACCACCACATATTGCGACAAGGCATAGTCAGAATCTGCTTTTGAGGTCAGTGTGACTTGCTGTCCGTTGAATGCTTCTTTCTCCTTGGCCTCCACCCTACCATGTTCGGGTTGCACCACAAAGACCTTACTCTTGACGAGATGGGCGCGGCAATACTCGAGATTATAGAGGGCATTGGCATTGTCAGGATTCAGCTTCAGCGACACCTTATATAGATTAAAAGCGTCGTAGAACTTGTCTTGGACAAGAAGGCAGTTACCCATATTGTATACTGCGTCCGACTTCAGTTTGGCATCAGGCGACATCTCCACAGCCTTCTGGAACTCGGTATAAGCCGTGTCGTACGACTGCTTGGCATAATAGGCATCACCGAGATTGAACTGCGCTTTTGCATTGTTAGGCCTAATCTCCAACGCTTCCCTATAGCGTGCGATGGCCTGATCATAGTTTCCGCTTTTGTAATTGCGGTTACCGCGACGGATGGTCTTCTCATCGCTTTGCCCCGAAACGGTCGCCGCGGAAACTAAAAACAATACGAGAATTAAATATTTACTGAACCTTTTCATCTTTCATCTCAAAAATATTAAACTTCCTTTCCCATTTCCGTTTCCCCGAAGAGACTAACACTTCGATGAGCAGGAGAACGATGGCACCGCCGACAAACCATTGGAACTGGTCCTCATAATCGGTGAAGACCTTGGCTTCAATCTCCGTCTTGTCCAGTTTATTGATGTCATCGTAGATCTTCTCCAGCCCCACATTGGAGTTGCTGGCGCGGACATAGATGCCGTTGCCTGTTGAGGCAATCTTCTGCAGCATCTGTTCATCAAGACGGGTGATGATGGTATTGCCACTGCCGTCCTTGCGATAGCCCGTCTGCTGGCCATAGTGGTTGTATTCCGGGATAGGGGCGCCTTCGGCGAGGCCCATGCCTATGGTATAAATATGCACGCCTTGTTTAGCAGCTTCTTGGGCTGCCTTCAGGGCAGCATCGTTTTCGTGGTCCTCACCATCGGAGATGATAACGATAGCCCTACTGTGGGTCTCATCAGGGAATGACTTGAGAGCCAAGTTGATGGCTTCTGCTATAGCAGTACCTTGTGAAGCCACAAGGCTCGTATTGACCGTGGAGAGGAACATGCGGGCAGCTGAATAGTCGGTGGTGATGGGCAACTGTACAAAGGCCTTATCGGCAAAGACGATAACACCAAGGCGGTCGCCTCGCATCTCGCTGATGAGTTTGTTGATGGCTTGTTTCGAGCGTTCCAAACGGCTCGGGACAATGTCTTCGGCATTCATGGAGTTAGAGACGTCGACAGCGATATAGAGGTCTATGCCTTCGCGTTTCACCTCCTCCATCTTACTGCCGCTTTGCAAATTGGCCAGTGCCAAGATAATACAGGCAATCATCAGCAGGAAGACGATGAACTTAAAGTGGGCGCGGCGGTTGGAATGGCTCGGCACCAGACTCTCGCGCATCTCAATCTTGGCAAAACGCTCGAAGCGGCGTCTTTGCGCCAGACGAAACAGGATATAAATGATGACCAATACAGGTATGACAAGCAACCAGTAGAGGTATTCGGGATGTTCAAATCGCAATACGTTTTCCATAAGAATTATATTGACACGGGACACGGGACTGCGGGACACGGGACAACCAAATGTCTCGCGTCTCGTGTCTCGAAGTCTCGTGTCAAAATGTAATGATTCATTTCTTATCTACTAATCAGTTAACGTTCTGAAAATAGTCTTACGCAGGAGGAACTCGATGAGTAGCAAGGCCAGAGCCCAGGCCACCAAGGGATAGAACTCCTCGTGGAGGCGGCGGAACTCGGTCACTTCTATCTTGGAGCGTTCCAACTTGTCGATTTCCTGATAGACTTCATCCAACTTCTGGTTATTGTTGGCACGGAAGTACTTGCCGCCCGTCGAATTGGCGATGGTGGACAACAGTTTCTCATCGATCTCGACCTTCACTTGCTGGATAACCGTGCCACCGAATGGGCTCTGCACAGGCATAGGCGCTGTACCATAAGTGCCCACACCGATGGTATAGACACGGATACCATAGAGTTTGGCAATTTCAGCCGCCGTATAGGGGTCGACTGAACCAGCATTGTTCATACCGTCTGTGAGCAGGATGACCACCTTCGAGACAGCCTCGCTGTCCTTGAGTCGACTGATGGCGGTAGCCAGACCGTCACCGATAGCGGTGCCATCGTCGATAAGGCCGTTCTTCATCTCGGCCAGCATATTGAGCATCACGGCATGGTCAGTGGTCAAAGGTACCTGGGTGAAGGTCTCGCCAGAGAAGATGACCAAACCCATGCGGTCGCCCGGACGTTCTTTGACGAAGTCGGAGGCCACACGTTTGGCAGCAGTAAGACGGTCAGGTTTGAGGTCGCGTGCCAGCATGGAGCCCGAGACGTCCATAGCCATCACGATATCAATGCCTTCGATATTCGAGGTGGAGTTGGTCGACGAGCTTTGAGGACGGGCTATGGCCACAATGAGCAGCGCCAACGCTGCCATCTTCAAGGCAAAGAGGATGTGACGCAGATAGGCTTTCCATGTCTTCGGCAGTTTGGCCATTCCCTTCAGGTCAGAGAAGTTCAACGCGGCCTCTTGCTTCTTATGGCGCAGGATGTACCATACTATTAGGGCAGGTACCAACAGTAAGAGCCACAGCAGCTTGGGATTCGCAAATTCAATGTTATCAAACATCTTTCACCTCCTTCTTTTCTGCCATATCCTCTTGTTTCTGTTTCTTCAATTCGGCAAGACGTGCTTCTTCCTCGGCCTTCCGCTTCTGATATTGATCGTAACTCTCATTGACGAACTCTGTCATGCTCGTCATAGCATTCTCGCTTTCCAAACTGGAGGTCGTATACTTGGCAAACTTCACCAAGTCGGCCACTTCCATAGTCTCCTTCAACTTACTGTAAGTCTCTTGCGAGAAATGCAGCGGCTTAATCTCCTCTAGGATATCATCGGTGGTCATCTCAACAGCGTTAACTCCAAATTGACCTTCGATATATTCGCGAGCGATGTCGGTGAGTGAAGAAAAATACTCCTTCACCTTGCCCGACTGCCAGAGCTTCTGCTGACGCAGGTTCTCCAAGTCGCTGACAGCCTTGTCGTATGGTGGGATGACTGGACCTCGGACAATATTGCCGTTCTCATCGACCCTACGCTTGCGTCGACGCACAAGGAGCCAAATGCCTAATACGAGCAACACAAGCAGCAGGAATGCCAGAATCCAGGGGAAGACCTCCTTCATCGTAATAGGGGCAGAGATAGGTTCCACGATGGGCTTAAATGCTTGTGTTGTGTCGACAGTCATGGTGGTCGAATAAAGACGGATAGGGTCGGTATAAGCCTTCAAACGATTTGGGTCATCAAACGAACGAGCATAGGTAAGGCCAACAGACGGCACTTGGATTTGGCCCGTGTCGAAAGTCATCAAGGTCAGCTGCTGCTTCACGATGACATTGCTGTCAGCATCGGCGGTGCGTTCCACCTCGCTGCGTTTGATGATGTCGAGTTGTTCCGACAAGGTGTCGCTGGCGAAGTCGTTCCATTCCACGAACCAGCCGTAGGGCACCTTGAGGCTCAAGTCGAACGTGAAAGGCTTACCGACTTGAACGTCAGTGCTTTCGACCTTGCCGTCCACCTCCACATTTTGGGATAGGTTATTCCCTATTTGGATTTGTGGGGACGCAAAGCATTGCGTCTCTACAACCCAAAACAATAGGGTTAGCACAAACAAAACATATTTCTTCATCTTCTTGCCTCCCTTTTCTTAAAGAGTTGCATCAAAGGTTTCACATAGTCTTCATCGGTATAAATCAGCGCGTTGTCGATACCATGTTTAGTAAACTCGCGATTTAGAGACGCTGATTTATATTGGATCATCTCCTGATAGGCACGATGCCAAGCGCGGCTTGATGTGTCAACCCAGCGTTCCTTGCCCGTCTCCGAGTCGCGGAACTTCACCAGACCCACCTTGGGGATGTCCATCTCGCGGCGGTCGGTAATGCGTAAGGCAACGAGATCGTGCTTGTTGGCACAGATCTGCATCTCCTTCTCGAAGCTCTTGTCCGTCATGAAGTCGGAGATGAGGAAGGCTGTGGTGCGGCGCTTGATGGCCGAGGTCAGGAAACGCAGGCCCTCGCCGATGTCGGTGCCGCGTTCCGTCGGCTTGAAGTCGACAATCTCACGGATGATGCGCAGGATATGCGAGCTGCCTTTCTTGGGCGGGATGAACTTCTCGATCTTGCTGCTGAAGAAAATGACACCCACCTTGTCGTTGTTCTGGATGGCAGAAAACGCCAAGACGGCTGCCAATTCGGCCGTCAGGTCACGCTTCGACTGGCTCTGCGAGCCAAAGTCGTTGGAACCCGACACATCGATGAGCAGCATCACCGTCATCTCACGCTCTTCCTCGAAGATCTTGACGAAAGGTTTGTTGAAGCGGGCGGTGACGTTCCAGTCGATATTGCGGATGTCGTCGCCGTACTCGTACTCGCGCACCTCGCTGAAGGTCATGCCACGCCCTTTGAAGGCGCTGTGGTACTGTCCCGAGAAGATGTGGTTCGAGAGGCCTCGCGTCTTGATTTCGATTTTACGGACTTTCTTGAATATTTCTGTTGATTCCATATTTTAAACCATCTTGTTTTCTTTTTCGGCTTGGGGTTTACACCCCATTTGCCGTTTTTTCGGCAGGGGTTTACACCGCCTGCCTACATTGCTGTCGTCCCTACGGGACTAGGTTTTACGGAACCTCGATGGTATTTAGGATTTCGTTGATGATTTCTTCGGTGGTGATATTCTCAGCCTCTGCCTCGTAGGTCAAACCGATACGGTGGCGCAATACGTCGGGGGCAACAGCACGGATGTCCTCGGGGATGACGTAGCCACGGTGCTTGATGAAAGCGTAGGCCTTGGCTGCCAGTGCCAGGTTGATGGTAGCACGCGGCGAGCCACCGTAGCTGATCATGTTGGCGAACTTCTTCAGCTTGTAGTCGGAGGGATAACGTGAGGCGAAGACGATGTCGGTGATGTAGTTCTCAATCTTTTCGTCGAGATAGATTTCGCGGCACACCTCACGGGCACGGATGATATCCTCAGGTTTCACCACGGCGTTGATTTTCGCGCCAGTGCTGGCAATTTGCTGACGCAGAATCAATTTCTCCTCTTCCTTCTTGGGGTAGTTGATGACCACTTTCAGCATGAAACGGTCCACCTGGGCCTCGGGCAGCGGATAGGTACCTTCCTGCTCGATGGGGTTTTGGGTAGCCATGACGAGGAAGGGATCCGGCAGTTTGAAGGTCTCGTCGCCAATGGTCACCTGATGCTCCTGCATGGCCTCGAGCAAAGCGCTCTGCACCTTAGCGGGAGAACGGTTGATTTCGTCTGCAAGGACGAAGTTGGCGAAGATGGGGCCGCGACGCACCACGAACTCCTCCTTCTTCTGGCTGTAGATCAGCGTACCGATGAGGTCGGCAGGCAACAGGTCAGGAGTGAATTGGATACGGGCGAAGTCGGCATCGATGGCGCTTGCCATGGATTTAATAGCCAAGGTCTTGGCCAGGCCAGGCACACCTTCGAGAAGGATATGTCCGTTAGCCAGCAAGCCAATCAAAAGGCGTTCGGTCATCTGTTTCTGTCCGACGATGACCTTGTTCATTTCGAGGTTGATGAGGTCGAGGAATTGACTCTCACGTTGGATTTTTTCGTTCAGTTCACGAATGTCAGTTTCTATCATTGTGTCAGTTGTTTAGTTGTTCTTTGCTTGGTATGGGCCAGGGAATGAATTCCCTAGTTGACATCGGGTCGTCCCTTCGGGACTTTTCCCCTTCGTCAAAAAGTGTGCAAAAATAGCGGTTATTTAGCTTGAATAACTCCTATTTAATAAATTTATTGCAAAAAATCGACCATATTTTTCTACTTTTGCAGCATAAACAATAAGATATGATTCGCAAGATCTATAAATTCGGTGGCGCGTCGGTGATAGATGCCGATGCCGTACGAAATTTGGCACAAATTGTCAGTCAGCACAAGGACGAGGACATCATGTTGGTGGTCTCTGCCATGGGCAAGACGACCAATGCCCTCGAAAAAGCATTGGCCAACTTCCGTGAACACGACGGTCAACTTGGCATGGATGCCCTGCACGAGGTCATCGCATACCACGACGGCATCATCCAAGGCCTTTTCGATGGCAACACCGACCCACGTTTCGACGAAAACATCGCCAGTCTCTTCATCGAACTTTGGGAAAAACTGCAAAAGACCGACTCGCCCTACGACTACCAATACGACCAAACCGTTTGCTATGGCGAACTCATCTCCACCAGCATCATCCACGAATACCTCAGCAAGTGCGACATCCCGACACGTTGGCTCGATGCCCGAAAATATGTCATCGCCGAAGATGAGACCCACTACCGCGCCGCCAACCCCGATTGGGACGAGACAAGACTCAAAATCAACAAATTGAACGATGAGCATATTCGGGGCATCGTATGCCTGACGCAGGGTTTTATCGGTGGTACAGCCGACGGCAAACATAGCGTCACCCTAGGACGTGAAGGCTCCGACTTTACTGCGGCCATCTTCGCCAACTGCCTCGATGCCGAGGAGGTCACCATCTGGAAGGATGTGGACGGCCTGCTCAACGCCGACCCGAAACGCTTCGCCGACACTGTGCAACTGCCGCACATCCCCTACTCCGAGGCTATCGAGTTGGCTTTCTACGGTGCCACCATCATCCACCCAAAGACCATCAAGCCGCTACAAAACAAGGGAATAACACTCAAGGTACAGTCGTTCCTTCACCCCGACCACGAGCCTTCGCTCATCGACGGCGGCCATAGGAAAAGCGACGAGAGCATCCCGTCCTACATAGTCAAAGACAACCAAACCCTGGTCTCTATCTCGCCCCGCGACTACTCGTTCATGGACGAACGCAACCTGAAGACCATCTTTGAAGTCTGTGCAGACCTCAACATCCACGCCAACATGATCCAGACATCAGCTTTGATGCTTTCTTTCTGCTTCGACAGCAACGAGCAGAAGCTGAAACAGCTGAGAGCCAAACTCAAAGACGGTTTCAGCGTCAAGTACAACGACGGCCTGCAGCTGTTCACCATCCGACATTACCAAGACGGCTTGGAAAGCGACTTCATCAAGGGGAAGAAGGTTTTGGTGAAACAAGGGAGCAGGAGTACGATGCAATTTGTTTTAAGTGACCCTGACCATAGACCCTGACCCTGACCGCTTTTACGAATAAAGCAGGTCATGGTCTGGGTCAGTGGTCATGGTAAAGTGGCCTTTTTCCATAGTCATATCCTTAAAATTTTAAAAAATCAAAGATTATTGCACACATTCTTTGCTTTTTCCTAAATTTGCGCCCGCATTATACGACTCAAAAACACATTCTATATGTACAAAATCGAGAAACACCCCATCTTGGACATCCCGCAGGAAGACCTTGTGGAATTCCAATATGAAGGCAAGACCGTCAAAGGTCAGCGCGGCAAGACCATCGCCGCCGCCCTTCACCAAGCCGGTTATCCCGTCCACAGCCACTCGCTCGACGGCCGCAACCGAAGCCTCAACTGCGGCATCGGCAAATGCGGTGCCTGCGAGATGCTGGTCGATGGCAAGATCCGCCGTATCTGCATCACCAAAGTCGATGGCGTCAAGGAAGTGCGCCGCATCGACAAGGAGGACACCATCCTTCCCGAGCCCAAGGAACAGCAACCCCGCGAGGTGAAGGTCTACAAGACCCAAGTCGCCATCATCGGTGCCGGTCCTGCTGGCCTCGCCTGCCGCGAGCAACTCAACGCCTTCGGCATCAGTAACATCGTTGTCGACAACAACGCCAACATCGGCGGTCAGTTCAACATGCAGACCCACCAGTTCTTCTTCTTCGAGAAGGAGAAAAAATTCGGCGGCATGCGTGGCTTCGACATCGCCAAGACCTTGGCGGGCGACAACCACGAAGGCATCCTGTTGAACAACACCGTGTGGGACCTGCTTGAAGGCGGTCGCGTAGCCATCAAGAACATCGTCACTGGCGAGATTGGCTACATCGATGCCCAACATCTCGTGGTCGCCACGGGTGCCGTGCCTTTCATGCCTACCTTCGAAAACGATGACGTGCCGGGCGTTTACACCGCTGCCGTGTTCCAGAAGATGATGAACCAAGAGCACACCTTGCTCGGTAAGAAAGTCCTAACCGTGGGCGCTGGCAACATCGGCTACCTGACCTCGTATCAAGGCATGCAGGCTGGTGCCACCATCAAGGCCATCATCGAGGCCATGCCCCGCGAAGGCGGCTTCCCCGTTCAGGCCAACCGTGTGCGCCGTCTCGGCATCCCGATCATGACCAACTATGTCCTGGTGCGCGCCATCCCTAATGCCGACTACACTGGCATCACGGGTGCCGTCATCGCCAAGTGCGAGAACTTCAAGGCCATCCCTGGCACCGAGCAAGTCATCGACGACATCGACATCATCAACATCTGCACCGGCCTCATCCCCGACAACCAACTGTTGGTGAAAGGCCGCGAGGTCTTCGGCCTCAACACCTATGGTGCCGGCGATGCCATCCGCATCGGCGAAGGCACCAGCGCCGTGCTGCGTGGTAAGCAGGTCGCCTACGAGGTGGCCCAAGCCATTGGCGTGCGCTTCAACTACGACGATTATCTTGAGATTTCAAGACAATATATCGACTCGCAACAGCATCCTGTGCGTCTCCTTGAGAAGCCCAACCTGCCTACGCCTGAGCGCATGATGCAGAAGGCTTTCGTGCAGGCCGACTGCCTCTACGGCTTCGCCTGCAACCCCTGCTCGTTCAGCTGCCCGCAAGGCGCAATCACCAAGCCGTCCACCAGCAGCACGCCGACCATCGACTACAACAAGTGCATCGGCTGTATGCTGTGCGTCTCCAGCTGCCCGGGTCTGGCCATCTTCGGCTACGACGTGCAGAAGTCGACCTGCTTCCTGCCCATCGAATATGAAGCACAAGAAGGCGCAGAGGTTTATCTCGTCGACAACGACGGCCAAAAGATTGGCGAAGGCGTCATCGAGAAGATCCTCAAGAAGTCGAACAAGACCAACGTGGCTCGCGTGAAAGCACGTTCTTCACGACCCTCCGGCGAAGCCAGCAGAGTGTTCGAGTTAACCGATGTCAAGGGCTTCATCCTAAAAGACCGCTACAACGCCAACAAGGAACTCACCACCCCGATTTCACCCAAGAAATTGGCCGAAGGCGAAAGCGAGACCTATGTCTGCCACTGCGAGGACATCAAACTCGACCGCGTGCTGCGCGTCATCGGCAACCGCAAGACCATCTCCGTGGATGAGCTGAAACACATCACCCGTATGGGTATGGGTCCCTGCCGCGGCAAGCGTTGTATCCCACGCGCCCGTCAGATCCTGCGTTCCTATGGTATCGAACTGGTCGGCGACGCCACACCACGTGCCCCGCTGTCGAACCAAGTCAGCCTTGGAGACCTCTACAACCCGCACACCAAAGAGACCTTCATCTTCCCCGAAATGAACGGCGTGAAGAAAGAGCAGGTCGAGGTGTTCATCGCGGGTGGCGGCATCGCGGGCAGTGCCTTGTTCCGTTACTTCTCGGAGGCTGGCAAGAAACCCGTGATGATCAACTACAGCCGTGGCGCTTCGTGGCGTTGCATCGGTGGCGGCCGTCCGGCCTTCTCCAACCCCGACATCGCCGACATCGCCGTGCACAACCACGAGATCTTCAAGAAGATGCAGGCCGAGCACAACATCAACTACCACCTGACGCATTATGTCAACTTGGTACACGATGAGGCGACCTACAACTCCCTCGATGCCTCCCGCGCTTGGAGCGATGCCTACATGATTGAGCGCAAAGACTTCAAGAAGGAGATTTCGCCGCTGTGGGACGACAGCAAAGACACCTACAGCCACGCCCTCATCACCCGCGACTGCTGGCAAGCCACGCCTGGCCGCGTCATCGACTACATCCGTTGGATCGGTGTGCAGCAAGGCGGTCGCTACTTCGAGGACTGCGAGCTGCTCCACGTGCAGAAGGTCGGCGGACACTATGTCACCTTGGTGCGTACCCATGAGGGTGAGTTCATCGAGTACACCTGTGACCACTTCGTCAACGCGATGGGTTGGGGTGCCGAGAAGTTCAACGACATGCTGGGCCTCGACACGGGTCTCTATCCTGTGAAGCACCAAGCCTTCATCACGCGCCGTCTGCCTATGATGGGACCCAATGGTGGTCCGCTCGACATGATCATCGACCGTCGTCACTACAAGGGCTTCAGCGCCGTCTACGGACAGCAGTGGGCCCACACTGGCCAAATCATCGGCTGCGCCAGCCCCGACACCGACGCTTACGAGGCACGCCAGAACATCAAGTACAACAGCAAGGAGTTCTTGGAGATTGTCTCCGAAGTCTTCGCCGAGTGGATTCCAAACTTGGGCGAAGTCAGCTTCTTGGCTTGCTGGGCTGGTCGTTACACCGAGCCGCGTTACATCGTCGACCCAGAGGTCGGTATCCTCACCGGCCTGCGTGGTCACGGCTTCATGCTCGGCCAATACCTCGCCAAACTCTATGTGGACAAGTACCTCGGCAAGGAGGTTCCTGGCTACATGAAGGATTTGGCCTTGAGTGGCAAAGGGTTGAGCGAGAACGCGTTCAAGTAATTGATAATTGAAAATTTATAATTGATAATTAAGGCTGTCGCGGTTGCGGCAGCCTTAATTTATTATAGTTTACATGATTCACAATGTTGTGAAACACAATATTGTGAAACACAATATTGTGAATTAAAAAAACAATACGTATCTTTGCCGCAAAATTAGAAGTCATGGACAAACCTTTCATTTTCGGAATACCCGTTGAAGACAGCTATTTCATCGGCAGAGAAGAAGAAATCAAACGCCTTTCGACCAACTTCAAGTATGGAGTGAACACCATCTTGTTGTCACCTCGCAGATGGGGCAAGACCTCATTGGTGAACAAGGTGGCTGGATTAGTCGCATCGAAAGACCTTATCGTCGTCAAGACTGATGTTTTTTCTTGTCGCAACGAATATGATTTCTACAATACTTTTTCAGCGGCCATCTTGAAGCAGACCGAATCTCGCATCGAAGAATGGAAAGATTTGGCCAAAGGTTTCATCGAGAAACTGACGCCCAAGATTTCCCTGTCGCCTGACCCCAATTCGGAATACTCCGTTTCGTTGGGTATCACACCCAAAACGCACACGCCTGAGGAATTGCTTGAGTTTCCGGAGATCATTGCCAAACGCAAAGGCTGTCACATCGTGGTTTGCATTGACGAGTTCCAGCAAGTGGGCGAGTTCCCTGATTCGCTGAACGTGCAAAAGCGGATGCGCACCATTTGGCAGCACCAAAAGAATGTCTCGTATTGCCTATACGGCAGCAAGATGCACATGATGACCAACCTCTTTCAGAAGAAAAGCTACCCGTTCTACAAATTTGGCGAAGTACAATACCTCAAATCCATCCCTTTGGATGCTTGGACCGCCTATATTTCCGACCGATTTGAACGAGAGCAGAAACACATTTCCGAGACATTTATCAAGACCTTGTGCGAAAGCGTCGAGTACCAGTCTTCGTATGTTCAACAACTGGCTTACAACGTTTTCCTGCTTACAGAAACAGAAGTCACGGAAAGCATCCTAAATCAAGCTGTGGAAGACTTGGTTGACCAAAACTCGGGCATTTTCATCGAGCAAGTACAATCATTGACCACCTACCAACTCAATTTCCTTCGGGCGGTGTTGGCAGGAAACCACAGAGGTTTCGGCGAAAAAGAAATTCGTGAAAACTACGATTTGGGTGTACCCTCCAACATTGTCCGTCTTAAAAAATCGCTCATCGACAAGGAGTTGATAGAAATCACAAAGGACGGAATCATCATTGGCAACCCTGTTCTCCGATTTTGGTTGAAGAAAGTGCTGTGAATCTCTCCAATCAAAAACGCCCAAGAATCACTTCTCGGGCGTTTTAGACTGCATTATTGTCATAAATCATTCCCTCACGAATCCCATGATGGAATGGACATCTTGTCCTATGTCGTTAAGTTCGGCGGGATTGAGGAAGTCGATGGTCATATTTGTTTCGGTCAAAGTTGTGATGGTGCCAGTCATGTCATGCATCTCCACAGTATCGTTGACCGCATGATGGATGCCGTCTTTTATGATCATTTTGTCTCCCTTCAAGGTATAATAGGCACCATCCTCTTCATTGTCGTCCGCGATTGCAGTTCCATCCTTCCTGAATTCGACGGTGTGACCGACCACTGCCTCGTTATAAAACTCATCAAAGTAATCGAACGACTCGCCACCTATGGTCACCGACACTTCGGTGATTTTCCATTTCCCATAGACTTGGGGTTGTTTGTTGCAGGATGTCATCGCTGCCATGGTTGCTGCCACCAGCAGCAGGGCCATGATTTTCAGTGTGTTTTTCATTGTTTTGAAGTTTTTGTTTGTTTATTCGTTTTTCCGTTTTGGTTTGTAGGGTTACAGCCGCTGTGCCGTTTCATTGTGCGTTTGCCATTTGTAGGGACGCATCGCATGCGTCCGCCGGTTGCGTTGGCGGACACACGCGGTGTGTCCCTACAGGCTTATCGCACCACAAATTTCTGTGTTAAATTGCCTACGCTGATGAAATACATGCCCTGCGGCAAACCTGACACATCAATCTG
This sequence comes from Bacteroidales bacterium, assembly GCA_017395365.1. Classification (GTDB taxonomy): domain Bacteria; phylum Bacteroidota; class Bacteroidia; order Bacteroidales; family F082; genus Limimorpha. Next base: position 31,886 of record JAFPUN010000021.1, read on the forward strand.
TTGGGTTTCGGCGGTGATGTTGCCCGTTAGGACGGTTTGGCCCATGAGGTTGGTGATGCTGTAGGTTTCCGCTGGTAGAGACGGTGTGCACACCGTCTCTACAAAGAGGATGCCATCGGTCGGGTTGGGATAGATAGCAGAATAGCCCTCGTTCGTTTCGTCAAGGCCGTTGAAATTGGAATAGTAAAAATCCCAATCTGTGATTTGCCCCAAATTATCGAATGTGATGTGTTGCATCTGATTGAATACCGGCACACTCAAATCCAAGTCGTCTAACCAATGCTCCCAAAACAACGAGAACCCCGATATGTTGTCGATGCTAATCGTACGGTCGAAAGTAAAATCAAAAGCGTTACTCACATTCGTCCATTGCTCCGTATCGTAATCATAACGCTTGTAAACACCGATGTAGGTACAGTTATTGTTTTCATCGTATTCCAATTCGGTCTTTTCGTAGTAATACCATTCATCGGAATTTGTTCTCAGCCGAAGAGAAACTCTGGACAACAGGTTGCCTGCATCGTCATACTCGTAGCGTTCTTTATAATATGCGCCCCATTCCTCAGTCCAACCTGGTTCAGTGTTGCGATAGCAACGAGTCATTTCGTTGCAAAGTCCTTGCGCATTGTAACTGTATAGGGTCTTCTCAAATGCATAACCGACCAAATAACGCAACATGGATTGAGGCAGACCATCCTCATATTCCCAGACCTTCTTTTCGTCTTCCGCCCAATGGTCATCTTCGTATTTGTATTGGATGAAAACCGTCAGGTTCCCTTCCCCATCATACTCGTAGTTGTACTTATATTGGAGATGCCAATTGGTACCATTGAAATAGGATTGGACGACTTCCGACAGCAGGCTTTGTTCGTTATAGAAGTATTCCTTTTTTTTCACTGCCCCATCATCGTATAATCTTATTAAAGTTACGCGGTCAAGGTCGTCATAAGTATACTCACGGGTAAAACGCGTAATCCATCCCATGGTATCAATGATACCTAAGGTATATGTGCTTTGGAGCGTGCAGCGGAATCGGGCGTCGTATTCATACAGATATCTGGAATATCCATCCGTGGCGCTGTCTAACTTCACAGTGTAATTATTATTATACCGGTTCAGCCGCTGGATTCTCAAAACCTCAAGATCACCGTAGGTTTGTTGTGCCCCAAGCGACACAACGAAGCACATCAAGACTGCAAAAAGCATCAATTTCTTCATTTTCTTTGGTATTTAATTGTTCTGTTTTCCGTTCCGGTCTGTAGGACTGTCACACCGTGGCAGCCTCCGTTGGTTTTCCATGAGCGACTGCCGTGATACGACAGCCCTACAGGACCGCGACTAACGCACCACAAATTTCTGTGTCACATCACCGATGCTAATGAAATACATGCCCTGCGGCAAAGCCGACACATTAATCTGTTGGGCTTCGGCGGTGATTTGGCCTGACATCAGGGTTTGACCCATTATGTTGGTGATGCGGTAGGTTTGGGTCGGTAGAGACGCAAAATTTTGCGTCTCTACAACGAGGACGCCATTGGTCGGATTGGGATAAACCGCAAACATTGCATCCTCATGATCTTCGATGCCGCTGTGATATTCCTTGTAAACGGCATCGCAGTCCTCGTCGCCGTATTTAAAGAACAGTTCGCCCTCGCGCCAATAGCAGCGCATGCCTTCCACGCGGTAGTTCTTACCACGGTTCATCAGCCTTTCGGGGAAGAAACTGGTGAGGTGACCGATGCCGCACACAATGCTGCCACTGAAGATGTCGTTCTCATCGCTCACCTCTAACAACCTAAACGTTTGGTCTCCGTAGTGGTAATAATCCACCGCGTCCACATGCATCGTGAGGGTTTCCGTGCCGACCTTGATAACCCAACTGTCGCCTACTTGGGCACCAAGGTCATAAAGCACGGTAAATTCCTGCAAATCCCCGTTCCACCAATACACCAAGCCGTCTTCCTCGTAAATGTATTCGCGTGTCACCTCGGAATGTCCGTCCTTATCATATAAGGTGTTGGTGCGGATGATAATCTGAACATCCTTATGGTTGACGGTGGTGTCGGCGGCATATTCCAGATGCTGGTAGGTGATGCTGCCGTTCTCGTTTTGGATTTCGTAGTACCATTCGGAGCCATGGAATTCCACCAAACCGCTGCCGCAGTCTTCCTCGATAGTACCGTTCTGCCAATACTCGCCCCAAGCCTCACGATAGGCCTCTCCAGTTTCACACGGAACCATAATAACACCCTGCTGCTCTGCATCTTGCGGGAAAGTGTTATGTTCGCATTGCGCCGGGACTGGATTATGACAGATGAGGCTGAGCCTGACTTCCAAACTATGAATCAAGAACACTGCTTCAGCAAGATGTGAGACAGAGGAACCCAACTCAACATGGCTCAAACTGCTGCAACCCTCAAAGGCAGATCTTCCGATGGATTCCACGCCATTCGGTATCACGATTTCATTCAAACTTTCACAATTACTGAAAGCACACATATCGATAGAAGTCACTGATTCAGGAATGACAACACTCTCTAATTTACCGCACTCACTAAATAGCAATTCTGAAAGGGTAGTCAGTCCGAGAGGAAGCAAGGCCTCCGTTAAATTACCGCAATTGAAAAACGCCATCCGCCCAATTGATATCATAGTTTCAGGGAATGTTATGGAATGCAATTGCACACATGAACTAAAGGCCTCATTGCGTATGACTGACACACTTTCGGGCAACACGATTTCATTTAATGCCCTACAGCTGCTGAAAGCTCCTTCACCGATTTCTGTGATGGTGGAAGGCAGACTAACCTCGGTCAAAGAGGAACAACCAAAAAACATTTCGGAAGAAACCGCCTCAAGAGAATCGGGCAAATGTATGGATTGGAGATTATCGCAATCATAAAAAGCACTAGAACCTATTCGGGTCACCGTATTGGCTACATCAATAGAGACGATGCTTCTGCAATAGTTAAAGGCACGCTCACCAACCTCCGTCACAACGTATGTATCCCCTTCGTATTCCACCGTTTCAGGAATGACAATTTCACCTTGGGCATTTTCGCCGTCCACATGACCAATCACGCGCATATAAGGTGGGTTCATGCTGATGATCGAATACAGCAAGTCGCCCGATTGGATGGTGTCGGGAAGCTCGGGTTCCGAATACAATATGGGGAAACCTTGGTTGATGTTCGCCAAGTCAGCGCTCCAAGTAGCCAGATAGGGATAACTGGGCACAGAGTCAAGCACAACCTCCGCACCAAAGTTCAATACCTCTAAAAGGTCATAGTGACCATATTGCGGTTCGTTAAGCTCCCACTCAAAGAAATAGCTTGTCGGATGGAACGACGACGAGCCAGGCAACTCCATATTACCGCAAGCGGGCAGGGAGTCCTGCTCAAGCCAGTAGCAGTTCAGGTAATGCTCTGCAACATCGCCAGCACCAAGGATGTGTCCATAGCCCTCCGCTTCAGCACCCGACGGTGTTTCGGGAACAGTGAGCGCACCCGCGTTATAGACGTTAAAGATACGCCCCGTTGAACCGCCCACAATACCGCCGATGGCTACGGTGGAATTGGCTGGCGTACTATTAGGCGCTGCGACCGTACCATGATTATAGGAATTGGCTATCACAGACTCGTCATTGTATCCTACCAGGCCGCCGATTTGCGTGCCGAAGTTCGATTCGGATATCACATTGCCCTTGTTGACACATTCCACCATGACACTTTCTTTCAACAACGCGGCCAGTCCCCCAACGAGTACATCCGAGTTGACATCTCTCGCGACCACCTCTCCCATGTTGAGGCAGTCTATCATCTGAACACCCCAACTATGCGCGACAATGCCGCCACAAAATGTGGTTGAAGAGATGGTTCCATAGTTTCTGCATGCTTTGATAATCAGCGCCAAACTCTCACCATTGTGCGAATTGTCGGCATCTCCCATGATACCGCCTACATGATGAGAACCTCTAACATCGGAACGGTTCTCGCAGTTCTCGATGACCGCAAAACCGCCATCCGCACTCATTGTCATGCAACGACCCACAATGCCGCCAGCATTGAAAAACCTTTCGGGATTCAAAAACCTTACTTCGCTCACACAATCCTTGATATAAACTGTATCCGAGGCATTGTCCGTTGGATAATAGCCGCCCACAATGCCACCGACATAGTTATTAGAATTGTGCTCATGGCTGATGGAGCTATTCTGCACAGTGCAATTGATGATGCTGGTGTTGTAGGCTTGTCCCACGATGATACCGACATCGCTGCCCACTTGAATGGAGGCATCCACAACGCGAAGGTTCTTGATGACGGCTCCACGGGTATGGCCAAACAAGCCTGCATCCACATGGTTTTCACGAATAATCATCCTTTCGATGGTATGTCCGTTGCCGTCAAAGACACCCGTGAAATAAATCGGCAGGTTTTGTGAGGTTTCCTTTCCAATCACTGGCCAATCGATGGAGTCGTTCTCCACATTGAGGCAGATGTCGTTCACGAGGATGTAATGCGCGTCGCCGCCCGTGCCGGTGTTGGTCTGCTGGGCAAGCAAAGCCAGTTGCTGAGGCGTGGCAATCTGGTAAGGGTTTCCTTCCGTGCCGTCGCCGCCCTCGTATGCATCGGCCACCGAACCATCCCAGCAAGGACTACCCGTTTGGGGGACATAATCACAATCATAATCACCTTCGTGATAAAGCATCTCGCCATCAACGAGATAGCATCTCATGTATTCATATTCCGGGCCGTCAATTACCACTTCAGGAAACAGGCCCTTTTCGTATCCGATTCCCTCAATGATGCGTCCATCCATAACAGTCCAATAATCTTCAATAACACCTGTCACATATTGGGTGCGGTAGGTATGGCCGTCCCAAGTAACGCTACCGACACTATCGACCGTAATTAGACACGGATAATAATCTGCAACTGCGCAATACCAAGACTCACCCGCCTCGGCATTGAAATCATACAACACCGTAAACTCTTCATCGGTTGAATTGTACCAATAAACAACACCGTCTTCCTCATAAACATATTCATAACCGTTGATAACGCTGCAGGTGTGTCCTTGCTTTTCTTCTTCTCCTGTCACCATATATTGAATGTAATGGAATGGAGGTTCCGTGATCGGACCTTGAGACAACACATGGAAATACCACTCCGCGCCTTGGGGAGCAAATTTATTAGGGATAATATTTGCCGAGAAAATGCTCTTCCAGTACAATCCACGTCCTTTGAAATACAGATAGTTGTCATATCCTTTGTAAAGGTAACCATCCGAACCACCCGGAACGGGAGGCTCCAATTCAAGTTCTTCACCAAGTTCGGTGAATGTCTCGCCGTGGTCCATTGAGTAGGCCAACACAGCGGTGTTGTTCTCGGTCACATTGCTTTTGTACACGATGCCGTTGTCGGCAATGCCGAAGGTATTATAGGATCCAAAGGCGTAGAAACCTGGCACATGCTCGAAGCCGTCGAAATTTTCGCCAACCAAAGCATTGCAAACCACATTGCCCTCGGGGTCAAATTCCATATCGTTGATGGAAACACCCTGAAAGGCTACAAGCTCCCAATTGTCCATATCGGAAAGGGTGGCATGATAGACTCCGATATTCTGGCCGCTATCACCGCCATCGTTGAGATTAAGACTGAAAAACACATCGCCATTGCCGTTGGCCATAATATTGCCGATGTATTGGTCATCCGCGATAAAAGCAGGTCGGATCGTGTCCCAAGAGGCGCCGCCATCAGTGGTCCAAAAGAAATAATAGCCCGTCATGCCCACCAGCGTTTCATTATTTACAGCGCATATCTGTTGAGCCTCATCACCGTCGATTAACGGTGCGGCTCCAGTGGTCAGTTGCCAAGTGTCGCCATTGTCGTCGGAATAGAAAGCCCGATAGGGATAGCCTTCGAAAAGGAAGATTCTACCTTCTGGGCTAATGCTAAAGCACTTCGAATTGAAGTTACAATTGAAGCCCGTTTCGTAACCTAGCACTACTTGCCAGGTTTCGCCTTCGTCCTGCGAACGGGTAATGGCAATGCCATGTTCAGAACTGCCATAACAATAAAGGCTTCCGTCGGGACCGGCACCCAAGAAAATGCCTTGCATTCCAATAGGTTTCCAATAGTTTTGCGCCTCAAGGCCGCCAAGGCAAGCCAGGCAAAGGATGATGATTGATACCAACTTTTTCATAGGTCTAATTATTTGATTATTTATTATATTTCAAGATTTCAAAATTTATAATTTCAAGATTGGCTTTCAGCCGTCAGCAGTCAGCTTTCAGCAACGGTCAGACCTAGCTGATGGCTGACTGCTGATAGCTGATAGCTTAAACCGCATTGACAATTTCCTCAAAGGTCCTTGTGTCGTCCGTGAGGTTCATCTTCATCTGTTTGATGCGGGTCTTGCGGCGGTAGTACGACTCAGTCTGGGTATCCAAGAGGATAGAAATCACCTGGTTGGAAAAGCCGTTCTTGGAGAGGCAGCAGATGCGCACGTCCCACTTGCCGAGTTTGGGATAGAGTTCGAGGAGGCGCTGCGAGAAACCGTCGTACACCAAATCGGTGAGGCTGATGAAGTCGGCCCAGTCGTCGTCGCTGAGGGCGAAGTTCATCGTGTCGGCAGTCACCTGCTCGCCAAGGGCTTGCGCCGTGGTGTAGACCTTGTTGCGCCCCATGATCTTGCTCGTCATCAGCAGGTCTTTTTGCGAGAGCGTCTGACGGTCGCGGCGAAGGTCGTCGTTGGTGCGGATGAGGTTCTCCATGTCGCTCACCAACTCGTGGATGCGGTTTTGGTCGCGTTCCACCTGGCTGCGGAACTGCTCCACGGCCAATTTGTGGTCGCTCACCTTCTTCCTCACTATCAGCACGATGACTAACAGCGCAATCACCGCTGCGGCGATGATGAGCCAGAGTTTGAGGCTGCGGTTGCGGAGCAGACTCTCCATCTCGCTCTTCTGGGCCTTCAGCTCATACTCGGCCTTGAGGCGTTGCAGGTTGTCGGAGGCATGTTCCTTGTCGGCCTGCATCATGTATTGCGTGAAGAGGTCTTGGTATTCCATGGCCTGCTCGAGATGGCCTTCGTTGTAGGCGATGGCGTAGAGCGTTTGGTACACCGACATCTTCAGTCCGGCGCGCTCGCTGCGGAGGGCGGCTTCGAGGTAAGGCTTAGCTTCGGCGTAGTTATCTGTATAGTAATATAATACACCCATCGTCATGTTGGCGATGTCAGTGTTGTTGTCGTCAAGCTCGCCCTCCAAGGCACGGCGAACGCATGTCATGGCTTCAGGATAGTTGCCCACAGGCAGGTAGTAGTCGCGGCCCATCTCCAGGTAGATGTCGCTCTGCATGGCCTTATCATCTAATAAGGTAGCGATGCTGAAAGCCGTGTCGTAATAGCGCTTGGCTTGTGCAAACTGCTCCAGCGATTTCGCCACGCGGCCACAGTTGCGCATCGTGGTCATCACGGCGGTGGAGTCGTCGATTTGGCGGAAACACTCAATAGCTTCGCAGTGCATCTTGAGGGCATCGTCGAAGAGGCCGTGTTTGTTATACATCGCGCCGAGGTTGTCCTTGAGTTGGCCTTCGAGGCGGAGGTTTTCGGTGGTTGGCTCACAGCCTTGCATCAGCGTGAGGGCTTGCAGAAAACGGTCGGTGGCCTCTTCCGAGAGGCGTTGCTGGCGCAGTTCGGTACCTTCTTCATATAAGGCACGCGCCTGCTGCAGGCGTTTGGCGGGTGTGTCGCACGACGACAGCATCACGCCAAGGGCGAGGGTCGTTAGGATGAGTGATTTTAATGTTGCTTTCATAGGCGTTCTGTTTTTGACTCAGGACTTTTGACTGGGCCGTCCTACCTTTCACCCTTTACCGTCATGGCGGAGGAGCATCCGCCATCTCCTGTACGCGAAGGCGTATCCTTTTCGTTCAGGAGATTGCGGGTCAAGCCCGCAATGACGGTTTCAGGGTGGATTTCGTAAACCCCGGTCCCATGTCCGTCGATGCAAAAATATACAGAAAAAACGCTTGTCAAGAGGTTTTTGGGGAGCCTCTCGGTTTTGTCCATGCTTTTTTGGATTGTCCAAATTTATTTCATTGGAAATCAACGATGTAGTTTTGACATGGACAAAATTTTGTCCCTATGAAAATTGGGCGACTTTCGAAAAAAACGCCCAAAAACTATTGAAATTACACAAAATATGTTACATAAAATATGTAACACAAAATGTGTAATAAAAAAAGACGCTGCCGAAAGGCAACGTCTTAAACATTCTCTAATTCTTGATAAAAACTACTCTTTCTCGTTCCGCATCTTGACAATCTCCTCCTGTTTGTCCTTCGGTGTCGGCATGTACTGATGGAACTCCATCGAGTAGTTGGCGCGGCCAGAGGTGAGGTTGCGCAAGGCGGTGGCATAGCCGAACATCTCCATCAGCGGGACGAAGGCATCCAACTTCTGCGAACCCTTGCGGAAACGACGCATGGCCTCAATGCGACCACGGCGCTTGTTGACATCACCTGTCACATTGCCGATGTAGTCGTCGGGTGTGTTGATCTCGACCTTCATCACAGGCTCAAGCAACACGGGGCTGGCTTTCATGAAGGCCTGCTTGAAGCACATCTGGGCGCAGAGCTGGAAGGCCATGTCGCTGGAGTCGACGGGGTGCGAACTGCCATCCACAAGGACGCACTTCACATCCACGACGGGATAACCCGCGAAAGGACCTTTGTTCATGGCCGCGGCCAGACCCTTCTGCACTGAAGGGATGTATTCCTTCGGAATGACGCCGCCCTTGGTGATGTCGACGAACTCGAAGCCGCCGCCCGGGTTGGGCTCGAAGCGGATGACGGTGTGGGCGAACTGGCCCTTGCCACCAGTCTGCTTCACATAGCGGTAGTTGCACTCGAACGGTGCGGTGATGGTCTCGCGGAACGACACCGAAGGCGCGCCCACCGTGACCGGCACCTTGAACTCTTCCTTCAATCGGTCGACGATGATTTCCAGATGCAACTCGCCCATGCCAGCGATGATAGTCTCTTCCGTCTCCTCGTCGAAGTGGGCGTGGAACGACGGGTCCTCGTTGCAGAGCTTGGCCAAGGCCTCGCTCAGCTTGCTGCGGTTCTTCTTGTCGTCAAGGTTGACCTTCATCTCGATGACCGCAGGCGGTATATTGATGGATTCCAGCAAGATAGGTTGTTCCTCATCGCAGAGCGTGTCGCCCGTCTTAGTGTATTTCATGCCTACGAGAGCCACGATTTCGCCCGCGCTAGCCTCGTTGATTTCCTCGCGTTCCTTCGCCTTAATGCGGAAGATGCGGCCCACGCGCTCACTCTTCAGTTTGTTGGTGTTGTAGACGCTCATGCCGTTGGTCAACTTGCCGCTGAAGATTCGGATGAAGGTCTGCTGGCCCACATACGGGTCGTTGATGAGCTTGAAGGCCAAGGCCGAGAAAGGCTCGTTTTCGGAGGGGTTGCGGCGGTAGGTCTTCTCCTCATTGGCGGGGTCGTGCGCGATGACGGCGCCCAAGTCGTTGGGCGAAGGCAGGTAATCAACGATGGCATCCAAAAGGAGTTGGATACCTTTGTTCTTATAGGCGGCACCGCAAAGCACCGGCACCATCATCAGTTTGATGGTGGCCTGACGGATGGCGGCCATCAGTTTGTCGGTCGGGATTTCGGCATCCTCAAGGTAGAGCTCAGCAATTTCATCATCCAAATCGGCGACCTTCTCGATAAGGTTACGGCGGGCTTCCTGGGCCTGCTCCATCATGTTTTCCGGGATGGGACCCACGATGCGTTCCTTCTCAATGAAGCGCACCGAGTTCATTTGCACCAGGTCAACCATACCCTCAAAATCGGACTCGGCTCCGATGGGCAGATGCAGCGGCACGGCGTTGGCGCCCAAGTATTTATGCATCTGGTTAACCACCTCTTGGAAGTCGGCACCCGTGCGGTCCATCTTGTTGACAAAGGCGATGCGGGGCACGCGGTATTTGTCGGCCTGGTTCCACACCGTCTCCGACTGCGGCTCCACGCCACCCACGGCGCAGAACACCGCCACCATGCCGTCGATGACACGCAGCGAGCGTTCCACCTCGACGGTGAAGTCGACGTGACCGGGAGTATCGATAAGGTTGATCTGATAGCCGTTCCAATGGGCAGTTATGGCTGCCGAAGCGATGGTGATGCCGCGCTCCTGCTCTTGTTTCATAAAGTCCATGGTGGCTTGTCCATCATGCGTTTCACCCACCTTACGGTTGACGCCCGTGAAGAAAAGGATGCGTTCCGAAACCGTAGTCTTACCAGCATCGATATGCGCAGCGATACCGATGTTTCTCAATTTTGAAATGTTTAAACTCATTATTTTATCTGATTTTCAATTATTTACAAACACAAATCAAAGACTTGATTTGGGCTGCAAAGGTAGGGAAAAACTTTGAAACTGCAATTCAAATCATCATTTGACCAACCTGCCGATTTTCTTCATGCCGTTAGCATCCATAACTTCAACCAAATACACTCCAGCGGCCCACTCCGAAACATCCAAACGAACTTCCGAAGCATCATTGACCGAAACCGACTTAACAAGCTGTCCCAAAGCATTGTAAACATTGATGGTCTTCATCCCTTCCGCTTCAATCGTGACAAAGGACGATGCAGGCACAGGATAAACCTTTAACGACTCCGTTTGTATTTGATTTTCAGCCACTCCCGTCGGGTCAAAAGTGTCATTGCCGTCGGTGAGCCATTCGAGGCTGAAGTTGTAGAACACCGTCGAATAGCCCGAGGCGCCAGCGTAGGCTTCCTCGACATAAAGTCCGATGGTGCCGTCGGGCAGGACACAGAGCGAAGAATAGGCCGAGCTGTATGGCACGATGCATTTCTTCACCGGCCAAGTCTCGCCCTCGTCGTAACTCACATAAACCGTCACATCAGTGCGCGAGTTGCCGTAAGGAACCGAATGCAGCAGGCGGTTCTTGTCGTGGCCTTGGTTTTCGGAGGTGTAACGGATCATATCGCCGTTGCAGGCAGGCGCAGTAATGTCGTACCAAGTGGAAGTGGTAGGCTGCCAAGTCTCGCCACCGTCCTCGGAGATGTTGTACCAGCGGTTGCCCGCATGGCGAATGCTCATCAGGATGCGACCGTCAACCAACTCCGTGACCTTAGCCTCGTCGCCCGAGGTGGAAGCACGACCCGACACATGCCAGGTCTGGCCGTTGTCGTCGGAATAAATAGCATGGTTGTAGAGCACTTGTGCCGTGTTTTCGCGGATGGCAGCCACGAAAATGATGCGTCCCGTAGAGGTGCGCAACCCGTTACCCGAACCGAAGAACGAGGCGCGCCATGTGCGCTGTTCGGGGATGATGCAGTTGTCGCCAAAGATGAAGTTAGTGATGTCTTCGGGCTCCGTCCAAGTCTGGCCGTTGTCATAACTCTTACAGATATAGGTGCGGATCGGATTCGATGGGGTGGAATACCACAAACCAGGACCGCCCACGAAACCTGCGATGAGGCCGTTGTCGTCGTTGCTCCACGCCAACGCGCAGTCGCCGAAGCCATGGTTGACGCCAGTGCCCAAGGCGATGGTGTAAGGCTCGCTCCAAGTGTGGCCGCCGTCAGTGCTGCGGTTGCAGACGATGTCGATGTCCTCAGGCAAGTCGCCTTCGTTGTACTTGCGCTTGTCGGTGACCGCTACGATGCTGCCATTCTTCGCCGTAATGACGGCAGGAATGCGATAATTCGTTGAGTTATAATCACCAGGCTGCAAAAGCAAGGTATGTGCAAGAATGATTTCACGGCTACCTGATGGCGATGGATTTGCAAGTTCGTATGTCTCTTCCGTCGTCGTAATCGACTTCAGTGAAGCATCGATTGTATTGCCCTCAGTAGCATTGTCGGCCACATGCGCCACAATCCAGAGGTAATTGGTGCCATAGACAAGGTTGCCACTCAAGTTGCAGGTTATGTCACCCGAAGCTGGAACAACATTTCCAAGCAAAGTAGCGTTTTGAGGATGGCGTTCATCGAAACTATTGGCAGAACCCGTAGAATAGACCTTGATTTCTTCAATATCATTCAAATCCGTTGTTCCCTCAAGATTCAAGGTTATGGATTGCAGTTCAACCTCGGCACTAACGTCAGCACCGTCCACAGCCACCGCTGCCTTGAGTAGCACATCATTTTCATTGCCACGCCCCGTCTTACGCGTGTCTTGGGTCAAAGTAACATTCCATATCCCAGAACCGCCAAAATTAAAATTAACCAGTTGTGCATCGTGACCATGCCCCGAAAGGTCGGGCAAAATGTTGTCATTGACCCAGGTTGCAGAGAATTCATAAGCGGCTCTTAAGTGATCTGCCATGTAAAAACTTATATCATATAAATCATCAGCGCCTAAATCCCTTTGTATCTCGTCGGGTTCCAGTGCTATATTGTAGAACCTCACATTGCCAAACGAGCCGTTGCAGAAGTTGGCAGGCTGCCCGCCGCTGTTGCCCGCCCCTATAAACACATCATGCGTGTTGGTCACGGCCCAGTCGTTCACCGCTGCCACCCAACTGCTGTTGGTCTCACCGTTTTGGTATATGCGAATCTCGTTATTCGGGCGGTCCACAACGAGGGCAAAATGCATCCACTCCCCTGCCGGCACAGTGACGCCCGTGTAGACCGAAAGGGCATGACCCGAAGTCGCAGTGGGCGTGTTGAGGCCCAAGGATTGTCCCGCACTTCCTGTACCAAAAAACTCATAGCCAGAGCGCTCACTTCCAGCGCCCGTTACAGACATGTCGCGTTTGCAGACATAGCGTGGGAAACTGGTATAGGTCTCATTGCTCACCCATCCCGTGACCGTGAAACTTTGGTCGACAGCGATGTTAAAGTGTTCGTGGTGCGGAATGACCATGTATTGGTCAGTGCCGTTGAAAGTGATGTAATGGGCAGGCTGGGCAAATGCCCCAGTCAAAGCCATCAAAAGAACAGCGAGAGCAAAGAGTTTCTTCATGGCAATAAGTGTTATTGGATTAAACTTCAATGTATTGGGTGCAAAACTAATATTATTTCGGAAATGACACAACTTTTTCCTATTTTTGCCTCGTGTATTAGCCAAACATCATCAACACACGAAAAGGAAATAGGATTATTATTAAAACAGCATAAAACCATGGGTTGGATTATTGATCATTACAAAATCACTTACAACGACCTATTTGTGGGCAGTTATTACGTTTACGAAGACAATACTTATAGGTATTATGTCAACAGTTGGAAAAATGAACTTGAGCCCATCAAGGACCTCCTTGAAAAAAATGGCCTGTTGAAAGACAAAGGCACAAAGAGACCTATCGCTTCCATAACGAAAATGATGACAGCTGAAAATAGGGTAAAGGGCAGGAAGAGATCCATATATCATTGTGATGGCTTTACTTTGGAAAGGATCCCTAATGAGACCAATGAGCGTTTTTGGGTGTATCGACATGATGCCAATAAAGGGCAGCCGGGCTATTCGGACAAAAGCCATTCCGCTCCGCATTATGAAGGTGAAAAAACACCGGAAGGGATGAGGGAATGGACCACTTGGTATGCCTTCGTCAAGATGGATGATGGCACGTACGAGGCGGCACTCGACGAATCATGGTGGTGGGGCGGCGGCCACAACGACGGCGGCACCATCCACACCGACATCCCCGAAGAATGGTTTGAATTGTCCTATGATGAGTTCCTTGAAAACGTGGTGACGCTTTCGGCGGCTGCGCATTATGGATTCACACCCGATGAGCTGAAAGAAAAGAAAGGCTTGAAGGAGTTCTTTGGTTTTGAATAATCTAACAACCAGATTCAGTTGTTGATTCCATGGGTCTCCATTTGTCCAGAAGTCGACCCGCTTCTCTTTTGATTATTTCATCATCAATTGAGTCCTCCAACTCCATGATCGCTCCGTACGCTTCCCATCGGCAGGGAAAGTCACAATGGTTTTTGGGGTCGAAATAATAGTCGAGACAGCGCAGCATACGGAGGACGTGTTCGGGTTCTTCGCAATCAAGGACATCGAGGATACTATCCAAACCATCTTGAACATTCATCTCCTCCAGTTTCCCAAACGGATCAAGGAATTTTCCGTAGGGACCCGAGTGGTTTTCCAAACTTTCAATGGCTATGATGTCGCTTTTGAAAAAAAGGAAGTTGACCATCACCAGGCACTCCTCGTGGCGACCATACTCCTGCTCGTTATACTCCTTATCGTTGTAACTGCAAATGCCATCATAGACATTCCCGTCTACGCAATCAATCCTAACGCACTGACCGTCATATTGTTTTAATCTCATCGTCATCCTCTTTTAGGGCACTTCCACCTTCTCTACAATCAATTCCACAGAGTGATCCTCCAAAGAATTGTATTCGTCGAGATGAAAGTGTGAGTTTGTAGATTCTTCATCGGCAAGCGTCATAAGATGATGGGCCAGCGAACGCAAACCTGCCGCATTGGCAGAAATGACGATGGCGCCATCGGCATCAACTCTCGTGGCAATAGTGAAGCCGTCCTCCCATTTGAATTCCATAATACTACTTTTTCTATTTCTTTGAACTTCGTTGGCTATAAGCTATCAGCTTGGTAGCATCTTTGCTAAAAGCTGATGGCTGATAGCTGAAAGCCGTGTTTTTTTATATTCACATTCACTTGTCGCACAAAGATAATACTTTTGGGATTTACACAAGGTTTCCTTCCAGTTTCAACAACTCGAATTTGTTGTGCAAACCACCGCCATAGCCCGTGAGTTTGCCATTAGTACCCATCACGCGATGGCAGGGCACGATGAGGCAGATGGGGTTCCAACCCACTGCGCCACCTACCGCTTGTGCCGACATTTTTCTTGGTTTCGGAGACGTTTCAGGAAACGTCTCTACGATGCGTTTCGCAATTTGACCGTAGGTCACGGTTCTCCCGAAAGGTATTTCACATACGATATCTAACACCGCCTTGCGGAATGGCGTCAGGCCTTCCATGCGATAGGCTGGTGTGAAATCGGGTTGACGGCCTGTGAAATAGAGATCCAACCAACGATAGGTGTCATGGATTACGGGCGGTAGGGACGTGGCGCGCCGCGTCTCTACAAAGCCCAATGGATGTTTGTTTTCGTCACGCGAGCCTGCAAACCATAGACCCGTCAACACCATGCCGTCGGTACTCATCAGCAGGTCATCGAAACCTTCTGGGGTCGGATAAAGGTATATAGTCACATTCAATCCTCCAATGCAAACTTTTTCAATGCCGTTTCGTCCAAGCGCTGCACCGTCCATTCGTCCATGGGCACGGCACCGATGCTGCGGTAAACGGTCAAGGCGGGTTTGTTCCAATCGAGGCAAATCCACTCCATACGGCCGCAGTTGCGCTCCACGGCAATCTTGGCGAGATATTTCAACAGAGCCTTGCCATAGCCCCGACCGCGTTTTTCGGGAAGGATAAACAGGTCTTCGAGATACAGGCCCTTGCGTCCGACAAAAGTGGAGAAGTTGTGGAAAAACAAAGCGAATCCGATGACCGCGTCGTCTTCCTCGGCAAAGACCACCTCGGCGGAATGCTCCAAAAAAAGGGAATGATAGATGGTGGTTTCATCGGCCACAACTTCATCGGCGCATTTCTCGTAAACGGCGAGTTTCTTGATGAATTCAAGGACTAGGCCTGCCTCTTCGGGCTTCGCAGGACGGATAGTGAATTGATTGTTCATGGTTTGACGATTTCGAAAGTGCAAAGATATCATTTTTTCAACATCTTTCCCCTAATATGTTTCAACGCGGCCGGCAGCACCTCTGACTCCATCATCTGGAGTGCCGTATTGAACTCTTCAAGAAGTTCCGGGTAGAATTTGCTTTGTGCATAAGTCAGTTTGATGGCCAATGACTTCACGCCGATGGGTTCGTCGGAAAGCATGGCGTTGAAGCAGAAATCGAGGAAATCGGTACGGATGTTGTCGGCCTCAAAGGGAGTTCTTTCCAACAGGTTCATGATGAGGCGACGCTTGGTAGTGCTGGTGGTGCGCATGACTTCGTCGATAAGGGTATTCTGCCTTTCGGCCAACCAAGAATCTGCGGTTTTGGGCAGGTGTGTCATTACCCAAGCTGCATTGTCGGAAGTACGCTTGTCTTCGTCGAAGAGCAACTGAAACAGTTCCTCCTTGAAGTCGCCACCAGCCAAGGCCCGAGCATCGCCTCCGCTGATTCTGCCGGACAATATGGCTTTCAGCTCCGACATAGGCTAAACACACAATTCACCTTTTGCCACAATCGCTGCCGTGCCGCCCACATAGATGGTGCCATCCTTTCGGATTTGTGTGGCCACCACCGACGGTCGACCCATGGCCTCACCTTGCATGAAGGCGCACTCTGCTTCTGCACCAAGGCATCCGTTATGTTGCAGATAGAAAGTCAAGGCAGCGTTGGCGGTGCCAGTGGCCGATTCCTCGGGCACGCCGTACAAAGGCCCAAAGTCTCGGACATGGGCTGTGTAGCTGTCATTGGCGAAGGCAAAGACATGGAAACTTACTGCATCATATTTCTTGGTGATGGCAGCGATGGCCTCCATGTCGGGATTCAAGGCCTGCAAGGTTTCCACATCGGGCAGGAGAATCATCAAATCGGGAAGGCCCGAGTAGGCTATTTGTATAGGCATAATGGGGTGATAATCATTGACGCCCAATGCCTTATAGATTTCTGCCGTCTGTTCGACAGTGGCCACAATACGCGGCATAGCCATCTGCATCATCACCCTCTCCCCTGCTTCGACGCGTAAATCACCAGCAAGCGTATGGCATAGGCATTGTCCCGCAGCCAAACCTTCATGGTGCAACAAATAGAATGAGGCTATGGTGGCGTGACCACACAGCTCCACTTCGGCTTTCGGTGTGAAATACCGGATAGTAAACTCCTTATCGGAATGCCGCCTGATGAAAGCCGTCTCCGAATAGCGCAACTCGGCGGCGATTTGCAGCATTAATTTCTCTTCGGGGAACTGTTCTGATTCGAGCAGCACTACGCCCGCGGGATTGCCGCCGAAAGGCTGGTCGGTAAAAGCGTCAAGGATATAGTATTTCATTGTTATTCAATTTTTACTATGGCTCATCTGTTTTGTTTTGCCTAACTACTATTGAAGCATCTTTTTGTACTGGTTTGCAACAGCTTTCATACAATTCTTGATTCTCCACGCGGAACGACTTGCTATCAAAAATGGTACAATAGCTTCTGTATAGTTTTTCATCTTTCTCTCGGAGAAGATCGCTGTCAAATTTCAAAACAGTCTTTGGAGGAGAATAACTAATCGTGAACCTTGTCGTTTTTATCTTCTCTTCACCATGGTTTTCCATTTGTTGAAGCAGTTCTTTCCGCAATGCGCCAATTTGGTTCTCTGTCTCTTTCTTGAGGTCAATCAAACGGGCCAATTCTTGATCATAATAATCAAACCAATTACTCGACGAATCTTCGACAAGTAGTTTTTTCAAGCGAGAACGGATAGATCCTTCATTCCGCTGAAATCGAGTCATGATTTCATTAAGCGAAGCCCCCTGTCGATGCATCTCCATCAATAAACTATCATCCTCTTGACTCCATTTAGCATAGGCATTTGGATGAAGTTGTTTCTGCCGATCCACATATGACAGTTCCTTGCTAGGAGAAGGATCTTCATTCTTTTCCATTTCTATTTCGGGAGACAAGAACACCCCTGCAACCAGTTTGAAATGAAAACCTTCGAATTCCAACCCCAATGAGAGTGTAAGGTATACTCCTTTTAAGTCCGTGTATCTTTCGGGATTCTTCTTAAAAGCATCCAAAAAATAAGGATCCGTAATAGGGAAGTCATAGTTTGAACCATAATAAGTAAATTTCATCCGATATTTTGACTTTTCCCTTCCTTCGTCAATGTAGGCACTAGCTATTTCAGGGCGTATGAGCATCAACGAATAGTTGAGCCGGTCTATCATCTTTGCTGGGATGGCTTTCCCTCGAAAATAGAATACCGCTTGATGAACAGGGTCAATGAGTTGGCTCATGAAATCGTCTTTAAATTCATTGTCATTGGGGCAGCATTCCATGCGCGAACAATGCACATCTTCGGTATGAGCTTTATGAGGACAAGGCACCACGTCAGTAAGCCTTACCAATGAAAGCAATTTGACACCTTGCGCCAATTGCATCGGGATTTCTCCGTTTTCTGCCATCGAAACCGGGCGAATCCAACAAGGGCGACCGTCATCATGGCGAACAACATCCATACGACCGTCTGGCCTTGGCGAGACCTCAACGCCAGCAATGCAACGTCCACCATGTTTGTATGAATTGGCCAAACAAATGAAATACTTATCCATAATGTTCAAATGAGGTGAACAATCGTGACCTTTTCTTTACTGTGTGCTTGCAGAAATTCGGCCAATAGCCTGCGGTGGCATTGCTCAGGTGTGTCTTCGCTACACAGGAAGCACGAGCCATCAAAAGCTTTTACACCGTATTTACGAATGATATCTCTGGTTTTCAGTAAGTTCGAATAAATTTCTACATATTCTTCCCAGGTTACTTCCTCTTTGTGCCACTTGTCGAGTAATTCTTTTGTCGGTGCAAAATCATCAACATACTGATAGGGAATATGGCAAATCTCGTTGACGAAAAACTCCAAGTCTTTTCCTTTGGCAAAACCAGCCAGTTGGCTGCTATTACTAATGCGAACATCCACTAACTGCTTCACATTGTTGTCGCGCAGCAGATTAAAGAAGTGTTCGGCACTTTTTTTCGTAAAGCCGATGGTATAGAGCGTAATCATAGTCAATAGTTTTCTTCCTCTTGGAGTTTGGGGCTATAGCCTATCTCCTTGTTTTTTAAGCGATATGCATCTTTACGTTGTTCCTCTTCCGTATAGGATCCAAATAGATAATCCACTTCTGAAAGATGGTATTTCCGTGAATGGAGAAAAGATGCTATCATTTCTTTTTCCAGATCTGCTTGAGACGCCAATGACGCATCTTTCATAATATGCTGAACATCAATACCACGCTCATAAAAATAGCGCGAAACAAGAGAAAAGCGGTGACATTCCAAAGGATCTGCTTCAGAACACATGAAAGCAATTCTAAAGCCTTTTTCTAAGCCCTTCATCACACGCTCAACCCCTTTCTTGAAGAGGGGAGTCGCAACTGCTTTTTCAAAATCTACTTGTTCATTCTCATCCAAACAATCCGTTCGTCTTGCGCCAAACTCGTCGCCAAAGTGCAAATACTGAATGTTGTGAGCCTTCAAATAGCATTTCAAACCATCTTGGTTGAATTGTGGAGAGTACTTACTCGCAGGAATGCTTCTGACATCAATCACACAATTGATGCCATGTACATTCAGTAGTCCCATAAACTCCTCTAAGGATTGGTTGGAATGTCCTATACTATATAACCTGTAATTATCCATTCAATACTATTCAATTGTCTGGCTGCAAAGATAAAGAATTTTTTCCATTATCGTAATAGCTTATAGTATCTGTGCCGTATGGTTCTTGGTATCCACTTTGCCAATGGCATCGACAATAACACCTTCTTCATCAATGACGTAGGTGGTACGCAGCGTGCCTTCGGTCACCTTGCCGTACATCTTCTTCTCACCCCAAGCCTCGTAGGCTTTCAGGATAGTCAAATCAGTGTCGGCGATGAGATGGAAAGGCAGGTTGTATTTGGCAATGAAGTTTTGGTGTGACTTGGCACTATCGCGACTGACACCCAGCACGTTGTAGCCCAATGCCAGAAAACGCTCGTAGTTGTCACGAAGGTCGCAGGCCTCGGCGGTGCAGCCTGGCGTGCTGTCTTTGGGATAGAAATAGAGCACCAGTTTCTTTCCAACAAAATCCGTCAGTTTGACGAGGTTACCGTTCTCGTCTTGCCCTTCAAAGTAAGGGGCTTTCGTTCCTTTTTGTAACATAGTTTGTATGTATTGTTCGTGTGCGCAAAGTTACACATTTTGACACTAATTCAAGTAAAAACAAATATTTTGAGTTTTTTATATTCAGTACTTGCTCTTACACGAAAAATGTGTATTTTTGCAGCAATGAAATACTGGTCGATGACCGCAACGGGTAGCTTCACGCCATTAAGGTGAGATTATTGTCGGTTCAACTCCGACCGCCAGTTCAAAGAGAGCGATTTCAATCGCTCTCTTATTTTATTAGCACAAATTGAGGGTTCTCAAGAGACTCTACACTAACAAATCCCCAAGATTTTGCGGCATTAATGATGGTTTTTCCATTCAACCTATAGTTTGGATGCACAACGACTTTCACCAGTTTACTTTGTTCGAAAGGATGAGTGAACACATAAACAAGCTCTTTCTGAGCAGTATCTTCATAGATGTGCAATGGAGTTTTCAATGCGTTTTCAATCAAATCATATTGCTCTATCGGAATTACTGCTTCTTTTTTTGACTTTGGATGATGCACGTATTTGAACACAGTTTGCTGTGTCACTACGATAGACTCAGATTGCAAAACCATGCCTTTTTTGTTCATATCCTTAATAATTGCGCCATCAAGTTGGGCAACTATGACCATTTGCCCATTGCCCCTTCCCTTTGCCAACAATTCCTCAGCAAATTGCCTAAGACTTCCCTGATAATACTCCATATCAACTCCCCCAATTATCCCTATCCAAACTACGATAGTTTATTGCCTCGGCGAGATGTCCCGACTGAATGTTCTCGCTGCCGTCTAGATCGGCAATCGTGCGGGAAACTTTGAGAATCCTATCGTATGCACGCGCCGAAAGCCCCAATCGGTTCATGGCATTTTTGAGGATGGTGCGGCAGTCCTCATCCAACTCGCAGTATTTCTGGATGAGTTGCGAAGTCATTTGTGCATTGGCATGAATAGCCGGATATTGGGCGTAGCGTTTCTCCTGTATCTTCCTCGCCTTGACAACGCGCTCACGCACTGCCGCGCTTGATTCACCTCTTTGCTTGTCGGACAAGTCTTTATAGGCTACGGGCACGACTTCGACGTGCAAGTCGATACGATCCATCAAAGGGCCACTGATGCGGTTGAGATACTGCTGTACCATGCCTGGCTTGCAGGTGCACTCCTTGTCGGGGTGGTTATAATAGCCGCAAGGGCAAGGATTCATAGCCGCCACCAACATGAAACTAGCTGGAAAATCAACGGTCATCTTGGCCCTTGAAATCGTCACGATCCTGTCCTCCATTGGCTGTCTCATTACTTCCAAGACAGTGCGTTTAAACTCAGGCAGTTCATCAAGAAATAGCACTCCGTTATGTGCAAGTGAAATCTCGCCAGGCTGTGGATAGGTGCCGCCACCGACCAAGCCGGCATCGCTAATGGTATGGTGCGGGCTGCGGAAAGGCCGCGTCCTGACCAATGTGGCATTACGCCCAATCAACCCAGCCACAGAATGGATCTTGGTAGTCTCCAAGGCCTCGGCCATCGTCAAAGGCGGCAAGATAGTGGGCATGCGCTTGGCAAGCATCGTCTTTCCACTGCCTGGAGGACCTATGAGAATGACATTGTGTCCGCCTGCAGCCGCAATCTCCAAGGCACGCTTGATGTTCTCCTGTCCTTTGACATCACTGAAGTCGAACTCGAAACTGACGTCCTGCCACGATTCAGCCATGTCCACGGTCACAGGCTGGTTGAGAAGTTCTCCATTTAAGATTGACACTACATCATGAATGGTTTCCACCCCATACACATCCAAGCCCTCCACAACAGCGGCTTCGCGAGCGTTTGCTTTCGGTACGATAAGCCCTCGAAATCCTTCTTGTTTAGCCTTGATGGCGATAGGCAAAGCCCCTTTGATAGGCTTGAGCGTGCCGTCAAGCGAGAGCTCGCCCATGATGACAAACTGTTCCAAAAGGTCGGTGCTGACCTGTTCCGAAGCCGCCATGATGCCGATGGCGATGGGCAAGTCATAAGCCGAGCCTTCCTTGCGGATGTCGGCGGGCGCCATGTTGATGACGATTTTCTTGTGGGGATAGTAATACCCTAAATTAATGATAGCAGCCTGGATACGCTGCTGACTTTCCTTGACTGCGTTGTCGGGCAAGCCGACCAGATAGAAATTGATACCTCTGTCAATGTTCACCTCAATGGTGACTTGAATTGCTTCGATGCCAAAAAGGGCACATCCAAATGTTTTTACTAACATGATTCTTCGTTTTTAAAGTTTCATGCCGCAAAGATGCAACCCTTGTCAAGAAAAAGCCGTTGAACAAACGTTTGTAGTCGACTGTAGTCGTTTGTTGTCGTTTGCTGTCGGATATATTTTTGATAATCAATAAAATAAAAAAAACGGGCAGACACATAGGTCTGCCCCTACTCTAAACTCTAAACACTCAACTCTAGATTATTTCTTAGGCTTATAACCAGAGTTTTGGAAGATTTCCTGCAAATCCTTACGATGTATCAGGTCTTGGAGCGAAATCTCATTGTTTGAGAAATAAGAACGTGTAATGTTTAGACCCAAAAACTCGCCCAAGCGTGAAGGTGCGTCATTGCTGTATGCCTGTGTGAAAGGTCCATCACCGAAGAACATCATATAGGTATCCAAACCTGCCTCGTATAGCCGACGGTTGCCCACAATGTCGGCCCACACCGCACCTTCGTTCTCCACTGCCCATTGCCATTGGCTGGAGGAATAACCAAGCACCACACTATCAGCCATCGTGGGACACATCGCCTCTACAAAAAAGTTACGCCTCCCGTAAAACACCATCTCACTGATGATCTGCCCCTGCTTACGTTGTTCATATAGGTAATACATATACAAGCAAAGGGCTACATCTTTCGCCAATGTCGCCTTATGGGTACGCACTGCCATATATCTCGGCATCCCGATTTGGTCGTATAATACGTCGCCGTTGAGGTACCAGTCTAACGAAATCACCAAATTATCAGCGATGATTTGCACAGGAGGCTCATCGGGACGAACGCCAGTGATGCAGGTAAAGGCCTTTTGGGGCAACGAGATGTCAGGATAATAATAATGGAAATGCGCCATCACATCCTCCACCACGGGCTCCACTTCTTTCAAGTCAGGGAAAGCGGTCATCACTTTATCGTAAAGGGTGATGCTGAACGGGTCGGTGGCAAAGTCCTTGAGGTATTGCACGGCTTGGGGATTGTTGAGATCACCGCCGATGAACACCTTGTAACGGTCCTGAATCCTTTTCAGCTCCTGTTGGAAATCAGCAGTGTCGAGATTGAAAAGTACCTCCTCATAGCGGTCAAATTCAAGATCGTAGGCTTCGGGCTTGACATTGAGTTTGGCTTTATAGGCAGGCTCTTGCTTCTGACAAGCTGCCATGAGAAAAAGGCACAGCAAGGTTAAAGTCTTAACTATTATCTTCATTGTCATCCAATTATTTGTTGTCTTAACATTTCATACGCTGCTATTGTAGCACGATTAATCACATTCTCGCGGTCTTTGCCAAAGTTGAATCGTTTGGAGACCACTCCGTGGGCCGATGCCACACCAATCCACACAGTGCCCACAGGATTTTCTTCAGTGCCACCTCCAGGACCCGCCACACCCGTTGTGGCCACGCCAAAGTCAGCTTCCATCAAATCGCGCACGCCACGCGCCATACCCTCCACCACCTGTTGGCTCACGACGCCATAGCTTGCTATGGTTTCGGACGGGACGCCCAACACTTTGGTCTTCGTGGAAGCGGCATAAGTAACTGCAGAACCTTTGAAAACCGCCGAACTATCTGGAATCAAGGTGAAGACATGAGCAATGTTGCCGCCAGTGCAGCTTTCAGCCGAGGCGAAAGTCATACCTTTATTAATAAGAATGTCGAATACCGTACGCTCGATAGGCTGATCCTCCAATGAGAAGATATAATCGTGAATTAATTTTTCAAGTTTATTAATCTCCTTGTCCAAAGTAACATGAAGCAGCCCGGCATCCTCATGCCTACCACTCAAGCGCAGACGCACCATGCCATATTGCGGTAGATAAGCCAGGGAAAGAAAATCGGGCAGACTCTCTTCCCATTCCTTGATGCGGTCGGCAAGAAACGACTCGCCGATGCCCGTTGTCATCACCACGCGCTTCTCGTAAGGCAAAGCATGAAATCTCGCCTGAATACGCGGCAATAACTCATCGGTGAAAATGCCCTTCATCTCGAACGGCACCCCAGGCATAAAGACAAACACCGTGTCCTGCTTTTCGAGCCACATGCACGGTGCAGTTCCATAGGTATTGGGAATATATTGGCAAGATTTCGGCAACATGGCCTGACCTCGGTTGCGTTCGCTCATCTGGAAACCCCGACGCTCGAACAAGGCGACAACATTATCGTAGGCAGCCTGACAAAACTCCAATTCGGTACCGAAAAACTTACAAACCGTAGGCTTGGTGATATCGTCGGCAGTAGGTCCCAAACCACCTGTGACCAACACGAGATCGGCATCCATACAAGCCTGGAAGGCATTCAAGATAGCTTGTTCCGAGTCACCGATGGTCAAGACCGAATCCAATTGGAATCCAGCTTCGGCAAGATGCTCTCCCAACCAAGCAGCATTGGTATTAACAACCTGACCTATAAGCAGTTCATCACCGATGGAAATATTTTTCACAATCAATTCTCTCATACTGAAACAATTTGTGCAAAGATACATCAATTTTCGTAAGGCAAAGAAAACAACGCTCAATTCATTAATTTTCGTATTTTTGCGGTTTAAAACCAATTAATACTTCGATTATGAACCAACCCATTCCCGCATCGCAGCTCGTGCTCAACTCCGAGGGTGCGATATATCATCTGAACCTTCATCCCGACCAGTTGGCCGACGACGTCATCATGGTGGGCGACCCTGGCCGTGTCGAGCTGATTGCCTCATTCTTCGACAAGATAGAGGTGAAAAGACAAAACCGGGAGCTTGTCACCCGCACAGGCTATTTCAACGGCAAGCGCATCACTGTGCTCAGCACCGGCATGGGCACCGACAATCTCGACATCGTCATGAACGAGCTCGACACTTTGGCCAACATCGACCTGAAAACCCGAATGCCCAAAGAAGAGCATCATTCCTTGAATCTCATCCGTCTCGGCACTTGCGGTGCTCTGCAGCCTGACATCGAAGTAGGCGACAGTTATGTAGCCACTCGTTATGCCATTGGATTGGATGGCCTCATCTACTTTTACGAGAAGAACAAGGAAGTGAACGAGATCAGCATGCGCGATGCCTTTATCAAGCAGATGGACTATCCGAAAGACCTGCCCCTTCCATACGTTGTTGAAGGCTCCAAAACCCTTTTCGACAAATTGGCCCAAGGCTATTATCAAGGTGTAACCGCCACTGCTCCAGGATTCTACGGACCCCAAGGCCGCACGCTCAGAATGCACTTGGCCTATCCTGAAAACAACCGCAAGATTGAAGCTTTTGAATATCAAGGCTGGCGTGTATGCAACTTCGAGATGGAGTCGTCGGCGCTCTACGGCCTCGGCAAGATGATGGGCCACAATTGCTTGACCATTTGTGTCGTCGTAGCCAATCGTGTGACCGAAAAATTTGCCACCGACTATCATCCTTATGTGAAAAAACTCGTGGAAAACACACTGCAAAGACTATCTGAAAAATGAAAAAAAGAAAAAAACTCGTTTTTTCTGATTTTATGTCAGTTGATATGAAAAAATTGTCTATTTTTGCCGCTCGAAACTTCACCCCCCTTCTTAAGACAAATAGAGTATTAACAAAATAAGAACAATTAGAAGCAATGAAGAAGACATTTATCGCAATTATTGCATTTCTCGCAATGAGCGCGTCAGCTTTTGCTGGACAGCAAAATGACTCGACTCGTTACCTGGCCACCAAGGCTTGGAAAAATTGGTTTATCTCCGCAGATGGGAACATTGATTGGTGGAAAGGTTCAGACAAGAATCCTGCTGGCAACTATACTGCTATTCAATGGGACAAGCCCTCATTCGGTGGCAACATTAACGTCGGCAAATGGCTCACCCACAGCTTGGGACTGCGCCTCTCCTATGACGTGAACGGTGGAAAAAGCTACATAGATGGTTTACATGTTGGTCGCCCCCCGTACCATTTCCTCTATGATGGCGAGTTCAAATTTGACGAAAATGGTAATTTCATTTCATACGATGGCTCTGATCCGGATGAAAATGGCTACTACAACACCTCTTTCGTGTATCACAACCTGCACGGTGATGTGTTGTTCAGCCCCATCGACTTTTTCCAGGGCTACTACAACCCCAACAGAATTTGGACCCCTGTCATTTACGTCGGTATGGGCGTGGCCACGGTTTCCGAAGGTATCCTGATCAACCCCGACCAGTGGTATAATTGGCAACACAAGGGTGAAACCGTCACTATCAATGGCAGAAAAGTTGCTGACGAAAAAGGTGTCAACTATGAGTTCTCGGCTGCTGCTGGCTTGATCAACAACTTCAGATTAAGCAACCACCTCGACCTCCATCTCGACCTCAAGTGGTCTGCCCAACGTTGGAACATCGACACTTGGTTCAACGAGCCCGGTAACCAACAAGGTGGTTGGGTCTATCCTGATGGCACCATCGCTCCTGGCAACGTTTCCAACGCAGCTGGTGAGATGCCGACCTACTACAGCCGCATCAGAATCGACCAAAACCTTGGCGTCGGTCTTGGCTTGACCTACTACTTCAGCAGAGAGTATGACCTACCGAAGGATTGCCCCGAGGTTATGGAAAGAAACGACAGCATCATCAAGGTTATCGAAACCGTTCATGACACCATCGTGAAGTTCGTCAACGTCCAGTCGGAAGATGTCCTGAGCTATCCTTTCTCCATCTTCTTCAACCGCGACTCTTATCAGCTGATGTCAAGAAGAGATATCGTCAACTTGAGAGAAATCGCCGAAGTGGCTAAGAAGAATGGTTACAAGCTGCGTCTGACTGGCTCGTGCGACAGCGCCACTGCTACGCCGTCCTACAACCAGACACTGTCGGAGAACCGCTGCAACAAGATTAAGATTGAGCTCCTTGAGCTGGGTGTTCCTGAAGACCAAATCGTCATCGAACCCATCGGTGGTGTGAAGATCCTTGACCCGACGGAATACGACCGCCGCGTGCTCATCCAACTTCTCAAGGAAGCTGACAAATAATCAACACACAACACAAACAAGAAAGCCTGACGGATTTCCGCCAGGCTTTTTCTTTATGCTTCGTTGACAGTACGAAACCCAGGAGTGATTCGTTCAGCTTCAGAAGAAGAGGTCTAGATTAATGCATGATACCAATCTCAACCCCAATGTAATTGTTGCGAATAATACTCCCCGTTTGCTTTTCCAATGAACGTACAAAAGCATTGGAGAAAGCATGGTCAAAAGTCAATTGGGCAAAAGCAGAAATGTCATGGCTGATTTCATACTCGGCACCCAAACCAAATATCATCGACAACTGCAACGGACGGTATTGGTTGGTGCAATCGACATAATTCTTACCCTCTTCATAATTCACCCAATAAAAGCTATAACAATCCTTGCAGACGTCTCTGCAATTAATGCCCAATCCAAGACCGGCTTCGGCAAATGCCTTGAACGAATCAGCTACATCAAAGACGAGTTTGGCTTTCACTGGAATCTCGACATTGACAGCGTTCAACCGGCGTGAGACCGCCACATTGGTCTCTTCCAAAAAATCTTCCACATACCTGCGATCGGTAAAGGTATACTTCATATTTAGGATATTGACATCCACACCCGAGGAAACCGCAAAATAGCTCGTGACGTAATAATCGCAAACCAAACCCAAATTGGCGCCTAACCAGAGGCCGTCATTGCTGGCCGCTGTAGAACCCGAACTGGCCCAGTCGAAAGTAGGCCCTACTTTAATGCCAAACCTAGCGTTCCCTGTCTGAGCGTTGGCACCCACGGCCATGGCCGCTACCATACTGAAAATCAACAATGTTTTTCTCATAATAACAAAATTTAGACCTACAAAGATAATTTATTTTGCCGACATTTCCTCAAAATCCGAAAATGATTCTTAATTTTGTCGCCAAATCATTCTTAATCATTCACTAAAACAAATTCAAAATGAAGAAGACATTCTTACTGATTGCAGCCCTCCTGATGTTGGGCAGCGCAGCATTTGCAGGCGGAGGCATCGACCTCGCCATCGGTCCGAAAATCGGCTACCAGACCGCCAAGTTGTTGTACGACAAGGCCAACATCAAATCAGATTTCTCGAACCACTTCACTGCCGGTGTCTTTGGCCGCGTCACCGTTGGTCGCGTCTATGTACAGCCCGAGGTACTTTATTTCAAGACAACCAATGTCTTTGATGCCAGCGTTGTAGGTGTCGAAAGCGACAATCTGTTCAATCTCCCCACTGGAGCCCATCTCAACCTCACACTGAATCAAATGAACCTTCAAGTGCCCATCATGATTGGCGTCAACATCATCGATCTTGACATCGTCACCCTGCGTGCCCAAGTCGGTCCTACGGCCAACTTTACCTTGAAGTCTCAAACATTGTACGACGAGACCTATTCTCTTGAAGGTCAACAATTCGAACTGGACCAGAACAACGCCACCACCGACAAGAATTTCGACACCAAATCCATCTCTTGGGGTGTGCAAGCCGGCTTGGGTGTTGACATTTTGAAGAGAATCACCCTCGACATCAACTACAACTTCGGATTGAGCAAGATGTTCGACAAACTGAACGACACACAACTTGGCGAAACTTTCGATTTCACCAATATCGACAACACCAAGCAGAACCTGTTCATGGTGACCGTCGGCTTCAAGTTCCTTTGATTACACTTCACACTGGACACAAAAAGAGCGGCCCTGATGTCACACAAGGTCGCTCTTTCTTTTTGGTGTGATTTTGATTTAGAAGAGGACACCCACCTCGATACCAATGCGGTTTTGAAGGACATTCAGCTTTTTGTCACGAGCTTGAATCTTGTTGCCCTCAGAATCGATATAGTTGCCGCAGTAGTCAGGTCTTATGTAGTTGACCATGTTGATGAAGTCGTGTGAGAAATAGAGGCCAGCGAAGAGGCGAGTCGACTCGTCGATGGCATACTGAGCACCAGCACCAATCTTCAGAGAAGCACGCAGGTTGCTGAATTCCTTATTGGTGGTGGTCCAATTCTCGTCAACGCTAACACCGTCAATAACATCCTTCACCTTGACTTTCTTGGCAGCCAAGCCAAGGCCGCCACCCACTTCAGCATAGACACGCAATGGCAGATTGCCAAGCTCGTTGGTGACCATCTTCAGCATCAAGGGAATCTCGTAAATCGTCGACTTGTACATTCTGTCGACATTGAAGGTCGCAAGACCGGTAACGGTATCCAATCTGCCATTTTCAAAGCTATAGTGGCCGCCAAGGAAACCCACATTGACACCCGTAACAATGGCGTAATTGTCAGCAAAGTAATACTCTGCCACGACACCCACGTCGAAGCCAGTACGAGCACCTTCGCTAACAGCAACGCCCGTAGTTGAACCCGTCCAACCAAAGTTTGGACCCAATTTGAAACCAAAGGCAAAGCCTTCATTCTGAGCTGTTGCGCCCAGCGACATGGCCAGTAAAAGGCCAATCACAAGTAAATTTCTTTTCATTGCAGTAGTTTTTAGAATTACAGGGCAAAATTAGTCTTTTTTTCAATAGGGTGAAATCTTCATGGAAAAATATCTACCTTTGTACGACAAAACACAACAAACCTGAACTATGATTACACCTATTCCCAATAGCCTTTTCATCAGAAACAGAGCGAATTTCGCGGCCCAATTGCCACCCAAGTCTGTCGCCGTCTTCACCGCCAACGAGCCCATGCCGCGCAACGGCGATGAATTCTACCCCTTCCGCCAACAGTCAGATTTCTTCTACCTTACGGGCATCAACGAGGAGAATGCCTACCTCATCATCGCCCCCGACTATCCTGACGAGACGATGCGTGAGGTGCTTTTCATCGAACCCTACGACGAGGTGAAAGCCACTTGGCAAGGCGAGATGCTCGATGCCCAACAAGCCACGGAACTCTCGGGGATAAAGACCATCAAAGGCAGCGATGCTTTTTGGATGACTCTGAATGACATCGCCTACTCGGGCTATGGCGACACTATCTTCCTGAACAGCTACGAATACCCGAAATACGAATGCGCCGTTGAAACCATACAAAAGCGCTTTATCCAACAAGTCAAGGCTTTATACCCGATGCACAACTATGGGCGCACCGCTCCTATCCTCAACGCCTTGCGCATGAAGAAGTCAGAGGATGAGATCGACATCACGCGGCAAGCCTGCGGCATCACCGCAAAGGCCTTCCGTCGCTGTCTTGAGACCGTCAAACCAGGCATGTATGAATATGAGGTGCAGGCAGAAATCGAGTATATTTTCAAGCGGAACAACGCCACTGGCCATGCTTACGCCCCCATTATTGCGGGAGGAAAAAACGGCTGTTGCCTACATTACTCCAAAAACCAAAGCCTATTGCACGACGGCGACTTATTGCTTTTCGACATCGGCTGCGAACTGAAGAACTATTCCTCTGACTTAAGCCGAACCATACCTATTAATGGCAAATTCACTCCGCGTCAAGCCGACTGTTACAATGCGGTGCTCCGCGTGATGAAAGAGATCACCAAACTGTATAAACCGGGTGGAACTATCAACCTTATCAATGAAACCACCCACAGACTGATGGAACAGGAAATGATCCGACTTGGCCTATTCACTGCAGAGGACGTGAAACGCCAAGACCCCAACAAGCCCTTGGAGCGTAAATACCTGATGCACGGCATGTCGCATCACATCGGCCTCGATGTGCACGACAGCATCGACAAGTTCAAGCCCTTTGAACCAGGTATGATCCTCACCTGCGAACCAGGCATCTACATTCGCAAAGAAGGCATCGGCATCCGCATCGAAAACGACCTCTTGATCACTGAAGGCGAGCCCATCAATCTGTTCGAAGGCCTGCCAACCGAAATCGAAGAAATTGAGGC
Source organism: Bacteroidales bacterium (assembly GCA_017395365.1). Lineage (GTDB taxonomy): Bacteria > Bacteroidota > Bacteroidia > Bacteroidales > F082 > Limimorpha. Next base: position 62,886 of record JAFPUN010000021.1, read on the forward strand.
GGCGATGAAAAAATGATTATTTTTGCAGAACCATGTAGAGACGTGGCGCGCCGCGTCTCTACACACAACGAATCAACAACAAAAACAAACCAATATGTTCAATAAAGACGTTTACAGTGGCCGTCGCGCCACATTGAAAAAGATGATTTCGAAGGGCATCGCCTTCTTCCCTGCCAACAATGAGGCTCCCTTCAATTACCCTGACAACACCTATATCTACCGCCAGGATAGTAATTTTTCCTATTTCTTCGGCCTCAACCACCCCGACCTAGTCGGTGTCATCGACTTTGAGTCAGGCGAAGAGATTCTCTTTGGCGTTGAAGTCACCATAGACGATGTGATTTGGTGCGGTCCCCTGCCCTCGCTGAAGGAACAAGGTGAAAAAATCGGCATTACCGACTGCCGCGACTTCAACAAGTTTGGCGAATACCTCCAACAGGCCATGGCCAAAGGCCGTCAGATCCATATTCTGCCTACCTATCGCGGCGACACGCAGATCCAATGCTCAAACTGGCTGAACTGCCATGTCAGCCAAGTGAAGGAATATGTCAGCCTCGAACTCATCAAGGCTGTCATCGCCATGCGCGAGGTGAAGAGCAAACTCGAAATCGCCGAGATGGAACGCGCTGCCAATACCGCCTATTACATGCACACCACCGCCATGAAGATGTGCAAGCCCGGCATGGTCGAGCAAGAGATTGCCGGTGTGGTGGAAGGTCTCTCCCTCTCGGGCGGAGGCCCTGTGTCGTTCCCTGTTATTTTGAGTGTCGATGGACAGACCTTGCACAACCATGGTCACCACAATGTGCTGAAAGAAGGCCGTATGATGGTGTGCGATGCCGGTGCCGAGACGGAGAACTACTATGCCTCCGACTTCACCCGTACCACTCCCGTAGGCGGCAAGTTCAACCAGCGCCAACGCGAAATCTACGAGATCGTGCTCGCCGCCAATCAGGCCGTAGCTGCCAACACGCGTCCCTACATACCTTACATGGTGATGCACACTTTGGCCTGCCGCACTTTGATTGAGGGATTGAAAGGCGTCGGCCTGATGAAGGGCGACACCGAAGAGGCATTGATGAATGGTGCCCACTGGCTCTTCATGCCTCACGGCCTTGGCCACATGCTTGGCATGGATGTGCATGACATGGAAGGCCTCGGTGAGACCTATGTCGGTTATGATGATGTCACACCGCGTTCCACCAAACTGGGTTTCAGCGGCTTGCGTTGCGGCAAAACTCTAAAACCAGGCTTCGTGGTCACTGACGAACCGGGCATCTACTTCATCCCCACCCTCATCGACATGTGGAAAGCCGAAGGCAAACTCAAAGACTTCATCTGCTACGACAAGTTGGAGAGCTACAAAGACTTTGGTGGCATCCGCATCGAGGACGATCTGCTCATTACAGAAGACGGCAACCGCATCCTCGGACGCCCAATTCCTAAGACCGTGGTTGAAGTGGAAGACATGTGCGCCCAAGGCCGAGAATGGATACACTTGGCAGGATTGTACTAAAAACGAAAACAAGCGAGGCATGCCTCGCTTTTTTCATTTTAAAACTCCATCACCAGTTTGACATTGACATACCGTGGCGTCAAATAATTGTTCACACCATAGTATCTATTGTCAATGTATTTCACCCAAGTGAAGGAAATCGTGTTAGGGATATCCAACAGGTTGAAGACATCCACACTGATGAACATATTGCGCACATAGCGCAGCGGATTCCCTTTGCTGAAACTTGACGCCTCGCTGATAAGTTGCTTGCTGAAGCCGATGTCGACACGGCGGTAGGCAGGATAACGACCTTGGGGGTCGTAAAAGTCAGAGTTGTCACTGTTGTAAGGCAATCCCAGGCCGAAATTCAAAGTCATATTGACACGCCATGTCGGGAAGTTAGGGATGTAGTCCTGGAAAAACAACGAGAAGTTAATCAACTGGTTCGACGGGCGAGAGTGCCAACCAAGGGCAATGGTATCGGCCACTTGATCGTCGGAATGGTTATAGAAGGGCAAGCGTTTGCCCTCGGCATCCACAAGATAATAGTCGCCTCTGATATCCTCGCGCGTGTTCATGATGGAGAGACTCGCCCAACTATCGATGCCCTTTACGAATTCGCCATTTACCTTGAAATCGAGGCCTGTAGCATAGGCTCGCGCCGACTGGTCGGCATAATAACGAATGCGCACATTGTCGATATCGTAAGGGATGACATGGGTAAACCACTTGAAATACAACTCCGAAGTGAGGATGAAAGGTCTGTTCCATGCCCTAAACTTGAAATCGTTGCCCGCCACAATCTGATATGAGCGTTGTGCTTCGGCATCTTTGTAGAGGCTTCCGTCGCGATTACGGATCTCCCTATAGAACGGCGTTTGATTGTAAATGCCACCCGACAGACGATACACCACATCGCGTTGTTCATTTTCAGGCTTGTAGGCGATGCCCGCTCTCGGACTGACATACACCTTTTTATTGTAGCCCCAATAGTTGGCCCTCAAGCCTCCTGTGATGACAAATTCCCCCTTGTCGTTGTATGGAATCGTCCAAGCATGTTGCACAAATCCATCCAAATTATTGACTGAAAGCCTATTGTGAGCCTTGTGGGCGAAATCCATACCAATGTCGGGCAACTCCAAAGGATAGCCGCCTATCACATCAGGAGTATGTGGTAAGGTGTATCCTGCCGAATCGAACACCTGCCACTCGTCCACCTTGTCATCAATATCTTGATGTTGAAAGCGCAAGCCCCATTTCAACAGGTTGTTGTCGTAGGCATACATGCCTTTGTGGTCAAGGTTATAAACTTGGGAATAGAAACCGTTGCGAGCATGTTTGGTAAGTGTGCCGACATCATAGTTTTCAATGACTTCGCCAAACTCTTCCGATCCGAAAGAGGTGTTGCGTATGCCAAAGAAATACTGTTCCTGAAGGTCGAAGGTCTCCGTTTCATAGGCAGAATAAGCAGATGCTATCCATCTTAAGCTCAAGTCTTTATGAGGTTTATAAACCAGCGTCAAGGCGCCGAGGCCAGTAGTGTAGTCGTCCACCTCCTGTCCATCGAAATAAACGGTGGCACGCATCGGCATGTCGATGGTACCGACATCGATGGTGGCATTTTGCGGGATGAGCATGTACTTGTTTTGCGAATAGTAGCCAAGCAGCGACATTTCCCATTTGTCGTTCAACCTATAGCTGAGTAAGGCCTGTGCATCGGTAAAGTTAGGCTTATAGTCGCCCTTCGTGTTCATCATGCCGAGAGCCAATGCGGTATTTTTGTAACGGGCTCCGACCAAATAACTGAACTTCTCATCCTTGGTGGCGCCTTCCACATGGGCTTCTGCGCCTAAAAGGCTTAAGCTCAACGAGCCAGCCATCTCGGTAGGTCGCTTGTAGGTCACATCCAAGACCGACGACATCTTGTCGCCATATTCGGCAGCGAAGCCTCCTGCAGAGAATTCGATGTTGCTGACTAATTGAGAGTTGACGAAGCTCAAGCCTTCCTGTTGTCCGGAGCCCACGAGAAACGGACGGTAGATTTCGATACCGTTGACATAAATCAGGTTTTCGTCAAAGTTACCGCCTCGCACGCGATACTGCAAACTCAATTCGTTGTTCGACACCACGCCAGGCAATGTCTTGATGAGCGTTTCCACACCTCCACCCATGGTGGGTAACAAAGTGGCTTGCTTTGCATTGAGCCGAGTCAAGCTGGAGGCTTCGGTAGCACGGTCGCTAATGACAGCATCGGGGAGCACCGTGGCGGTGGAGTGCAAGGTCATGTCGAGCTTGCGCTTCTCGCCTTTTTTAAGGCGGACCGTCACATGCTTCTGCTCATAGCCAATAAACGAGAAGTGGATGGTAAGGGTGGTATCCGACAACAGCGACAACTCATAGTAACCCCTTGCATTGGTCGTATAGCCCACCAACAAATCAGGGACGACCACATTTGCCATCTCGATGGGATGGCCCTGCTCGTCGGTCACCTTGCCGTAGACCGTAGCCGTCGGCAACTGTTGGGCCTTGGCCGCAAATGCCAGTAGCACCAATGCTATGAGTATCAACTTGGCTCGCATGAAAGGATAACTGAAAAAAACATGGATTATTATCTGCGAGGGCTTCTTTTGCCTCAACAAAAAAAGCTGCTGCGCAAGGCACAGCAGCTCAGATATCTTTTACATGGTAATAGAATTACCAACGTTCCAGATTACCCTTTTCAGAGGCTTCAAGAATAGCGGCATAAACGCCCTTCTTGTTGATGGTGCGCAAACCGGCAGCCGAAACCTTCAGCACGATCCACTCATCCCACTCCGGCACATAGAACTTCTTGATTTTCAGATTCGGTTCAAACGTTCTCTTCGTCTTCTTGTTGGAGTGAGAAACATTGTTGCCGTGCATGACCTTTTTACCTGTAATTTGACAAACTTTTGACATGACTCTTTATCCTTTATTGATTTATAATTGCTATTTTGTCCTTTTTTGGGGCTGCAAAAATACAAAATTTTTCATTTCCCAACTCCTTTCCTCAAAAAATGCCTCAAAAAAAATTCATTTCACATGCACATCCACCTGCGGGAAAGGTATGTTGAGGCCTTCCTGGGCAAAGGTTTTGTACACTTTCTCGTTCATGCCGAAAAACACAGCCCAATAGTCAGCTGAATTAGTCCAGGCCCTCACGGTGATGTCTACCGAGCTATCGTTGAGCTTGCCAATCTGGATGAACGGCTCGGGGTCTTTCAAGATAAGTGGATCTTCGGCGCAAAGACGACTTAACACCGCCTTAGCCTTATCGTAATCGTCGCCATAGGCGATAGAGAACGTCCAATCGACACGACGCGTTTTCTGTTTGGAATAGTTCGTCATCACCCCGGTAGCGAGGGCGCCATTGGGCAGGATGACCTCTTTGTTGTCCATCGTCAGCAAATGCGTATTGAAGATCTGTATCTCGTTCACCTTGCCTTCCATCCCTTGGGCCGAGATAAAGTCGCCCACCTTAAAGGGCCTGAACATGATGATGAGCACTCCTCCAGCAAAATTCTGCAATGTGCCACCGAGCGACATGCCCACCGCCAATCCAGCCGAAGCCAAGAGGGCTACCAAAGAACTCGTGTTGATGCCCAGTATCCCGACAATAGCCATGATGAGGAAGAAATAGAGCACCACCGACAGCAAGTTGGACAAAAAGCTGTGTAATGTGGCATCACCATGACGACTCATTAATCCATTGGCCATCCATTTCTTGATCAACTTGATGATCCAACGCCCCAAGAAAAACACGACGATGGCGGCCAGAATCTTGAGTCCCAAAGGGACAAGATAAGTGCGCACCAACTCTGGCAGCCAATCAGAGACCGGTGTGGTAGTGATATACTTGAGGCCCTCGTGCATTTGGCTAAGAGCTGTTGTATCCTGAATGGTCTCCGAAACTTCGGTTACGATGCTGTCGTTTTCCATTTTTTCAAATATTTCGAGGTGCAAAGGTAATGATATTTCGATTATTCTTAATTTAGCAGCCCAAATCTTTTTATGAGCTTCGAAGGCATCAAGACATATTGCAAAGACCCGAAAAACCGGAACACGGTCAACGTGGGACTGTTTATCTTACTGATAATCAGCTTCCACTTTCTGTATTTGGGGTGGCAGGCTTTAGGATATTGGCCTATAGGCAAGCTCGTCCACAAACTCATGGTCATGTCGGTTGATTTGGTTTATCGCCAGTCGTGCTGGCTTCTCGACCATGTCTTTCGTGTAGATATCACCACATCCAATGCCCAACGCATCATCGCCGCACTCAATGTGGATGGCAGTTGGGCACGAGTCATCATCGCACCCGAATGTGCAAGTCTGAAGCAGTGGATGCATTGGCTCTTCCTCATGATCCTCTTCCCTGGTCCATGGAAGCACAAAATGTGGTACATCCCTGCTGGCTTGGTCATCATCGAGTGGACCAATGCCATCAGAATCTGCGGCATCCTGCTCATGCAAATCTATTGGCCTAACATCCACATTCACCTATTTGGCAGTGATATCAACACATTCCATTTAGGCCATGACTACATCTTCAAGTTCTTCTTCTACCTCGTCATCTTCCTCATGTGGGTGCTCTGGGTGGAGTTATTTTACAACAAGTCATTGAAAGCAAAGACAAAAGCATAAACACTATGAACGAACAACCTATCATCTTCATCCTCGATGCAGGCGGCACTGGATTCAAGTTCTCTGCCGTGCAAGAATCGCGCGAGATTATCGAACCCTTCACCATCCCTTCGGCTGCACCTACTTTGGAAGAAGTACTGCAAAAACTCATCACAGGATTTCATGAATGCGAGACGCGCTGCGGCAACAAGGCTGCCGCCATCAGCTTCTGTTTTCCTGGTCCCGCCGACTATCCTAACGGCATCATTGGCGACTTGCAAAACCTGCCCACCTTCCAAGGCGGAGTGCCATTAAAAGCCATGCTGGAGAACGAATTCCAGATACCCGTCTACATCAACAATGATGGCGACTTGTTTGCCTACGGCGAAGCCTTGAACGGCCTACTGCCCGAAGTGAACAAACTCCTGGAGCAGCAACGTAATCCCAAACGCTACAAGAACCTTTTGGGCGTCACCCTCGGAACGGGCTTCGGTGGAGGTATTGTTATTAATAAGGTGTTGCTCAACGGTGACAATTCGGCTGGCGGCGAGATCAACCGTCACCGCAACCCACTCTACCCCACCACCAGCGCCGAAGACAGCATCAGCATACGTGCCGTACGCCGTGTGTATGGACGCGAGGCCGGCATTGCCTTTGAAGACACCCCACATCCCTATGACATCTACAAGATTGCCATGGGACAGCTGCCCGGTAACAAGGAGGCTGCACAAAAATCATGGGACGAAATGGCCACAGCCTTGGCTGATGTGTTAGCCAATGCCATTTCGCTCATCGACGGCATCATCGTCATCGGTGGAGGCTTGTCGGGCGCCTGGCCTGTTTTCATGCCCACCCTAATCAAGAAAATGAACGAGCCTTTCGCCGACCTCAATGACGGCCATCCCTACAGCCGCATGGAAACCGAAGCCTACAACTTGATGGATGCCGAAGACATGATTCGTTTCACTGAAAAGTCCGGGAAGATGGTTAAGGTGCCCTTCAGCGAACAGATGGTATGGTACGACCCCACAAAACGCGTTGGAGTGGGCATCACCCGACTCGGTACCTCGTCGGCAGTAGCTATTGGTGCCTATGCCTATGCCATGGAGCAACTCAAGAAATAACCTTATCAACACTTGATGTTGAAAAAATAAGCCCCGAAAAATTGATTTTTTCGGGGCTTATATGATTCATCTTTATTAATTTCGCAATTTGAACAAGCGTCTGAAAAAGCGCTGTTGCTTTGCATTTAACATATTAAATACCAGAAAGATGAGATCAAACCATACACAAATGGAATTGGATGGAGATTTGTTTAGTGGTCTAGAAGAAGCCCAAAAGCCTCAACCCGAAGAGCGTCCTTATGACAAAATCATAGAGACCCGAAAAAACACCACTTTTGCTTCCGAGCAGATTGAGCGTCAAGAAGAAGTGCAGGTGGTCGACAAAACCGAGCCAAAGGTCGAATACCACTCCTATCCCATCGAAGAGGTGAAAGCTGCCGCCAAGGCCTATTTCCATGGCGATGCGCTGGCAGGCGACGTGTGGGCCAACAAATATGCCCTAAAGGACAGCGACGGCAACATCTACGAGCTCACTCCCGACGACATGCACCATCGCATTGCCCGCGAGATTGCCCGCATCGAACGGAATTATCCCAACCCGATGACAGAAGACGAGATTTTCGAGGTGTTAAAAGACTTCCGCTATATCGTGCCCCAAGGTAGTCCTATGACGGGCATCGGCAACAACTTCCAGATCTCGTCATTGTCGAACTGCTTTGTCATCGGTAACAACGGCGATTCCGACTCCTACGGTGGCATCATGAAGACCGACCAAGAGCAGGTGCAGTTGATGAAACGTCGTGGTGGCGTGGGTCATGACCTGTCGCATCTCCGTCCTACGGGTAGTCCTGTGAAGAACTGTGCCTTGACCTCTACCGGCGTGGTGCCTTTCATGGAAAGATTCTCCAACTCCACCAAAGAGGTGGCACAAGACGGCCGTCGTGGTGCCCTAATGATGACCATCAGCATCAAGCACCCCGACTCGGAGGCCTTCATCGACGCCAAGATGACCCAAGGCAAGATCACCAACGCCAATGTCTCGGTACGCATCACCGACGAGTTTATGCAATGTGTCAAGGAAGGCAAGCCTTTCATCCAGCAATATCCCATCGACTCGCCCAACCCGAAATACACCAAGGAGGTGGATGCCAGAGCCTTGTGGAACAAAATCATCCACAACGCATGGAAGTCGGCCGAACCTGGGGTGATGTTCTGGGACACCATCATCCGCGAGTCCATCCCCGACTGCTATGCCGACTTGGGATTCAAGACCTTGAGTACCAATCCTTGCGGCGAGATTCCGCTCTGCGCCTACGACAGCTGTCGTCTTATCGCCATCAACCTCTACAGTTATGTTGACCACCCCTTTACTCCCAAGGCCCGATTCAACCACCAGCTGTTCTCCAAGCATGTGGCCATCGCCCAACGCATGATGGATGACATCATCGACCTGGAGATCGAGAAAGTTGACGCCATTCTCGCCAAGATTGCCGCCGACCCCGAAGACGACGAAATCAAGCGCACCGAGGTCAACCTATGGAAGAACATCAAGGCCAAGTGTTTGCAAGGACGCCGCACGGGTATCGGCATCACCGCCGAGGGCGACATGCTAGCCGCTTTGGGTAAGCGCTACGCCTCTGAAGAAGCCATCGCCTTCTCCACCGAGATACAAAAGTTGTTGGCTTACAATGCCTACCGTTCATCCGTCAATTTGGCCGAAGAACGTGGCAAGTTCCCCATGTATGATGCCAAACGCGAAGAGAACAACCCCTTCATCAAGCGTCTGCGCGCCTTGGACGAGGACCTCTACCAGAAGATGTGTCGAGTGGGACGCCGCAACGTCGCCATGCTGACCATTGCGCCGACGGGCACCGTCAGCATCTGCACCCAGACCACCTCGGGCATCGAACCCGTCTTTATGGTCAGCTACAAGCGCCGTCGCAAGGTGAATCCCAACGACAAAGACGTTCATGTCACCTTTACCGATGTGACAGGTAACTCGTTTGAGGAATACAATGTGTTCCATCCCAAGTTCGTCACCTGGCTTGAGGTGAACGGCTACAATGTGGATGAAGTGCTGCATTACGATGATGAAAAGTTGAATGCCATCATTGCCCAATCCCCCTACTACAAAGCCACGGCCAACGACATCGACTGGGTAAACAAGGTGAAGATGCAAGGCTCGATGCAGAAATGGGTGGACCACAGCATCAGCGTGACGGTCAATGTGCCGAAGGAGACCACAGAAGAACTGGTCAGCCAAATCTACATGACAGCATGGGAGTGCGGCTGCAAAGGTATGACCATCTACCGCGACGGCTCACGTGACGGCGTATTGGTGGCCAAAGAGGAGAAAAAAGAGGCTCCGAAAGCTGACAGCGGCGCCCGTCCCGACGACATCCGCGAAACGGTTGCACCGCAACGTCCGAAGGAACTCGAATGCGACGTGGTGCGTTTCCAGAACAACTATGAGAAGTGGATCGCCTTCGTCGGCAAACTGCATGGTAAACCTTACGAAATCTTCTTGGGCAAGGCCGAAGACTTCTTCCTCCCACCCTATGTCGAAAAAGGAGTGATCATTAAGGAGAAAATCAAAGGTGAGACCACTCGTTACGACTTCCGTTACAACGACAAGGATGGCTACGAAGTGCTGATGCAAGGCCTGTCACGCTCATTCGACAAGGAATACTGGAACTATGCCAAGCTGATTTCAGGCATCTTGCGCCACGGCATGCCTATCCAATATGTGATCGAGTTGGTGCAGAACCTCAATGTGGAGGAAGAAAGCATCAACACATGGAAAAACGGCATCGCCCGTGCCTTGAAGAAATACGTGCCCGACGGTGTCGTCGACGAGAAAGAGAAATGCCCCAACTGTGGCGAGAAGCTCGTCTTCGAAGACGGCTGCAAACACTGCCGCAACTGCGGCTATTCCAAGTGCGGATAAACCAAGACGAAAACAGTTGTTTTTTTTATCTTCATAATGGTGGGTCGCCGGCGCATAAGTGCTGGCGACCTTTTTTTGGGGGATTCCCCTTCGGGGAATGGAGAACCTTTCACTTAGTTACCAGCGGCGGCGAGTAAAGCCTACAAATGGTAAACGTTAGAAGCCGCCGCTGTAAAACGACACACAGCATTCCATTCCCGAAGGGAATCTCAAAACTGGAACAAGTCTTTCACATTTGAAGTTGTGGCAGCAGCAAAGTCTTCCAAAGGCATTTGAAGAATTTCTGCAATGCATTTTGCTGTATGAACAAGAAATGAAGGTTCATTACGCTTGCCACGGCAAGGCACGGGTGCCAAATAGGGCGCATCTGTTTCCAAAACAAGCCTATCCAAAGGAAGATTAGGTAGGTAATCCTTTACACCACAGTTTTTATAGGTTGTCACGCCTCCTAGACCAAGATGAAAGCCCAATTCGAGATAGACTTTAGCCTCTTCTTCAGTCCCCGTAAAGCAATGCATGATACCGCGCAATCCGCCATCTTGCTTCTTTTCGAGGATCTTCACCATCTTGTCAAAAGCATTGCGACAATGGATGGAAAGCGGTAGGTGGAGCTGCTTTGCCCAGTCCAATTGGGTTTCAAGGGCATCAAGCTGTTGTCTCTCAAATGTAACATCCCAATAGAAATCGAGGCCGACCTCCCCCACTCCGATGTAAATGCCACGTTCAAGCTCCTTTTCCATCATAGAAAGCACCTCTTTGTAGTCCTCCTTCACCTCCTCGGGCTGCAGGCCCATCATCACTCGGGTACAATCGGGATATTGCCCATGCAATTCAAGCATCGGTGCGATGGTCGAGGCATCCACATTAGGGAGGAGCATCATTCCTACACCAGCGTCCAAAGCACGCTTCATAGCCTCGTTTCTATCAAGGCTGAATTGGTGGTCGTAGACGTGGGTATGGGTATCGACTAGGTACATCTATAGTTTAGAGTTGAGAGTTTAGAGTTTAGAGTTGAGAGTTGGGAGAGTTGGGTTAATAGAGGAAATTGTCGTAAGGGTATCGAATCGCGTGCATATCACGGATTTCCTTGTAGAGCAAATCACGGAATTCCTGATAGTTGTCGCGATTCTTGGCGGAGATGAAGATGCAGTTTTCATTCATCTTGGCCATCCAGGTCTTTTTCAAATCCTCGTAAGAGACATTGCGCTTGGTGGGCGGCGTCAGGTCATCAGGGTCTTTCTCTTCCCATGTGTAGGCATCGGTCTTGTTGAAGACGACGATGGTCTTCTTGTCGGCACAGCCCAGCTCGGCCAAGGTCTGGTTGACGACCTCCATCTGCGCCTCAAAGTCGGGATGCGAGATGTCGACCACATGCAACAGGATGTCCGACTCGCGCACCTCGTCCAAAGTGCTCTTGAACGATTCCACGAGATGATGCGGCAATTTACGAATAAACCCCACAGTATCGGAAAGAAGGAAAGGTAGATTCTCCACCACCACCTTACGCACCGTGGTATCCAAAGTGGCAAAGAGTTTGTTTTCGGTGTAGACCTCCGACTTGCTCAACAGGTTCATGATGGTCGACTTGCCAACGTTGGTATAGCCAACGAGTGCCACGCGCACCAGCTTACCGCGGTTCTTGCGCTGCACTGTCTTCTGTTTGTCGATATCTTTCAGCTTCTCTTTCAACAGCGCGATGCGTTCCAGAATCAAGCGACGGTCGGTTTCGATCTGGGTCTCACCAGGACCACGCATACCGATACCACCACGTTGACGCTCCAAGTGGGTCCACATTCGGGTCAGGCGGGGCAAAAGGTATTGGTATTGTGCTAGTTCCACTTGGGCTTTTGCGTGTGCCGTATGGGCATTTGAGGCGAAAATATCAAGGATAAGGCTCGTACGGTCAAGGACACGACATTCCAAAGCCTGCTCCATGTTACGGGCCTGCGTGGCACTCAACTCATCGTCAATGACGGCAATCTCTATGTTCTCCGCCTTGATGTATTGGTGAATCTCCTCCAACTTGCCCGAGCCGAGATAAGTCACGCTGCTCGGTCGGTCCAAAGGCTGCACAAAACGAGCCACTGGGATACCGCCAGCTGTCTCCAACAGGAAAGCCAGCTCGTCGAGGTATTCCTCCGTACGCTCACGGCCTTGTTGTTTGCTGGCAACAGCGATGAGAACTGCGCGTTCTGGTATTTTTTCGTAGGTTATAAAGTCACCCATGTCGTTTTATCTTGAAAACGAGACTGAGAAAGGTAAAACTCGACCTTTTGCCGTCATGGCGGAGGAACATCCGCCATCTCCCAAGCACGGAGACAACACCCTTGCGTTTGGGAGATTGCGGGTCAAGCCCGCAATGACGGCAATAGGCTCAGCCTCTGTAATCCACTATCAATTAGTATTGTCTAAACCCAATAATCTTCCTCACCTCGTTCAAGGTCTTCGCCGCGCTCTCGCGGGCCTTCTCGGCGCCCATGCGGGCGATGCGGTCGAGACGTTCGGTATCTGATGAGAACTCGATGATGCGCTCGCGGATAGGCGCAACGGTCTTCTCCAAGTCCTCTGCCAGTTGTTTCTTCATGTCGCCATAACGGATAGAGCAGTCGTTCCACTTCTCGTCGAAATATTTCACCGTGTCGGGCTCACTGACGATGTTCATCATCGTGAAGAGGTTTTGGATGACTTCGGGCTTGGGGCTGTTGGGCTCGGTCGGGCCGCTATCGGTGACGGCGCGCATCACCTTCTTGCGCATGGTCTTCTCATCCTCAAAGAGGTAGATGCAGTTGCCGTCGCTCTTGCCCATCTTGCCACTGCCGTCCAATCCCGGCACTTTGACGGCATCGCCACCGAAGTAGTAGTTCTGCGGCTCAGGGAAGAACTCCACCTGATAGATATTGTTGAAGCGGCGCGCGCACTTACGGGCCATTTCCATGTTCTGCTCCTGGTCCTTGCCCACAGGCACCCATTTGGCACGATGTTGCAGGATGTCGGCAGCCATCAGCGTGGGATAGGTAAACAAGCCAGCATTCACATTGTCAGGTTGTTGACGGGCTTTCTCCTTGAAGGTCGTCACGCGACCCAACTCACCAATGTAGGCGTTCATATTGAAGTAGAGATACAGTTCGATGGTCTCCGGCACATCACTCTGAATGTAGATGGTGGCCTTTTCAGGGTCGATGCCGCATGCGAGGTATTCGGCCAAAATCGTGCGGGCCGAACGCTGTATATTTTCTGGCTTAGGGTGCGTGGTCAGTGAATGCCAGTCGGCGATGAAGAAGTAGCAATTATAATCTTCCTGCATCTTCACGAAGCTACGCACGGCGCCATAATAATTTCCGAGGTGAAGGTTTCCGGTGGGGCGAATGCCGCTCAAAACGATATCTTTTGCCATAATTGATTCAATTTGGGTGCAAAAGTAATAAAAAAACTGACAACATAGGAAAGCCCACCTCATTGCAAAGTGGGCTTTCATGATTAAATCTCAAAACTGCATTTACCGCACCACAAATTTCCGCGTCGCTTCGCCTATGGTGATGAAATACATGCCTTGAGGCAATGACGAAACATTGATTTGTTGGTTTTCAGCCATTATTTGGCCTGTCAATAGGGTTTGGCCAATAAGATTGGTGATGCGATACATTTGGTCTGGTAGAGACGTGGCGCGCCGCGTCTCTACAAACAGAATGTTGTTTGTGGGATTAGGATAAACCTTCAAGGACGCTGGACCCATCGTAATGCCGCCTTCCTCAACCCCATACCCTTCCGGTACCAATTGCACATCCTGCACCAAGGTCTCCCAGTCTGCCACCGTCAAGGTGAGGGTCTTGGGGTAATAACCCTCGCAAGAATACGTCACCTCGTAGGTGCCGCCCTTGATGGGACGGTGGTAGTCGCCAACAGGCAAATGACTGCTGACGGCAGAACCGTGATGATCGTGGGTGAGAATGGTGACCTCTGCCTCCAAAGGCACACCTGTGACCGAATCCGTCACCCTACCGTGAATCCCATAAAGACATTGTTCCAAGTAACGCAACATACTCTCATGGTTATAGGTCCAATACATGGGCATTGTCGATGGATTCGGTGTATAGGGGATGGAGCACTCGATGGTCACCTCGCGACATTGCTGGTAATAGTTCATGTAATCCTGGCGGCTGCCATAGATGGGATACCACACATAACCATTGACGATGCCGTTGTCGAAACCACTCATATACATGGTATCGTGTTCATGGGTCAAGTCGGCATATTCGTGACACACCAATTGCCACCATTCGTCATCGGGATGCAGCGGTTGGTAGGTGTCCCACGGATAGTTCAGCACCTCGGATCCGCCATGATAGTTCGCCGCCATGGTAAAGGGGTATTGCTCGGCAAGCTCCATCATCATTATGGTTTCAGGCTGATACTCCTTGCCATCAGGATGAGGACCGTTGTCGAAGTCGGGATAGTTGCGGTTGAGGTCGGCATCGTTGGCATTGTTGCGACGGGCGCCATAGACGGTGTTGTTGCCTCCGTGATAGGTGCCGTCGGGGTTGGTGCAGGGCGAGATGAAAATGTCGAGCTGGTCGAGCAGTGCGAGGATTCGTGGGTCGTTGCTGGTGCAAAGCTCATCGATGAGACGCAGCATGAGCATCATGCCTGTCAGCTCATCGCCATGGATGGTGGAAGTGTAGAGAAACTTGGGCTTGCCGTCAGGATCTCCGTTGTTGAAGCGGCAAAACATGAGCTTGCGACCGCTCGCCAATGTGCCCAAATCGAAGTATGTGCACCGTTCAGGAAAATCTTCGGCGTAATGCTTCATCATGTCCTGGTAGGCCTCATAGGTAGGATAGGCATCCCAGTCGTAGGCCTCGCGGTTCGTGCCGTCCCACATGGCGTAATGTTCTTGCATGGAAGGCGGCATGAGCAGCGTGGGCTGATAGCCCATGGCTAGGAGTTGGCGGTACTGCTCTTCGTTGGCATAACAAATCAGATGGTTGCCTTCCAGTTTGTCGATGGAACAAAGTCGGGTGAGCCGCTCGGCCTCTTCACGTTGTTGTAAGGGTAGGGAGAAGAAATATTCCCCACGTGTGGCCATCATGGTTTCGAGGTCGGTTTGGGCCATGGTTAATTTCCCCGCCAACAGTAGGAACGCAAGGATGGCAAATAGCCGTAGGTTTTTCATAGATTATATGGGTATAATGTTGTTCGTGCGTTTGCCATTTGTAGGGACGCATCGCATGCGTCCGCCGGTTGCATTGGCGGACACACGCGGTGTGTCCCTACAGGATTATCGCACCACAAATTTCTGCGTTTCGCCTGCAAAGGTAATAAAATACATGCCTTGAGGCAATGACGAAACATTAATTTGTTGGTTATCAGCGGTGATATTGCCTGAAAGGACGGTTTGGCCCACCAGATTGGTGATATGGTAGGTTTCCGCTGGTAGAGACGGTGTGCACACCGTCTCTACAAACAAAACGCCATTGGTAGGATTAGGATAAACCGTGAAGGGCCCTGCGGCCCCTGAGCCTGTCGAAGGGCCGTCCTCCTCAATCCCATGCAATTCATCATAAATCGCATCGCAGTCCTCGTCGCCGTATTTGAACACCAATTCGTCCTCAACCCAATAGCAGCGCAAGCCTTCCACACGGAGGCCATCGCCATTGTTCATTAGCCGCTCGGGGAAGAAACTCGTCAGGTGGCCGATGCCGCACACGATGTCGCCGCTGAAGTAGTCGTCCGCGTCGCTGACGTGCAGCATCCTATAGGTTTTGCCCTCGTATTCAAAGGTTTCCACCGAATTAACATGCATGATGAGCGTTTCCGTGCCGACCTTAATCGTCCAACTGTCGCCTTCTTGGGCACCAAAGTCGTACAGCACGGTAAATTCTTCCAAAGTCTTGTTCCACCAATACACTTTGCCGTCGCGCTCATAGACATATTCGTGCGTCACATCTTGATGCAAATCCTTGTCGTAAAGCGTATTGATTTTCACAAGGATATGTGTCGGCTCGTCTTGGACAATAGTATCACCCGCCTGATACATATATTGGTAGGTGATGCTGCCGTTCTCGTTCTCGATTTCGTAGTACCATTCGTTACCAATGGGGCTGAAGAGCATAGTGCCGTCAATATCAACACCGATGGCACCGAAATCCCCAATGGAAGTATGAACAATGATACTTGTCGACACAAAAGCATGAAAAGGGAATGGCTCTCTGCATTTTAGGCTGCCTCGCAAATAGTCGCCATAGTTTTCCAAGGTCACGGGAAGCGGGGCTTCGGTGGTGATTTCAAGATAATCTGTACCTATTTCCTCGATTCCGGTAATCGTGATGGGTTGCGACCATTCTGCATTGACCAGACTAAATTGGTGTGGCTCGTATGAATCAAGCCTGTAGTAAGGCAAGTATGCAATCAGCCCAAAACTAATTGCGGCTTCGTCAATCATAAGGATGACTTCATCTTCGCCTTCGGTGGAAACAATGTGAATCGGTGCCACAATGTACTCGCTGCGTTTTGCCATAGGTTCAACGAGGTTGGTAAGGTAAGTATGAAGTACAATGTCTTCTCCCACTTGAAGCGTGATGGGCAGAATATCTTCTATGTCAATATATCCATAAGCAGGGTCATAGTGGTTGATTGCTACGATGGAGTCGTCTGCATATACCTCCGAAATGACAACTTCATGGTCGGTGACATTCAAGATAGTAAAGGAGTTTTGGTATTGGTACATTTCCGTAACCCACAGCGTATCAGGCGTAATCACCAATTCGCCGCTGCCAGGTGTGAGTCCTCCAATAATATGTATGTACGGAGTACTTCCTTGACCCAGAGAGCTTTCGCAATAGATATTGACATTGGTTGTATTTTCCGGGAAGTTGACCAAGGTAGCGGATACATTAAGCGACTCGTGAGGCGGGATTACATATGGAAGAGTGTGTGAAGGAATCAGCGCAAGATAGTCAGTGCCGGCTTCGTAAAGCTCATAGATTGTGATGCTCTCCAAGGCGTTGGTGTTATACAAGTAGAAGTCCTGAGTCAATGGAGAGTTTTCATCGAAAGTAAGTCCTTGCATTGGCATCCACAACAAACCCTCGTCCCAAGCTTCCTCATTGACCCTAACGGTGACTTGCCTGTTGCCTATCGAAGTGGCAATGTTGACATGGTAAGTGTTATAGCCCTTATATCCGACACCGTTCACTTCCACTTCCACATTCATGGTTGCATTGGGCTGCAAAGTACGGGGCAAACCTCCATAAGAGAGAAGCACCACATTGTCATCAGGTTCCACATTGATGGATGAAATGGTGACAGCCGCGTCGGTTTGGTTGTAAATAGTGAAAGTTTGCGGCACGAAAGGCTCTTCAAAGGTCAAAGTGCTCGGCGCAACCACCAGACTGCCTTGCTGTATAGTCCCATCAATTTGAATATCATCAACGCAAATAGCAGATTGTCCAGAACAATAGTGGTGACGAATGGCGACATAGACCTCTTGACCTGTATAAGCAGAAAGGTCGACAGTGAACTCGTACCAATTGCCCTGACGGTTTCCCGCATCTTTGGCGGTTAAAGTCCAATCATGCAAGAGCGTGAAAGCCAGCGGGTCATCGTTGACTGTCGTTGAGATGGAAACTCCAAAATGCTCTGCACAATAGATTTCATCCAAAGCACAAACAAAGAAATTGATAACGGGCCATTCATTCAAAACCAATCGTGGAGAAACAAGATACTCATCTGGTGTAAGAGGTTCGCCCGTGGCATAGTCCTTAGAATAAGCCATCACCATCCCATTGGAATTGTGGCCCATTCCGCCTATGGAAGGTTCCCAATTATGGCCGTCGTCGTCGCCATCGAGTGTGGTCCAGCCTTGAAGGGTACCGTCTTCAAAGTCGTAATGGAGGCTTTGCGCCACGCCACCAAGAACGAAGCCAGCCAAAATCGCTATAGTTAATACTAATCTTTTCATAGTTGTATGTTTTTGATTGTTATCTTTTACCACGATTAACGCACCACAAATTTCCGCGTCTCGCCTGCAAAGGTAATGAAATACATGCCTTGAGGCAATGACGAAACATTAATTTGTTGGTTATCAGCGATGATATTGCCTGAAAGGACGGTTTGACCCATCAGATTGGTGATATGGTAGGTCTGGTCTGGTAGAGACGGTGTGCACACCGTCTCTACAAACAAAACACCGTTGGTAGGATTAGGATAAACCGTGAAGGTCCCTGCGGTTCCTGAGCCTGTCGAAGGGCCGTCCTCCTCCACACCGTGTACCTCCGAATAAATCGCGTCGCAGTCCTCGTCGCCGTATTTGAACATCAGTTCGCCCTCATTCCAATAGCAACGCATACCTTCCACGCGCATTCGGTCGCCGTCGCCCATCAACCTTTCGGGGAAGAAACTGGTGAGGTGGCCGATGCCGCACACAATGTTGCCGCTGAAGAGGTCTTCGGGGTCGCTCACACGCAGCATCCGATAGGTTCTGCCTTCGTATTCGATTTCTTCCACTGCGTCCACATGCATGTCGAGGGTTCTTGTGCCGACTTTAATTTCCCATGAGTCGCCCACTTCGGCTTCATAGTCATACAGCACGGTGAACTCTTCCAAAGTCTTGTTCCACCAATATAGTTTGCCATCGCGCTCGTAGACATATTCGTGTGTCACCTCGTCGCGTAATCCCTTGTCGTAAAGCGTGTTGATTTTCACGAGGATATGTGTGGGCTCGTCTTGCACAATGGTATCGCCAGCCTGATACATATATTGGTAGGTGATGCTGCCATCCTCGTTCTGGATTTCGTAGTACCACTCGAATTGAGGTTGTTGTGGCTGGTTGCCAGGCACATAATCGCAATCATAATCGCCTTCGTGATACAGCAATTCACCATCTTCAAGGTAGCATCTCATATATTCGTAGTCTGCCCCACAGATGATTCCACAAGAACCCCAATTAGGGAACAAACCTTTTTCATACCCTATTCCGTCGATAATTTTGCCTTCAAAGACAACGTTGTCCAAGTTATCGGCATAATATCCCGCCACATATTGAGTGCGGTAGGTTCGATTATTCCATGTCACATTGTCAACACTTTGAACCGTAACCAAAAACGAACATTCTTCTATATCGCAATACCATGATTCCCCTGCTTCAGCATTAAAATCATACAACACCGTAAATGCGTCATTGGCTTGATTGTACCAATATACGATATCGTCCTCCTCATACACATAATCATAGAGATCTATTACACTGCAAGTGTGTCCTTGCACTTCCTCAACGCCGCTCACAGTTCTATTAATGTAAGAGAAAGGCGGTTCCGTAATCGGCCCTTGTGACAACACATGGAAATACCACTCCGCCCCTTGGGGAGCAAACGATGCAAGTGTACCATCACTGTTCATCACGCAATCTTCAAACTCCTCGTTGTCCCAAACCAGGTTGCTGTTCTCGTGATAGCACAAGAGTTGAATGTATGCTCCAACCATCGCTTCATAGCCACTATTCAAGAAACCATAAGTGCTTCCAACGCCTTCAATCCAATATTCTTCCACTTCACCTATAGTGCCATCTTCATAATACTCTGCCAATCCCAACATTCGTCTCATATTGCCATTTACTTGTACTTCGGATTCTTCCAACACCCCCAACTTTTGACCAATCCAATTCACGGTGACAGTGTCGCCCATAGTCAAGTTGAAATCGTAAAGTAGCACTTCATCTTGGTAGTTTTGGGCTACTTTCCTACGATAATACACCTTTCGGTTTTCTTCGCGAACCGCCCCTGCAATTCTTTTGGAATCATACACATCTTCCTTCCAAACAAGTTTATAGTCTACACCATCCAAGGTAATGTTATCCCTAATGCTTTGTATTTCAGTATGATAATCATTTGGCCAATTCACCGAATTGATGTAAACCACATTCCATTTCTGGCGGTTGTTGTCCGCTTGAACCAAGGGGAAATAGTCAAGAAAATGTGGGTTCTTGTAAAGCAGTTCCTCGTCCTGCCAAACCTCCACCAAACGGTATTCTGGCCCGTTGTCAGGCTCATCCTGAATGGGATACAACAGACTATGGGTGCTTCCTATGCCTTCAATCCATTGCCATTCATAAGGATTCCCATTGTCGCAATTATTGCCAAACCAAAGCACCTTCCTTGTGCTGCCGTTGAGTTGCATTTCGGCGGTATCAAATACGACATGAGGTGTTAGACCAATCGTCTGGAACACATCGCATACCGAAAGCGAGAAATCGTAAAGGGGATATTCGGTGTTTGCCTCACAATCATAATGCAAGGGCCACGGGGCATAAATGGCATCTACAAACGACATGAAATAGCATTTGCCGTCCTCGTCCTCACGGATGCCGCCGAAGCACTCGCCTTCTATGGGATAGCCCAGATGAGAGCAATTGATGACTTTCTTGTAAGCCGTCTCGTTCACCACCGTATCGCCCTTGATGCCCAACTGGTAATAGGTGGAGTCCTCATACATGGAGCGGTAGAACTGCACCCATGCCGTGTTTTCCAGGGGGAAGTTCCCTAGGATATGATCCGCATCGCGAACGCTCTTCCAATACTCTCCTCCTCCGTCGAAATACAGATGGTTGTCATATCCTTTGAAAAGACGAGGATTTTCGCCGCCTGGAGCTATATCAACAAGGGGAAGGTGCTCTCCTAACTCGGTGAAATGCTCGCCATGGTCGATGGAATAGGAAAGAACAGCCTGAAGTCCCATGAAGTGAGGCGTGTACACAATTCCATCATCGCTGATGGCCAAGCTCGTTCCATCAAATAAATAGAAGCCCGGAATATGCTGGAAACCAACACTACTTCCATCGGCATTATAGCCACAAGCCACCACATTTCCCTCAGGGTCGAAAGCCATGTCATTAATGCTAATGCCTTCAGCGGCAACGAGTTCCCAGTTTTGGATATCTGACAAAGTAGAATGATAAATGCCGACGATATTCATTATGTAGTAGGCGACGCTGACATACACATCGCCATTTTCGTTGACCAAAAGGTCGCTGACGGATTCAGAGTTTTCGAGAAAATCAAGAATCCACCCATCCCATGTCTCGCCACCGTCAAGAGTATAGGAGATTTCCCCGTTTTCAGCCCAAACCACCATAATGTCGTTAGTTGGAACGCAAAGGCCTGCTTTATCAGGCATTGCACATGAGGAAATTGACGGGGTTTGCTGCCATGTGTCGCCGTTATCGTCGGAATACACTACGGTCTGTTGGTTATCATTAAAGACACAGATTCTTCCTTCAGGGCTAACCGCAAAGCATGACGAATTAATATGACCAATAAAACCTGTTTCTTGGCCTAATACAGTCTGCCACGACTCGCCATCGTCTAGCGACCGCGACAATGTGCCATATTCACCATAGGCAAAGATGCTTCCATCGGGAGCGGCACCTATTATTCCGGTGCCATTGATGGGCTTCCAAATGTTTTCTTGCGCCTCAAGGATGCCAAGGCAGCCGAGGCAAAGGATGATGATTGATACTAATTTTTTCATAGGTCTAATTATTTGATTGTTAATTATTTGATTTCATTTTTCTGCTACTGGCTACTGGCTCTTGGCCTTTGGCAGTTCCCCTTTGTTCAAGAGATTGCGGGTCTGCGCCCGCAATGAGGCTCTGTGGGGGATCTGCCAGAAGCCAGAGGCCAAAAGCCAGAAGCTACACAGCATTCACAATTTCTTCAAAACTTCTATTATCATCCCCAAGGTCCATCTTCATCTGTTTTATGCGGGTTTTGCGTTTGTAGTAAGAGTCGGTCTGCGTGTCCAACAGGATGGAAATCACTTGGTTGGAGAAACCGTTCTTGGAGAGGCAGCAGATGCGCACATCCCACTTGCTGAGTTTAGGATAGAGTTGCAACAGCCGCTGCGAGAAGCCGTCGAAGACCAAGTCGGTGAGGCTGATGAAGTCGTTCCAATCGTTGTCGGTCAGCTCGAAGTTGAGCGAGTCGTTGTTCACTTCTTCCGTGAGGGCTTGCGCGGTAGTCATAATCTTGTTTCGCGTCAAGATTTTCTGGATCGACATCAAATCCTTCGGTGGAAGGGTCTGCTGCTGGCGGCGTAGTTCATCGTTGGTGCGGATCAGGTTCTCCATGTCGCTCACCAACTCGTGGATGCGGTTTTGGTCGCGCTCCACCAGCCGCCCGAAATGCTCCATCTCCAGTTTGTGGTCGCTGATTTTCTTCCTCACAATCAAGAGGATGACGAGCAAGGCAATCACTGCCAAGGCGATAATTAGATAGAGTTTCAGGTCGCGGGTGCGGTGCAAGCTCTCCAACTCGCTCTGCTGGGCTTTCAACTCGTATTCCGCCTTGATTCTTTGCATGGTCTCGCTGGAGTGCTCCGCGTCGGCTTGCACCAAGTTATCAGAAAAAAGCGTGTGGTATTTCACCGCTTGTTGGTAGTCGCCCTCGCTGTAGGCGATGGCGTAAAGTGTTTGATACACCGACATTTTCAGTCCGGCACGCTCGCTGCGGAGGGCTTGGTTTAAGTAGGACTTCGCTTTCTCGTTTTCGCGCGTGTAATAATAAAGGATACCCAAGGTCATGTGGGCGATGTCGGTGTCATTGTCGTTGAGGCCGATTTCCAAGGCTTGGTTGACGCTCTCGATGCCTTTGGCGAAGTTGCCTGTCTCCATATAGTAGTCGCGGCCCATCTCGAGATAGAGGTCAGCGAGCATGGCTTGGTCGTTGATGAAGGTGGCCACGCGGAAAGCCGAGTCGTAATATTGCTTGGCTTGGGTGTATTGCTCCTGCGCCCGCACCGCCCGACCGCTGTTGCGGTAGGCGTTCATCATGCCTGTGGAGTCGGCGGCCTGCCTAAAACAAGTCAGTGCCTGTTGGTGTTGCTTGAAGGCATCCTCGAAAAGGCCGTGCTTGAGGTACATGGCGCCGAGGTTGTCGCAGAGTTGGCCTTCCAATTGGATGGTCTCGGCCGTCTTGTCCGAACGCTGCACGAGTTCCAGCCCTTGCAGAAACTTCTCGGCGGCCTCTTCGGAACGGCGTTGCTCACGCAGTTGCACACCTTCATCATATAATGCTTGGGCCTGTTCCAAGCGCTTCGTTGGGCTGTCGCAGGAAGCCAGCGCGAGGACTGCGGTGATTAGGATTAGTGGTTTCAAGTATGTTTTCATAGTCATTCTACTTTTTGACTCGGAACTTCCATCTTCACCCAAAACCGTCATTGCGGGCTTGACCCGCAATCTCCCAAGCGAAAGGAGTATGTCTTCGCGATCGGGAGATGGCGGATGCTCCTCCGCCATGACGGTGTAAAGTGTAAAGGTAGTTTCCCTGGTCCTTTATCCGTCATTGCAAAAATATAGCAAAAAAACATTTGTCAAGAGGCATGAGGCTCCCCATGGGGCCATGTCCCTACTTTTTTGGATTGTCCTTATCTGATTATCCTGTGTATCAGCAATATAGTAGTCGACCACAAAAGCCGATGTCCCTACTTTTTTATGCAAAAAAAGCCGTCCCAAACGATAATGGGACGGCTTTTCGAGGTTTTTCTGGCAGCACTTCCTTATAGTTTTATGTCGTCGCCGTTGGCGTTTTGGAAGTTGTACTGCAGCATGTGGAATTCGGGCATCGACTGCACTTTGAATTTCTTGCCGTATTTCTTCATCCATTTGCGGCGAATCGAAAACAGGCCATCTATGCAAAGGTAGGAATAGATAAAGGGATGCACCTGCAAGGTGAGGTGGTTCTCGTTTTGGTCGACCATAAGATACTTGAGGTGGTTTTCGATTTCGTCGATGTAGAGGATGGCAGGGCGGATCTTGCCTTCACCGTCGCAGACGGGGCATTTCTCCTGCACTTGCACCTCCGTCTCGGGGCGCACGCGCTGGCGGGTGATTTGGATGAGGCCAAACTTGGTGGCCGGCAGCACTGTGTGTTTAGCACGGTCGGGCTTCATAGCCTCGACGAGGGCGTCGTAGAGCTGCTTGCGGTGTTTGGCTTCGTGCAGGTCGATGAAGTCCACGATGATGATACCGCCCATGTCGCGCAGACGCAGCTGGCGAGCAATCTCCTTGGCGGCTTCGAGGTTGACCTGGAATGCGTTTTCCTCTGGAGTGTTGTCCTTGTTGAGTTTGTGGCCGCTGTTGACGTCAATGACATGCATGGCCTCGGTGTGCTCGATGATGAGATAGACACCGTTTTTGATGGTAACCACGCGACCGAAAAAGCCTTTGATTTGCTTGGCCACATTGAAATGGTCGAAAATCGGCTCCTTGCCTTCGTAGAGCTGTACGATTTCGGCCTTTTGCGGTGCGATGGTCTGGATGTATTTCCGTATCTCTTCATAGAGCGAAGCGTCGTTCACCCTAATGTTGGTGAACGATTCGTTAAGCAAGTCGCGGAGCATGACGCTGGTCTGGTCCATCTCGCTGACCATCCTTCCGAAGGTGGTCATCTTCTTCATCTCGATGGTGCATTGCTCCCATTTGGTAATGAGCGAGCGCAGGTCGGCATCGAGTTCAGCCACCTTCTTGCCTTCGGCGACAGTACGGATGATGACGCCGTAGTTGTTGGGCTTGATGCTTTGGATGAGCCGACGCAGGCGATTGCGTTCGTCGCCGCTGCGGATCTTTTGCGATACAGAAATGCGGTTGGAGAAGGGAACCAAGACAAGGTAACGGCCTGCAAACGAAATCTCTGCAGTGATTCTGGGCCCTTTGGTGTGGATTGGCTCCTTGGCGATTTGGACGGGAATCATGTCGCCCACGTTGAGTATGTCGCCAATCTTGCCGTTTTTCGGGAGGTCAGGCTCAAGCTTGAACTTATCCATGGCGACCTCTTCGTCTTCCACGACTTTCTTCTTGTACTTGAGCAAGGTATGGGCCTGCAAGCCCAAGTCGAGATAGTGAAGGAAAGCCTCTTTGGGATAACCCACGTCGACAAAAGCCGCGTTAAGGCCTGGCAGGATTTTCTTCACTCGACCCAGATAGACGTCACCGACCGCAAATTGGTTGTTGGTCTTCTCTCTGTGAAGTTCTACAAGGACGTTGTCTTCCAGTAGTGCGATGTCAACCTCCGAAGCGTGCGAATTGATGACCAAGTCGCGCGTCACCGTCTTCACTTCCACAACCTCCTGTTGTTGTTCTTCAGACATAGTGTTTAAACTTTGGGGTTAACAATTTGATTGATAAAACAATAACACAACAATGGAATAAACCAATGCTGTGTTATTGTCGTGTTTAGGCTCAAGAAGAGCTTATTTCTTCTTGTGTCTGTCCTTTCTCAAGCGTTTTTTGCGCTTGTGAGTCGACATCTTGTGTCTTTTGTGTTTCTTTCCGTTTGGCATAATATAGAGATTTTTATAGTTTGCTTACTTGACGGCATTCATAAAGGTCTTGGCAGGCTTGAAAGCCGGAATCTTGTGGGCCGGGATGGTGATGGCGATGTTCTTGCCAATGTTGCGGCCAGTCTTTTCAGCTCTCGTCTTGATGATGAAGCTGCCGAAGCCTCTCAGATACACGTTCTCGCCCTTGGCCATGGCGTTCTTCACAACTTCCATGAAGTTTTCAACAACATTCTGGACAGCACCTTTCTCAATGCCAGTCTTGCTTGCGATTTCAGCAACGATTTCTGCTTTAGTCATTTTTTCTCTTATTTAATGGTTAGTTATAATGTTTGTTGTAAATTTGCGGCAAAGGTACGAACATTTTCAATACGCAGACCCCATTAATGCAAAATTTTTCTTCTAATGAGTTATAAATAAAGAATTTCGCCTCGAAAACCACGATGAACAACCTGCACGACACCTTAATTAATTGGTACGACCAAAACCACCGCGATTTGCCCTGGCGACATAGTCCGACCCCCTATCAGGTTTGGCTCTCCGAAGTCATCCTGCAACAGACGCGCGTCAGCCAGGGACGCGACTATTACCTCCGCTTCATTGAACGCTGGCCCACCGTGACCGACCTTGCCAAAGCCTCTGAAGAAGAAGTGCTTAAGCAGTGGCAAGGCCTCGGCTATTACTCTCGCGCGCGCAACCTGCATCAATGTGCGCAACAAGTCGTGGATCAATACGGAGGTAACTTCCCTGCTGATTTCGAGCAACTTAAACAACTAAAGGGCATTGGTGAGTATACCGCTGCTGCCATTGCCTCCATTGCTTTCGGCCTGCCCCATGCCGTAGTCGACGGCAATGTATACCGTGTCTTGGCCCGACTCTTCGACATCGACACACCTATTAATAATTTAAAGGGCCAAAAACTCTTCGCCAACCTTGCCGACGAACTTCTCTGCCGCGAACGTCCAGGGCTTTACAACCAAGCGCTGATGGAATTCGGAGCCCTGCATTGCACACCCAAAAATCCCAACTGTCTGCTGTGTCCCCTTCAAGCCCAATGTCTCGCCCTCGCCCATCAAACGGTGATGCATCGCCCCGTGAAACTGGCCAAACTGAAAGTCACCAATAGGTACTTCAACTATTTGGTCTTCAGGACAAATGGCAGCATTTATCTCCACAAACGCAACACCGACGACATCTGGCGCAACCTCTATGACTTCGCCTGCATCGAAAGCCCGAAAACTATGACAGTGGAGGAAGTCATAGCCTCAAATGAGTTCCAGCAACTCGTTGGTGACACATCCTTTACCATCACCAAGACATCGCCCATATTCACCCACAAACTGACCCACCGCACCATCCTTGCCCAATTCATTGAAATAAAACTTGATAAAGAATTGTTGCAGATTCAAACAAAAGACTTATTTTTGGCCCCTGAAAGTGACTTGGGAAACTACCCCATCCCACGCTTAATAGACTTATACTTAAACACTTAAAAAACGAAAATTATGGCAAGTTTGAACAAAGTCATCCTCATTGGCCGCCTTGGCAAAGACCCGGAAGTGACCTCTTTTGAAAACGGAAACAAGAAGATTTCGGTCACCATGGCCACATCAGAACGCTATCGCGACCGCGACCAAAACTGGGTAGAACAAACCGACTGGCACAACATCGTCGTTTGGGGCAACCTGGCTAATGACATTGCAGAGGGACGCCGCAATTACTCGAAGGGCGACATGATGTATGTCGAAGGCAAACTCAGAACCCGTCAATATACCGACCAGCAAGGTGCCGTGCGCTATGTCACCGAAGTCATCGCCGACAAGATGATGCAACTGGCCCCTGCTCGTCCAGCCCAACAATCCTCGTATGGCCAGCCTTACACACCAGCTACCGAGCCCGCTCCCACTGGCTATACGCCACAAGGCAACTTCGATGCTCCCGATGAAGGCAACGACCTGCCATTTTGATAATTGACACGGGACTTTCCACGTCTTCTTAATCGAATTTCCTCTGATTTATAATGTTGTATGGTTTTTTTTACTAATTTTGCGGCTTGAATTTTAAATCAAAAGATTTTGGAAACACCCGACCCTGACCCTCTCATAGGACTCCTCAACGTTGTTTTAAGCAACTTTTTCACCGGATTTACTGTCAACGCCATCATAGGATTGGTCGTATTATGCCTGCTCCTCATCGCCTCGGCTTTGATCTCGAGCAGCGAGACGGCATTTTTCTCCTTGCAGCCCGCCGACATCGACAACCTCGAGTCGCGCGACGACATCAAAAGCAAACTCGTACTCAAACTACGCGAGCGACCTAAAACACTCCTGGCCACCATCCTGATTGGCAACAACTTCGTCAATGTCACCATCACACTGCTGGCCACCTATGTCATGGCACAGCTGTTCGACATGGCCAACTACCCCATTGCCGCTTTCCTGTTGGAAGTGGTCATCGTCACCTCGTTGATATTAATCGTAGGAGAAATCACCCCGAAGATCTATGCCAGCAAACGCCCCGTCAAGGTGGCCCGCTTCATGGCGCGTCCTCTACGATTCCTCAACGGGTTGTTCAAACCTTTGAGCAAACTGCTGGTCAACTCCACCTCGTTCATGGACAAGCACTTGGAAAAGAAGAAAGGCGAGATCTCGATGGAAGACCTCTCCACGGCCGTCGACATCGCCACCGAAGAGTCGACTCCAATGGATGAGAAGCAGATGCTGAAAGGCATTGCCTCGTTTAGCGAGAAAGAGGTGAGTGGCGTGATGATACCACGTGTCGACATTATCGGTGTGGAACACGACATGGAATTTACCGACATGCTTGCTGTCGTCATTAAGAGCGGATTCTCAAGAATTCCCGTCTATGACGAGACTCTGGATAAGGTGGAAGGCATCCTTTATGTCAAAGACCTCCTGCCCTATTTGGATGCCGAATCCTATGAATGGCAGAAGCTCATCCGTCCAGCCTTCTTTGTCCCTGAAAACCGAAAGATCAACGACCTGTTTCAGGACTTCCGCGAGAAGAAGATCCACATCGCCATTGTCGTCGACGAATACGGCGGCACTTCGGGACTCATCACCATGGAAGACGTCATCGAAGAAATCGTGGGCGAAATCAACGATGAGTTCGACGAAGCCAATATAGAAGAACACTACAAGAAACTCGACGACGGCTCGTATCTCTTCAAGGCCCAAACCAGCATCGTCGATTTCTGCAAGGTTTTTGGCGTCGATGAAGATTACTTCGAGCCTATGCAAGGCGAAGCCGACACTTTGGCAGGACTCATCCTTGAAATCGAAGGCCGCATCCCTGAAATCGGGTTCAAGTTCAACTTCGAGAAGTTCCACATGGAAATCACAGATGCCGACTCGAAACGCATCAAAGAAGTAAAAGTAGTATTTGAAGAAGAATAAACCAGCGCTTCGACGGGCTCAGCACCTAAGGTCCCTGAGCCCGTCGAAGGGCCGACAAATAGAAAAAATGAGAATCAACAAGTTAATACTATTCATGGCAGCCATGGTTTTGGCTTGTTTTATTGTTTCATGCAACAACGGTGAGACCTACCTGCCCAAACCACGCGGCTACTTCCGCATCGACCTGCCTGAGAAGGCCTACACTCGCGTTGACACCATCGAACGCTACAGCTTCGAGTGCCCACAATACGCCTTGGTCACCCCCGACCCCTATTCACCGAACGAGAAAAACTGGGTCAACATCGAGATGCCACAATTCAAGGGATCCATCCATATCACACACAAGCCCGTCAACGGCAACTTAAGCGAGTATTTGGAGGATGTCCACACCATGGTCACCAAGCACCTGCAAAAAGCCAACGGCGTGAGCGACAGCTTGATCGTCAACGATGAGCACCATGTCTACGGCCTCTTCATCGAGATGGATGGCAAAGGAGTGGCCACCCCTATGCAGTTCTACCTCACCGACAGCACCCGAAACTTCGTGCGCGGCGCCCTCTATTTCAACTTCAAGCCCGACAACGACTCGATGCGACCCGTCATCAACTTCATCCGCGAAGACATCGACCACATGATTAATTCGTTTGAGTGGAAGTAAATCGGATAAAAACCGACAACTCGACGAAGTAAACCAAACCATATGTGAACGCGAAAAACACAAAAATTGCATTTTTTTGCAAGTTTTGTTTCCTCGTTTTCAACAAAAAACACTATTTTCGCGGCGCGAAACAAATTTTGCGCCGATGTAAATAGAGTATTCACTTTAAAAGAAAGGGGGAAGGCCTATGATTAACAGCCTGAAAATCGGGGACTTGACTTGGCGTCATCTCAACAACCCAACGGAAGAAGACTTTGAATTCCTGAAAGACCGATTTCATTTCCACCCTTTGGACATCGAAGACTGCAAATCCGTCAACCAACGCCCCAAAATCGATATTTACGACGACTATTACTTCCTCATTCTTCATTTTCCCAACTTCGATCGTCAGAACAAGTTTGTGAAAATCAAGGAAGTGAAGATTTTCTGGGGTAAAGACTACATCATCTCCATCGAGAAAAACCCATGGGGCGTCTCACAACTTTTCGAAGAATATGAAGAACGCATCCAGAACGGAGAGGAGATGAACTTCCGCAACTCCGACATCCTGCTTTACCGCATCCTTGAAAAGCTGATGACCGAGTCAGTGTATCTGTTGCGTAAAGTCGGATTGGATGTCGAGTTGATCAATCGCGAGTTGTTGCAAGAGAAGCAGGTAAAGATTATCGAGCGCATCAGCGTGACGCGCAAAAACCTCATCCTCATCAACACCATTTTCAAGCCGCAGTTGCGACTCTTCCACCTCTTCGAGACAGGTAAGGTGACCGGTTTCACTGACGATGTGGAATACATGGAGGACTACTGGGGCAACATCCTCGACTACCTGCAGAAGGTGTGGGATATGACCGAGGACTACGAGGAACTGATCGAGGGCCTTTCCATGACCTTCGACTCGATGCAGACCAACAAGACCAATGAGACGATGAAGATCCTGACCCTCGTGTCGACCATCATCCTGCCTTTGACCTTCATTACCGGCCTCTATGGCATGAACGTCAACCTTCCATTCCAGGATTTGGGTACCGACACACTTTGGACTTTCTGGGGTATCATAGGATTCATGGCTTTGGTGGCTGCAGGGTTCTATATCTATTTCAGGCACAAGAAAATGATGTGATGGGTAGAGACGTACGGCCGTACGTCTCTACACGACACATCATTTTACCAATAATTTCTCGTATTTCACCACATTGCCGTTGCGCATCAATTTGATGATGTAGCAACCTTTGGCCAAATCCGAAGGAAGACTGACGACGAAATCGCCAACGGCGTTGCCTGTGGCCTTGAGCAAAGTCCGTCCATTCAGGTCGCAGATGGTCACCGCGTCAAACTGATTGGCATTGCCGCTCACATGCAGCGTCTGTCCTGCATCAACAGGATTGGGGAATAGGTACACCGCTTCTATGGTTTCCTCGACAGCGTTCCAAGTCGGATCCCAAATCATACGGGCATATTCCGGATGGTCGACAAAAGGATTGCGATTATGCTGGTAGTCATTGTAAATGGCATTGTTGCGGTTGATTTCCTTCTGACTCACAGGGTCTTGCTCATTCCAACGCAACAGCATCTGTATAGCCCAAGGCTTGATTTCCGACTTTGTCGTCATGTCACTCGACCCCCATCCACTGTCTTCAGTGTAATAGCGCACGCTCATGTACATGATGGCGCGAGCGAAGTCACCCTTGTATTCATCGATGGGTTCAAACACTGTTCCGGTGAAGCCCGAGGTTTTGCAATTGCCTAATTTCGAGCCATTTCTAGAAGTCCATGAAGCTGACCTGACTTCGCCAAAAGCATTGTTGCCGCGCTTGTTGTTGACCCAGCCATCGGTAGGAAAGATATGGTGCAAATCAGTGCGAGGCGTCGTCTGGTCGTTGAACCAGCTCGAAGGCCATGAATGCTCGCGATTGTAGCAGTCACCCTCGCCGCTGTAGTTGCCACACTGGTCTGTGCCCAGATAATAGATGTAAGGCGGTGTACCGTTAGGGATGTCGGAATACATGTCCCACACCACACCATTACCTTTGTTGTCGGTGCTCCAGAAAGCATTCCACAACTGGCCGTACGAAATGGAAGTGTGGCCTTTGATGATGTTGTGAAGTGCAACTTTCAACTGATTGCCCGTCAAACCATTGGCCGAATTGTAATAGTTGGCGGGTTGAGCTGTGGCGAATAGGGCCAGCCATAGACCGATAAACAACGCGATTGTCTTTTTCATATTCATTTCATCAAATCCGTGAACAAATACAAGATGGCAAGGACCACCATAAACACCGAAGCCGAGAACTCGACAAAGCTCAATTTCTTGGCCATGCCAGGCTTGAAGTCGATGCGAACGGTGAACCATGCCCACAAAAACCCTGCCACGAAAACGGCCAACACAAGCCAATACCATGCACCAAAAGGCATGAAACAGAAGCCCATGAGCGACATCAACAGTGTGTTGAAAGCGGCAAGAAACGATATAAGGATGAAATCCCACTCGGTTCGGAGGGTATAAAGCATTTTGCCTTTCAAGACGCGCATCGAGTCGACAAACAGTTTGACCGCAACGACAAGCATCATGACGAAGACCATGTACTCGGCGATATATGTGAATAAATGACTGATCAGCCGACCAATATTATAGCCCAAAATCGCCATTACGCCTTGGCTGATACCAAACATAAGGGGTATCCAAAGCTTTTTCGCGGGCTTGTCGTCGGCCGAAACCAATCCGACCGAACGCGTGACCACACTTGAGGTCAGGCAAAGGATGAAGAGGATCTGTAAAACGATTGCTGTAGTAGTCATAACAGCGGCAAAGTTACACATTTTTCCGACATCATGCCGCACCAAAACAAATTCGGGGATGCCTACCCATAGGCACCCCCGAAAATACGATTCGCGGACTTGTAGGATATTATCCCAGTCTCTTGAACTGGCAGGTGAAGTGACGCATCAGCTCGGCTTCCCAAGTGATTTCAAGACCGCGCTTGATGGTGTCGCGACGGTCGTAGACGTTCTTCAGAGCGGCGGCAATCACGTCCATGTGGTTGTTGGTGTAGACACGACGCGGAATGCAGAGACGCACGAAGTCGTTGCCACCGAAGCGGTTCTGGCGCGTGACCGGGTCGCGGTCGGCAAGCACATAACCGATCTCGCAGGCACGGATGCCAGCTTCGAGATAGAGCTCACAGGTCAGTGTCTGGGCGGGGAACTCTTCCTTCGGGATTTGGGTCAACACCTTGTCGGCATCGACGAAGATGGCGTGGCCACCAGCTGGACGCTGGTAAGGAATGCCGTACTCATCGAGTTTGGCAGCGAGGTAGTGCACTTGTTTGATACGGGTCTCAACCATGTCGAATTCGATGTTTTCCTTTAGACCGACAGCCAAAGCGTCCATGTCGCGGCCGTTCATGCCGCCGTAGGTGAGGAAGCCTTCGAAGGGGATGCAGAACAACTTGGCGCCTTCGTACCAGTCCTTCTTGTTGGTGGCGATGAAACCACCCATGTTGACGAGACCGTCCTTCTTGGCAGACATCGTCATCGAGTCGGCATAGCTGAACATCTCCAATGCGATTTCCTTCAAGGTCTTGTTTTCATAACCCTTTTCGCGGGTCTTGATGAAATAGGCGTTCTCGATGAAACGGGCGCTGTCGATGTTGACCGGCACGCCGTATTTGTGGCAGAGCTCGCAGGTCTCGCGGATGTT
Source organism: Bacteroidales bacterium (assembly GCA_017395365.1). GTDB lineage: Bacteria > Bacteroidota > Bacteroidia > Bacteroidales > F082 > Limimorpha. The sequence goes on from JAFPUN010000021.1 coordinate 96,125, forward strand.
CTGCATGCTGACGGGCTGACCGCCGACGGTGTTGTTGGTCACAGTGAGGACCATGAACGGCACATTGCCTTGGTTCTCTTTCAGCACCTTCTCGAGTATCTCGAGGCTGACATTGCCCTTGAAAGGCACTTCGAGTTGCGTGTCGTAGGCCTCGGGCACGGTAACATCGATGGCGAAAGCCTTACGGCTCTCAATGTGGCCCTTGGTGGTGTCGAAGTGAGCGTTGCCAGGGATGACCTGACCAGGCTTCACGAGGTATGAAAACAGCACATTCTCGGCAGCGCGGCCTTGGTGAGTGGGGATGACATACTCGAAACCGGTGAGTTCGGTGATGGTGTCCTTCATGTGGTAGAACGAGCGGGCGCCGCCGTAGCTCTCGTCGCCCTGCATCATAGCGGCCCACTGACGGTCGCTCATGGCGCCGGTGCCGCTGTCGGTCAGCAAGTCGATGTAGACATAGTCGCTCTTCAGCATAAAGACATTCTGGTGGGCTTCGTTGAGCCACTTCTCGCGTTGTTCGCGGGTGGATTTCTTAATGGGTTCAACCATCTTGATTTTCCACGCTTCTGCAAATGGTAATTCCATGATATTATTTGATTTAAGATTTATGATTTAAAGATTTAAAATTTCAAGATTTGAAAGCTCTATTGGAGAAGGGAATACAAACCTCCTTACCGAACAGGTATTCAGAAACGGTCGCGTTCCTTGATGTTCAAGTATACCATATTACCAAAGATGTGGGGCATATCAATAATAAGGTGCTTTCAAAAACGCTTCAAAGATATGGAATTTTTGGGTAATACAAGCCGTTTCGACAAGTTTTTTCTTACTTTTGCGCCAAATATTAGTCTAATGAAGAATCTGTTTCTTACCCTCTTGGTTTGTTTGACGACAACAACAGCCTTTGCCGACATCATCCTCACCGAAGGCTTCGAATATGCCAACCACGATTTGGAGACTCCCGTGGGATGGACTAGCGACAACAACTCGTGGATTTGCGGTTATCTCGAGAAAGACCACAACCGCGTCGCCCATTCTGGCAATTGGTATGCCTTCAACAACGCCGAAGATGCTTGGATGTACATGCCACTCTCGCTCTTCTCCCGTATGCAATACCGCATCAGTTGCTGGGCTATCTCCGATGGCGACTTCCAACTGGAGTTTTGGGCAGGCGATGCTCCCCATGCCGACAACATGCATACCCCACTGCTCAACACCCTTGTCAGTGGTGGTGTCTATGAAAAGTGTTCTTCCTATGTCGACACCATACCCTCGGGATGCCAATATATTGGCATACATGCAATAGCGGGTTCAAGTGCCACCTACCTTACCATCGATGACATTGAAATCGACATGCTGGAGCAATATACTTTTGAAGCTTATGAAATCACTGGTGACACCGCCTTGTATCCTGGCACGGAGGCCACTTTCCGCTTCCTCATCCACAACACCGGCTACGACCCCGTCGATGTCACTGTGCACCCATCCAATGAGTTCTTCACCGACTTCAGTTTCTTCTCAAATGGCGTCATGACGACGACCTTCCCCACCCAACCTGACGAAACCGTCGAAGTGACCGCCCACGCCACATTGCGTCCCGAGGTGGAGCCTGGCACAGTGGCATGGCTCGACATCCATATGACCATCCCCTGCAACTGCAACACAGCATTGGTTACCTTCTGGGTGACACCGTTAGACCCGACCGAACTATCGGAAAACAACGCACATAGAATCAGCGTTTTCCCCAACCCCACTGCCGATATCGTGAACATCGAAGCAGAAGGATTGGAGCAGGTCGACCTATTCGACGAAACGGGAAAAACGATAAAGAGCGTCCCCTCAATCGGAAACGCTCTTCAACTAGACTTAACCGGCCTTAAACCTGGCGTTTATTTCATTTCAGCCAGAACGCGCTCCACTTCCTCTTTCGTGAAGTCAATCCTGAAAATGTGATCCGGCTTCAAATAATAAATCTCATGCTCGGCATGGAAGCGCTTTTCGCCTCCACCCGTGATGTTGAGCATCACCACATCATCAGGTTTCACCGTTCCCTTTTCTATTGCCTGCTGTAATGAGGCCGTGGCCACAGCAGCGGCATGGTAGATGTCGATGCCTTCCGTCTCTTCAAACAAAGCTTTGGCAGCATTGGCTTCGGCATTGCTGACAGCGAGGATGTCGCCATTGGTGTCCTTCAACGCGTCATAGAGGCCACCGGCAAGGCCATAAGGCGGCTTGCGGTTGGAGAGCACGGGGGCGCAAATCTCGGCGGCATCTTTACGGGCCTGGTCGGCATCATAAGGCAATAAGGCACGCGAATCGGCACGCCAAGCGTCATACATGGGCACGAAAGGCTTGTTTTGTGACACTATCAGGCGTGCTTTGTGACTGCCAAAGCGTCCGTCTTCTATGAAACGCAGGTTGGCCTCCCAAGCGGCTATGGCACCAGTGCCACTACCCACAGCCTGGAAATAGAAATCGGGCGTACGGCCAATGAAAGTCGTGGCCGACATCATCGTAGTGCCCATGCCATCGCGACGGGCGATATTCTTGGCACCACCTTCAGCAAGGTAGCCTTCCAATCCACAGACCACATTCGAAAGGTTGATGGCATCGAAATAGTCGCTGCCCGACTCGGTGGTGATGAGTTTTACACAGGGATTTAATGGCTTGTCGAACCACAAGGCATTAATATTGTCCTGAGGCACGCAGAGCAGCAATTTGATGCCGTTATCGGAACACACCTTGGCAAAAGCACGAGCCGTATTGCCAGCCGAAGCCACCACCAGCACCTTTTCTTTCAGGTCATCGCCCAAGCGGGCACACACCGAATAAGCCTCCATCTCCTTAAAGGAGCAGGTCGTCATACGGGCTTTTCGCTCGGGCCACCAACCATTAAAGGTGATGTAAAGGTTATTCAGGCCAAGCCGTTTGGCCAAGGCATCGCTTTTGTAGGTAATGGGCTCCGAGGGCTTGCTCAACATGGTCTTGATGGGCAGCCAATCGGCATAGCGGTAAAGGCCCAAGCAAGCGCCCTCTGCCACTTCCAATTGTTTCTTTTCGTAGACAGGCCGAACCATGCTCGGCTGATCACATTGCTTGTCATCCAAAGTCCAGCCTTCATCGTTGAAAATGCGACCCGTAGCCACGGTCTGCAGTTGGTATTTTGTAGGCACAAATATCATCTTTCAGTCTTTTGCGGTTATTATGGTGCAAAAATACAAAAAGTAAACATATGGATAGTAAATGTATTTACTATTTTATTTCATCAAGTCTATGACAAAAAAAGAGTGGCAGCTTGTTAGCTGCCACTCCGAGAACTTTAATTTGAGAAACATTAGTTCTCCAAGGCGCTGCCCTTCAGTGTCGTGTAAGTGATACGGAAAGCACCTACCTTACGGAGTTCTTGTTTCACGTCGGTGACGACACCCATACGGGTATCCTTATGCACCTTAAGGGCGGTGGTCATCAGCGGGCGGTCAGCCTCGTTGCGTGAGTCACGTTCCTTTTGGATCCAGTCGGCGATGTCGGCCGGACGGGCAAAGGCGTCATCGAGTTGGATACGTGATTCGGTACCCAGTTTGGCATCCCTCGGCGGACCGATGTAGATGGAGCTCACCAATGTCTTGTGCTCGAGTTTTTGGATCTCGGTGGCCTTCGGCATGGCGTTCTTCACCTTAAGTTCGACGTCGCGCATGGTTGTGGTAATCATGAAGAAGAATATCAACATGTAGACGATGTCGGGCAATGAAGAGGTGCTCACTTGTGGCACTTCTTTTTTACCTTCTTTTCTGAATTTTCCCATATTTTATCCTCCTTTATGTTTTAGTACACAACGGGTTCGGCCTCGCTGATACGCACCGGCACGGCCTCGTTGATAGCCTTGGTTTGATCTTCATTAAGTTGGTCGAGGTGCTTGTGGAATTTCCTCCAAGCCAGGTCTTCCTTCATTTCATTGAAGGCGCGGGCCAACTCGTTCTGCACACTGATATACATAGCATACGACGTACCACGGTCGTTCTGCAGTGAGATAACGCCCTTCGACATGAGCACATCGCCCACGAGGTCAAAGGTCTTGGTCTCCACTTCAGGAGCGGTTTCGTCGTTGGGACGCGGCGTCATGAAGCGTTTGGCCTCGTCCTTGAGCAAGCTCAAGTCCATGGGACGGCCATTCACCAGCAGACGGTCGCTCTTGTTTACCATCACATTCATCACGTTTCTTTCCTTGACCTTCACATCCTCGTCGTTTTGCTCGACCGGGGGAGGCAGACGACGGGTGATACCATAGTCCACATCCATGGAGGTGGTCATCAGGAAGAAACATAACAGCAAGAATGCTATGTCAGCCTGCGAACTGGAATTGATTTCAGGAGTTTTTCTTGCCATGATGAAATGATTTACTTTTTAACTGCCTTGTAGATGACGGAGAACAAGATGGAAAGGATGGCTACTCCAAGAGTGACATAGAAGAAGTTGAGGCCGAGTTCGACCCATCCGTGCGTCTTGGCTGAATAAGCCACCTCGCCGGCTTCGTAAGGAGTGGCGAAAGCGCCTCTCGACATAAGGTAAGCTACAACTCCAATAATAGCGAATGCAATGACTGCAACCAGGAGCGTCTTTCCGTTGACGCCTTTGATGGCGGCGGTGAAGAAGACTGAAATCAATGCGATGACGATGCCAAGTATAATCAAGATGTAGCCCCAATTCAGGAGTACGTTGGTGCGGGCTTCATCGGAGAGGCCAAGGTAGAAATACACTGCCAGACCCACAGTGATGAGCGCCAACACGGCAAGTACCCATTTTGAAATCTTACTGTTCATGATTAATACTTGTTTTATTTGTTGTTGTACTTAGCGAGGATATCCATGAACGAGATGGAAGCGTCTTCCATATCGTTGACGATGCTTTCGATCTTTGAAGCGATGAAGTTGAAGAAAACCTGAAGGATAATAGCGGCGATCAGACCGAACACGGTGGTCAACAGAGCGACCTTCATACCAGAGGCCACAACCGTGGGGCTCATGTCACCAGCAGCGGCGATGTCGTCGAAGGCCTGGATCATACCGATAACAGTACCCATGAAACCGAACATAGGAGCCAAGCTGATGCAGAGGCCAATCCAGCTCAAACCGCTTTCAAGCTTGCCACCTGCGACGGAGCCGTAGGAGACGATGGCTTTCTCGACTTCCTCGAGCGACTGACCGTCCTGATAACGGATAAGACCTTGGGTGAAGATGCTGGCCACAGGACCACGGGTGTCCTTGCAAAGCTGTTTGGCACCTTCAACATCACCATTCTTCATCTTGGCTTCGATACCAGCCAGGAGTTTCTTGGAGTTGGCGGTAGAAAGGGTCAGATAAATGATTCTCTCAATGGAGATGGCCATACCGATGAGCAAGATGACCAACACGATACCCATGAAACCAGGACCACCATCGATGAATTGCTTCTTGATGGACTCACGGAAAGTCTTGGGAGCTTCTGCCTGGGCAGGCGTGATTTCTTCGGTGGTCTCCACTTCGGCGGGAGTCACTTCGGTTTGTTCAGGAGCAACGACTTGTTCGGTCTGCTCGGTTTGCGCTTGCTCGTCTTGAGCAACGACGAGATTGCTGACGCCAAAGGTCATAAGGCCAGCAACCATGAGGAAAGCAATTAATTTTTTCATAGTTTAGTTTGAATGTTTTGATTATTACTGTTATGAATTACTTTGTTCTAGCATTGCTTTTCTGCGGAGAGAGCGGGATTCGAACCCGCGGTACCCTTTTGGAGTACACACACTTTCCAGGCGTGCTCCTTAAACCACTCGGACATCTCTCCTCATCCGTGCCTTCCCCTCAAACCCATTCTGAAATCGTTGCCAAAAGTACAACATTTTTTGTTTAGGGAAACAAAAAACTTTCATTTTTTATTGCAATTATTTTCCAAATGCTTGAATTTTAGCCTCAAAGGGTCATCTCGCCACGGATGGAATTCTGCATGATTTCCAGAATTCGCTCCTTGGCCAAGCCTTCACCAATGAGATACATGAGTTTGGCGACCGCTGCCTCTGTGGTCATGTCGTGTCCACTGATGACACCGATGCGTGCCATATCGAGGCTCGTCTCATAGCGACCCATCTCCACCGAACCGGCCTTGCATTGCGTGATGTTGAGGAGGATGAGGCCGCTGTCGATGGCTTCTTTCAAAGCATCCAAGAACCAGGAAGCAGTAGTGGCATTGCCCGAACCGAAGGTCTCCAAAACCAAAGCCTTGAGGCCAGGAGTCTTCAAGGCATGGCGCACGAAGTCCTCGGAGATGCCGGGAAAGAGCTTGAGGATGCCCACATGACGGTCCATCTGGGTATGCACCTTGAGTTTCTTGAAGTTGGGCTTCAAGATACGGTCTTTATTATATTTAATGTGTACGCCTACCTCGGCCAGATTAGGATAGTTGGTGGAAGCAAAGGCGTTGAAGTTCTCGGCGTTGAACTTGGTGGCACGGTTGCCGCGCAACAGCTGGTTCTGGAAGAAGATGCACACCTCGGGGACAAGAGGAGTGTCGTCGTCTTTGGCAGCAGCAATCTCGATGGCGGCAAGGAAATTCTCGCGACCATCGGTGCGTACCACACCCATGGGCAGCTGTGAGCCAGTGAGTACGACAGGCTTGTTAAGATTCTCGAGCATGAAGCTCAAAGCCGAAGCAGTATAAGCCATGGTGTCGGAGCCGTGAAGTACAACAAAACCATCGTAATGCTCATACTCCTCCCCTATCTTCGACGCCAGCCGAATCCAGAAATCAGGCGACATATTGGACGAATCGATGAGCGGATCGAAGCTGTAGAAGTCAATTTGATAGCCGAAATTGCGCAACACGGGCAGATGGGCATAGATATGTTCAAAGTCAAAAGGCACCAAGGCACCCGTCTTGGGGTCTTGCATCATGCCGATGGTGCCGCCGGTATAGAGCACCAGTATGGAGATTTCTTCGTTGCTTTGCATGACAAGCGTTTTTGTTTTGCGGCGGCAAAAGTAATGCTTTTTTCGGCTTAGTTGGCAAAAAGCGTTATTTTTGCACCATGAAAACCATCGCACGCATCCACACCGACTTCCCGACCAAGTTTGGCATCCCCAGACAGAGCGGCATCATCGAATCGCTACAAGGGCGCATCGTCTTCGAACCCGAATACCGCAACGCCGAGGCCGTGCGCGGGTTGGAGGAGTTCTCACACATCTGGATCTTATGGGAATTCTCTGAAGCCGTTCGCGACGAATGGTCGCCCACTGTGCGTCCGCCTCGTTTGGGTGGCAATGTGCGCAAAGGCGTTTTCGCCACGCGGTCGCCGTTCCGCCCCAACCCCATCGGGCTGTCATCGGTGAAATTGGAGAGCGTGGAAATCGACCCAAAACTAGGTCCCGTGCTCCATGTGTCGGGTGCCGACCTGATGGATGGCACACCCATCTACGATATCAAACCCTACATCGCCTACACCGACAGTCACCCTGACGCTGTCAGTGGTTTCGCCTCAAAACCAGCGGAATACCTATTGGAGGTGGATTTCCCAGAAACCTTGTTGCAGAAAGTACCCGAATGTCAACGAGAAAGCCTGATTGCCGTCTTACAGCACGACCCGCGACCGCAGTATCATGACGACCCAAAGCGGGTGTATGGCATGGCTTTTGGCGGGATGGAGGTAAAATTCAAGGTTGAAGAAGGACTACTTACCGTCGTTGGCATCAGCTGACTTGTAGGTTTGCGCTTTCACCCTCGGCTTGAGGTAGGCAGGGCGGAATGAAACATCCAAATTTCTGATTTGGATCGGACTATCCGAGAAATTATGGACATACAACTTGATTATCTGCGCCGTCCGGAAAACCGAGTCGATAGGCAAAGCATAAGTGGCAAAATCCCATGCGTCGTTTTTTTGTATTTGCTCCTTCACGGTATACGAATCAATGGACTTTTCGTCTTGCACACCGTGTTTTTCCACAGCAAAGACCGGATTGCACAAGTCATCTTGCCTTTTGAGCTCGAAAGCCACATTCACCATATCCCAATCAGGACGGATGCTATCAGCAGTGAGCATTAAGGTCATACTATAGGGATGCTGCTTGTCCAATGTCCTCGAGCCGCCTAAATAGTAATGTCCGACATCCAGTTTCAGCGAATCCGGATTATGGTAATCATCGGGATAGAACTCTCGTAAAGCTAGCGCCAAATGGTCTGCAACGATGCGGCGGCCTTCTTCGTAATAATGTTCGGTGGTCCAGTCCTGATCGATGAAGTTGACATCACGGACAAGGTTGAGGTTATCAACCACGGTCACGCCTTCGAGACTGCCATAGCGCTGCATTAGGTAGTCATGATTCTTCTTGAAGAGTAGCATCAGGTCCTTGCCTACCAGTTCGTTGGCCTTGTCGACATTCTCGGCCATCAAGTTGAATACCAGGTTCCAACCTCTTTCGCGGCACAAATCCACAATAGCGTCGAAGTCCTTGACACGCGGGTTGTCGTCGTTAATCTCAAAAGCATAAGTCTTGATGTAGTGGCACGCCAAGGCCGTTACATCCCAATCGCGTTGACCTTGTTGGTCGTACCAACCGTATGAATACATCCCATAATCCCAATCGGCTGTAGTGCGCCAGGCAAAATTCGGAATGCTAAAGGTGTCGTTACGCCAATGCTCAAACACCATTTCATTCCATTCCTCTTCGGTTTTGATGGGATATGCCTTAAACGCCAACAGAAATCGGTTTACCAAAGGCGGATAGTCCTCTAGCAGTACCAGTTGCTTACGCAAAGGGGTCTCAAGTTTCGAATAGATCCAAAGTGGACCAAACGAGCGCAGGTTCATCGTCACCACCACCGTCTCGACTGCCGAGGTAGCCGGGATGTGCTTCAGCATGTAATAGTAGGTCTGGGCATGTGATGCTTCCTTCGTCAAATCACCCATTTTCACCGTTGGGAAATAATCCGCAGTGAAATCGCTGATTTTGCGATGGCTGGATTCTTCATCACCATAGTGGTTGTTGGACGACTCGCCGAGGTAGATGATGCGGCAACTGTCGTCGGTCACCTGCCACGAGAGCTCGACGATGTCGGAATGCTTGCGCAAGTCCTTCTCAAAGAACCACATGGAATACACCCAATTGAGTATCAGGAGCATCACCAAAACTATTCCTATGCGTATCAACAATTTCTTCATGGCTAAAACTGGAAATAGATGAACGGGAAATTCTTGACACTCGAACAGGCGATGACCATAAAAACAAGCACGGCATAAATCAACCACCTGACCACCATTGGCTTGCCCTCGCACCACGCGTCGAAACGGGTGTTACGAAGCACGATGTCGGAAAGGATGAACAGGCCGAGATAGATCCACATACCAGGTTTGACCGACATCTGTTCACCACCACCGAAGTTGGTGAAAGCGGTCACGAAGATGGCCTTCAGATGCTCCAAGTCCGTGGCACGAAACACGACCCAGAATAGCGTAACCAAAACAAAAGTCTTGAGTACGCAAAGTGCGTCAACGCTGATTCTCACCCATTTCGATTGACTTTCCTTGCTTGGAAAACGGTTACGCAAAGCCTTCTCGATGATGTGGAGCAAGCCATGTGCGAAGCCCCATAACAGGAAAGTCCAAGCCGCACCGTGCCAAATGCCACTTAACACGAAAACGACCAAGATATTGAAGGCCCATCGACCGAACTTGACGCGACTACCGCCCAAAGGAATATAGACATAATCGCGGAACCAAGTCGACAGCGAGATGTGCCAACGATGCCAAAACTCGGCGATATTCTTGGAGAGATAAGGCGAGCGGAAGTTGTCCATCAGGTCGAAACCCATGAGTTTCGCACTACCGAGAGCAATAGTGGAATAGCCGAAGAAGTCGCAATAAATCTGAAAGCTGTAGAAAAACATACAACCCAGTACACTCCAAGAATTATACTCGTCAAGATGGCCATACACCTCGTCGACATATTCGCCCAAATGGTCGGCCACCACCATCTTGACGAAGAAGCCGAACAGGATAAGGCGCATACCCTTGGAGATGTTCTCATAGCGAAACTCCTTCTTCTCGTGGAGTTGGTGCAGCAGGTTGCCCGGGCGTTCAATGGGGCCCGTGACTAACTGCGGGAAGAACATCACATAGAGCGCATAATACCCGAAATGCCTTTCAGCCTTTTGGTGACCACGATACACCTCTATGACATAACTCATGCTCTGGAAGGTGTGGAACGACAAGCCTATGGGCAGGATGATATGCGTCAAGAGATGGGTCTCCATGCCCAAAGAGGCACAGAGTTGGTCGAGATTAGCGGTAAGGAAGTTCAGATACTTGAAAACCAACAGCACCGTGAGCGTACTCACGATGCTGATGATGAAAAATGTTTTCTTCAGTTTGTGTCGGTCGGCATAGCGTTCCATAAGCACCCCTGCCCCGTAGTCGATGACGATGGTGACCAGCAAGATGAGGATGTACTTGGGCACGAACCACATGTAGAACACGCAGCTGGCCGCTAGCAACATCAGCCATCTCCACTTGTGGGGCAGCAGGTAGAACAGCAGCACCACAATGGGCAGGAAGATGAGGAATGCTATGGAGTTGAATACCATAAGACCCTCAACTACAGTTTATTTGATCTTCTTTACCGCAGTTTGCAGGATTTGATCGCCAAGCGAGATGTAGACCATCAGGTAGCAATTATCGGCATTATAGTCCGCGTTGAGTTCGGTGCTATAGTTGAAATTGAAAGTCTCGTCGGCCTCAACTTGGATGCTTTCAAATATGTCGCCATAGGCGCCATTGAGGGTGCCACGCAACACATTGCGGAAGTCATATTCCCTATCGACACCACCCACAATGGTTTGCCAACCAATGATATGGTCTTCAACCAGGCATGCCGTGATAGAGAACGCTCCTTCTTTATCAGCCAAGGCAACTGCTTTAACCCCCACATTCAATTGGCGCGAAGTCTCGTCATAATTGGGCGTCACCATGATTTCAAACGACTGTTTTTCTTCCAACGCTGCTGCTACGGGAGCATCGATTTGCTCCGCGAGGAGGGTATTGCCATCCGTCAAAGCCACATGGTCGACGGCAAACAGCGGGTTGGAGTCGTGATTATTGTACCATTCGGTGCCCTCATCGGTGAGGAAATCGGGGAACTGACCCAAAGGTTGGGCGAGATAACCGGCATGGACGCTCATAATGAAGATGTGGTCCTCGCCAAGTTGGTGCTGCAGGTTATGGACATATTCAGCAGCGGCAGGGCAATTGACGCAACGCACGCCAGTGAAGTCCTTGATGAGCACAGTCTTGCCCGTCGGCTCCAGCACTCCGCCTTCCACATAGACCATCACCTCATAGTCCGCCGTAGTACCATTTTGGGCTGTGACGGTGTAAGTAACGGGGTCGGTGAAGTCCTGGGCCTCGCCAGAGGCGGGGCTAATCGTGGCGCCTTCCGACACCTCGATGGTCGGGACGAGTTGGGTGACATCGGTGTCTTCCGGCATCGTCAGCGTAACAATCTTGGCGGTTTCGTTGATATCGCCTTCCACGCCATCGATGGTGAACGACAGGATACTCTTCTCGTTGTCGGCATCGTGGACCACCGCCTCCACCATATATTGTGCCGTAGTGCCATTCATGGCCGTGACCGTATAATAAACAGGGTTGGTGAAGTCTTGTGCCACACCCGATTCAGGCTCGATAGTGGCATAAGTGGAGACCATTATAGTCGGCGTCAGATGGCTTACATCTGTGCCAGCTTCGAAATCCAACCTTACCACTCGGGATTCTTCGTCAATAAAGCTATCAGCACCATCCACTTTAAAACTCAAAATGGACTTTTCGTCTTCTTCGCCTTGGATATAAGGTTCCTTCTCGACATCGCAGGCATTCATGAACAACATGGCGGCCAGCAATGCCATACCTATTCTGAATAATCTTTTCATTGTTCCAATCATTAGGTTTAAACATCAATTAAAAGCTCGTCGAAACGGTCAACGACACGCCGCTTGAGGCGGGCACCGTGCGGCAAACACCGCCGACGCAAACTACGCCTTCGCTCTGGCGACCAGCGCTCAACATAACGCGAGTGGCATCATGGATATAGGTCACCGTACCAGTGAAGTAATGGTCACGGTATTCTTCAACCGGGTTGCCGTAGTTCCACTTGTCGGCGATGGAGAACGACCAATGGGGATTGATGGAGTATTCGAGCAAGGCAGCAGCCCAGTCACCACGTTTCTGGTAGTCTTTCTTCTCGCTCTCATCATATTCGTAGCCTTTGTGGACTTCATTCTCCCACAAGCCTTGTAGCTCGAGACGCAGGCTTTGTTTCTTATTAATCTTGTAGGTCACATCCATGAAGCCGATATTAGCTTTCACGACAGGAGCGCCGGCATGGCCTTCGATGGTCTCGATGTCGTAATACAAGTTGATATATTGGGCGGTGAGGTGCCAATCCTTGCTGATCTTCTTGTCGACCTCGAAGTTGATGTCGCGGAAGAAACGGTGGTCGCTGACGGCGAAGAACTTGGAGGTGTAACCCAAGGTACCTGGTTGGTTCAAGCCGATTTGGTTGCCATAGGCCACGCTGTCGCGTACGATGTCGTTCACCTGACTCATATTGAAAGCAAGTTTGGTGCCGTATTTGCCACCGAGGGCTGTGCCTTTCGGGATGGTATAGTTGACCTGCAATTGTGCCGCCATCTCACCATTCGGCTGCGTCGAATAGGTGTACATCGAAGGCAAGCTATGCGTATGGGTGTAGTTGATGGGCGGGATGAAGTTGATGTCGAGGTCGTTTTGTTTGCCCGTGTACATCGACTTGAAACTCATATTGTCGGTACGCTTCACCTGGAGAACGGCACCGAAGCCTTTCTGCGAATAGCTCAACGATGACAACAGGGCGCGGCCTTCCTTATAGATGAAATTGTTGATGGCCGACGGGTCGTTGATCTTGTAGGCATACTCGGTGCTGAAAGCCCAGTTACCATAACCGAGGTTGATGCGAGCTGCAGCAGCGCTGACATTTTCGGGAATGTTATAGAACGAACTCTGGTCGGCTTGTTTCTTGCTGACGAAACTACCGCCAAGGCTCATCTTGAACTGTGACTCGTTGAGTGCTGGGATGCTTTGGTTGAGGTCCCAATCCGCATCAAAGCCGCGCACGATGCCACGGTAGTCGTCGGTGTTGAAGTCACGCTCGAGATAAGGCGCCCAGAAATAGCGTTGACGACCATAGACAGCCTTTAAGGTCACGCCTTGGGTAGGACGCAACACCACGCGCGCGCCGCGCAGCGCGTTATCCATGCCCAACGACCACTCCTCATAGGTGCGGAACACAAGGCCGCTGCCGAACTGGTCATAGATGTCGCCCACCGTCATGCCGATGAAGCCGTTGTCGTAGGTGGCGAAGAAATTGGCCAGACCCACGCCATTCAGTTCGCTGCGGAAGCCATTCATCTCGGGAAGAAAAGCCTCAAAACGCATACCTGCCGAGAAATTTCCGTTGGTATAATTCACTTTTCCAAAACCATTGATGCCTAGTTGCTTTCCTTTAAGGTCATTGATATCGATGCCTTTGTCGAGCATGTAGTATTGGGCGTCGGTCTGGAAGCTGCCGCTCACTTGGCTGTTTTCAAGGAACGACTGAGCACTCGCTCTGAAACCGAATGTCAAGGCGAGTGCGAGCAATAATAGTATATGTTTTCGCATAAATGTATGTTTTTGACACGAAATAACATGATAGCGGGACACGGAACCCGTTGTAAATCAAGGTTTCGTGTCTCGCATCTTGAGCTCTCGCGCCAATGAATTACTTTTTCTTCTTTGTCTTGGCCACTTTCAAGATTTCCTCATAGAGGTCTTCTTCACCACCTTCGATATAGCCAGTGTGTTGGTAAACGAGTTTGCCATTGCCGTCGAAGAGGAAAGTATGTGGCGGGTTGCTCACGTTCATAGCGCGCTTGAGGTCGCTGTTCACATCAAGAAGGACGTCAAAATCCCAACCTTTACCTTCCACAGTAGGCTTCACCTTGGCGGTGGAACGCGAGTCGTCGATCGACACGGCATAAATCTTCACACCCGTCTCATCCTTCCAGTCTTGATAGACATCGTTGAGGGCATTGTGTTCCTTAATGCAGGGACCGCACCAGGTAGCCCAGAAGGTGATAACAATGGGATTGCCGTTGTTGTTGAGTTTGGCGATGTTTACGTCCTTGCCGTTCAGATTCTTAAGAGTCACATTCGGCAATTCCGATTTCGTTTGCGCGTGAAGGCCTGTTACCATCAGGGCCATCAGCAAGAGTGTCACAAGTTTTTTCATTGGATTTAATGATTTAATATTCAATAATTTAAAGACTCTAAATTCTTCATTCCTCATTCAGCATTCCTCATTCCTCATTCAGCATTCTTCTTCAAGTTGGCAATAAATCTCAAGCATCTTACAGTATTCCTCCGCCCTGATGCTCACCTTTTTGATGACATTGGGAACCAGAACACATTCTCCAGCACTTACAAATACCGCGCCATTTTCCCAAACCAGCGAAAATTTTCCTTCAAGTGGCATCAAAATCACGAACGAGTCGAGGTTAGAATAGTCCTTTTCCATCTCACCTTGCAGTTGGAGGAGGTTGGTGACAAAATACTGGCAGTCAACGACGGGAACGGTCTTGTTCATCACATCAGCCACTTGGGTTTTGTAGCGTTCGGGCAATCTGCCGTCGATGGCCTCTACCGACTGCGCGACATGCAACTCACGGCGCATACCCGCCACATCAATGCGGTCCCAGTCATAAATACGATATGTGGTATCACTCGTCTGCTGGATCTCGGCCACCATGATGCCAGGACCCAAGGCATGCACACGACCTGCGGGGATGAAGAAGACATCGTTCTTTTTCACCGCTTCGTGATTGAGCACCGATTGCAGATTATTGTCTTTCAACGCATTGACATAGTCCATCCGTGTCATCTCGCGGTTGAAGCCCATGATGAGTTCAGCATCTTGTTCGGCCTGCATCACATACCACATCTCGGTCTTGCCATTGCCCAGACCCCGTTTTTCGGCCAACTCGTCATCGGGGTGTACTTGCACCGAGAGCCAGTCATTAGCATCGATGATCTTGAGCAACAAGGGGAACTGTTCTCCATATTGGTCGAAGACGCTCTCGCCCACCAAGTCGCCCATGAAGGTCTCCACCAAGTCGTTGATCTCGTCGCCTTCGAAGTCGCCGTTGGCGATTTCGCTTTGCTCATCCCATACGCCCGAGAGTAACCACAATTCGCCACAGTTTGGGAGTGGGCCATAGTCCACACCCAGCACATCCTTAATCTTGCGCCCGCCCCAAATTCTGTCTTTGAAGATGGGCTTGAACTTAAAGGGATATAGTACAGTTGACATTTGTATTTTCAAAAATTTTGGGGCAAAGATAAGACTAAATCCCAAACGCATTACGAAAAAGCGTAGTTTTGTAGCAAAATTCGTCATATGCAGAATCTCATAGAACTCCGACATATCCTCCACGCCCACCCCGAATTGTCAGGGCATGAGGCGCTGACCAACAAAATCTTGAACGAATGGGTGAAACAGACCCTACCCGACCAAATCATAGAGAAAATCGGCGGCTATGGCTTGGCGGCTATCTATAAAGGTGCAAAACCGGGCAAACGCATCCTCATCCGTGGCGACATTGACGCTTTGCACATCCCCGAGCAGAACGATATTCCCTACCGCTCACAAAACCAAGGCGTTTCGCACAAATGTGGCCACGACGGTCACGCCACCATCCTCTGCGGACTAGCGCAATGGCTCGGCGAACAACGTCCCGACCAAGGCGAGGTGGTATTGCTTTTCCAGCCAGCCGAGGAAACGGGGCAAGGTGCTCAAGCCATCCTCAGCGACCCATTATTTGAGCAAATCAAGCCCGATGTGGCCTATGGATTACACAATTTGCCTAGCTTCGAGAAAGGTAAAATCATGGTGAAGGAAGGCTGTTTTGCTGCGGCTTCCTTTGGCTTGAAACTCGTTTTTGATGGCCGAACCGCACATGCCTCGCAACCCGAGACGGGACATAGCCCATCAGAGTTGTTGGCCCAACTCATCCACCATTTGGAGAAAAAACGCGAGCAACTGAAGGCCGTGAAGCCTTTGACCACCTTTGTTATCACGCATGCTACACTTGGCGAGGAGACCTTCGGCGTCGCCCCCGGCCATGCCGAGATATGGCTTACCCTGCGCAGCTTCAACGATCGCAACCTGGAACTGATGTCGACAGAAATCATCGAGTTCTGTCGCGCAAAGGCCAAAGACCACCTCTTTGACTTTAATTTCTCGATGCATGAGGCCTTTGCCGCCACTAACAGCGATGCCAGCTGTGTGAAAACGATAGAGCAAGCCGCCACCAACCTTGAATTGAGCCTCGGCCATTTGGAAGAGCCTTTCCGTTGGTCGGAGGACTTTGGGAGGTTTGGGAGCGTTTGTCCTATCGGTTTCTTTGGATTGGGTTCTGGCTTGGAACAACCCGCCCTTCACGACCCGATGTTTGATTTCCCTGATGATGTTTTGGAAGTGGGGATGGGGATGTTTTGGGAGATTATTAGATTAGAATTGGAAAACTAGTATCGTCGAACCAAATTCAGCATATCTACTATGAAAGAACAAGTCAGCAACCCATTAGTCGTCCGTTGCAACAATTGCGGAGGCGACCAATATTATGATATATCCAAGCAAAAATATTGCTGTTCACATTGCGGCTCCGAAGCCGAGTCCTCGGAAAAGATAGCCGAATACCGGCATTGGAAAAGCCTCCATCATGGCATCGTCCTTAAGGACCTCGCCAAAGTCAAGACTTTTTCCTGTCCGAGTTGTGGAGCCCAAACCATGGCCACGGGCGAGGATGCCTCGACACAATGCCCCTTTTGCCAAAACACCATGATCGATGCCGAGTTTGCTGGCAACGACGTGCCAGAGGTGATCATCCCCTTCAAACTCAACAAAGAAGAAGCCCTGGAAAGACTAAACGCCTGGCTAAGCCAAAACAAAAGCAACCCTGCCGCCAAGCTGATCGAGAAGAACCGTCACCGTTTCACAGGATGTTATCTGCCTTATCACATCGTTCGCGGCGCTTATAACGGAAGAATGAGCATCACCCTCCAAGACGGCACAGGGGCGAATTATCCGTTTCGCGCTTATCTGAACCATACTGCCGTGAATGCTTCCAAAGACTGGGACAACCTGTTTCTCGATGGCATCGAGCCTTTCGACTTTGATGAGGCTCGCGCATTCGATTTCGGCTACCTGAACCACCAAAACGCCAAGATCCAGAATGTGGTTGGGGAAGCGTTGAATGCCCGCGTTTCAGAAGAAACCCGTGCAGAACTATACCAAAACCTCACAAAGAAAGTGGGCACCAAAGAACTCACCGTCATCCTTGACGATGACGAAAACGAGTCCATCCCCGCCCTCTTGCCCGTGTATCTAGTGAAGTGCAAAGGTGGCATAGCCGCAGCCGTGAACGGACAAAACGGCAAAGTTTCAATTGCCACGGGGAAAACGAAAAACCTGACCAGCAAATGGTGGCTATGGCCCTTGCTTTCCACTCTGGTGGTCAGCATTTTGGCTTCGTTAATTATTGGAGAAGTGCTTGCTGGTTTAGCTGTCGCTGCCGTGTTCGGCCTCGTCTTCTTCGCCATCGCCCACAATCGACACCACAAGGAGCTCATTCAAGAAATCATCACTTTGCCCAAAGAAAAAGCCAGCCACAATGACACCCAGACGGAGTTCGTCGCCGACTTTGGCCAAGGTCTCGTGCCTGCCAAGCTGAAATTTTTCACTCCTTGGCGCATTATCAAAACCGTGTTGATTATCCTTGCAGTGATTTTCCTGCCTGTCCTTATCGCCATACCTATTCAAATATTAAGATGGCAGCCGCTTTCAGACATCCGCATCGGCTACGGCGCGGCATGGTACTGCATCCCGGGCTTCTTTGCCATCCTGGCGGCTGGCGGACTGGCCAAAGCGATGATGTATGGCGCTCCATTGTATTACGAGGTCCTCCCCAATGGGAAAACAAGACAGAGAAAGGCGGTCGACCAGAATCGGCCTTCGCTGAAAGAGTTGCTCTCACACACCAAACTCGCCCTCAAGTCCAAACTCGGATGCTTGGTCATCGGATTTATAGTGTTTCTGCTGGTGGGTAGCGTGTGTGCGATGATTATGTAATCATCATAGCAGACGCATGATTTCCTGGACGATGGCCCTTGAATAGGCATTCGCCACCTCGACGATGAACTTGCCGAAGTCAACGCGTGCATTGTGATTAGCAGTGTCGCTGATGGTACGGATGACGGTGAAGGGTGTGCCAAATTCCAGACAGACTTGCGCTACGGCTGCCCCTTCCATCTCGACACAGAGCACATCGGGCAACAAACCCATGATTTCCTCGCGTTTCTCATCGCTATTGATGAACTGGTCGCCACTAGCAATGTCGCCGAAATACAGAGTCGGTGCGAGATTGAAATCCTTGACGGCCTCCTCGCCCACCATTGTATCAACACCTTTATCCAAAAGGTTGGCCACCGCCTTGCCTGCCAACTCGGTCAATTCCGGGTTGCTGTCGACATAGACACGGTTCAGCAAGGGCAACTCAAAGCGCGAAATGATGGGGCGGGCATCCAAATCATGCTGGACAAGCCGCTTGGAGATGACGATATCGCCCACCTTGAGGCCGTCAGCCAAGGCACCTGCCGTACCAATAAAGAAAAGGTCGGTGACACCGAACTCTTGTATTAATAAGGTGGCGGTGATAGTAGCAGCCACCTTGCCCCATTTGGAGAAGGCCACCACGCAGGCAATGCCGTTGATCTTGCCTACCACGAACTCACGGTTCGCGATTTTGACGACGGTCTTGTTCGTCAAGAGGGCTTTCACCTCGTCGATTTCCTGGGCCATGGCACCCAAAATGCCTATCGTCCTATCCATATAAGAATTGCAAAAATTCAGTTAATACATGCGAATCATTTTGACCTTGGCTTCCGGTTTGAAAGAAGGATTCTTTATGATGGCACCTTCGTCGCTTGTGACTTCGGGGAGCTTGCCGTCAAAATCCTCCGCTGCCACCATAAACTGTGTGCCGTCCGCATCCAGACAAATTTCGC
Organism: Bacteroidales bacterium; assembly: GCA_017395365.1. GTDB lineage: Bacteria > Bacteroidota > Bacteroidia > Bacteroidales > F082 > Limimorpha. Next base: position 115,275 of record JAFPUN010000021.1, read on the forward strand.
CCATGACCGTAAAACTTGTCAACAAATCGGGGTAGGCGGCCAGTACATCGCTGACATTGCTACCCACATGGAAGTTCTTCTCACTCTGATACAGGTCAGAATAAATGTTGATTACACTTATGGTATTTGTGAAAGCATTTTTTTCAAAATCATAATCTGGTTCCAGCTCCGCTAACAATTCACCACCCTTTTTGATGGCATACTTGATTTGTTCCTCGCCTTCCGCCATATAGGTCACAGGCTCTATAGTGCAACCATCTATCTTTTCTGGGATATCGGAGCCAATCTTCAAGGCGCCCCAGTCAAAAGGCGTTTCCGCGACTTGTACCTCATCGGTTACTACTGGAGTTTCTGAACCGTTTCCATTATTGACACTTTCGTCCGTCTTGGGCTGATTGCCACAAGAGGCCAGACAAAAAGCCAAACCTAGAGCAAGGATAAGTTTTGCGATTTTCATGATTCTCATATTTAGTTTTGCAAAACTACGAAAAAAACACCTACATTTGCAAAAATTTACCGAATGAAAAAGATTTGCATTTTTTGTGGCAGCAGCATGGGTTTCGCCCTAATTTACAAGGAAAAAGCCGCAGAATTGGGTCACGTGCTGGCCGACCATGGCTGTGAGCTGCTCTTCGGCGGCGGCAGCGTGGGCCTGATGAAAGTCATCGCCGACGTGATGATGGAACGCGGTTGCAAGGTGACCGGCACCATCACAAAGCACCTACTCGACATGCACGTCGGACACGACGGCATCGACGAGCTCATCGTGGTAGAATCGATGGCCGAACGCAAGAAAATCCTCGAGGACATGGCTGATGGCTTCATCGCCCTGCCAGGCGGCATCGGCACCATGGACGAGTTCTTTGAAGCTTATGTGCTCAGCCAACTGCGTGTCTTCGACAAGCCCGTCGCACTCTACAACGTGAACGGATACTACGATGGCATCGTCGCGTTTATCAAACACATCGCCGACGAGGGCTTCATGCGCCGCGAACATGCTGAGAACCTCATCGTCAGCGACGACGCAAAGGATCTTCTGACCAAGATGGAGCAGTTCGAGCCCGCGGATGTCACGAAGTGGGTGGTGGAGATAAAGGAACAAGTGAAGTAGTTTAGAGTTGAGTGTTTAGAGTTTAGAGTTAATACCAGTCCCGTAGGGACGACATATCAATAAGCAGGCGACGTCAGTCCCTGCTCTTAAAACAACAAGACCATGATCATCATAGGAATAACAGGAACACTAGGCGCCGGCAAAGGCACCATCGTCGACTATCTCGTCAAGGAAAAAGGCTTCGTGCACTACTCGGTGCGGGCCTATATCACAGAAGAATGCCAACGCCGCGGGCTTGAGGTGAACCGCGACACCCTCACCATGGTGGGCAACGACCTGCGCGCCGCACATTGCCCCAGCTACATCACCGACCAGCTCTTCGAGCGGGCCAAGACCGAAGGCAAGAATGCCGTCATCGAGAGTGTGCGTACCCCAGGCGAGATCCACTCGCTGCGCGAGAAGGGCGAGTTCTACCTCTTCGCCGTCGACGCCGACCGTAAGATCCGCTACGACCGCATCTACTTGCGCGGCTCGGAGACCGACCACATCGACTTCGAGACTTTCGTGGCCAACGAGGAACGCGAGATGACCGCCACTGATCCCAACAAGCAAAACCTCGGCGCCTGCATCGAGGAGGCTGACTTCGTCTTCATGAACGACGGCACTATCCCAGAGCTGCACCAGCAGGTGGAGAAAGTGTTGACACAGCTGCATGTACGTCCTTCATGGGATGACTATTTCCTCAACCTGGCCGACACCGTCAGCGAGCGTGCCACCTGCAACCGTGGTCGCAGCGGCTGCGTCATCGTGAAGGACAAACAAATCCTGGTGACAGGCTATGTGGGTTCGCCCAAAGGCCTTCCCCACTGCGATGATGTGGGCCACCTATTCCGCAAGGTCATCCATGAAGACGGCAGCGTCACCCAGCACTGCGTGCGTACCGTGCATGCCGAGCAGAACGCCATCTGCCAGGCCGCAAGAAGAGGCATCGCCTTGGACGGCAGTACCCTCTATTGCCGCATGACCCCTTGCCGCACCTGCGCCATGCTCATCATCAACTGCGGCATCGTTCGCGTGGTGTGCGAACGCCGCTACCACGACGGCGCTGAGACCGAGGAGATGTTCAAGCAAGTGGGCATCGAATTGGTCTACAAATATGATGAGGTGCAGCAGTATGAGGGACAAAGGTGCGACAATACCGATCCAACAAAATAAACAACTAGGAATAACACCTTTTGTAGAGACGTAGCGCGCTACGTCTCTACTTTTTTACCTACCAACCGAACAATCAGCCATAGCACCACAAAGCCCATCAAAAACGCCACCCAAGAAGGCAGGCCTAATGCCGTGGGCAATACGCCCAACAGCACTGCCACACCACCCACGGTGAGGGCATAAGGCATTTGCGTCCTGACATGCTGCATATGGTTACAACTAGAGGCCAACGAACTCATGATGGTGGTGTCGGAAATCGGGCTGCAATGGTCGCCCATGACGGCACCCGCCAGCACCGAGGCCACCACGTTGTAGAACAAGGGCATCGTGGCATCGATGCTCATACCTTGCTCCTGACAGAGCAGCCACGAGGCAGGCAAAATCAAGGGATAGAGGATGGCCATCGTGCCCCACGAAGTGCCCGTAGAGAATCCGATGAGAGCAGCCAAAACGAAAGTCAGCGCAGGCACCAGGACAGGCGACAACGACCACTGCACAAGCAAATGCGAGACAAACTCGGCCGTGTGCATGTCTTTGGTCACCAAAGCGATGGACCATGCCATGGTAAGTATGAGCACTGCGTTGAACATGCTCTTGAAACCCTCCACCATTTCCTCCATAACTTTGGCAAAGGTCAGACTCCCACGCAACAAGGTCACCACGATAGCAGTGAGCAATGACAGCACCGAAGCCCAAAGCAAAGCCTTATAAGAATTGGCTGCACCTATGGTTTCGGAGAGTTTGGAGAAGAAATCCGTTTCCGCCTGCCACACCGAGGCGTCATAACCCGTGGCTATCAGTCCGATGATAGTGCCAAAAATCAGCACAGTCAGTGGAATCAAGGCATCGATGATATGGGCAGGTTTCGCCACGCTGTTCGACATGTCCGTCTCCATGGAAGAAGCCAGGCGTGCCTTGCGTTCAGCCTTCAGCATGGGGCCGAAGTCGCGCCCACTGAAGATGAGCATCAACACGAAACCGAGTGTCAAGAAAGGATAAAAGCTATAGGCCAAGGAATGGAAAAACACCGAATAGGCCGATGCATCCAATCCAATGGCGTTGATACCATCTTGGATGTAACTCAGTTCTGCCCCAATCCAAGTTGTCACGAAAGCCACGGCCACCACGGGCGCCGAAGTGGAGTCGACAATATAAGCCAACTTTTCGCGTGACACTTTGAGTTTGTCGGCAATGGGCCTCATGGTGTTGCCCACCACGATGGTATTGGAGTAGTCGTCGAAAAAGATACAGAGGTCCATAAAGAAAGTCATCAGCTGTCCTGAACGTGGTCCCTTTGCTTTTCGCGACAGCCAGTTGACCACACCCTGCATGCCACCGTTTGCGGTAATAATACGCACCGTACCGCCGATGAGCAATGTGAAAACGATGATGGTTACATGGTCGGCATTGAACAAAGAACCTACGACATAGGTGTCGACCACGCGCAGCAGTCCGCCACCCAAGGCCGAGGCTGGACTTGCCCCACCATACAATGCCATGAGGAAGGTACCTGTCAGGATGCCCACAAAGAGTGATGAGATCACCTCTTTTATTAATAAGGCCATCGCGATGGCCACCAAAGGCGGCAGAATCGACATCCACAGCGGCATCGGACCCTCAACGGGACCAAGTACATAAAGCAACACCATACCTATTGCCAAAACGGCAAGCGCCACCATCCAGGCAATCCATTTGTTCTTCATAGACACAAAATAAGGCTCAAAAATACGATTTTTTCTCCAAAAATCGTTATTTGTATTGAATTTGGTTCTATTTTTGCATTATAAAGGATTTTGAGCCCGGCAAAGTGCCGTCTTGATTCTGCGACGGTGCTTCGACAGGCTCAGCAACCTACTTAAAATAACAAGTAAAACACTAACATCATGAAGAGAACACTCATCATCGCGCTGTGCTGCCTTACCGCATTGCTGGCAGCCTGCAACAAAGAGAAACCCAATGAAAAATTCATCGGCGACTGGTATGGCAACGGCGTTACCAACGTCACTTTGACCATGACCGTGCCCACCGGTGGTTCCTACAGCCAAGAATTCAACAACATCACTGTGCCCATGAGCATCAACCTGGCGGCAGGCGAGACAAAGGACCAAGTCATCTTCACATACACCAATGAAGAGGTTCACGAAACCTATACCACCAAGGGCGTCGTCAAAAACAATGATGTGGACTTTGACCCCATCAGTGTCAACATGACTGTCGAAGGCACCACCGTCGCGGCCACCCTTGACTTGAAAGGCATCCTTTCCACAAGCGGAGATGTCCTCGCCCTCAATGGCACTGTGAGCGGACAAGGCAATTATGCCGAAGGCGGACTCTTTATCCCCTACACGGCCACTGGCACCATCACCGCCAACCTCAACAGAGGCACAGCGCCTACTCCTGCCCCCTACAACGGTCCCACCATCACATTGTTCGAAGAAGAAAACTGCATATCCGAAGGCTCCGAAGTCGTCGCTGGAGAACTCTTCTTTGTTGCACTGTCAGGCGAGGGCAAGGCGCTCAAAGACCTGAAAGTTGTCTTCGTTGACAACGATGCCAACATCTTGGAAGAATGGACCAAAGAGCTCAACAACGGCAATGAATTCACGAGCACGAAATACTTCACCCTCACCCAAGTCGGCGATGTCACCATGACAGCCACGGTGACCGACAGCCAAGACAAGATGGCCTCACTCGATGTCCATTTCAAGATTCTCCCCGCCCCTGAACCAGAATTCGAGGCACATTATGCAGGTAGCGTGAACCTCGACGCCACGGCATCAGCCTTTATGTTGTCCTATCCTATCAACATCGACTATGACATGGACATCATGTTCTCTGAAGCCGCAGAAGAAGGTCGTGTAAATGCCACCATCATCTTCGCCGGAAACAACTACAACACGACAGGCACCAAAGATGGCGACGCCATCGACCTGGAGCCTTTCGACATCATCTTCGACTATGAAGGTTCCACAGTCAATGCCACCATCGACATGAGCGGCACCATCGAGGGAACCGTCTTTAAAGTGGAAGGCACCCTTGAAGGTAGCGGCAACATTTCGTTCTCAGGCGCATCAATCCCCGCCACCATTGAAGGCACTGTGGCCGGCGACTTGGACAAGATCGAATAAACGAAGGCAACCTTTATCATCATGATGAACCGTACACCGTCATATAAGAGCATCGCAGCTGCACTCGCGATGCTCTTTTTGCTCCTCACGGGATGCCGCCATAAGATGGTCGACGACCTGCTCAGCATCGACCTCGACCAATACCAGCCCATCGAGGAGTTTGCCGCCGCCTACGACTCGCTTACCGTAGGAGAGCAGGCACAGACTGACGCGCCCTACGACATCGAGCAGACTATACGCGTCATCAACGCCATGGAGTTGGCACAAATAAACGCCGAGAGCTTCGACGAATATCTCGACTATATGGCCAAGCAAGACTTCACCGGTGTGGCTCCCGATGTGCTGGAAGCCAAGCGCAAGCTATTCCCACTTTTGGAATACACCTACAAGTTGCAGCAGACCGACGAGCAGCTGAGTAATGTGTGGATGCTGATGCGCAGCGTGGCCAAGGGTAGCGAGACCCTGACGGAAAACACCTCGCTCATCGAGCTCATCATGATGATGCATAGCGACATCTTCGCCATCTTCCACCTCGCTTCGGGTGGCGACACCGAGAAAGCCTTGGAAGAAGCCTTCAGCCAATACGAAAACGACACCAAACTAAAGGCTCAGGTACGCGAAGACCTGGAACGCCTGCGGCTGTCGTACCGCAACTACCTCGAGTACTATGTACCCATCTACAAAAAATACATGCAGGAATACGACGCGCTATGCGTCGAGAAAGACCGTGCCTACCTCGACCTCTATGGAGGGCGTGCCGACGATGCCCTGGTACACACCAGCAACATCTTGAAGAAATACCCCAACAACAGCGAGGCCATGCTGTTGCATTCGATGGGACTCATCATCGAAAGTGCTTCTGAAGTCGAACCGCGTCCCACCATCACCATGAATGACATCGAGACGCAGCAACCCAACCCCAACAACGAACAGGATGAACTTCCACGGCTACCGATGACCGTCAAGCAAATGCAGGCCAATGACATGCTGCAACACTACACCGAGCTCTACCCTGACCGCACCGCGCCCGCACTCGTCTTGGAAGGTCTGCTCTACCAACAACTCGGCGACCAGAAAACCGCCCTACTACGCTTTCACCAAGCCTCGGCGGAATACCCACGTCAGGCCGAGCAACTCACCGACATGCTCGATGCCTACAACATGCGCACCTACCTGTGCAAGACACAAGAAGGGCAATACCTGCGCCGTCTCTATGCCTCCACCATGGAAGGCTATGGCCTCTTCAGCCCCAACCTGCTTAAAGCGCATCACTACGCCGCCAACGGCGACATGGAGGAAAGCCGCAACGAGATCTTCAACCACTTCTTCCGCCGTGGCAACCAAGGCATCTACGACGAGTTGCTCTCCGACATGCAGTTCTGCGAAGAGAACCTCTACGGGCCCTTCAAGAGCCTCTTGCTCGAGCAGTCTTACCTCGATGTCAAGGTTGAGCCTGAAAAGAAAATGATCTTTTGGCACAAGAACAAAGTGCTGCATGTGACCCTCAGCAACCGCTCCGACCTCAAGTTGGAGAATGTGCGTGTCTTCCTCTGCATCCATTATACCGACATGTATAAAGACGAATACGATGTGGTGAAAGTGCCCAAGACCCAAAACATCATCGAGCCACGCTCCACCGTCGACTTGGAGACTGTGGAGATCAACTACCGAGACAAAGGCTACGACGACATCACACGCATCCGTGCTATCGCCATGACTGATGACCGCATCTGCTGGATTGACGAAGTGAACTACAAAAATGCGAAAGCATTGGCCCCCTACCGCAGTGAACATGGCTCCATAAGCGAGCGGCAACAACAAGCCCGCGAGGAATACCTCAGCAACTACTCGCTTGAGCCACAAAAACTACAGAAAACCCTGAGCGAAGGTGTCAGTGTAATGGCACCCGAAGAAGATCCCTGCGTCGAGAAGTCAGGCTGGAAGAAATTCACTAGCTGGTTCAAGCACCACGACAACACACTCAACATCGAATTGCCGCGTGCCTTGGTGATGGCCGACCCCGTGTTCTCCATCCGTCCGTTGGACACCGACGATGCCTTGCAGCCCGACGAGAACTATCTCGCCGGCACCGCCATCCACCTTCACTTCGACTACGAGCCCGAATGCGGCGAGACACTTCCGCTATACATCTATACCGAGGCCGCCGACTTCAAGGTCGACATCGAGTATCGAGGGAAAGACTCAACGGTGCAAAATGTAACTATTCTCAGACAATAATGGTAAAGAGGAGGATTGCGACTGCGTCGCGGTCCTGTTTGGGAGGGCATTACCAAAACCAAAACGAGCGCGCTGGATTGCGCGCTTTTTTATGGCCAACCCTGACTGAAAGCGAGCATTCGTCAGGGTTGGCCATAAAAAAAGCAGGACTTCGTCCTGCTCATTTTGGTTTTGGTAGCGGGGGGAGGATTCGAACCTCCGACCTCCGGGTTATGAGCCCGACGAGCTGCCTCTGCTCTACCCCGCATCGTGCGAAAAACCTCGGAAAACAAAAAATTTCGTTCCCGAAATCGGCTGCAAAGATAATAATTTTGTTTCTTTGCAAGGCCAAAAACAAGAAAAAAATTTCATTATGACACATAAAGCAGGCTATGTCAACATTATAGGACGCCCGAATGTGGGTAAGTCCACCCTCATGAACCAGCTCGTAGGCGAGAAAATCTCCATCATCACATCGAAAGCGCAGACCACGCGCCACCGTATCCTCGGCATCGTGAACGGCGATGACTTCCAAATCGTCTTCTCCGACACGCCCGGCATCATCAAAGACCCGGCCTACAAAATGCACGAGGTGATGAACCAATTCGTCAATGTGGCCCTCATCGATGCCGACCTCATCCTCTTCGTCGTCGACATTACCGACAAAAAGGTGGAGGAAAAGACCGTCGAAAGACTGAAGACCATCGACATCCCTGTCTTTGTGCTCATCAATAAGATTGACCTGTCGACACAAGAAGCTGTGGAACAAGCCGTTGAACAATGGCGCGAAACCCTACCCAACGCCACCGTATTCCCTCTCTCGGCACAATACAACGCCAATGTGGAGTTCATCTTCAAACAGATTCTGGAGAAGCTACCAGAGTGCCCACCCTATTTTCCAAAAGACGAGCTCACCGACCGCTCCATGCGTTTCTTCATCACCGAGATCATTCGCGAAAAGATACTGCTCAACTACCAGCAGGAGATCCCCTATTCCGTGCAAGTCGAAGTGGAGAGCTATGAGGAGAGCGAACACCGCATCCACATCCGCAGCGTCATCTATGTGGCCCGCGACTCGCAAAAGGCCATTATCATCGGCAAAGGCGGTAGTGCCATCAAGAACCTCGGCATGCAGGCCCGTACTGATATTGAGGAATTTACAGGCAAAAAGATATTCTTGGAACTCTTCGTCAAAGTGGATAAAGACTGGCGCGATAATGAAGCCGAACTAAAGCGGTTTGGCTACGAAGCGTAGCGTGTCGAAGTCACGGTATCCTATTTACCCTACACTCGCAGTGTAGGGGGCCTCGACCTCTCACCGCGTGCCAACGGCACGCCACAGCAGACTCAATCCGATGATGTAGCGTGTCTCCGACACGCCATGTACGAGCACTAGATCATGGTTCCATCCTCACACTCGTGTGAGGTAAATAGAATGGTGTGCATTCAGCAAACTGAATCAGAAAATTGTGTAATTTTGCAGCCGATTTAAATTCAAAGTATTATGTCAAACATCGTAGCAATAGTGGGGAGACCCAATGTGGGAAAATCGACGCTTTTCAACCGTCTGCTGAAGCAGCGCATGGCCATCGTGGAAGAGACGAGCGGCGTGACGCGTGATAGGCACTACGGCAAGAGCGACTGGAATGGCAAGGAATTCACCGTCATCGACACTGGCGGTTATGTGGTTGGGTCGGATGACATCTTTGAAGAAGAAATCCGCAAACAAGTGGACCTGGCCATCGACGAAGCCGATGTCATCGTCTTCATTGTCGACGGGCGCGAAGGCTTGCATGTCCTAGATGAAGATGTGGCGGTCATCTTGAGACAACAGAAGAAGCCTGTTCTATTGGCTGTCAACAAAATAGACGAACCCAACAAGGAAGTGCTGGCAAGCGAGTTCTACGCCTTGGGCTTGGGCGAACCCTACCCCATGTCGGCCATGACCGGCACAGGCACGGGCGATCTCCTTGACAAGGTATGCGAGCTGCTGCCTTCCGACACCACCGACTTCGACACCGACCTGCCCAAGTTCACTGTGGTGGGAAGACCTAATGTCGGAAAATCATCATTGATCAATGCTTTCCTCGGCACCGACCGCCATATCGTGACCAACATCGCGGGCACTACGCGCGACGCCAACTACACACGATACAACGCCTTCGGCATGGAGTTTATGCTCGTCGACACGGCCGGTCTGCGCAAGAAGAGCAAGGTGGAGGAGGACATCGAGTTCTATAGTGTGCTGCGTTCCGTTCGCGCTATCGAAGACTGTGATGTGGCCATCCTCATGCTCGACGCCACACAAGGCTTCGAGGCCCAAGACATGAACATCCTACGCCTCATCGAGAAGAACAAGAAAGGCCTGGTGATGGTCGTCAACAAATGGGACCTCGTAGAGAAAGACTCCAACACCCATTTGGAATATGAGCAGTTCATCCGCGAACGCACCGCACCTTTCACCGACTACCCCATCATCTTCACCTCGGCCATCAACAAACAACGTATCTATAAGGTGCTGGAGACCGCCCACCATGTGTATGAGAACCGCGAGCGCCGCATCGCCGTGCGTGAGCTGAACGACAAGATGCAGGAGATTATCAACTCCGTGCCGTTGCCCACAGCTTCTCGTGGACGCTTCCTGAAGATCAAGTACATCACTCAACTGAAGAGCATATCACCCCAGTTCGTTTTCTTCTGCAACCTGCCTAAAGACGTGAAAGAAAACTACAAGCGCTTCCTAGAGAACAAGATCCGCGAGACTTGGGACTTCCATGGCGTTCCGATCCAGTTGATTTTCAAGGAGAAGTAAACTATGGCCAATGGCTCCTGGCAGTTGACTGTTAGCAATTAGCTATTAGCCGTTAGCCTAGTGAGGCAAAAGCTAATAGATAACGGCTAAAAGCTAAAAGCCAACTATGCCAAGGACCAGAAGCCAAAAACGACAAAATGGAAAACAAGGAAGAACCTATAAGAATCGACAAATGGCTGTGGGCGGCGCGTCTCTTCAAGACGCGTAGCTTGGCTGTCGACGCCATCAAGGGCGGAAAGGTGAAGATGGACGACAACGCCGTCAAGCCCTCGCGCGAGGTAAAGGTGGGCGATGTCATCCAAGTGCAAATCGAGCAACTGCACAAAGTGGTGGAGGTGAAAATGGTAATCAAAAACCGCGTCTCCGCCAAGCAGGTACCCGAGGTCTACACCGACCTCACGCCCAAGGAGGAATATGAACGCATCGAGTTCATGAACGCCTACAAGGCCGAGTGGCGCGACCGCGGTGCCGGACGTCCCACCAAAAAGGAACGCCGCATGATCGAGAAGATGAAAGACGACCTGTAAACCCATACTTCCATGAAGAAATGGTGGCTCATAGCACTTTTTGCCTTCGCCGCACCACTGTTGTCGGCACAAGGTCTCTATCTTGAGCCTGGCTTCCGTTATGCCCACCACCTGCCTCTTCCCATCTATGCCGACTACCCCGTATATGGTGCAGACCTCCGCCTCGGCTGGCAGACCGACGGCTCGGAGGCTTGGGAGAAGTTCTTCAACTATCCGCTTGTCGGCATCGACTTTCGCTTCGAACACCACACAATGAAAGACTATTTCGATGAAGAAAGCCAGAAAATCATCGACTTGGGCAACAGCTACGCCGTGTTCGGCTATTGCAACGGTCATATCATCAAGAGGCCCAAGTTCCAGTTCGACTACACCTGGGGCATTGGCATGGCCTACTGGCCTAAAGGCCACAATCGCCTTGTGAGTTCGCCTGTGACCGTCCACCTCAACCTAGATTTCGGTCCCGTATTCAAGCTCAACGAACAGTTTGACCTCTATGTCCGAGCCGTGTTTTCGCACGCCTCCAACGGTGCTCTCAAGGTGCCTAACAAAGGCATCAACATTTTGGGCGCGCAGACGGGTTTCCGCTATTTCCCGAAAGGCCGTGCCAGTGAGATTCGCGACCGAGACTATCCCTTCGAGAAATACAACCTCATCTATGTATTGGACGGCATCGGGGTGCGCGAGTCGAACACTATGCTAGGCCATTATTGTCTAGGCAACACCTTCGAGATAGGCTATTCGCGTGCCTTTCACCCTTGTTTCCGCTATGGAGGCGGCATCGATGTACTCTACACAGGCGAGAACAAGATTATGTATGCCTATAACCACGCCGAAAAGCAATACAAGGCCTCCGATGCTTTCAGCATCGCGCCTTACATTGCAGGCGAACTATGTTACGGCAATTTCATCGGCCACCTCTCATTTGCCTATTACGTGTGGCAACCCGCAGAATACCTCCCACGCCATTACCAGAGATACTATGAGCGACTGTCATTCCGCTACAATTTCGGCAAGATGTTCTTCGCTGGCGTCGGCATGAAGGTACATGCCACCAAGATCGACTATATCGAATGGACCGTGGGGGCCAATCTCTACAAATGGTAAAAAACATGTAGAGACGCGCCATGGCACGTCTCTACAAAAATTGTCCGAGCGTAGAGACGCGGCGCGCCACGTCTCTACAGTGGTTTAAACCATAAGGGCACCGACAAGACCCAAGATTGCGTAGAATTCAGGCAAAGCAGCGTAAATCAGCGTGTTGGTGAACACGTCGTGACCTTGGCTGACACCAACGATACCATTGGCACAAACCTGTCCCTGACGCATGGCCGAAATCATGCAGGCCAAACCCACACTGAGACCCACACCAAATACGATGTAGCCAGAAAGCGGATCCACTTCAGCCCTCATTTTGTTGAGCAACATGAAGAAGGCCACGAAGCCGTAGATACCCTGGGTGGCCGGCAGTGCCGACAACACCATGAAATTACCCGATGCCTCGGGACGTTTCTTGAGACCGCCCTCGGCAGCGTTGCCCGCCGTCGAAGTGCCGATTGAACTTCCGATACCTGCCAAGGCCAACACGAGGCCAAGACCGAGATAACCTAATACTGTTTCTAACATGATGTTTAATTGTTTATTTGTTGATTTGTTAATTGTTGTTTCTCGTATTCTAACTTGGAACCGACCTTCTCTTTGTTCGTCATCGCGGACTTGATCCGCGATCTCCTAAGCAAACGGGACTCCTTTCTGCTAGGGAGATGGCGGATGTGCCTCCGCCATGACGTCTTGAGGATGTGGTTTGTCGTTCCAAGTCTAATGTCTTCATTGTTGTAAAGGTTTATATTTTCTACCAGCACCCTCATAACCCGAATTCTTGAAGAACTCAAGAAAGTTGAGTCGCAAAGGATGCACGAAAGCGCCCAAGATGCACATAGCGATGTTGAGCACATGGCCAATCACCACGATGAGGATGAACCACACCCAGCCGACACCGCCATCGCCCAATGCCTGTGTGCCAATGGCATTGAAGGCCTCTCCCAGTTTGGCACCTGCCAAACCCAAGGCGTAGAGGCGCAGGTAACTCAGCACATCACCGAGCAAGCCCGTAGCTGTATTGTAGGTCTCCCACAAACCCGAACCCACATTGAGCAAGGGATTGCGGTGCAGGTTGTTGAGGAAGAAGATACCCAAAGCCGAAAGGCTACCCAAGCCGATGATAACCCACTTCGTCACTGCCTTGTCCATGACACCCATCAAGGCGAGACCACCTACGATGACGCCGCCCACGATGAGCAAAGTCCAGCCCCAAGTGCCCAAGGAATTGGCAAAGCCTTTCACCTTGGTGCTCTGGTAGGTCTTCACAATCATAGCCAGACAGATGTGGACGATACCGACAAGCAGGGCCAGCACCATCGTACCGTCATAACCTGCAATCGTGGAAGGCAACATGCACTTCTTTACGGCATCAGGAATCCAACTCCATTCAAGCATATCCATCGAGAAGAAGGTATGGAACAACAGGCCGATGATGGTCGTGGCGATACCCAAGGTGACGCCCAATGGCGCAATCTTGCCCAACTTCTTCTTCAGTGCAAGACTGCCGAGAATGAGCACGAGGCCATAGCCTGCATCGCCCATACAGAAGGCGAAGAACAGCATGAAGAAGATGGAAATGAATACCGTCGGGTCGAATTCATCGTATTTGGGCCGACCATACATATCGGTCAGCATCTCAAACATCGACACGAACTTGTTGTTTTTCAGTTTGATGGGAGGATTGTCTTCCGTCTTGGCCTTGTCTTCCAGATAGAAAACATGTTCCTTCTCGAGCATATCGCGCAAAGCGGGTACGTTGACTGCAGGAGCGAAGCCCTCGAAGACGGTGAGGTAGTCCTCGGCAGCCTTCTCGCCCGACGCATGCGCCAAATGCAGGTCGAGTTTCGACAAGGTCTTGTCCAACTCACCTTGCAGCACTGGCTCATGCCATTTCAGCTGGGCCAAACGGTGGCCTTTCTGCTTCACGGCGGCCTCCACCTCTGCGATCTCCTTCTCGATTGCGGCATAGTCGCTCTCGGGCACCGGCAGTTCCTTCAAGGGGAAATCGTATTCATCGCTATCGGAAACGACCACAAAATAGCTGTAGCCATCCGCCTTAGAGATCTCGCTCAAGGCATATTGTTCCTTCCATTCGGGCTCGACTGCCTTGGCTTTGTAGAAGTGTAGCTTCAGCCCGTTTTCCTTGAGACGGTCGAAACTCGTGGCATCGAACTGTCCCCAAGGACGGAGTTCTTCCACATCCTTGTAGAGCTGCGAGAGGCGTGCCTGCAAGGCTTCCCTATCGCGCACGGTCTCCATCACCTCCACGGCAAAGTCTGTGGGTTTCTCGCCTGGGTCGGCGGCTTTCTCGACTCCTTTCAGTTGCGAGAGAGCCTTACGGTAGACTTCGGCTCGCTCCGACAGTTTCTCTGATTTATCATCAACAGGCTTCAGCGAACGGGTGATGTCGACCACGCCTACCGATTGCAACTTCTCGAGGAAGGCATCAGCGTCGCCGCTCATGAGGATGAAGTCATATTTTGTCATTTCAGTTACCATGGTCTTCCTCCTCTTCTGCTATGTGTTTACCTTTCACGATTTTTTGTGAAGCCTTGGAGAGGTTCTCCTCGTCTTCCATATATCGTTTGATCTTACGTATGGCTTCGTTATAGCCAGGAATCTGAACCTTCTCGTAAAGGTTGACCTTCTGGGTGGTCTTCTTCCTCTGGTAGTCGAGGATGCGTGCCACCTCGGTGTAAACCTCCGACTCGATGCCCAGTTGTGCTAGGTTTTTCAATATCTGCACGCCGTCGGCATACCACATGGGCTTAGTGAAGAGGTTGATGTCCTTCACGTCGAATAGCACCTCTTCCAAGGCTGGTACGGGCACACCTGCAATCTTGACGGTCTTCAACTTGACATCGGTCACCGAAATCAGTCCTGGCTCAAATTCATTCCAAAGCCGGGCCATGTACTCATACGACTTGAGTTCGGCCTCTAACTGCTCTACAAGGCCTTCCGAACGCTGCTTGGCTTTCTTCACCTCAAGACGCAGCGCGCTCTCCTTGCTCTTCAGCGTGGGGAGAGCTTTCACCCGCGTTTTCAGCTGCTTGTTCAGCTCGTTCAGCGAGGTCTTGTTATAATGGAATTTGATGGCCATAGTTTATACTTTTTCTTTCCAGTATTTCTCAATAAGTTTCTCCTTCAGACCCGTCTCGGCCTTGGTGAAATACTTGCCGAACAACTCCCAACCCGTATCAAGCATCTCTTCGATGGAGATGTTGACGTCGATGGCCAGCAGGCGCGTGGCGTATTCCTTAGCATAGTCGAGGCAGCGCAGGTCGTAGTCGCTCAAGTCGAAGCCGTTCTCCAACTTGGTCTTGGCGTTGGCGGCATCGGCATAGAGTCGCACAGAGGTGTTCATCACGGCGCTATGGTCCTCACGGGTCTTCTTGTTCTGCACCAACTGTTTCAAACGCGACAACGAACGGAACGGGTCAACGATGACCTTGCCCGAGTCAGGGTCGGCACGGAGGAACAACTGGCCCTCGGTGATGTAACCGGTGTTATCCGGGATGGCGTGCGTGATGTCGCCGTCGTTCAAAGTCGTCACAGCGATAATGGTGATGGAACCGCCATCAGGCAACTGCACAGCCTTCTCGTAAATCTTAGCCAAGTCGGAATACAACGAGCCAGGCATGGAGTCCTTCGAAGGGATCTGGTCCATACGGTTACTCACGATACTCAAGGCATCGGCATACAGCGTCATGTCGGTGAGCAGTACCAACACCTTCTCGTTCTTATCCACTGCAAAGTATTCAGCGGCAGTCAGTGCCATGTCGGGAATCAGCAGACGCTCGACAGGTGGCTGGTCGGTGGTATTCACGAAGCTGATGATCTTGTGCAAGGCACCTGCACTCTCGAATTGGTTCTTGAAGAAGAGATAGTCGTCGTTCGAAAGGCCCATGCCGCCGAGGATGATCTTATCCACGTCAGCACGGAGGGCCACCATGCTCATCACCTGGTTATAAGGTTGGTCGGGGTCGGCGAAGAACGGGATCTTCTGTCCAGAGACCAAGGTATTGTTCAAGTCGATGCCGGCGATACCGGTAGGAATCAACTGCGAAGGCTGGCGACGCTTAAAGGGATTCACTGAAGGACCGCCAATCTGGCGTTTCTCGCCTTCCACGGCCGGACCGCCGTCGATAGGCTCGCCGTAGGCATTGAAGAAACGGCCAGCGAGTTCGTCGCTCACGTTCAGCGAAGGCGGCTCGCCAAAGAAGGTCACTTCGGCATTGGTCGGGATGTCTTCCGTGCCGCCAAACACCTGCAGGGTGACGGCATTGTCTTTAATCTTCACCACTTGCGCCAAACGGCCTGCCACGAGGGCGAGTTCGTCGTTGGCCACGCCTTGCGCCTCAAGGGTCACAGTAGCCTTGGTGATAGCGCTCAGCTTGGTATAGATGCGTTGAAAGGCTTTCTCACTCATGTTTCAGTTCCTCCTTTAACTGTCCAAGATATTTTTCAAATTGTTCCGACTTGTATTCCGAGTAGTTCATCTGACGGCAGATGTTGATCAAGCCCTTGAAGTAGGTCGTGCACTCCTCGAAGTTGTCGAACTTGAAGCTGCGGTCGCAGATTTCAAGTACAAGGTCGAGCATGAACTTCTGACGCTCAAGCGGCGTGGAGCCGTCGATGTCGTCGAAAGCGTCTTGTTGCAGGATGACGAAGTCGACGAGTTCCGACTTCCAATATTGCTCGTGGTACGACATCGGCACGCCGTCATCACCCAAGATGTTGATCTGCTCGTAAGCGTCCTTGCCTCGGCGGATGATATATTTCGTCTTTGTCACCTTGTCGACCCAACCCTTCTCAATCTTGCTGTCAAGATACTCAATGATTTCAGGGTATTCGAGGTATTTTGAATAGGAATCGACAGGGTCAACGGCGGGATAACGCTTCTTATCGGCGCGGTTCTGCGAAAGGCCGTAGAAGCAACGGGCGGCCTTCTTCGTGGACTCGGTGACAGGTTCCTTCAGGTTACCGCCAGCAGGCGACACCGTTCCGATGAAGGTGATGGAGCCCGACTGACCGTTGTTGAGTTTCACATAACCAGCACGGGCGTAGAAGTTGGAGATGATAGCCGAGAGGTCGACGGGGAAGCCGTCCTGACCGGGCAGCTCCTCCAAACGGTTACTCATCTCACGCAAGGCCTGTGCCCAACGCGAGGTGGAGTCGGCCAGCAGCAGCACCTTCATGCCCATGGCGCGATAGTACTCGCCAAGGGTCATGGCCGTATAGACCGAAGCCTCACGAGCCGCGACCGGCATGTTGGAGGTATTGCAGACGATGATGGTACGCTCCATCAGCGAGCGACCCGTGTGCTTGTCCTTCAACTCGGGGAACTCAGTGAAGATCTCCACGACCTCGTTGGCACGCTCACCGCAGGCCGCCATGATGATGATGTCGGCATCGGCTTGCTCGGCGAGAGCGTGTTGCAGCACAGTCTTGCCGCAGCCGAAAGGTCCGGGGATGAAGCCCGTGCCACCTTCGGCGATGGGATTGAGCGTGTCAATACAACGAACACCCGTCTCCATCACCTTGAAGGGACGCGGTTTCTCCACATAGCCGCCCACGGCCACCTTGACGGGCCATTTCTGCATCATCGTCACCTTCACCTCCTCGCCCTCCGCGTTGGTCAGCGTGGCGACGGTGTCGGTGATCTTGTATTGTCCAGCGGCGACCACGTTCTTCACGGTATACGTGCCCTTGAAGTTGAACGGCACCATGATTTTGTGGGGCAGCCAGCCTTCCTTGACTTCGCCCAGCCAGTCGGCGGCAACCACTTGGTCGCCCGCCTTGGCGAGAGGCGTGAAGTCCCAAAGTTTCTCTTCGTCGAGGGCCTTGGTGTATTCACCGCGTTTCAGAAACACGCCTTCCATGGTGGCGAGGTTGTTCTGCAGGCCGTCGAAATTGCTCGAAAGCAAACCAGGTCCCAAGGTCACCTCAAGCATGTAGCCTTGGAATTCCACCTTGTCGCCGATCTGGAGGCCGCGGGTGCTCTCAAACACCTGCACGGAGGCTTTGTTCCCGTTCACTTTGATGACCTCTGCCATCAGCTCGACGCCGTCGAGGTCGATGAAGCAGATCTCATTCTGTGCCACAGGACCGTCCACCTCCACGGTGACCAGGTTTGCTATAATTCCTGTAACTTTTCCTGTTGTTTTCATATGTTGTTATTTCTATTATTTACACACTTAAATCCAAATTCGCGCTTGTGCCTCGAATCTCCTGCACGAGTTTCTGGAACATCTCCTGTCCCTTGGAAGCGTCGAGCTCGGCCCAGCGCTGTACGGTCTTGGCCTTGACCAAGAAGGCGAGGATGGCATTCATGTTGAAGTAGTCCATGCGGGCAATGTCACTGGCCTTCTCCCACTTCAGCTCATCCATCTTCTGCTCACGCTCCACGAAGTCGGCATCGGCAAGGATTTCCTCTATCTGCTTGCCTTCTTCGAAGTCGGCCTCAGGCAGTTCCACTTGGTAGTCCTCCCCTTTCTTGCCAAGGCGCTTGGCCAGGTAGTTCACTTTCATGTTGCGCAGGCGACCATCGAAGTCGAAATACTCGCGGATGAAACGGTTCTTGCTCTTGGCGGCCTTGTCGTAAAACTCCACGCCGAGGCTGTCCTCATTGAAGCCTTCTTCCATGAGTTCCACCAACTTCTGGTCTTTCTCGGAGAGCAGCTCCATGATAGACTCCTTCACGGCGGCATAGTCGAAGCCTGTGTTCTCGAAGCCCGAGGTCAGTTCCGGCAAGCCTGCCACGATATAGACGTAGTTATCCATCAGCCGAAGAGGATTTTCTTGGTGGCAGGACGCAGGTAGTTGGCGATGAGTTGGGTGAACTCATCATCGGTGAACTGGAGCACATAGCCGCCATCCTTAGGGGCAACTTTGAAGCCACCGTTCATCTTCTTGGAGTAGTCCACCTTGACCTCGCCCTTGAACTGGTTTGCTATTTCGTTCTTCACGAAAGGCTCCACCTCTGCCTTCAGTTTCTCGGGCAGGATGAGATCCAAAGCCACGGGCGAGGCGTTTTGCGGGTTGAAGGCCTTCACCACGCTGGAAATCAATTCTTTCACGAAGGCGGCATTGCCCATGTTGGCTTTCACGCCCTCAGTGGCGGCCTTGGTCACGATCATTTTCTCGATTTCTTGTTTCGTCACGGCGATGCTTTGCGTGGCGGCCATCTTCACGTCGGCGGTCACCTTGGTTTTCAGTTCCTCGGCTTCCTTGTTGGCTTGAGCGATGATGCGGTCGGCCTCGGCCTTAGCGTAGGCCACGATGCGGTCGGCCTCGGCTTGTGCCTTTTGCAGCAGTTCCTCGCCGTCGTGTTTTCCTTTCGACAGACCTTCATTATACAGTCTGTCGGTCAGTTCTTGAAGTTTGTCTTGCATATATTTTTCGTTTTGTTTGTTGCTTTTTGTTTTAGGGGGCAAAATTAAGCATTCCAAACAAGAAAACGAAAAGAAACGGGAAAAATTTCACTAAATCCTATAATAACTTCCCAAAATCCGCGCAAACCACTTCGCAGGCAAGATGCGCTTCAAAAGCACGGAAAGCTTTTGCTCCAACGAAGCCACCACATAGCCGCTGCGCGGGTTCTTTTTTCTGATGATTTTGCTGATTTTTCGGGCCAAAACGATAGGCTTCAAGCCGCCGTTTTCATCGTGTTCCACCTTACTGATGGCGGTTTTGTAGATGGGATAGGCTTCAAGCGCGGCCTGATTGGCCACCTTCTTGCGACTGCCCGTGAAGCCCGTAGCGAAGTCGCCGGGGCGAAGCACAACGACCTGAAGTCCAAACGATTTCGTCTCCAAGCGCAAGGCCTCGCAATAGCCCTCGATGGCGAACTTGCTGGCGGAATAGAAGCCTTGGAACGGCAGCCCCATCAGGCCGCCGATGCTGCTGAGGGCGATGATTTTGCCGTTTTTTTGCCTGCGCATGTGGGGCAAAACAGCATCAACGCAATGCACCAGACCCAAGAAGTTGGTGTCCATCTGCAAGCGGATTTCTTCCTCGGTGGCAAACTCGAGCGGACCGCCAATGCCCATGCCGGCATTGTTGACCAACACGTCGATGCGACCTTCTTTCGCTACGATTTCATCAACGGCTTTCGTCACGGCTTCGCGGTCGCGAACATCAAGCGTCAGATAATGCACATTGGGCAACGGCTCCACCGCGCGGCGCACGGTGCCATAAACGGTGTGGCCTTCCTGCGAGAGCAGTCTTGCCGTCTCCAAACCAAAACCTGATGATATGCCAGTGATGAAAACTATCATGCTATCACACCGATCTCACGAAAAGCCTTCGTAATCTTGTCAATCGCCTCGTCCACCTGATCGAAAGTATGTGTCGCCATCAAAGCGAAACGAATCAAGACATCTTCTTCGGGAACGGCGGGGGCGATGACGGGCGTCACGAAAACGCCATCATCCAACAGCTTGTTGCACAGCCAAAAAGCCTTCTCCGAGTTGCGAACGAAGAGTGGTATGATGGGAGTCTCGCTGTGGCCTGTGTCGAAACCACGGTCTTGGAACTGCTTGCGGGCATAGTTGCTCAAATCCCAAAGATGCTCGATGCGCTCGGGTTCGCTCAACATGATGTCGATGGCTTTACTCACCGATGCCACATTGGCGGGCGGCATGCTGGCGCTAAAGATAAGGCTACGGGCGTTATGTTTCAAGTAGTTGATGATGTCGAAGTCGGCGGCGATGAAACCTCCCAACGAACCAAACGACTTGGAGAAGGTGCCCATGATGAGGTCCACCTTGTCGGTGAGCCCGAAGTGGTCGGCGGTGCCACGACCCTGATGGCCCAACACACCTAACGCGTGTGCGTCGTCAATCATGATGTCGGCGTTATACTGTTCGGCCAGTTCCACCATGCGCGGCAGCGGCACGATGTCGCCTTCCATCGAGAAGACGCCATCGGCGACGATAAGTTTCATCTGGTCAGGATTGCAATTCTTGAGTTTCGCCTCAAGGCTGTCCATGTCATTGTGGTTGTATTTCCACACCTTTCCAAACGAGAGTCGGCTGCCTTCGATGATGGAGGCATGGTCGAGGTTATCCAAAAGCAGATAATCGTTGCGGCCGCAGAGTGCCGAAACCACGCCCAAGTTGACTTGGAAGCCCGTGCTAAAGCAAACGGCGGCTTCCTTACCCACCAATTGTGCCAGCTTCTCTTCCAACGCCACATGGATGTCGAGCGTACCATTCAAAAACCTTGAACCCGAGCAACTTGTGCCATATTTCTTGACAGCCTCAATGGCAGCTTCCTTTAGACGAGGGTCGTTAGACAAGCCCAAGTAGCTGTTGGAGCCAAACATCAGCACATCCTTGCCATGAATTTTCACCACGGTGCTCTGCTCCGATTCGATGGGCTTGTAATACGGGTAGATGCCTTTGGCTTGAGCCTCCTGCGGAGCTCTATATTTGGCGCAGTTTTGTCTTAATATATTCGTTTTCATAGCTTTAACCTTCCAAATGTTTGATATATGTTCTGGCTCGTTTGGTCAAGTCGTGCTCAAGGTAGCGCCACAAGTTCTGCACACTGGTGTTGTCTTCAAGCTCACGTGTCGACTCGATATATTTAACGCCGTTTTTGGTGATTCCTTGTGCGAACTTGTCGAAAATCATGGCATTCACACCTTTGTTCTTGTATTTCTCGTCAATGGCGATAAGTAGTAGGTCGAGAGTGTCATTCTGTTTGAGTGCCTTAAGCATGTGTATCCATCCGAAGGGGAAAAGCGAGCCTTTGGCTTTCTGCATGGCCTTGGAGAGCGAGGGAAGTGCAACACCAAAGCCTACTACATGCTCATCGGCATCAAGGACGATGGAGACATAATCCACATTGATATTAGACAAGAACTGCTTCTTGAGGTCGTCGCATTGGCCAGGAGTAAGTTCCGAAAAACCATGCAGTTTTGAATAGGCCGAGTTGAGGCAACGGAACAGTCCATCCAAATAAGGCATCAGTTCGGTGCGATTGTGGATAACGGCCTGATGCAAGCTATTCTTGATGGAAACCAGTTCAGCCATGCGGGCATAGCGTTCGGGGATGACATCTGGCACCTTGATTAAGTACTCAACATAGTCGGCATCTTTGACATAACCCAAGTCGAGGAGGTGTTGTTCGTAATAAGGTGCGTTGTATTTCCCGTAAGCGGTAGGCAGTTTGTCGTAGCCTTCCACCAACACGCCTGCGGCATCGAACTCAAGGAAGCCCATCGGACCGTTCATCGTGTCCATGCCTTTCTCGCGCGCATAGCCTTCAACGGTATCCATCAACGCCTTGACTACATTAGGGTCATCGATAAAATCGATCCAACCGAAACGGCATATTCTCTCTCCAGTTTTCTCGTTGTACTTGTGGTTGATGATGCCTGCCACGCGCCCAACAATCTCTCCTTTTTGGTCGTAGGCTAGCCAGCATTTGCATTCACACACCTCAAAAGCGTGATTCTTGCCAGGTGTCAAGGTGTCCCGATCCATGGACTCGATTTGCGGGACATAATAAGGGTTACCCCTATACAAGACGTTCGGGAAGTGAACAAAGGCCTTCAGTTCTTTCTTATTGGTGACCTCTTTAGTAATAATCATACTGCAAAATTAGGATTTTATAACTAACAAGGATTTTATTTTCATTCTACAACTGAATTTTATCAACCAAGGCCAAAAAAACAATGCTTTTTAGTCCATCTCAACAATTGACACTTTCGGGTACTTTTTTCCCTTTTTTATCGAAAAAAGACGAACGGAAAACATAATTTGATAAATTTGCGGCTTCATAAACTCCAAGAAATAGAAACAACATAAATACAACATGTCAAAAGGAACTATCACTCAAATCATCGGCCCCGTGGTCGACGTC
The DNA here is from genome assembly GCA_017395365.1 of Bacteroidales bacterium. Classification (GTDB taxonomy): domain Bacteria; phylum Bacteroidota; class Bacteroidia; order Bacteroidales; family F082; genus Limimorpha. The sequence continues at coordinate 138,195 of JAFPUN010000021.1, forward strand.
TACTTCGAAAATGGTGAAGCCAACCTCCCGAAGATCCACGACGCCCTTGAGGTGGTCCGCCCCAATGGTAAACGCGTGGTGCTCGAATGCCAGCAACACATCGGTGAGGACTCGGTGCGCACCATCGCCATGGACTCCACCGACGGTCTCATGCGCGGCATGGAAGTCAACCCCGCCGGCAAGCCCATCTCCATCCCCATCGGCAACCAAATCAAAGGCAGACTGCTCAATGTGACGGGCGACGCCATCGACGGCATCGGTGAGCTCAACCGCAGCTCGGAATATCCCATCCACCGTGAGCCGCCCAAATATGAAGACCTGGCCACATCAAAAGAGGTCCTCTTCACGGGCATCAAGGTTATTGACCTGCTGGAACCCTACCTGAAGGGCGGTAAGATCGGCCTCTTCGGTGGCGCTGGCGTGGGCAAGACCGTGCTCATCATGGAGCTCATCAACAACATCGCTAAAGGATACAATGGTTACTCGGTGTTCACTGGCGTGGGCGAGCGTACCCGTGAGGGTAACGACTTGCTCCGCGAGATGATTGAGTCAGGCATCATCAAATACGGCGACGAGTTCGTCAAAGCCATGGAAGAAGGCGACTGGGACCTCTCCAAGATCGACAAGAAAGCCCTGGCCACTTCGCAGGCCACCCTCGTCTTCGGCCAGATGAACGAGCCACCTGGAGCTCGTGTGAGCGTGGCGCTCTCGGGCCTCACCGTAGCCGAGTCGTTCCGCGACGACACCAACAGCGGCCAGAGTGACATCCTGCTCTTCATCGACAACATCTTCCGTTTCACGCAAGCCGGCTCCGAGGTGTCCGCTTTGTTAGGCCGTATGCCTTCGGCCGTGGGTTACCAACCCACCCTCGCCACCGAGATGGGTCAGATGCAGGAGCGCATCACCTCGACCAAGAGCGGATCTATCACTTCAGTACAGGCCATTTATGTGCCTGCCGATGACTTGACCGACCCGGCACCAGCCACCACCTTCTCGCACTTGGACGCCACCACCGTGTTGAGCCGCAAGATTGCCGAGTTGGGTATCTACCCTGCCGTCGACCCGCTCGACTCCACCTCGCGCATCCTCGACCCGAACATCATCGGTGAGAAACACTATAACACCGCCCAGCGCGTCATCCAACTGCTGCAACGCAACAAGGAATTGCAAGACATCATCGCCATCCTCGGCATGGAGGAACTCTCGGAGGAGGACAAGATCGTCGTCCACCGCGCCCGTCGTGTGCAGCGTTTCCTGTCGCAGCCCTTCCATGTGGCCGAACAGTTCACCGGTCTCAAGGGCGTGATGGTTCCCATCGAGGAGACCATCCGTGGCTTCAACATGATCATGGACGGCGAGGTAGACCAATACCCCGAGGCCGCCTTCAACCTGGTGGGCACCATCGACGATGCCATTGCCAAGGGCGAAGAGCTCCTCAAGAACGCTAATAATTAATTAGGTGAGATGAAAGTAGAGATCATATCACCGAGCGAGACCCTGTTTGAGGGCGAAGCAAGCTCCGTCACGGTGCCGAGCAAGTTGGGTCCTTTCACCCTGCTTGAGCATCATGCCGCTATCGTCGCCATCCTTGAGGCCGGCAAGGTCAGCCTCACCGACGCCGCTGGCGAGCATAAGGAGTTCGCCATCAAAGGCGGCTTCACCGAGAACCACGATAACCATTTGACCATCTGCGTAGAGCTATGAAAAAGAATGTGTTGACAAAATATCTTGCAGTCTTCCTGCTCCTTTGCATCGTCCTCGATGGCATCCTACTCTGCTTCTTCGCCGAGAAAGAATGGTGGAACAACTGGATGATTACAGGGCCTAACCTCTATATGGTCCTGGGTGCCTTCTTCTGCCACATGATGGTAAAAAACACGGAGGCACACCCTGGCAAACTCACCTGGCACTATGTATACAAGGCTATCAAGTTCGGCTTAACAGCCCTGGTAATCGTGCTCTACCTTTTGTTTGTCAAGGAAGGCTTCAAGCCCTTCGTCATCATCACGACAGCGGCTTACCTCATCGCATTGGTCGCGGAGACTTTTGTCTACACCCACTATCTCAAGCACAACAACCCGAACAAAGAAAGCATCGAATGAAAACCATTATATGTCATATCACGCTTGTCATCATCGTCGCCGCTGCGCTACTGATGCCATGTTGGGTGCAAGCCCAAGACAGCATCGTGCCGACGCCGACGGAAGAGCGCCAAGCCCCTGCGCCAGAAGAGAAGGAGAAGTTTGACGCCAAGTCGTTCATCTTCGGCCACACAGGCGACTCGTATTGTTTCCACATCACGGAGATCCACGAGAAACCAGTGTGCGTATGGCTGCCCGTCATCGTGAAATGCAAGGATGGTGGCAGTTGGCATGTCTTCTCGTCGAAGCACATCTGCGAACTAAAGGAGGGCGAGACTTTCAACCACAAGGGTGCCAACTTCTTCATCGAGCCCATCAACGCCGACAAATATCCAGGCAAGCTAGTGGAAGTGAAAGCCGACGGCAGCATTTCGCGCCCATTCGACATCTCGTTCACCAAGAACGCCTTCGGCATCTTCCTTGTCTGCGCCTTCCTGCTGGCTTTCTTCCTACCCGCCGCGAGAAAGTACGAGAAAAACCCCATGGGGAAGCCCACCAAATACCAAGGCCTCATCGAATGGCTCACCTACATGGTTCTTGATGGCATCATCCGCCCCAATGTCCCCGAGAAAAAAGTGAAGAAATTCGCGCCTTACCTGCTAACAGTATTCTTCTTCATCTTCTTTGCCAACCTGTTCGGCCTCATCCCGTTCTTCCCCTTCGGGGCCAATGTGACGGGTAACTTAAGCATCACCATCGTGCTGGCGTTGCTGACCTACTTCTTTGTGAACCTCTTTGGCAACCGCCACTACTGGAAAGACATCCTTTGGCCCGATGTGCCCATCTTCCTGAAGGCCCTCCCGCTGATGCCCATCATCGAACTTATCTCCACCATCACCAAGCCCTTTGCCCTGATGGTCCGTCTGTTCGCCAACATCCTGGCCGGTCACATCGTCATCATGGTGCTCATGGCGCTGATCTTTATCATTGGTGGCATGTATGGTGCCGGCATGGGTGGCGTGATGAGCATCGTCAGCATCTTCATGACCATCTTCATGACGGCGCTTGAACTGCTGGTGGCTTACATCCAGGCCTATGTATTCACCATATTGTCATCCTTATTTATTGGCATGGCACAACATGAACCCGATCATAAGAGTTGAGAGTTTAGAGTTAAAAATTGAGAATCAAGTAATTAAATAATCATCCATTAACAATTTTAAAATTAAACATTATGTTATTAGCAATCCTTCTTGATGCGATGAATTTGGTGCCGGGTATGGCCGCCATCGCAGCAGCTATCGCAGTCATCGGTGCCGCCCTCGGTATCGGTAAAATCGGTCAGTCCGCCATGGAAGCCATGGCGCGTCAACCCGAAGCGTCAAGCAACATCCAGTCGGGTATGATCATCGCCGGCGCTCTCGTCGAAGGTGCAACGCTGTTCGCCATCGTCGTCTGCCTGTTGGCCGCCCTCGGTTAACAATGACGCGAGACTATGAGACTACGGGACTACGGGACGGTCCTTCGACAAGCCTGTCGAAACGCCCGAAGTCCCTTGGTCCAAGGTCTCGAAATCCCCATTCTACAATCAACGATTCAACTATTAAACAAAATAACACATGGATCTATTTCTTCCTGAAAGTGGATTAGTGATATGGATGCTCATCGCCTTCGTCATTGTCTTCCTTATCTTGGCGAAGGCCGGATGGCCGAAGATCATGGGGGCCGTTGAGAAACGCAACGCCCATATCTCCGATTCGCTCCTCGCCGCCGAAGAGGCCAACAACGCCCTAGCTGGCATCGAGCAGAAGCGTCAGGAGACCATGGCGGCGGCACAAGCCGAGCAAATCAAGATCTTGAAGGAGAGCCAGGACTTGAAGACCCAGCTCATCGAAGAGGCCAAGACACAAGCCCGGCAGGAAGCCGAGAAGATTGTGGCCGACGCCCGCCTGAAGATCGAAAAAGAGCAAGCCGAAGCCATGGCCAACATCAAGAACGAGGTCATCGCCCTTTCGGTCGACATCGCAGAGAAGCTTTTGCAGCGCGAGTTGAGCGACAAAGAATCGCAGAGCGCCTATATCGAGCAACTGCTCAACAACAACCAACCCCGCATTGAGGCATAAACTATGGACAACGGAAGAATATCGGTCAGGTATGCGCGGGCCTTGTTTCAGGTGGCCCAAGAGCAAGGCTGCGAGGCTGAGGTCTACGACGGCCTGACGCGTTTTGCTCACAACTACCTTTTGGCCATCGCCCAGTTCAACGAGGTGTTGGCCGACCCCATCGTGGCCCGCGAGGAGAAGGTGAAACTGCTCGAAATGGCCGTTGGCGAACCCATACACGGCTGTCTGAAGCAGTTCATCGCCTTCGTGGCCGACCAGAAACGCGAGGACAAGATGTTCCTCATCGCGATGAAATACATGGAGATGTATCGCGAGAAGCACCACATCCTGAGCACACAGGTGACCACCGCCACGCAGTTGCCCGAGGAGACCTACGACAAGATCAAGGCCTTCGTGAAGCAGACCTTCGACGCCGATGCCGAATTGGACGTCCACATCGACCCGAGCCTCATCGGTGGCTTCATCCTCGACATCGAGAACTCGCGGATGGACGCCAGCGTGGTGGGGCAGCTGAACGCGCTGAAAAACAAGTTGAAATAGGCTACTGGCTCTCTCCTTTTTAGGAGATTGCGGATCAAGTCCGCAATGACGCCAAGGAAGAGAGTCATCCAAAAGCCATCAGAAACAGACAATAATAAAATACATTATATATGGCAAACATCAAACCAAGTGAAATATCGAGCATCCTACAGATGCAGCTCCAGAACATGAGCAACAAGGTTCAGTTCGAGGAGATTGGCAAGGTGCTGCAAGTGAGCGACGGCGTGGCCCATGTCTATGGATTAGACAAGGTGCAGTCGAACGAGCTCGTCGAGTTCGAGAACGGAACCATGGGCGTTGTGCTCAACCTTGAGGAAGACAATGTCGGCGTTGTGCTGCTCGGTCCCACAGAGGGCATCAAGGAAGGCGAGACGGTGAAGCGCACCCAACGCATTGCCTCAGTCCTCGCGGGCGAAGGCATGTTGGGCCGCGTCGTCGACGGCCTCGGCCAACCCATCGACGGCAAGGGACCCATCCAAGGCAAGACCTACGAGATGCCCCTGGAGCGCAAGGCCCCGGGCGTCATCTTCCGCCAACCCGTCAACCAACCGCTGCAAACGGGCCTCAAGGCCGTCGACGCCATGATCCCCATCGGGCGCGGCCAACGCGAGCTCATCATCGGCGACCGCCAGACGGGCAAGACCGCCATCGCCATCGACACCATCATCAACCAGAAGGAGAACTTCAAGAACGGCGACCCAGTCTACTGCATCTATGTGGCTGTCGGACAGAAAGGCTCCACCGTGGCCAACCTCGTGAACACGCTGGAACAGAACGGTGCCATGGAATACACCATCGTGGTCTCGGCCACCGCCTCCGACCCTGCCGCCATGCAGTTCTACGCCCCCTACGCTGGCGTAGCCATCGCCGAGTACTTCCGCGACACGGGCCGTCACGCCCTCATCATCTACGACGACCTCTCGAAGCAAGCCGTGGCCTACCGTGAAGTCTCGCTGATTTTGCGCCGTCCGCCTGGACGTGAGGCTTACCCCGGCGACATCTTCTACCTCCACAGCCGTCTGCTCGAACGCGCCGCCAAAATCATCAATAACGACGACGTGGCGCGCCAGATGAATGACCTGCCCGACAGCATCAAGGACATCGTGAAAGGCGGCGGCAGCATCACCGCTCTGCCTATCATCGAGACGCAGGCAGGCGACGTGTCGGCCTACATCCCGACCAACGTCATCTCCATCACCGACGGACAGATCTTTTTGGAAACCAGCCTATTCAACGCAGGTATCCGTCCCGCAATCAACGTAGGTATCTCGGTATCACGTGTGGGTGGTAATGCCCAAATCAAGTCGATGAAAAAGGTGGCTGGTACCCTGAAACTCGACCAAGCCCAGTTCCGCGAGATGGAAGCCTTCTCGAAGTTCGGCGCCGAACTCGATGCCGCCACTTTAGCCATCTTGGACAAAGGCCGTAAGAATGTGGAGCTTTTGAAGCAACCGCAATACACGCCCATGCCCGTCGAGAAGCAGGTGGCCATCATCTTCTGCGGCACCAACGGTCTGTTTAGCAAGGTCCCCGAGAACAAGGTGCAGGAGTTTGAGAAGCAGTTCCTCGACATCATGGAGGTGAAACACAAGGATGTGATGGAACAGCTGAAAGCTGGCAAGATTGATGATGACATCAAAGCAGTGCTGAAGGAAGAGGCGTTGAATTTGAGTGAACACTTCGTTTAATTGCTTTCGGCTTCTGGCCTCTGGCCTCTGGCAACTTCACCGTATTTAGGAGATTGCGGTCAAGCCCGCAATGACATTCTCGGTTGAAACTGCTAGGAGCTAGAAGCCAGTAGCCAGTAGCCAAAAAGAAGAAAAATGGCATCACTAAAAGAAATACGGGCACGCATCGTTTCCGTCGCCTCGACACAAAAGATCACGAGTGCGATGAAGATGGTGTCGGCGGCCAAGCTGAAGAAAACCGAGGGCATCACGACACGGTTTCTGCCCTATAAGAACAAGTTGAGCGAGGCCTTGTCCAACTACCTAGGCTCCCTCGAGGGCGAAGTCAGCATACCACTGGCCGAACACCGTGAGGTGAAGAAGGTCGCGCTGATGGCTTTCTCGTCAAGTAGCGGACTCTGTGGCGTCTACAATTCCAACATATGCAAACTCTTCAAGCAAGCCTATGACGAGTACGTGGAAAAGCTTGGTGCTGACAACATTATCGTCTTCCTGGTGGGCAAGAAGGTCAACGACTATGCCAAGAAATTCGGCATTCCAGTGGAGAAACAATATGCGCCGTTGGCCGAGAGCATGTCTTATGACTTGGCCATGGAAATCAGCGACATGATGGTGGAACTGTTCTTGAGCAAGAAAGTCGACCGCGTGGAGCTGGTATTCAACCACTTCAAGAACGCCGGTGTGCAGGTGCCTACACGCGAGGTGATGCTGCCATTGAAGGCTGTGGCATCAAGCGAAGGACCGAGCTTTGACTACATCGTAGAGCCCGACAAGGAGACTTTTGTCAACGACCTGATCCCCAAGGTAGTGCGCACCAATTTCTATTCCGTCATGCTCGACACGCTCACTGCCGAACATGGGGCTCGTATGACGGCCATGCACATCGCCAGCGACAATGCCGACCAACTGTCGCAAGAACTGAAGATCCAATACAACAAGGCCCGTCAGAATGTCATCACCAACGAGTTGATCGATATTGTGGGTGGTGCCGAGGCATTGAAGGGATAATCCTATTGAGATTCCCTTTGGGAATGGCGAACATTAGTTGTAATTAAATGCGGCGGCATGTGGCGTCTACATTAAAAAAAGCGCTACTTGCCGCCGCAGATGTTTTCAAATGAACACCTGCCATTCCCAAAGGGAATCTACTTATCCATGAAAATGCTTATAAACAATCTCTGCCTTGGCAGGACCTACGACCTCGGCGAGACGCTCGAGTGAGGCTTCCTTGATGCCTTTTACCGATTTCAGTTCCAAAAGCAACTTCTCCGCCGTCTTCTTCCCTATCCCCTTGATCTCGGCCAGTTCGGAGTGCATGAAGCCTTTCTCGAATTTCTTACGGTGGAAAGTGATGGCGAAACGATGCACCTCGTCCTGGATATGCGCCAGCAAACGAAACACTTCCGAGTTGGGTTTTAGGCCCACTACACGGGGCGGGAAGCCGAAAAGCAGCTCGTTGGTGCGGTGACGATCGTCCTTGGCCAGACCTGCAATGGGGATGTCGACATGCAGTTCGTCTTGAATCACCTGTCGCACCACTTCCATCTGTCCCTTGCCGCCATCGGTGATGAGGAGGTTGGGCAAAGGCTTGCCCTCCTCGATAAGGCGTGAATAGCGCCTTCTGACCACCTCTTTCATTGAGGCGTAGTCATCGGGGCCTTCCACCGTCTTAATGTTGAAATGGCGGTAGCCCGCCTTGTTGGGCTTGCCGTTCACGAACTGCACCATGCCCGCCACGGCATAGTCGCCTTGGAAGTTGGAGTTGTCGAAACACTCGATTACCTCGGGCAATTGTTCCAGTTGCAAGACCTCTTTCAATTGGCTCAAGACCCGTTTTTGATGTCTTTCGGGGTCGACGAGGGTGCGCTGCTTTTCAAGGTCGATCTTATATTGCGTGGCATTGCGGTGTGAGAGCTCAAGCAGTTTCAGCTTGTCGCCACGTTGCGGGATGGTCACCTGTACTGCTCCTAGAGCATAGTCCAACTTCATTGGGACAATGATTTCGGCAGCCGGCTCATCAAACTGCTGCCGCAATTCAGTAATAGCCAATAACAGTAGTTCTTCGGCAGTCTCTTCCAAACGACGTTTCATCTCGAAGGAATGGCTTTGCACCACAGCACCGTCCATCACCTTCATATAGTTGACATAGAACGTCTCATCGTCATCGACATAAGAGAACACCTCCACATTATGGATGGTCGCGCTCACCACGGTGGAACGGCTGCGGTACTCCTCCAAGAGGTCATATTTCTCCTTGATGAGTTGAGCCTCCTCAAATTCCATGCGCGAAGCATGGTCCATCATCTGCGCCTTCAAGTCACGGAGAACACCTCCCATATTACCCTTGATGATCTCGCGAATCTCGGCAATCATGGCGTTATAGTCGTCTCGCGAAACCAGCCCCTCGCAGGGACCGTTACATTTGTGGATATGATAGTCGAGGCAGACCTTGTACTTGCCTTTTTCGACACCCGCTTCCGTCAGCGGCGTACGGCAGGAGCGCACCTTATAGACCTGACCGAGCAAGTCCAACAAGATATGGGCCGTGCGCACTGAGGGATAAGGGCCGAAATATTCCGAACCGTCGTTCACCTTGCGGCGCGTGAGGAAGACCCGAGGGAAGGCCTCCTTCTTGATGCAAATCCAAGGGTAGGTCTTGTCATCCTTAAGCATGATGTTGTAACGCGGCTTGTACTGTTTGATCATCGTATTCTCAAGCAGCAGGGCCTCCGACTCCGAATCGACAATGCTGTATTCAAGGTCGGCAATCTTACTCACGAGGACGCGCGTCTTGCCCGTCTGCTCCTTGTTGAAATAACTGCTGACGCGGCGTTTCAGGTTCTTGGCCTTACCCACATAGATGAGGGTGCCACTTTTGTCGAAATAGCGATACACGCCAGGCTTGTTGGGCAGCGCGGCGAGCTTTTGTTTCACTATTTCGGGTAGGTCTATCATAGGTATTTCTCTCACAAAACTTGCAAAACCTACAAAACTGTGATAAATAAACTATTCTTGTTTCTTCTTCATGTGGTCCCAGCCTTGGGCTTTGATCGGGATGACGTGGTTGTCGGGGGTGATCATCTCGGCCACGCCCTTGTCATCGGTCATGTAGCCGATGACCGTCACGTCAGCCGACAGGGTCTGTATCTTCTCGTAGTCCTTCTGGTCGATGGTGAAGAGCAGTTCGTAGTCCTCTCCCCCACTCAAAGCCGCCACCGAAGGCACGATTTGGAACTCCTTTGCCATCTTGTCGGTGGTTGGATCGATTGGGATTTTGTCCTCATAGAGCTGGCAGCCCACGCCGCTCTCCTTGCAGAGGTGCAGGATCTCGGAAGCGAGACCGTCAGAGATGTCGATCATCGAGGTGGGTTTGATGCCCAAGGTCTTGAGTTGTTCCACGACATCCTTGCGGGCTTCGGGCTTCAGTTGGCGCTCGAGCACATACTCCATGCCTTTCAGTTGAGGTTGCATGTTGGGGTTGGAGAGGAACTCCACCTTTTCGCGCTCGAGGATTAGCAAGCCGATGTAGGCGCCACCCAAGTCACCCGTGACGCACAGCAGGTCGTTCTTCTTGGCACCACTGCGGTAGACGATGTCCTCCTCCTTGGCCATGCCGATGACCGTGATAGAGATGACAAGGCCCGTTTTACTGCTCGTGGTGTCGCCGCCCACCATGTCGACATGGTAACGCTCGCAGGCGAGGCGTATGCCAGCATACAACTCATCCAATGCCTCGGCAGTATAGCGGCTCGACACGCCCAGACCCACCACAATCTGTGTGGGGGTGCCATTCATGGCGTAGATGTCGGAAAAATTGCTGACGGCTGCCTTGTAGCCGAGGTGCTTCAAAGGGCAGTAGGTCATATCGAAATGAATGCCTTCGATGAGCATGTCGACTGAGACAAGGGTGCGGTAGCCTTCGTGGTTGATGACGGCGGCATCGTCGCCGACGCCTTTCAGCGATGAAGCATTACGCAAAGGGAAGTCCTGCGTCAGTTGGTCGATGAGGCCAAATTCGCCGAGTTCATCCAAATCTGTTAGGAGCTTGGGGGTGGTTTCTTGTTTCATGGGATCCTAAATTATTGGTGTAGGGCTGTCCAATCCCCCCGCCCCCTTTGGAAGGGGGAATTGGCAGCCCTACAATCCATGTTTTTTGTATTGTCGTGGTCCCACTAGGGCTTGAACCTAGGACCTACTGATTATGAGTCAGTTGCTCTAACCAACTGCGCTATGGGACCGCAAAAAAACAGGAACAAAGCAAACATTTCAGCCTTTTTTCTTGCTTTTTGCGCTGCAAATTTACAATTTTGCATCGAATTAGACTGAAAAATTCATCAAAAATGAGTGCGAAAATCAAGAACATCATCTTTGACCTCGGCGGCGTGGTCCTCGACATCGACGAAAACATCGTCTACAAAGAACTCGAAAAAATGGGTATTAGAACTTCGGAACTGGCTCATTCCAAGGAGTTTATGGACATCATGAGCAAATTCGACACTGGCATCTACACCGCCCCCACCTTCCGCAAGAAAACCAAAGCCATCCTCGGCCAAGAGAAAATGACCGACCAGAAATTCGACTCGATTTGGAACTCCATGCTGTTGGATATTCCACGCGAACGCATCGCCGCATTGGAACAAATCCGGAAACACTATAAGATTTTCTTGATGAGCAACTCCAACGAAATCCATTATGACCTCTATGTCAGGGATTTGCAACTGCGCTTTGGCTACAACGAGTTTGACGAACTGTTCAATAAGTCGTATTTCTCATTCGCTGAACATCTCGAAAAACCCAACCCACGCTTCTTCGAACTCATCCTCGACCACGAGCACCTGCTGCCCGAAGAGACTTTGTTCATCGATGACACAGCTGAAAATATCAATGTCGCCAAGTCATTGGGCATCAATACCTATCATATTAGTAGGGAGGAATTGGTGAGGAATCTGTTTGAGAATGGGGTTTTGAAGGAAGGGGTGGTTTCGTGAGATTCCCTGCGGGAATGGCGAAACCGTTTATAGTACACTGCGGCGGCTAATGACACTTACGAATCGTAGATGTCTCAAGCCGCCGCCCATTTAAACAATTGGATAAACTCCATTCCCGAAGGGAATCTAATAATAGTTTTCTATCTCGTTCAATATTTCATAAACTTCCTCCACCTCCAGTGTCTCCATCAGCCGCATCTTGAATGGCTTGAAGTTGGGTAATCCCTTGAAATAAGAGGCCCAGTGTTTGCGGATTTCCAGCAGGGCGATGTGTTCACCTTTCCACTCCACTGAACGCTCCAATTGAATCTTACTAACGCGCACACGTTCCTTCACATCGGGCAAGGGCAGCTCCTCCACCGTCTCCAAATAATGCCTTATCTGATTGAAAATCCAGGGATTGCCGTAGGTGGCGCGACCAATCATCAGACCATCCACACCATAGGTGTCTTTATAGTGTTTTGCAGAGGGTCCATCCACCACGTCACCATTGCCGATGATAGGGATGTGCATGCGGGGATTGTTTTTTACCGCACCTATTAAAGTCCAATCAGCGGGCTGGCTGTATTTGGTGGTGCGCAGGCGGCCGTGTATGGTCAAGGCGGCGATGCCCACGTCCTGCAGGCGTTCGGCGATGTCGACGATCTCGCGGTGCGCGTCGTCGTAGCCGAGGCGGGTCTTCACCGTCACAGGGGTCTTCACCGCCTCCACCACAGCCTTGGTGATGGCCACCATCTTGGGGATGTCGTTCATGATGCCCGAACCTGCGCCTTTCGAGGCCACCTTCTTCACCGGACAGCCGAAATTGATGTCGATGATGTCAGGGTGGGCCGTCTCAGCATAGCGCGCCGCCTCCACCATAGGATCAACAGCGTTGCCGAAAATTTGGATGCCTACAGGTCGCTCAAACTCCTCAAAATCAAGTTTCTTGATGCTCTTCACCGAGTCGCGGATGAGGCCGTCGGCAGAGATGAATTCCGAGTAGACCACGTCGGCGCCAAAGAGTTTGCAGACATAACGGAACGGTGGGTCCGACACGTCCTCCATCGGAGCGAGGAGCAAGGGATAATGGTCGAATTCGAGGTGGGCAAGCGTATACATGGCTACAAGTCTTATTTAACTACAGATGGCACAGATTTCACTGATTGACACAAACAGAATTTGGCAACTTCGTTGCGGATGGATACAGATAGACGATCGTCGGCAGGAATCTGTAAAAATCGGGCGCTAGCGCCTTAAATTCATTATTGCTCATCCGTTTAATCTGTATAATCTGTAGTTTGCTATTATTTCAACTGCAAAATTACAAAAAGTGTATCTTTGCAGCAAAAATAAAACCCTTTACCATGTCAGAGAACTTGAAACAATCCACGGGAATCAGAATTCTCATCTTCTTGGTGATCTTGTTCGTCAGCGGCTTGATTGGAGTGGCAGCAAGCACCGTTTTCATGCTGATGGGCGACACGGGCTTGAAGATCGGTCAGGGCATCAGCTCCATCATGATGTTTGTCGTGCCTCCCATCGTTTATTATTTCGTCACGCGTAAGGAACACCAGATGCGCGACTTGGGCTTTCGTAGCATTAACAAGCCGTGGCTGTTGTTTCTCCTCGCCGGCATCGCGGTGATGTTCGTCTCGATGCCCGTCACCAACCAACTGACGGTATGGAACGAGAATATGAAACTGGGCGGTGCGCTCCAAACACTCGAGGACATGTTGAAGGCTTTGGAGGAGACCGCTGCCGCCGCCACCGAGCAGATGCTCAAGGTCGACACCATCGGGGGCTTGCTGTTCAACTTGGTGGTCATCGCCTTGATCCCGGCCATCGGTGAGGAGCTCACCTTCCGTGGCGTGTTGCAACAAGGGCTGACACGCAGGATGAACCCGCATGTCGCCATCCTACTCTCGGCCGCCATTTTCTCGTTCATCCACTTCCAGTTCTACGGCTTCCTGCCTCGTATGTTCCTCGGCATGCTGCTGGGCTACCTCTTCTATACCAGTGGTTCACTTTGGACCTGCATGTTGATGCACTTCCTCAACAACGGCAGTGCTGTGGTGGTGTATTACCTCAACCACAAGGGTATCATCAATGTCGATGTCGATCATTTCGGTGAAGCGCAAAACACGTGGGTTCTCATCGCCAGTGCCGTTGTCACGGTAGCGCTCATCGTATGGTGTTGTTGGAAGAAGGAGCAGGCAAGGATTAAGAATTGAGGCGAGACCCTTTTATTCTTCAGGTTCCACGAACATCAGGCTGTAGGCGATGGACTCGAGCTGGAGCAACGGCGTGCGTTTCTTCTGGTTGGGCTCGTAGTAAAAGCCTTCCACGGTGACGAGATTACCCGTGCGACTGTCGGCGAAGGTGTAGGCCACGAAGGGACCACCCATGTAGTCATTCTCCACCTTCCACATGCCGCGCATCTCTTTGGCATAGCCAGCAGGATAGTCCTTCACGGTGGTCACCAGAGGCGGCACAAACTCCGTCTCGGTACCCATGAACGAGCCTTCCGACGGACCAGGGATGTATTGTCCCTCCATCATGTTGCGCATGGCCACGAGGCTGGGCGTCTCAAACTGGAGCGTGTCTTTGTAAGGCGTCTGGTAGATGACGATGTCGGCGCTCGATTTCTCGAGTTCCTTACGGAGCCACATAAAGTTGGGCTCATTCTTGGCGATATAGAAACCCTGCGGCACGGTGAGCTTGAAGCCGAACTTCTTGACGATGGCATTGACAATGTCGGCATCGACATCGGGACGGAAGAAGTTGAGGATACGCTCGCGCTCCACCTTGTCGTACCACTGTTTGTATACCTCCTTGTTGCGGTCGAAATACTCGACCCAGGCGGTGATGCTGGGCGCGCTGATCTTCACATAGCGCTGCGGTGCAGCCACGGCGTTCTCCGAGGTCTCGGCCATGGCCTTCTCGAGGTTCGGATTGATCTCGACTTCGAGAATACACTTGTGCTTTTTGAACATGTCGGAGAAGCCCTGCGTGGTGACGTGGGCCAACTCATTGCGCGACTCGGGCTGCGGCAGCCCATATTGGTAGTCGAGGAAGAAGTGACGGATCGAGTCGCCGATACGGCCGTCCCACTGATCGGGATTTTGGGTGACGACCAGAATCTCGGAGGTACCACCCACCGAACGGTCTTTGCGGTTGGATCTCGCTCCATCGTCGCATGAGGCCATCAGGCCAACCATGAGGATGAGTGCTGCAATTTTCAAATAGTTTTTCATGATATTAATGTTTTTGAAAGTGTTTTCGTTATGGTAATCTGCAGGTCCCCGAGCCCGACGAAAGGCCGTTCTTTAGCGGTCGGCCCTTCGACGAGCTCAGGGACCTTGGTATTACTTCTTGATCTTGAGTTTCTGTCCAGCTTGCACCTTGTCGCTCTTCATGTTGTTCCACTTCTTGATTTCCTTGACGGTGCAGCCGTATTTGCGTGCGATGGAGCTGAGGGTCTCCCCTCTCTTGACGGTATGGGTCTTGACCGACTTCTTCGAGCCTCCTGAAGTGTTTTTGGTGCCCTTGTTACTCTTCGTATCGTTGTTGCTCTTCACTTGGGCCATAGGTGCGCCCGAACGGTAGATGGTGAGCTTCTGTCCGGGACGTATGGTCTCACGCTTGAGGTGGTTCCATTTCTTGAGGTTGGCCACCGTGCAGTGATGTTTGCGTGCGATGCTACCGAGGCTCTCGCCTTTCTTGACGGTGTGGATGAAGCTGTCGCTGACAGTCTCCACCTTCTCCTCTATGATCTCGCGCACCTGCTCGGCCTTGCTCACGTAGTTGTAGATGCTGTCTTCGAGTTGGACGAAGCGAAGCGTGTATTTGGTGGGCATACGCAATTCATAGGGGTATTCTGGCGTTCCAGGGATGATGCCCTTGGTGTATTGCGGGTTGAAGAAACGGAGGTCTTCCATGGGCACGCCGATGCATTCGTTGATTTGGTCGAAGGCCACGCGGTTGCGCACCGAGACGGTGTCGGTGCCGTGCATCAGCAAGCCTGGGTTCATGGGATAGAGGTTATGCTCGGGGGCGTAGTTCATCAAGTAGGTGACGGCGATGAAGGCGGGGACATAGCCACGCGTCTCGGCGGGCAGGTAAGGCCAGATGGCCCAGTAGTTCTTGACACCGCCAGCACGCAGGATGGCCTTGTTGACCGTGCCAGGACCCGAGTTGTAGGCAGCCAACACGAGGAACCAATCGCCATAGCGGGCATAAAGGCTCTGCAGGTATTGGCAGGCAGCCACGGTCTCCTTCTCGGGGTCGAAGCGTTCGTCGACCAACGAGCTGACCCTCAAGCCGTATTCGGAGCCCGTGCCACGCATGAACTGCCACAGGCCCTTGGCGCCGGCTTTGGAGCCTGCGGTGGGGTTCAGGGCCGACTCTACCATGGCCAAGTACTTGAGTTCCAAAGGTAAGTTATATTGCGAAAGGTATTGCTCGAACATCGGGAAATAGACGTAGGAGAGGCCCAACATGCGGCTCGACTGCTGACGACGGCGGTTGGCATAGAGGTCGATGAACGACTTGACGTGCGCATTGAACGTCAAGGGCATGGAAGTCTCGTAAGCCAACGTCTGGATGCGTTGCATGTAGACGCTGTCGTCGTAATAAGGCACCTCGCCCTCCTTGAAGCCATACTTGTTCCAAACGTCCCTGTCGATCTCCAGATAGATGTCCTTGGTGGTGCTGAGGGTACTCACCAAGTCGAGCATCTCCATCACGGTCGACTCCTCGACGACGGCCTTGCCAGAGTTCAAGTCATGGATACGCTGGTCGTCGGTCGCAGTGTCAATGGTGTCGGCATTGGGTGCAGAAGGGACATAGTTTTGAGCCGTCAGGGTAGTGAAGGCGAAGAGGGACAGTACTACGATGAAAGAGATGCGCTTCATTGGGTTGTGATTTTATTAGATTTGGTGACACTTATTTTTAAGCGAACGCAAAAATACCAAAAATCATATACAAAGAGAGAAAAAAACTATTTTTGTACCACAAAACCCAAACGAAAAACCAATGGAGAACGAGCGAAACACCGATAGATTAGCGGGTTACATCATCAAACTAGGCGGACTGGCCATTATTTTAGCTCTATGCCTTTATTTCAAAAATGTCTTGATCTACATCATTGCGGCTTTCGTGGTGTCGCTCATCGGGCGTCCTGTGATGAAGCTGTTGAGGCGTATCAAGATTAAGGGGAAGTCGGCACCCGACTGGCTACTGGCTATCCTGACCATCCTGATCATCATCGCGTTTTTTGTCTTGATTGTCACCCAGATGATTCCATTGATATCCAACATTATACGCGATGCCTCGGCCTTGGGTAGCACTTCCACTGTTGGTCCCAACCCCATCGAGAAGGTAAACCAATGGCTCATCGGCGTGTTTCCCAACCTCGACCCCGACTTCGACATTGCGGCACTCCTCATACAGAAAGTCCAGGAGCTGGTCGACTTCGGCAAGGTGGGTGGCATTGTGGGATCGGTGGCCTCGTTGGTGGTCGACCTCTTCGTCGCCTTGTTCTCCGTGACCTTCATCTCGTTCTTCTTCATCAAGGAAGAGGGGCTTTTCGACCGCATCATCTGTGCGTTGGTCCCCGACAAGCACGAGCTGACCTTGAACAAGACCTTGAACGAGATCAAGGAACTGCTTTCGCGTTATTTCGTCGGTCTCCTCATCGAGATGATTGGTGTGGCCTTGATCGACTTCCTCGGCCTGTGGCTCATCGCCCGCCTCGACTTCAGCTACGCCATCGGCATCGCCTTCATCGCAGGTCTTCTCAATGTGATTCCTTATGTAGGCCCCATCATCGGTGAGGTCATCGGGGTGGTGTTCGGCATCGTCTTGAAACTCGGTGTGGGGGCAGGCTTGGATGTCAACGTGTGGGTCTTTGCCCTCATCATCTTGGCCATCATGCTCACGGCCCAGCTCATCGACAACTTCATCTATCAACCGCTCATCTATTCGACGAGCATCAAGGCACATCCTTTGGAGATCTTCATCGTGTTGCTCATGGCAGGCCACATCGGCGGCACGATCGGGATGCTTGTGGCCATCCCGGCATATACAGTGGTGCGTGTCGTCGCCATCCGGTTCTTCTACCGTTACAAGATTATTCAACGGTTGGTGCCCGACTTGAGCGAGGAGGATAAGATTATAGAAAACATTGATTGAAAAATTTCCGATAGGGGATACAACGCCACCATTAGACCGTCATGGCGGACAAGGATCCGCCATCTCCTGATGAAAAGGGATTGTCCCTTTCTTTAGGAGATCGCGGATCGAGTCCGCGATGACGGCGAGGGTGTAAAGGTTACTTGCCCTGGAGAAGAATGTTATAGTCTTTTCTGGAAGGCCAAACGCTCGTTGCCATCCAAGAGGTGGATGATGCCACAATACTGGTAGCCATGCTTTTCCAATCCTTTGCGCATAATGATGTTGGCCTCATGCGTGTCGATGCGGATATTGTGCACTTGGCTTTCGCAATAGTCCAAAAGCGCGTCCAAGATGCCATGCGAGCCAGGCGTGCTAGCGATGCGGTGGATGACATAGTAGGGCTCGTCATCCAGCCATTGACCGTCATAGATGACATTGTAAGTCACCTCGGGGCTGGGCAACAGGGCGAATGTGCCGACCACTTCTCCCCTCTCGTCCAGCATGACATGACTGCCGCCCAATTCGATGTCTTTCCTAAACATATCATCGCGGGGATAGCCCTCGGGCCACTGAAAGGTGTTGCCATAGCTGCGCATGATTTCGCGCGCTTGGTCGCGAAGGTTGAGGATGATGGGCAGGTCGGCCAAAGTCGATTTGCGGATGGTGTAACTCATTTCTGCCCCAATTCAAAGATGGTCAAATCGGCGATGGTCATGTCCACCACCTGAATCAAGTCCATGGGATTGAGCTTGAACTGCAAGCCCCGCACACCCGCGCTGACATAGATGTAGTCAAACAATTCGCAGGTCTCGTGGATGAAGGTAGGAAATTGTTTCTTCATGCCCACGGGCGAACAACCGCCACGAATGTAACCTGTAAGTGGCAACAATTCCTTCATCGGGATGAGGTCGCAGCTTTTGTTGCCCGTGGCCTTGGCGGTCTTCTTCAGGTCAAGCTCGTCGTTGCCTGGGATGACGCAGACGAAATACCCGATCTTATCGCCTTTCAGCACCAAGGTCTTGAACACTTGGTCGATGTCCTCGCCCAACTGGTCGGCGATATGCTGCGCACCGAGGTCGTTCTCGTCCACCTCGTAGGGTATCAGTTCATAGGCAATCCCCTTCTGGTCGAGGATGCGACAGGCGTTGGTTTTGTTGATTTTAGCCATTAGCATAAAAACCGGCGGAGCCAGTCGCCCCACCGGTTCTTTTCATTTACTATTTTTACTTGCCCAGAGCTTTCAATATAGCCTTAAAGCTTTCGGCTTTCACTTTAGATTCTTCTTCGGTATAGTTAGTATAGACAACCATCAAGAATTCGCCTTCAACACTTTGCGATCCGATGAGCATCGAGGTTTCTTCCAAAGACAGGGCGTTGATATAAATCTTCATACCTTCCTGTTCCTGGACAAACAGGTATCTCTCCCCAAGGAATGTATCCAACTCCTCTTCAAAGCTCGTTTCCAAGATGACAGCATAGTCGGTCACGAGGTCTTCCTCGTCAAACATAACCATTAACATCGTGGTGTTCTCTGAATAGTCGCCGAATCCCAAGATGTCATCTTCTTCAACAACCGGCTCACCAAATATTCCGATAATGGAATCCTTTGACATGCCGATTTCGATTTCGGGTTCGGGATACAGGTTGCTTACCGGCTCAATCGTCACCTCAAAGGTTTTAGAGTCACCTTCCGCCTCAAGGTTGATGGTAGTGGCGCCCACAAAATTCGCAGTCACCAGACCTTCTTCTGATACCGTTGCATAGTACTCATTCTCACTTGAATAAGTGATGGGAAACTCGCACTCGGCTTGAATCTGGCAGGTATCACCACTATGCAGGACAACTGAAGTTTCTTCGAGTGTAATCACAGCCTCCACTTCCGGATTGGGCTCGGGCTCCGGCTCTGGGGTAGGATCGTCGGTATTTAGCCATCCCTGACACCCCATGAATGAAAAGGCCAGCATGGCCAATAAGACTAATGAGAGTTTTTTCATAAGCTTTCCCTTTCTAATTATAGTTGAACTTGTAATTGATTGGTCTTATTTCTTGTTCTCCTCAACCCACTTACGGGCATTCACGAAAGCCTCCATCCAAGGCGACACTTCATCGTTCTTGCGATCTTCAGGATAATAGGCCCACTGCCAGGGCAGGAAAGCGCGCTCGAGGTGCGGCATCATGGCGAGATGGCGACCGTCGTTGGAGCAGACTGCAGCCGTCGACCAGTCGCTGCCGTTGGGGTTGCCCGGGTATTCGTCCTGACCGTAAGTCATCACGATCTTATATTGGTCACGATAGCAAGGGAAGTAGAAACGACCCTCGCCGTGGGCAATCCATACGCCAAGGCGGCGGCCCGACAACGACTTGAGCATCACACTCTCGTTCTGGCCGATCTCCACATTGAGGAAGCCCGACTCGAACTTATGCGAGTCATTGTGCATCATCACGGGATGTTCTTCATGGTCGGGATAGAGCAGGTCGAGTTCCATCATCAGCTGGCAGCCGTTGCACACGCCAAGGCTGAGGGTGTCCTCACGGGCATAGAAGTCATCCAAGGCCTTCTTGGCTTTCTTGTTGTAGAGGAAGGCGCCCGCCCAGCCTTTGGCCGAACCGAGCACATCGGAGTTGGAGAAACCACCCACGAAAGCGATCATATTGACATCGGTCAAGTCTTCGCGGCCTGTGGCGAGGTCGGTCATGGTGACATCCTTCACGTCGAAGCCAGCGAGATAAAGGGCGTAGGCCATCTCACGGTCGCATTGGCAGCCCTTCTCGCGGATGATGGCCGCGTTGATGCCCGTGGGCTTGCGGCGATGCATGTCGATGCCGAGACTGGCTGCGGTACCGGTGAAGTTGCGTCCAAAGCTGTAGTGCAGGTACTGTTTCTTGTAGTTCATGAAACGTTCCATGGCCTTGCGCGGACCGCTCTGCTTGCGATCGAGGAGATATGACGACTTGAACCAAGTGTCGCGCAGCTCGTCGATGTCGAAGATATAGTTGTGGTCGCCGTGTGCGATGTTGATTTGGCGTTTGGCTTGCGGCTTGCCAATCATCTTGAAGTTGATGCCTAACTCGCGCAGCATGCGGTTGGCGATGCCGTCGTTGGAGACCTGGATGACCACCGAGGGCTTCTCGCAGAACAACACGGCCATCAGGTCGTCCTTGTCGAAGGCAGTCATGTCGAGGTTCATGCCATAAGTGGTGTTGGCGAAGTTCATTTCCAACAAAGTGGTGATCAAACCACCTGCCGACACATCGTGACCCGCCAAGACCAAGTTGCTCTCGATGAGCTTTTGGATGGCATCGAAACACTTCTTAAAGTAGTTGACGCTCTTCACATCAGGCACAGCTTGGCCGATGGCGCCAATGCTCTGGGCAAAGCTGCTACCGCCAAGTTCGAAGCCGTCTTTCGAGAAGTCGATGTAAAGAAGCTCGGTGTTCTCGTCGGCTTTCATCACAGGGTGCACCACTTGGCGGATATTCGACACCTCGCCGGCAGCGGAGACGATGACCGTACCAGGGGCAACGACCTTCTCGCCATTAGGATATTTCTGCGTCATGGAGAGGCTGTCCTTACCCGTCGGCACATTGATGCCCAAGGCCACGCAGTAGTCGCTCAAGGCCTTCACGGCCTCATAGAGGCGGGCTGTCTCGCCTTCCTGCTTGACAGGCCACATCCAGTTGGCGCTCAATGAAACCCCTGCGAGGTTGCCTTCGATGGGGGCCCAAAGAATGTTGGTCAAGGCTTCGGAAACCGAGAGACGTGAAGCGGCGGCCGGGTCGATAAGGCCGGCAATCGGGGCGTGACCCAAAGCCGTGGCGATGCCACGCTTGCCGTTGTAGTCCAAGGCGCTGATGCCGAGGTTGCTCAGCGGCAGCTGCACCTCACCCACGCACTGCTGCTGTGCCACGCGACCGGTCACGGAGCGGTCCACCTTGTTGGTGAGCCAGTCCTTACAAGCCACGGCTTCCATTTGCAGCACGTTGTTGAGGTATTTGTGGATGTCGCGTTTGGTATAGCTGATCTTCTTGAAATGATAGGGCTTCGTCTTGTCGTGCAGAATCGTCTTGGGGGCGCTGCCGAAGAAGTCGGAGATGGCCAAGTCGATGGGGGCCTTGCCTTTCTTGCGGACGAAACGGAGGCGTTCGTCACCCGTCACCTCACCCACTTCATAATAAGGGGCACGCTCGCGCTCGGCGGTCTCCTTGATGATGTCCTTGTCCTTCTTGTTGACCAAGAGACCCATGCGCTCCTGCGATTCGTTGCCGATGATTTCCTTGTCGGACAGGGTCGGGTCGCCAACGGGCAGGTTGTCGACATACACCACGCCGCCTGCGTCCTCAATGAGTTCGCTGAGGCAGTTGAGGTGGCCGCCTGCACCGTGGTCATGGATGCTACGGATGGGATTGTCGCTACTCTCTGCCATGGCGCGGATGACGTTGCTCACACGCTTCTGCATCTCGGGGTTGGCACGCTGCACGGCGTTCAACTCGATGGCGTTGCTGTATTGGCCTGTATCCACGCTCGACACAGCACCGCCGCCCATACCAATGCGGTAGTTGTCGCCGCCCAGCACGATGATAACATCGCCCTCCTCGGGTTCCAACTTCTTGGCATCCTTCACCTTGGCAAAACCAATGCCACCGGCTAGCATGATGACCTTGTCGTAGCCCAATGTCTCTTTCTCACTATGCTCAAAGGTCAGCAGACTGCCGTTGATGAGGGGCTGGCCAAACTTGTTGCCGAAGTCGGAGGCACCATTGGAAGCCTTGATGAGGATCTCTTCCGGGGTCTGATAGAGCCACTTGCGCGGCTCGATGTCCTTCTCCCATTCACGGCCTTGCTCCGTGCGGGGATAGGAGGTCATATAGACGGCAGTACCCGCCAGAGGCAGGCTGCCCTGACCACCGGCCAAACGGTCGCGGATCTCACCGCCCGTACCAGTGGCAGCGCCGTTGAAAGGCTCCACGGTGGTCGGGAAGTTATGCGTCTCGGCTTTCAGCGAAATCACCGTCTCGATGGGCTTGATTTGGAAGGCTGAAGGCTTGTTAGGCTCGGCGGGGGCGAACTGTTCCACCTTGGGACCGAGGATGAAGGCCACATTGTCCTTATAGGCCGACACAAGACGGTTAGGGTTCATCTTCGAGGTTTTCTTGATGAGGGCAAAGAGCGTGTTGGGCATCTGCTTGCCATCGATGACAAAGGTGCCGTTGAATATTTTATGGCGGCAGTGTTCGGAGTTGACCTGCGCAAAGCCATACACCTCACTATCAGTCAGTTTACGCCCAATCTTTGCAGATATGCCTTTCAGATACTCCACCTCATCCGAGCTCATGGCAAGGCCTTCCTGCTCGTTGTAAGCCTCGATGTCATCGATGTATTGCAACGGCTCGGGCTTGCGGTCGACGGTAAACACATTTTGGTCGAGGTTCTCGTATCGGTTTTGCAGCATTGGGTCGTATGGAGCCTTCTTCGAGTCCACCTTTTGGAACTCCTCAATACGGATGATGCCTTTGATGCCCATGTTTTGGGTGATTTCGACCGCATTGGTACTCCAAGGCGTGATCATCTCACGGCGCGGGCCGATGAAATGGCCTTTCACCGTGTCTTTTTCAATTTTTTCGGCATTACCGAAAAGCCAAGTAAGTTTGGAAACGGTTTCCTTAGATAGCTCGGATTTGGAATCAACTGCGATAACCTTCTGATTATCAGATTGGAAAAAGCATATCATAAGTGCAAAGATTTATGCATAAAACAATGGCGCAAAGATAGGGTTTTTATTTGAAAAAATCTCTTTTGAATCAGCATGAAACAACAAAAAAAAAATCCCCGTCTCGCCATCGAAACAGAGATTCTTTTGTTTTTTCAACGAGTTAAGGCTTACCGCGCCACGACTTTCGCCATCACTTCCTCGCCCCCGTTCTTAGCCTTCAGGAAATACATACCCTTCGGGCATTGGCCGAGGTCGATGGCTGATTGTCCTTCGTGACGGTTCTCGTAGACCTTACGGCCCGTGATGTCATAGACCTCCACGTCCCACTGGCCTTCGCCGAGGTTGAGGTTGAAAGAACCGTTGGAGGGGTTGGGATAAACAGCATCCGTCACCGTTTCCATGTCGAGGACATCGGCCAACGAAGCCTCAAACATCACCGCCTGATAGACTTCCTTGTTACCAGTGTGATCCTGTACCCAAGCCACCAGTTGGCAGTCCTCGAGAGGATAGTTGATTTCAAACTTCTCCTCGAAATCCATCACCGGGCCTGCGAAAGGTGTTCCCTCGTGCGTCGGAATCATGTCGCGCACGTTCCAGTTGACGTACTCACCGCCACCCCATGAATAAGGGATATGACTTTGGGTGAGGACAACGAACAGTCGCACGTCGCTACCATTGCAATCGCCCACTTGCTCCACATGGCATTTCACGGTATACAAATTGTCACCGTTAGCCTCCAGTTCCATGGCAATGGTGAACGGACTCGTCTTGGCTATTTCCTGCTCATAGTACGGTTGATAATACATGTAATTCATTCCTGGGGAACCGCCAGGAAGGCTGATGGAGCCGTCCATGAACAAAGTGGGATAGCCCATGGCGCTGTAATAGGAAACACGGGCGGCCACTTCATCATTAGTCAGTTCCGGAACGGAATAGGAAGGAGCCTGATAGCATACCGGAGCGATAAGAAGACCATCGGCCAACATCTCTTCGATGGCTTCGTCGGCGGCTGGGCAGTTGCCACAGTGCACTCCCGTCATCAGTTCGAAAAGCACGCATTCGCGCGCCACGTTCTTGGTTTGGGCAAACATCGCAGGCATGGCAAGCATGGCGGCGATGAGTAAAAAGAGGTTTTTCTTCATTTTTGTAAAGTTTAAATTAGTAGCAATTTATTTTATTGTTTGCTTGAATATTCAGATTATTGAATTGTCAGTTTGGTTGTAATCTCATGCCCCTCGTTTGTGGCCTTCAGGAAATACAATCCCTTCGGGCACTGGCCAAGGTCGATGGCTGATTGACCTTCGTGACTGCCTTCGTAAACTTGTCGGCCCATAAGGTCGAAGACTTTCACGTTCCATTGGCCTTCGCCGAGGTTAACATTAAACTGGCCGTTGGAAGGATTGGGATAGACATTAAACTCTTGATTTTCAGCCTCATCGACCGATTGCGTCTCTTGGAACGTCACAATTTGTTTCACTGAAGTTTTATTACCTCCATAAAGGGCCTGAACCTCAATGACATATAGCTTTTCAGGCAAATATTCATACTCGTATTCGGTTTCATTGACATTCTCAGCAACCAAAACATTGTTCACATACACGTTGTAGCCCGTCGGCGTGCCTTGCGAAGGGGCATCCCACGAAACAAGGAGACAATGGCAATACACACCTTCCTCCTCTTCGGCCTTCAGATTCTGCACCGAATAAGGATGCTCGTCAGTGTATTCGTATGCGAAACGGCTGTTGTAAATCTCCTTGGTGGCATGGTTCTGAACCCAGACGGCCACTTCCAAATCGTTCATTTCTTCGACATGGGTCGATGCCATATCGTATTCAAACTCAAAGTGTTGTTCATCGCCCACAGTGAAATTCACTTGTGTACCTTGGGCATCGGGGAGCATCTTCATCATGACGTGGAAGAACTCCGTCTCGCCGTTGCTGCCCGTGTTGTTGACCGTCCTTTTTTCGTTCACCGAAACGAAGACACGGGCGTTTTGGTCGACGAAAGGCATGATGTCGGCCACCACCTTGATGGTGCTGCCTTGCATGGAGAACGAGCTGCGGATATCGAACAGCGCCACCTGCTCCAACATGGGTTCGAAATTGGTGGACAACACCGGATTCTCGCCTTGGTCGACGCCATCAAGGAAGGCTTGGGGGACGCCCACCACATTATAATAATAAAAACGGGTGTCGCTTTCAGCGGTATTGTATCGGTCGCCAAAAGTGGGATATTTCACGAAGGCGAACTGCCCGTCATAGTCCTCGCAAAGCTGGTGCAAAGCCTCGTTGTTTGCCACACACGGGCCGCACGTCGACGACGAGAAACTCTCGATCATCACATTCCTTTCGCCAATGGCGTGAACCACCGTGAGAGTCAATTCAAGTTCATTGTTTTCATCGTTGTTGTCGCCTTCCGAACCATTGACTTCCAATATCTTGAAAACACAATCGTGTTGGCCTAAACCAAGGTCGACGGGGGTGCTGAAAGTCAGCTCGTCGCTGGTCATATAGGGAATGTTGACCGAGAAAGTCTCCGCCACAGGCTCCTGACCGTCAATCTGATAACTCAACTCGACCGAAGTGATGGCATCGGTGCCATAGTTGAGCACCTTCACGCCAAGATTCGTTTCACCATAGGGAAGCGTAGCAGGAAATGCCAACCTCGTGAGGCCCAAATCATTGTCCGTATTGCTGATGATTTCGATGTCATCGAAGAACCACTGGATAAACTGGTGGATGTCGGTATCAACGAACACGCAGAACTGCACGTTGGGCTGCCCCATGTCGGGCGATTCGATCGACTCAAGCACATGGTAAACCGAAGACGAATTGTAGGTGTGGCGCCAGCACTCATGCCAGGTGACACCGCCGTCGGACGAGGTCGCAATGCCCATGTCGTTGGAACCGTAGAAATGCTCGTAGGAGTGGTTGAACGTAAACGTCACACCGCTCACACCCGTCATGTCGAAGGCAGGTGTGACTATGCGCGCCATGCCAGTAAAATATGGAGAAAATTGTAGTTCCTTCTCGTTGGGCGTACCGCCTGCATTGTTCGTGCGGGAAACGACCCAGTTGTTGCCGCCTTCGCCCATGGTCGACCATCCAGCAGGGATGGAGTTACCATCAAAGGATTCGTGAAGCAAGACAGCGCGATTTTGTGCCAATCCATTGACTGAAAGCAGGATAGCCATCGCAATAGTAATAGTAATAAATACTCTTCTCATACTTTTTACAGAATTAGTTAGTTTGCCTTTATTTTTTAATTAGGTGCAAAAGAGCAAGGGATAATAACGGAGGGATGAGGAAAGTTTTGGCAGGTTACAATTCTCCGGCCATATAAAGCGGCAAATAACCACGCCGTATTCAATTTGACATCGAAGGAGTGATGCACATATGAAGTGAATAGTTGCTGCGCGTATTTGTTGCGGAATTATTTCAAGCATCTGTAGGACGAAAACTTTTCTCCTCAGCCCGTTATTTTCTTCCCTACCTTTGCACCCAACTAAGCAAACACCCGAAAATAATGCCGTCTGCGTCCTTTGCCTCCACCGAAAAACGCGTCGAAGCCTTCAACGCCCTTGTGTTGCGCCACAAGGCGATGATTTGGCATGTGTGCTCCGACTACAGCCTCGGAAGGGTATGGAACACAGAAGACTGCATGCAAGAGGTGATGGTCAATCTGTGGCGCGACTTCGACAAGTTCGAGGGTCGCAGCGCGGAGAAGACCTGGGTGTGGCGCGTGGCCACCAACACGATGCTCATGCTGCGCCGAAAAGACGTCAGAAGCCCGCAGACCGAAACGATGGACCCAACCAACGAAGGCCTTGCAGGGGCAGCATTGCAGGACGACAACTACCAGCAGCTGCTGCAACTCATCGACGCACTACCCGAAGAAAACAGCATCGCCATCCGCGCCTTCCTCGACGGCTTCTCCTACAAGGAAATCGCCGACATGACTCACAGCACTGTGGGCGCCGTGGCCATGCGCATCGCACGCACCAAACGTCGGCTCAAGCGGATGTACGAAGCAGAAAACACCTTATAGTTTATGAACGAACAACCAACATATAGAACAATGAACGCAAACCAAAATCACGACGATTTCCGACAGCTTTGGGAACGACGCAAACAGACGTGGCAAAATGAAAACGATATGAACGTGCCCGACGACACCACCGTTCTGAAAATGGCCGAACTCGCCCGCCAAGTTTCACCTGCTCGCGATGAAAACATCGTTCCTATCAGCCTCGGACGACGCGGCCGCTGGATCCCCTATGCCGCTGCAGCCAGCGTGCTCATCGGTGTCGGTGTCATCGGTCTGACCTACCAAAGCGAAATGCCCAATCAGCCACAACTGCTTAAAGCCCAAAAGATAAACATCAACGGACAGAACGTGCGTTTCCTATGCAACAACGGTTGCTCGGCGCAAGACATACTGGTCTCGGCCAACGACATCATCAAAAAATAACCAGCCATGAAGAAAACCATCACATATCTTTTTCTGCTCCTCTTGACGGCGATGGTGGCCTGTCGCGACAACGAAAGCGGACAGGAAATGACAAGCCCGTACGATACAAATGCCGCGCTCAAACTATATTGCCAATATGCCGACAACGAGAACCTGACCGTGGCTTATCTCGGCGACTTTGAAATCAACGGCAACCCTATCGACGCTGTCATGATCCAAGCCGACAACGACCTCGACTGGCAAGAGCTGAGCAAAGACTTCGACATATTTACAAAAATTGATTCATGCGTCGAACAAAACAACATATCCATGTGCCCCAACCGCGACGAACTTATCTCCTTAGGCATTGGCATCGAGACCGACTTCCTGCAAGTACTCGGACTCGACAGCACTATCACACGCGACCAAATCACCGAAGAACACGTCAATACATTCTCGAAGTACTTGTCCCTACAAATCAAGGACATCCTCAATAACTTCCAGGACTCCGACACCCTCATCCATGATGCCACCATTATCATTGACGACGGCCCTGTGACCCCTGCCAGCAACATGTCCATCGACGAATATATCAACACCGTGGCCGAAGTCCTCACCCAAAGCATCTTCGATGAATTCTTCACCAATCAAGACAGCCTCAACCTCGCCCCCAACCCCATAGCTGAAAACAACGAATTGCTCGACAACGCCAAAAGCCACGGCCACAGCGGCTACGTTACCGCAGCCGACTACAAGAACCGCACCATGTGGCTCTTCTTCTATGATGACCAAGAGGAATGCAACGTCATCCTCACTCACATCAAAAACGACATCATCGTTGCCAGCTATGATCAATAAAAGCCAAAGGAATCCTTTTAAAGCATTTTTATCATCCATTTCTTCTGTCAACAACCGGGATGCTGCTTCGCAAAACGAGAAGAAAACCGCTCCCGTGAAGGGCGAAAGTCGCACGAGCGTGTTCTCCACCTCAAGCAACAACACCGTCAACAACGTTGGCGTTCCCACCCGCAATGGCAACACCCGCAGCCTGGATCACTACAACATCAACCCAAAAACCAGGAAGGCAATCCACTAAGGGTTGCCACTCTTCTTTTTTGTTTTTTTTCACTACTATGTTATTTTCCCACGAATCCAAGCAACTAAACAAATCATGAAGAAAAGCAAACTAGATTCAAACAAAACATCTTTATCAACAATTAAACCAAAAGTACTATGAAGAAAAATGTATTCTTTATGATGTTGTTAGCCTGCTTCGCCTTCATGGGCGTGGCACAGGCACAAAACCCGGGCGACATCCAATTGAAAGCCGTCGAAATGAACAATGTGACGATTTCTCAAGACCGGCTGCCTTCTGATGGTTCTTGGGTCTCTTACGTCGTAGATTACTCTGAAGCAAGCTTTATCGGTATCGGTATGCCTTTTAATTGGGGTTACATGTTTCCCACAGATCTGCTGAACGAGTACAAGGGTTGCTCCATTACCCAGTTCGCTTTCTTGGATGGCGGTGAAGAGCAATTTGCCACCACCTACACGCTCAACGTTTATCTTGGCGGTGATGCCGCTCCCGAGTCTTTGGCCTACACCCAACAATTCGAAATCACTGGCACAGTCGGCGACATCGTCACTTTCAGACTCGACACTCCTATCGACATCGACGGGACACAAAACATCTGGTTCACTTTCTATCATGACGGCTCCATTCAATATCCCGCTCCTGCCGTTCCCGATGTGGACAAGCCCAACAGCCGTTGGATCGGCATTGATGGCTATGGATGGATGGACGTGGCATCCGTCACCAGTCCCGCCTACAGTTGGCTGACCATGGTTTATATCGACGGTTACGACTGGATCAACGAAAACAACGAAAGCATCTCCATCTATCCCAACCCCACCACGGGCAACGTAAACGTGGCCGCCCCCGGCATGAACCACATCACTGTGTTCAATGCCATGGGGCAAATGGTGATAGACATGCCCGTCAGCACCAACAGCCAGGTCTTGGACATGAGCCAATACCAAGCGGGTGTCTACATGGTGCGCGTGGCCTCTGAGAAGGGCATCAGCACCAAACGCGTGACCGTGATGTAATTTTTATGGCTAATGACAAAGAAAGGCGACCGCGAGGCCGCCTTTCTTGTTTTCAATACCCTTCTTCGGATTGCTCTTCGCCGCCACCGTCGTCACCGCCTTCGTCGCCGCCCGGACGGTTGCGCTTCATGTTCTGCTGGTTGATGCGGTAGTTGAAGTTGAGCGAGAACGAACGACGGTTCCAAGTGCTTGTGTTGTATTGCCAGAAACCATCGCCCCACGACTCGCCGCCCCAGCTGCGGCTGTTGAAGAGGTCGCGCACGTTGAAGGTGATGGTGCCGTTGCCATGGAAGATTTCCTTGCTCACCGCGAGGTCGACCCACCAATTGCCCTTACGCATACCGAGTGGTTCCTTGTGCGGCCCCATGATGTGGGCCGTCAGCTGCAAGTCAAACCAGTTACTCACTTTGAACTTCGACACGGCACGGCCAAAGAGCATCCAAGTGGCATCATCGTATACTTTATCGTTGATTTTACCATTAAATTGTGAACGGAAGAAGTTGACGTTGCCGTTGAGGTTCCACCACTTGGTCATCTGGCCTTGGGCCACCATCTCCACGCCGAAGTCGTCGGCCTTGCCAAAATTGATGGGCATGCTGTAGAACACGCCGTCATCCTCGTAGGTGTAGCTTCGAATCATATTGGTGCCATGTCGGTAATAGGTTGTGAAATTGAAGCTGGCCTTGTCCCAGAAGTGGATGTAACCGAGTTCGTAGCTATCCATATAGGTGGGCGTCAAGGCGGGGTTGCCTAAGCGGATGTTACGGTTGTCGTTATAGGAACGGAAAGGACTCATCTGCCAGAAGCCCGGACGGCGAATACGGCGCGTGTAGCTTACCTGGAATTGGTTGAATTCATTCACCGAATAGTTGATGTGAGCACTCGGAAAGAAGTCGAAATAAGGCTTGCCTCCGTTGATGGAGTCGTTGCCGTCGTGGGCATAGCCTTTCAGGTTGGTCAAGATGTCGGTCATCTCGGCACGCAGACCCACCTGTCCCGACCAACGGCCCCATTCGTTGCCCAAACTGGTGTAGAGTGCAGCCACCTGCTCGCTGTATTCGTAGTCATAGCAATAGTTGGACAATGGCTCCCAAATGCCGTCATTTTTCTGCCAAACGCTGTCATTGCTCAAGATGTTGCGGTTGGTGTATTTGCCGCCAATCTCCCACTGCGCCTTGGTGAGGAAGGGATGCACATAGTCGATGCTGGCCTGCAGGTTGCGCATACGCTGGTCATTGCCCGTCTTCTGATAGATGGTCCATAAAGCCTGCTGCGCATCCGCATTAGGATAGAGCGATTCGTTGATGTCGGAGCCTGCATTCTCAGTATTGGTGAAGAAACGCACATTGGCTTTAAGGCTGCGGCCTTTGCGTTCAAAAGTCTTGTCGTAGTCAAGGGTAACTTCATACATCGGGTCATACTCCCAATAGTCCTCAGCGCGCACATCATACGAGGCGGAGTCCCAAAGCGGATATTCATCGGAATAACGCACCACGGGATGTGTCTCCAGCTTGCCGTAACGGTAGACAAATGCGGCACTCACGATGTCGCGGTCGGTAATGTAATAGTCGGCGCCCACGCGAACATTGTGGCCCATACGGTTCATCCTACGTTCAGTGGTCTGGTCGGTGAGTTGGGTGAAGAGGGTGTCGCCTTCAATGATATCACTGAAGCGTTTGGTCTTATTGACACCGCCTCCAATATTTCGACGGTTGTTGAAACCGTAGCTGCCGAAGAAGTTCCAGCGTTTCAGGCGATAGTTGCCCGAAAGGCTGGCGCCGTACATCCAAGGATAACCTCCTCTGATGTTGACCGCGCCGTTGAAGCCTTGACGCTTGTCCTTCTTCAAGATGATGTTGATGATGCCTGCCGAGCCTTCGGCATCATAGCGCACCGAAGGGTTGGTGATAACCTCGATGCGCTCAATCATGTCGCTCTGCAAGGTACGCAAAGCATCCTGAGTGCTCATGCCCGAAAGCCCCGATTCCTTGCCGTCGATGAGGATACGCACGCCGTCGTCACCGCGTAGGCTCACGTTGCCTTCCACATCGACAGACACGGCAGGGATGTTCTCCAGCACCTCGATGGCGTTGCCGGCAGTGTTGGCCACGTCCTTGCCCACATTGAACACATGCTTGTCAAGGGTCATCTCATAGGTGCTCTTCTCGGCCACCACATTCACCTCGTTCAGCATGCGGCTGTCGGGCGAGAGATTGATCTTGCCTACATCGACCGTGCTCTTTGAGCCGTCGAGGTTGACGGTTTTATAGGAAGTGATGAATCCCATGTACTGTACCTCAAGCTCATATCGGCCTTTCTCGAGTTCCATGGTAAAATGTCCCGAGGGATCGGTGACGCAGCCCGACACGAAGGTCTTGTCAGGCAATGTGCAAGCTCGTATCGTGGCGTATTCCATGGGAAGGCCTGTCGAATTGTCGATAACACGGCCTTTAACAGTAATGGCATAAGTATACGGAAGACTGAGCAGAAGTGCTAGTATTACAAGGAGTTGTCTTTTCATAAAAGGGATGAATTTGCTCGTTTAGGAAACTGCAAAAATAGGCATTTTCAAGCAATTAGCGTTTGGAATTGTTGGAGAAAATCACATCGGATCGACGTCGATCTGCACTTGCACAGCCTTATACTCTGAGTTTTGCTGGAAGAGATGTATCTGATTGGCGATCAACTCTTTCACCTTTTGTGTGTTATAATCGCGCCTGAACTTCACCATCATCTGCTTGATATACAAATTCTTGACCCTTGAAACCACGGGGTATTCAGGCCCAAGCAGATCCTGTTTGAAAATGGGTCGAAGCATAGCGGCCAACTCTGCCGCTGCAGGGTTGAGTTTCTGGTAGTCCTTGTGCTTCAAGCGGATGAGAATCAGGCGATAGAAGGGCGGATAGCCAAACTGCCTGCGAATGACCATCTGCTTCTCGTAAAGTCCACGGAAGTCGTTGCGCAACACATCTTGCAACACGGGATGCGCAGGTTCGTAGGTCTGGATGATGACTTTGCCTTGCTTGCCTTTGCGCCCTGCCCTACCCGCCACCTGGGCCATCAGTTGGAAGCTGCGCTCGTGGGCGCGGAAGTCGGGGAACGAGAGCATGTTGTCGGCATTGAGAATGCCCACCACCTTCACCGAGTCGAAGTCCAAGCCTTTGGTGACCATCTGCGTGCCCACGAGGATGTTGGTTTCCTTGTCCTGAAAGCGCTCCAAGATGCTCTGGTAGTCGTTCTTCGAGCGGGTGGTGTCGAGGTCAAGGCGGGCCACTTTGGCTTCAGGCATGACAAGGCTCAAATCCTCCTCAATCTTCTCAGTGCCAAAGCCATGCATGCGTATGTTGGGGCTGTGACAGACAGGGCACTCGCTTGGCACGCTGGCCGTGTAGCCACAATAGTGGCAGCGCAACACATTCTGGCTCTTGTGGTAGATGAGGCTCACATCGCAATTGATGCACTGCGGCACATAATGACAATCGTCGCACTCGATACGCAACGAGAAGCCGCGACGGTTTTGGAACAGGATGGTCTGATTGTGCTCCTCCAAGGTCTCTTTCATGGCATCCAGCAAGGTGCTACCGAAGTCGGCCTTCATGGTCTTGCGCCGACGCTCCACACGCATGTCGCTGAGGATGATTTCGGGCATCTGCACACCACCATAGCGTTCTGTGATCTCCACCAGACGATATCGCCCATTCAAGGCGTTGAAGTAACTCTCATACGAAGGTGTGGCCGAGCCCAACACAATGTTCGCCTTATGCATGGCGGCCAACACAATGGCGGCATCGCGGGCGTTGTAACGCGGAGCTGGATCGACTTGCTTGAAACTGCTGTCGTGTTCCTCGTCGACGATAATCAAGCCTATATCGGAATAAGGTAGGAAGATAGCCGAGCGCGAGCCAATAATGATTTGGTGTTTTGGGGACTGCGTCTGTCCAAAGTCACGCACCTGCTCCCACACCTCGACTCGCTCGTTGTTGCCGTAACGCGAATGGTACACACCCAACTTGTCGCCGAAATAGGCTTTCAGGCGGTTGATGATTTGCGCTGTAAGCGCAATCTCCGGCAGGAGATAAAGCACCTGCTTGCCTTGGTCGACGGCTTCCTTGATGAACTTGATGTAAATCTCGGTCTTGCCGCTCGAGGTTACACCATGGAGCAACACGGGCTTGTTCTCGCCAAATCCAGCCTTGATGCCATCGTATGCCTTTTGCTGTGCTTCAGTGAGCTGTATACTGTCCACGTCGGTCTGCACCTTGAATTCCTTGAGTCGGCTGACCTTGCGCTCGTAGACCTCGAAAATGCCTTTTTCGGCCATGTTTTTCAGTATGGTGGAGTTGGCATTGGCCTTTTGCAGCAAGATCTTGGCCATGACGTCGTTATCGGCATCACCACCGAGGGTGATAAAGGCGAGAAGCACCTCCAATTGCTTATAAGCACGTTTTGTCAGCGTGTCCATCAGTTCATGGAGTCTGGCCTCATCGCGATAATCTGCCGCAAGCCTCACAAAACGCTCGTATTTGGCCTTATATTTCTCGTTCAGCTCCTCCTCCATCACGAGAATGCCTTTCTCCATCATGCTGTGAACGAGGGGCATCACCTTCTTAAAACCGATGATCTTGCTCACCTCGCTGATGGTGATTCTCGGCTTGATCTGTAAGGCTTCCACGATGAGATACTCGAAATCGTTCAAAGCCACGGAGTCGAGCTGGTAGTCGGGCGAGAGAGCCACGGTGGTCTCGCTGCTCAGCTTCAAGGCAGAAGGCAATGCAGCCTGCATCACCTCTCCAGGATGGCACATGTAATAGGTCTTCACCCAGTCCCAAAACTTCAACTGCTTCTCGTTGACCATCGGCTGGTCATCGAGCAGGTCGGTAAGGAACTTGACTTCTACCGAGGGCACCTGTTCGGTCAATCCCACAATAAGTCCCGACATGATCTTGGTCTTGCCAAACTGCACCACTGCCCGTTGACCCACACGTACCTGATCGTTCAGTGCGTAGGGCACACGATAGGTGAAGGTGCCTGGCACGGGAATCGGCAGCAACACCTCAGCAAAAAGGGTGATTCTATCGGATGAAGAAGGATTCATGTCTAGATTGACTTCGTCGAATCTGCGATTTGCTTCGTGCCTCGCAATGACGCGAAGCGGCGACAAGATTAATGTGAGTTGACCACAGAATAGCCGACCAATTCGTCATAGCCCTTGAGGGCGTTGTAGAAGTAGAAATACAGCTTGTAGACGTTGTTGGTCTCCCAATGGTTGCCAGCGGTCAGTTCGGTAGTGACCTCATAGGTGTCGCGATCGACGGTGACAAACATAAAGTTGTAGTAGCCCTGTTTGAGCACCATCGAGCAGGTGTAGCCATGCAGGCGGTAGTCGTAGGTCATCTTATTGCTGTCGTTGAAACACCAGTCGTTAAGGGCGCCCATGATGTAGATGTCCTCATGCGTCAAAGGGGCTTCACTCTTATAAAAGAAGTTGACGCGGCAATAGTCGGCCTCGGTAGCATTGTCCAAGTTCTCGTCTTCCACGTAGATGAATTTCTCGCCATGGATATCTTCGTAAGAAGCGTAGGCTTGTCTTGCTCGTGACTCACAAGTGGCAATGTCAATCTCGAATGACTCGTCGGTTTGCCTGATATGAGCCAAGTTCTCTGACTGGAAATAGAAGTTGCTTGTATTGAATCTTCTGTATTGGTTGGCTGCCTCAAACACGGTCTGCGGATGATGTTCGAATGAGAGATAGTCGGGATAGACATAGGTGGGCTTCAGGCCTTCAGCGGCATTGTCCCATCGGCCGTTTTGCCGGATGGTCAGATGGCTGTATTGTTGTGTGTTACCCGTCAGATAGTTGTTCATATTCACTCTTACATTGAGCTGCTGATGCGTGTCGGTAAACGACAACTCGTCAGGATAGCGTGGCACGGTGGCACCCACATGGGCTTTCTCGTCAATCACCATGAAACGGCGGGTAAAATAGAGGTCGTTGATGTCATCACCATAGACAACAAGCAAGTAATTACCCGAAAGGAGGGGCATCATGTCGTCTTTAGGAAACTTGAGGTGATAGTTGACATAATCGATTAAGGTATTGCGCGAGAAAGCGTAATCATCCAATCGGTCAGAGTCGAAGCCAGAGGCATATTGCAGGCGTTGCAGGTCGGTGGGTCGCCAGTCATAACCGCAATGGATAAAGGTATAGTTGAGCACCTCGCCTTCGCCATCGATGACGTCGAACGAAAGGGTGAGACGTTCCGTCATGTCCTCCAAAGGGATGATGGGGTCGGTGAGCTGGTTGTCGTCAGCATAAAGTAGCACGGTCTGCACCTGGGGCTTGTAGTTGATGTTGCCGCAGGGCAGGTCGAAATCCTGGGCAAAGAGGCTAGTCATCATGCCAACCGCTAGTATTAATAAAGTGATTCTTTTCATCGCGGTAGTATT
This sequence comes from Bacteroidales bacterium, assembly GCA_017395365.1. Lineage (GTDB taxonomy): Bacteria > Bacteroidota > Bacteroidia > Bacteroidales > F082 > Limimorpha. The sequence continues at coordinate 174,487 of JAFPUN010000021.1, forward strand.
TGCCGCAAAGGTAATAAAAATGTAGAGACGGTGCATGCACCGTCTCTACAAATCCGTTTCATTAAAATCATATTAGAGATTCTCAATGATGCGCTTCTGCACTTCGCGGAACTCATCTTCACTCATGTGGACATGTTCTTTCTTGAAGTCCATGTCACCCTCTTGGGTGATGGGGATGAGATGGATGTGCGCGTGAGGCACTTCCAATCCGATGACAGCCACGCCGATGCGTTTGCAGGGCACGGCTTTCTCGATGGCCTTGGCCACCTTCTTGGCAAAGACCATCATGGCACCGAGTTCGTCATCATCGAGGTTGAAAATATAGTCGTCTTCATGTTTGGGCACCACCAAAGTGTGACCCACGGCCACGGGGTTGATATCCATGAAAGCGAAGAAACGCTCGTCCTCGGCAATCTTATAGCAAGGGATTTCGCCTTGAATGATTCTAGAGAATATGGTAGCCATAGTCGTTGGTTTATCGGGTGATCTCAATGATTTCGAAATTCACTTTGCCGGCGGGTACCTGAATCTCGGCCACATCGCCTACCTGTTTTCCAAGCAGACCTTGGCCAATGGGCGAGTTGATGGAGAGCTTGCCTTCCTTGAAGTTAGCCTCTTTCTCTGGCACGATGGCATAGGTCATCACCATGCCCGACTTGACGTTCTTGATCTTTACCGTTGAATAGAGCAGCACCTTTGAGTTGTCCATCTTCGACTCGTCAAGAATACGGGCATTGAAGATAAGGTCTTGCAGTTCTGCAATCTTGGCTTCAAGCAGGCCTTGGGCTTCTTTAGCAGCGTCATATTCAGCATTTTCTGAAAGGTCGCCCTTGTCACGTGCTTCCTGGATGGCTTGCACGATGCGCGGACGTTCGCGGAGGATCAGGTCGTCGAGCTCGTCCTTCAGTTTTTGTAACCCCTCGGGGGTAAAGTACTTTATTTCAGACATAATTCTTGTTATTTGATTTCTAAACAGGTTGCAAAAAAGAGACCCTTACCGAAATAAGGGTCTACTTTTGGTTTGCGACTGCAAAGATACGAATAATTTCTTAATCCGAGGTCAGATTTAGAAAAATATTCTGGCGCCAACGCTGTGAGTTCCATTGAAGACGTAGGTGTCTCTGTAGGAGTAATCCACAGCGAGTTTCAGGCCGTTTTCCTTCTTCGACAACGGAACTTGCACTGACACACCGGCGCTGAGGCCACGGTTGATGTTCATGCAGCCATCGTTGTCTTGGAAGCCACCCTTCGACCAAATGCCGTTCTCGTAGGTGTAACCGGCACGGACCATGAACAGATCCTTAAAGCCATATTCCATGCCTAAGGTGAACTGGTCGTTGGTGAAGGAGTTGGAGCAGAAGTTACCGGCAACCGTCAGACGGCTGGTCTCACCAAGGATGAAGTCATAGCCGGCGGCGATGCTCAACTGCGTGGGCAACTCGAAGTCGTCGACGCGCTGCACCATCGTGAACTGCTGGTTACTGCTATTGTCCATGAACACGCGGAGCGAGATACCGTCACCCGAGAACTTCATGGTGGGTCCAATGTTCTTCAGCGTGATGCCGAAGTGAACGTTGTCATAAGGGCCAGTGACGTACTGGATACCAGCGTCCAAGGCCACACCAACACCACCCATATCCTTGATGGACTCGCTGATGATCTTCAGGTTGAAGCCGCCGCTAATGCTGTTGGAGAAAGCCTTGGCAAACGACAGGTTGATGTTCATCAGGTTGGGTTTATAGGTGCCGAGGGTACCTGGATCAGGGTTCTGGACCGTGGTAATCGGAATCTCACCGATGCTAAACGACATGATTGACAGACCCAACACGCTCGATTCACCGACGCGGGCCAAGAGGCCGAACGACGAGATGCGCGTGTCATTGCCCACACCAACCAGCCAGCTGGTGTGGGTAAAGTTCAGGTCGAGGGTGTTGCAGGATGAAATACCTGCCACGTTACCGTAGATGGCTTCCACGCCGTGGACAAACGACATACCTGCGTTGCCCCAGCCCGACGAAGCAGCCCAAGGGTTAATCAACAATTCTGCTGCGCCTGCTTGGCCTGAACGGTCTTTATTACCTGCAAATGCTTGAGGAGTACTTAATCCCAAAAGGATTACGAAACTCAATACGATATATCTAAATGATTTCTTCATGATGATAAATTATTTACGGTTAGCAATTACATTTGTTTAGAATGTGTTCAGGTCAACTTGACGCATGGCGCCGAAGAACTTGATGACGCGCTCGCCGCCGCTGGTCAGATCCTTAACATGGATCAGGTAGAAGCCGCTGGCCACGGGCGTATTGGCGAAGTTGGTGAGGTCCCAATCGATGCTTGGGCTTTCGTTGTCCTTACGGAACTGACGCACCTTGGTACCGCTCATCGTAAAGATGGACACCACGCACTTGTTGGGCAGGTTGGTGATCTTCACCTTGTTGGTCAGTGCATTGCCTTCATATGCATCGTAAGCATAGTAGGGATTAGGCACCACCGTGATGAGGTTAAGGTCTTCGTTAGTCTTTTCAGGATCGTTGAGGGTCGGATCCCAGCCTTCGATTGTGAAGGAGTACTTCGGATTCAGGTTGTTAATCATCAGGTCGTTGTTGGCGGTCTGCAATTCATAGCCATAGCCAGGACCGTAAGGTTTGGCAAGACGGATACGGATGCGGCAGGCGTTACCTTCAGGCAGCCACTCCATGCCTTCGATACCCATCGGCATGCCAATCCATTCAACCAACTTGTAGAAGTTGGCGTTCATGGTCTTGGCAGCACCAGTGTTGGTCATTTGTTCGATGAAGTGCATGGTGTTGTACAGCAACTGACCACCGTCATAACCGTAGTTCTTGACTTGCTTCCAAGGTGAGGAGTTAGGCATCACGATGGAGTCCATACGCCAGATGTAGACGAAGTGCTTGCCACCGAAGACGGGTTCGCCGTCGGCGCCACGGAAGATGGCAGGATCAATCGTCTGGAGCATACCTGTGTTGTCCTCAGCCGTAACTTTCTGCACCTTGGCAGGATTGAAGATCATGTCGCGGCCGTTCATGTCAGCGAGATAAGAGTCCTCACCGAAGGCCACATTCATGCGGACACCAGTTTCCACGTCGATGACATAGCCGGGGAACCATCCCATACCATTTTCACCGATGAAGGCCGGGTTGTTCGGGTCGTTCGGGTTGGGTTGAACACCGAGTTGAGCGCAGGTCTTACCATCTTGGTTGACGGAAGCGTGTCTACGCAGGAAGAAGCGGTCGGCACCACCTTCGTTCAGGTTCTTATCCATACCCATTTCAATGACCGGGCAACGGCTCCACTTCGACTTGTCGGCAGTCAGCACGATGTCGACGCTGGAGGTGCACTTGAAGACATCGTCAAAGCGCGAGTTAGCCGAGTACAAAGGACCGGGGTTCCTACCGTCATCACCTTGGCTTGAGAAGGTGGTCAGCAGAGCGGGAGCCCAAGTACGACCGGCGATCTTCTCAAAGTTCTCCGTCGGGTCCCAAGGTTTGCTATCGCCCTTGCTGGTCTTCTTCGACGACATGGCGTAGTCATTGTTAGAAGCGTTGTCCATATCGACATACGTACCAGAACGGATCCAGTTCAAGAAGGATTCAGGAATATCGACGTCCTTGATACCGTCGAGCCACACTTGAGTGGGTTCGTCAAACTCGATAGAGGAAGTAATCACACCGTTGTTGGGGGCAATTACAGCAGCGTAGTCGTGATAGTCTTCGGGACCGATGCCTGAAGGATCGACATCCTCAAAGTAGTAACCAATCTTCACGCGACCAATATCATAGGTCTGGCTCACGTTGATGGAGATACCACGATCGATAAACATCTGCTCATTGGTGTAGATAGTAGTGGTATCGCTTGCGATAGGATTGACACCTTCTTCTATGGGCTCATCCAAATCCTTCAGATACCAGCGGTTCACCAAGCGAGCAGCGGAATCGCCAAAGATCTCAGCATCGCCAGTGATGCGCTGCGTGTATACCTCGGTCATATCACCGAACCAGAGCTCATAGCGGTGCGACTTGACATTCAGCGGGTCGACAATCTTAACGTCGATAGGACCATAGCCAGCCTCGTAAGTCGGGTGGTAGGCAATCGGGTAGTTGGGATTACCGAAGCGGTTGGTCGAGTCGTTGGCCAAAGGCTTGCTCATGATTTCGTCGATGGTCTCTTGCGAGAGTTCGAGTTCGTTACCGCCGTTACCAACACCGACCAAACGGGTGATGGCGGGCTTGTCACCATAGGTGGCGTTCAGCACCGTACCGTTAATGGTCTTATGAGGCACTGCAGAGTAGACTTGGATGTTCTTTCTACCTTCGAGGTAGGGCTTCTTCTGACCAAGGAGGCCGTTTTCAACGCCAGGCTCTTGTGAATAGGGCAAGTAGTTGTTGTAGGCATAAGCCACAGCCATGAAGTAGTAGGTCTTGTGATTGACAAGGTTCGGGTTGTCGCCCTGGGCAAACTTGTCTTCAGTGATGACGAAGCTGTGGGTGACGCCGGCGTCGCCGCCATTGACTTTCAGCTTCGGTACGTTAGCTTGAAGCGACTCGTCAAACTCATAGTTCATAATACGACCCACGTTATTGCGGATATCGCACTGGAACACTAGACGAGCCTTATCGGTGTTGTTCAGCTCATCGGCACCAACTTCGCCGTTAGCCAACTGATACACCTTATAACCTTCGAAGCGGTACTGTCTGTCGCACTCCATTTCGATAGAGTGATTAGCGACGGGAACGAGGAAGACGGTATCGTTACCATTATCAAGGGTAGCGTGAATCGAGTCATAAACAATTTCAACAGCAGTAACGATGGAAGTCGGAATCTCAGGATCGACTTCGACATAACCTTCCTTGTAGTTGTTGGAGATAGCCGTATTCGACAGATAGATGATAAGTTCTTGGTCAAGTTCGCGGATGGTCAGGTCAGGAGCGTTGGGGCCGTCGATGACTTTGAAGCAGTTGTCGAACAAAGCTTGGCACTTGTCGTCGACCACGCGCAGCAATTCGACGGAAGCCCAGGCGCCGCCAGAGGTGGCACGTGCCCACGGCACACCAAAGGTGATGTAGTTAACAGCACCAGGTTCCAGGGTGAAGGGGCCTGCCGACTGCATGAAACGACGGTCGTTAGGAGCGTTTTGGCACTGCTCTTCCGACCAGTAGAGACCATCGGTATTGTAGCCACCATTGGGAGGCGTGCCTTGGGTACCCCAGTTCCACGGGTCAGAATCGCCAGGGAACATGAAGTCGCACTCAGGACCCACCACGTCGTTGCCGGTGAAGGCATTGCCGCCGTAGCGCATCTTGGCACCGTTCTTCCAAATACCACGCAGGTAGTTGTAATATTGAGGAGCAGTGCTCGGGTCACCGTTATCGGCCGAGCTATTGTTGTGATACACGAAACGGCGCATACCGAAACGTTCGTCGTCGATGATACCGTTACCGAAGTTCACACCATTGATGCTCTCGTCAACCACTTGCAAAGCGGTGGTCGAGTCATTGACAAAAATACTATCACCCGTAGCGGGGTCAACATGGTCGAAAACTTGTTCAAACGTATACTTAGGGTTATCGATTCCATCAGCATCCATATAGGGGCCTTGGAAGAAGTCGATACCGATCGCCGGAGGTTGTGCACCATAGGCTTCGGGTTCACCGCTACCGTCAACGGCCGAACCATTGTAGCCGTAACCGAGACCACGAGCAACGTCGCAACCTACATAGTCGTCCCAGCCGTAGCCGAGGTCAACATCAGTCCAAGGCGAGAAGTAGGTACCCGTCAAGGTGTAGGTCGAACGGTTGATGATTTCATAGCTGTAGAAAGTCATGTTGTTGATCTCGTCGTTCGTGGCGAAAGCAAAAGCTTGGGCACGGACTTCGATACCAATGGCTTGACCACCCGATTCAGTGTGCGAAGCACCTTTATCGTTGAAGATCCACCACAGGGTTTGGTCACCTTTCAGCACCTGGTCGGCAAGGATGGAGCCGTGCATGGTGCCATAGACTTCCTCTTCCATGGCCGGAATCTTGGTGTGGCAGAGTTCGTTGGAGATGTCATAGTAAGGATAGTCACCATTTTCAGGGACATACTCACCGTCGCCGTCTGCATCATAGAAAGGAGCCAGGTAGTAGGCGATGCCATCCGGGTCTTCAGCGGCACGCGTGGCAGGCCAATTCTTAATGATTGACGGGATGTCGGACGTGTTGCCGTTTTGGTAGTCCATAAGGAATTGGTCCACTTCGGCACGGGTGATCTTGAAGATCTTGTCCCAACGGGCGCAGGTCTCAGGCGTGATGGAGGCCATGCCGTCGACAGTCAGAGGGCCAGTGTAGTAGTCGTTACCGACCTGACGGAAACGCAGGGCGGCGCACTTCAACTGGTTATTGACGTCGACACCGGCGATCCACAGAGAACCGGCGAACAGGGAGGTGGCGGAGCCGTTGGCAGGGATGAAGTACTTGGAACCGGTACCTGCAGGGAGGTCCCACCACATGTCACCACCAGAGTTGATACGCGTTCTAACGTTGTTGATGTCGAGCCATTCGAACGATGACGAAGGCGTACATCCGGCTGCGGTCTGAGCGCGCTGGCCTTTGCCCTGCTGCTCATACTTGTACATTTCAGCCTTTCCGGGAATCACAGCGCCAACCATAATCAGCGCCGCAAGCAAAATTCGAAATATATTCTTCATAATACTTATAATTTATCGTTATGAATAGTCTCGCATTTTAGAAGTTGAAGCTCAAACCGACTCTGATGTGGCGAGGCATCGAGTAGTTGCCTCCAGCGTTGACATACAAGGAGTACATTTGGATGAAGGCCTGCGGGTCAATCTGGCTGTTGATCTCACGCTGCCATTCGGGAGCCGACAGATAACCGTCGTCGTCGGGGTTACCCGTGGCATTGTACACGCCAACGATATTCTTCGAGTTGAGCAGGTTCAGCACTTGCAGGTAGACGTTCACGAAAGCTGCACGGCCCTTCTTGCCTTCAGCCTCGTTGGCACCCATCATGAAGTTGAAGTCCTTGTCGACACGGAGGTCGAAACGGAACGAAGCGGGGATACGAGAACCGTTGTAGGTACCTTGCAACAGGTTGTTGCCGCCCGAAATCGGGGAGCTGACCGTACGAGAAGCGGTGAAGGGAGTACCCGAACCACCGTTAACCGTCAGAGCGAAACCAGTGTTCGACAGCACTTGGACATCCTTACCATTCTTGCGGTGGATGACAGGACCATCATAGTTCTTGCCATCAGCAAAACGATAGTCAAGGGTCAGGTTGAAAGCGTGACGACGGTCGGCGTTGGTCGGGAAGGTGGACCTCAGGTTAGGCACACCAGCGGCAATCAGAGCAGAAGCCGTGGAGGTCGATGAACCGGTCATGTCAGCATATTGAAGGGTGTAGCTAGCACGGATACGAGCGTTCTTGGTACGACGCATATCGAAGCTGGCGGTCAAACCCTTGACAGTACCAAAGTCGAGGTTGCTGAAGGAGTTGTAAGCCTTCGGGAAAGCACCGTTGAAACGGTACATCTGAATCATGTTACGCAGTTCGTGGTAGTAACCCGAAATGGTCAGCGAAGAGGTGTTGGTCACCTTCTGGGTGAAACCGAGTTCATACTCAATGGTCTGAGCGGGCTTCAAGTTCGGGTTGGCGATATCGTCGGAAAGTTCATTGAAGCGATAGTAGTACAGCGGGCTGCAGTAGAAAGCACTGGAAGGACGCTGGGTCAGCACATCGTAGTGAGCGAAGAACAAGGCTTCGTCGGAAATCGGGAACGAGAAAGCGATACGAGGCATGACGCTCCAAGCGGGATCGTAGTCCTTGAAGGAGTTGATGTCGACGTTACGCTTGTCCATATCGATATATTGGTCCTTGATCCAAGGCGAAACGCCGGTACCCATGTCGAGGACGTTCGGGTCGCTGATTTCAGCACCGGCTTCGTTGAACCAGGTGTTGCCATTACGATAACCGACAACGGCGGTCTTCTCAGCCAGTTTGTTGACATAGATGGCGTAGTCGTCACCGATGTTGTCCGGGATGTCAACAGTGGACTGATCGTCGAGATGGATGCGGCCGGCTCTCAAGTCGCCCACGGTATAGTAGTCATAGAGGATATAAGGATCTTTCAGCACGTCTTGGTTGGCGTCGAAACGGTCGACACGAACACCGATGTTGAAGATCAGGTCTTTGAAGGCGAACTTGTCTTGGATGTATCCGGCCATGTAGATGGGCTGTTGGGCACCAATCGGGCGGGTGAAGATGCCTTCATCGTCAGTATCGTTGAAGAAGTTGGTGAGTGAAGGACGCTCGGTAAGACCGTACTTCTTGTGGCCGTCATAGGTGTAGCCATAGTAGTACACCGAGAAGTTGGCGTTACGGGTGAGTTCGTCAGCGCCAAACATGCTCATGTCGAGGCCGCCATCCACTTTGGCATTCTCATGGAGTTTGCCAGCTTCGTCATAATAGCTGACCGTATTGTTGTTGAAATCGTAGGTGTCGATGAGGATCCACTCCTTGCCATCCACGGGAAGACCCATGGCTTTACGCAAGCGGGCATCGAAGGTATATTGCATGTCCTTGTCGTACAGTCTGTGGTACATAACCGTATCGGCAAAGCCATCATAGCTCGCAGCATAAGGGTTGTTGAGGTCGAGCTCTCTGATGTGGTAGTTGACATAGTCGCGCATCAGGGTCCAGTAGTTGGAGCTGTAGGACATCTGTGAGTTGTTCTGTTGCTCATATTGGAAGCCCAACTTGATATCGTGCGAGTTGTCGCCACGTCCGAGCGTCAACGAACCGTTGACGTTGACGGCAATCTGGTCGTTGATGACCTTGCCGTAGGAAGCTTGGATGGTGCCAGGCACGGCATAGATGCCATAGACACGGCTGGGCGACATACCGTTGATCAGACCGTTGTTCAGGATGATGTTGGAGAGGTTGTTGTAGTAACCCTCTGCGCCGTAATCCCTATACAGATCGAAATAGTTCTTGGCATAGATGGCCAGATTGGGGTTGTAGTCAGCCGGGGTGAACTCGACGTTGGTGTCGTAGTAGTTGTTCAGCACCCAAACGTTGCTAAGCGTCCTGTATTGGCCGTCAACCATGACCGAGTCGATGCTACCTTGCAAGAAGTAGTAGTTAGGCTCGCGGGTAGTCATGAACTTACCGAGATAACCGTAAGTGAAGATGTTATCCCACAGGTCGGGGTCGCCCGACTCGCTGGTATAGCGCGAGTAGTCAGCTTGGAAGCTATAGTACACGTTGGAGACCAACGAGGTGCTTTCGGGATCCGAGGGGAAACGCTGGCTGAAACGGACATAGCCACGATAGGTACCCGACTTCGAGAGGTAGTTCTTGTCGGTGTTGAAGTAGTACTGACCTCTGCCGTTGGCATAGTGGCCACCCGACAGCACCATCGAACCACCGAAAGTGAGGTTGGTGTTCTTACCCGTCTTCACGTCGATCTTACCAGTCAGGTTGATGCTCTGGTTGGTCGTGTTGCTGAGGAATCTGGTGTCGTGGAGGTTGTCCTTGCGCGTGTAGGCAGCAGTTTGGTTCGAACCGGTGCCGAGGCCCGAAAGGGTCAGCGGCTGGTCGGTGATCTTCTGCAGCCAGTCGTCATTGGCTTGCCAATAACCCACGGCTGAAGAATAGCCGTACTTGTTACGCGTGAGGTCGAAAGCGAGGAAGAAGCCGAGGAGGGCATCTTTCTCTTCTTGACCTTCGGCATTGGTTCTCTTCACCGTCAACAGCGGTCCTTGGAGGCTACCGCCGAGACGACCGTGGCCGTAGCCGTCGATCGAATACTCAGCTTCGATGCCACCACCCCACTGACGGCTGGGGCCCTTGGTGGTCATGTTGATGATACCACCCATGGCGTCACCGTACATAGCGGGAGTACCACCCAAGATGACGTCCACCTGGTCGATGGCGCTTTGAGGCACGCTTGAGCTACCAATGACCTTCACACCGTCGATGTAGTAGACGGCGCCTTCACGAGAACCACGGATGGAGCCGACTTCACCGTCTTGCGAGAACACGCCACCGACGCTAGCGGCGACGCCTTCTGCCGAACGGACCGGCAACTTTGCGATTTCTTCTGAAGTGATGGTAGCACCTTGTGTCGTGTTATCCGCCGAGATCAGAGGGATTTCGTAATCGATGACCACGACTTCGTCAATCTTGATTGCACCGCTGGTCATCTTGATGGGGTAGAAGGTGATCTTGTTGGCCGGAATGACGATGTTTTTCACAACAAACGCATTGTAGCCGATACAACTCGCCTTGAGGTCATACGTTCCCGGAGGAATCGGGTTGATGTCGTAGTTACCGTCAAAATCCGAGGAGCCGCCAGCCACTTGCGATCCGCCTTTTTCAACAATGACGTTAGCAAATGGTACGCCTTCTCCTGTTTCATCGGTAATCTTGCCTTTGAGTCTTCCTTGCGACTGGGCCATGGTCATCGTGCAGGTGGCCAGGACGATGGCAAGGGTCATTAGTAAATTTTTAAACATACCTTGTAATTTTATGTAATACTACTTTGTTTGGTGCATAATGGTGCATTAAAAGTCGTCAAAATTACAACCTTATTTGAAAGTACGCAAGAAAAATATGCATTTTCAGCGTTTTTTTTTCAACAAAAAACAATCTCTTTCTATATAGTTTTGATTTTCAATCGTTTGCAAATAAACCATTTTGAGACGTTTTTTTGCCGTTTCAAGCGCACTTTTTCGTAACAGAATCCTTCAACAGCCTAATAACTTATTATTTAAGTATGTTAAGGGACAAGTTCTTCCCTGGCAGGTAAAATCAGAAAAACGGATTGGAGCGTTGGTGGCGACGCATCCGCTCGGCATGACGCTTGTCTTTCTTGATCATCCGCTTGGTTTTCTTCGCCTGCCGCTTGTAGTGCGACGTCTTGGCCTTGTCGTATTGCTTGGCTGCAGCCCGTTCTTGCTGTTCCATTTGGCGCTCGGCCTTGCGTATGGCCCTCGACTTCGAAGATGCACACCCGCTGAACAACAGAAGCAGTACCAGCAGGAAGGAAATCAGTTGGGTTGGTTTCTTCATGACAACTAGTTTTGAGTGCAAAAATAAGATTTTTCCTGCAATCAGATACGATTTTAGGAAAAACCGCGTTTCTTTGTCATGATGAAACGCACAAAACTACACCTATTAATATTAATGGCGCTCCTGCCCTTTCTCCACGGATGCCACTCCTTTCCAGAGAACCCTGTCAGGCCCATCCTCCCTACCCCCATCACCATCTACCCCAACACGCTGCAATATCAGGAATTGAACTTCGTTAGCGGATGGCTCTACCTGACGCCCGATGTCGAGAGCACCAGCCGAGGCATCATCGTCTATAAATTGAGCGACTACGAGTTTTTGGCCTACGACCGCATCCCGCCCAACGACCCCGACGCCTGCACCGACAGCCAAGGCAACACCACTCGCCTTGTGGTCGAATTCCCTTATGTGGTCGACCATTGCAATAACGCCTACTACAACATCCTCAACGGACAGATCATCATCAGCGAGGAGTTTGACATGGTGCCCAACTTCCCCACCGACGGCACCGTCGTCTTCCCTTTGGTGCAATACCACACCATGTATGACGGAAGTAAATTGGTTATTTCCAATTAGACAAAACTACACCATTTTACTAATAATCAGCAAATTATCGTCAATTTGTTGATAGTTGTTGAAAAAGTGGAGACGGTTTTTCTTGCCCAGTCTTTGGGCTTGGGCTACTTTTGCAGCGTAATCGTAATACTACTGAATTTGGTGCATCAAAATATACGCGGCGGCGTATAACGGCAAGGCTCGTCCCTCAAGGTCGGGCCTTATTCGTCTTCCATGATACGGGCCTGCCGATCTATGGAGGCTTGATGGATAGCCTCAAACACCTTATTAATTAATATAGGCGAAAGGCCAAGCTCCTGCCCAGTTACCATGAGTCCGTCGAGGACCTGCTTCCAACGGTCCATCTGCACCACGGTGACATTGTTCTGCTTCTTGTATTCTCCAATCTGTGCGCTGATCTCCATGCGACGGGCCAACAACTGCAACAATTCAGCGTCAATGTCATCAATCTCGCCACGCCAACCTGCCAAGTCACGCTCCACATGGCATGACTGCTTCGATCGGAAAGTCAATGCGGCCAGCATCGTCTTCAAAGCATCGGGGGTAATTTGTTGCTTGGCATCGGTCAAAGCCTCGTCAGGATTAATATGACATTCTATCATTAATCCATCGGAAGCCAGGTCAAGAGCCTTCTGTGCCGTGGGCAGCAGCAACTCACGGTTACCACAGATATGACTCACGTCGGTGATAAGCGGCACATTAAGTTGTCGCGTCAGTTCAATGGGAATCTCCCACATGGGGTAATTGCGATAGGGTGATTCCTTATAATAGGCAAAGCCGCGATGGATAGCCACAAGACGGCTCACGCCCGCTTTTTGGAAGCGCTCGAAGGCGCCAATCCACAATTTCAGATCAGGTGAAACCGGATTCTTGACAAACACGGGGATGTCGACACCTTGTAAGGCATCTGCCAGCTGCTGCACCGAGAAGGGGTTGACCACCGTTCGGGCACCAATCCACAAGGCATCTATATCATACTTCATGGCCAACTCCACATGCTCGGGTGTGGCCACCTCTGTGAGGATAGGCAAGGCTGTTTCTTGTTTCGCTTCACGAAGCCAGACGAGGCCTCGCTCTCCCATGCCCTCGAAGGCATCGGGGCGGGTACGCGGCTTCCAGATGCCGCCGCGCAGCATCTTCACCTCTGGAATCTCGGCCAAGGCTCTTGCCGTGGCGAGGATTTGCTCCTCGTTTTCAACGCTGCAGGGGCCAGCGATGATGCTGTTTGTGAGAGCAGGGGATAAATCCGCCTCGTCAATCCCTAAATGCATATCGTTCATCATACTCGATTCCATACACTTTCAACGTTTCGCAATATTCGTCATGATACGTCTTTGTCTTATGATGCTCCGCTTGACCAATATTCAAACACACGATTTAAATCCTCATCGCGCATGACGACACCCGTGCTTTTCGTGTGAAAAACAATGTGAGTGTACAATTGTGTGTAAGTGTTTGCCATAAGAACACTGTTCGTTGTAGGTTTTGCAAATATACAGCAATTTTGGCTGACCGTGACGTTTTTTTTTGTTACTTTGCAGTTGAATTAGTTACGCTTTTAAAGAGATTATCAATATAAAATGAAAAGAGTAGAAATCAAGCAAGCCTTGCAGATGCAAGCCTCTGACAATGAGATTACTGTTATGGGTTGGGTGCGCAACAAGCGCGGCAGCAAGAATGTGGCCTTCATCGCCCTTAACGATGGCTCGACCATCAACAACCTGCAATTGGTCATCGACCTGAACGTCATCCCCGAAGAAAAACTGGCATTAATGCACGCCGGTGCCTCGCTCTGGGCCAAGGGTGTCCTCGTCGCCTCGATGGGTAGTGGCCAGGCCGTGGAACTCTCCGTGAAGGAGATCGGGCTGTTCGGTCCCGCCAACCCCGATGAATACCCACTGCAACCCAAGAAGCACTCCTTGGAGTTCCTGCGCGACATCGCCCACCTGCGTTTCCGCACCAACACCTTCGGTGCCGTCATGCGTCTGCGCCATGCCATGGTGTTCGCCATCCACAAGTTCTTCACCGAGCGAGGCTTCTATAATATCCACACGCCATTAATCACTGCCTCCGACGCTGAAGGCGCTGGCGAGATGTTCCAAGTGACCACGCTCGACCTCAACAACCCGCCTCGCGACGAGCAAGGTAACGTCGACTATAAGCAGGACTTCTTCGGCAAGTCGACCAACCTCACCGTATCAGGTCAGCTGGAAGGCGAGTTGGCAGCCACGGCCCTGGGTAAGATCTACACCTTTGGCCCCACCTTCCGTGCCGAGAATTCCAACACCACACGCCACCTGGCCGAGTTCTGGATGATCGAGCCTGAGATGGCCTTCTATGACATCAATGACAACATGGACCTCGCCGAGGAGATGCTGAAATACTTGATCCAATATGCTTTGGACAACAACATGGATGACCTCCAGTTCCTCAGCAAGCGCCTGCAGGACGAAGAAAAGGGCAAGAAGGAAGAGGACAAGTCGATGGAGCTCATCAGCAAATTGCACTTCGTGCTTGAGCATGAGTTCGTGCGTCTCACCTACACCGAGGCCATCGACATCCTGCGCAACTCCAACTACAACAAGAAGGGCAAGTTCCAGTATCCTGTGGATGGTTGGGGCGTCGATCTACAGTCGGAGCACGAGCGTTACCTCGTCGAGAAGCACTTCAAGAAGCCCGTCATCCTGACCGACTACCCGAAGGAGATCAAGGCCTTCTACATGAAGCAGAACGAAGACGGCAAGACCGTACGCGCCATGGACGTGCTCTTCCCTGGCATAGGCGAGATCATCGGTGGATCAGAGCGTGAGACCGATATTAATAAGATCCTTGACCGCATGCACGAAGTCGGCATCCCCGAGGCCTCTATGGACTGGTACCTCGACAGCCGCCGCTTCGGCTCGGTGCCGCATTCCGGCTACGGCTTGGGCTTCGAACGTCTACTGCTCTTCATCACTGGCATGACCAACATCCGCGATGTCATCCCGTTCCCAAGAACACCTAAAAACTGCTTATATTAATGCTGAATGATGAATGCTGAATGCGGAATGCAGGGCTGTGCCTTCAATTCATCATTCAGCATTCCGCACTCATAATTCTGTAAAGAGATGCCCAACCAACGATTGACTCAAACCCAGCGGCAGGAACTGAAACTCTCGCCGCAGCAAATCCAGCTGATGAAGCTGTTGCAACTGCCATTAATCGAACTCGAACAACGCATCAAGGAGGAGATGGAAATCAACCCCGCCCTTGAAGACAGCCACGAGAACGACTATGACGACAACGAGCCAACCGTTGAAGAACCTGCCGATGACAATGGCGAGAACGATGACTACAACGATGACGAAGTCAACTTCAGCAAAGACGACGAGTTCGACATAAGCGACTACCTCTCTGAAGAAGACCGAGATGATTATTCGTACCGGTTGCAAACCAACAACTACAGCAGCGACGACGACCCCTATGAGGCCCCCATCGCCAATGAGGAGACCTTCCAAGACTATCTGCAACAGCAGCTCGCTTACCACGACCTCAACGAAAAACAGCTCGAAATCGGGCAATACATCATCGGAAACCTCGACGACAACGGTTACCTCAGCCGTCCCATCCCCAACATCGTCGACGACATGCTGTTCTCGATGAATATATCCACCACAGAGGAAGAGGTGGCCGAAGTGTTGAGCATCGTACAGCAACTCGACCCACCCGGCATCGCCGCCCGCAACCTGCAGGAATGCCTCATGATACAATTGCAACGCCTACAGGAAGAGAACCCTTACAACGACTACAGCCTATCCGTCACTATCGTCAGGGATTTCTTTGAAGAATTCACCAAGAAACACTACGACAAGATCGCCAAGAAACTGGAAGTCAGCAACCGCGAACTGAAAGCCGCTTTGGACGAAATCCTCAAGCTCAACCCCAAACCCGCCGATGCTTCCAGTTCGGGCACCAAGAACATCCACTACATCACCCCCGACTTCTTTGTCTTCGTCAGAGATGGTCAGGTGGAGCTCTCATTGGACGGCCGCAACGCGCCCGAGCTGCACATCAGCAAGCAATACCTCAAAATGCTTGAAGAATTCTCAAGCAGCAAAGACTCGCGCAACAAGCAAGAAGCCGTGCAGTTCGTCAAACAGAAAATCGATGCGGCCAAATGGTTCATCGACGCCATTAATCAACGTCAGAGCACGCTGTATGTCACCATGAAAGCCATCGTCGACATACAAAAAGAGTACTTCCTCACCGGGGACGAAACCAAACTCAAACCCATGATCCTCAAAGATGTGGCTGACAAGGTCGGTCTGGACATCTCCACTATCTCACGAGTGGCCAACAGCAAATATGTGCAGACCCCCTATGGCACCTTCCTGCTCAAGTTCTTCTTCAGCGAAGGCATCACTAATGTGGAAGGAGAAGAAGTGTCGACCCGCGAAATCAAGAAAATCCTGAAAGACGCGGTGGACAACGAAGACAAAGCCAACCCTATGACCGACGAGCAGCTCATGCTGGTTCTGAAAGAGAAAGGTTATCCCATCGCACGCAGGACAGTGGCCAAATACAGGGAACAACTTGGGATTCCTGTGGGTAGGATGAGAAAGAAAATGTAACTTCTTGGGGATTACAAATCCCCGATTCCATTCGACCGGATCACAAATCCAGCCGAACTATAGGTTGCATAATAATTTGGAAACATTATCGTTTTTATCCTTGTGAAAACGAACCTCTATACAAACAAAAAACGCTGGAAATGGGCTTTGGCTGTTGTCGCCTTGCTCATCATCGGTGCATCGTTGTGGTACACCAATCACCTTGTTAAATCCATCGCCGACCAAGAAGTCAAGCAGGTGAAGATGTGGGCCGCCGCCATGGAGCAACATGCCGTGATGATGAGCTCGACAGAGGAATTCTTCAAAAAGGTGAGCGAGCAGGAACAGCTGCGCGTCGACCTGTTGGCCAACGCCTATCGCCGCGTCATCGACATCTCGTCGAACGACAACACTGCCGTTTATCTCGACATCATCCGCAACAACATCAGCATCCCATTGGTGGTCACCGATACAAAGGATAACATCCTATTTTCCAGCAACTTGCCACCTGCTCAAGAAGGCAAGAAAACCTTTGACGAGGAGATGAAAGACTCCTACTCCAAATTCCCGCCCATCAAAATCGATCCAGGCTACGGCTCTGTGCAGTATCTTTACTACAACGAGTCGTTGATCTACACCGACCTGAAGGCCGTTTTGGAGGACATGTCGGACCACTTCATGGAAGAGATCACCCTGAATTCAATGGGTGTGCCCGTCATCGTCACCAACGAGACCCAAGACACAATCCTCAACTTCGGCAACCTCGACTCACTCATGATGCAGGACTCCAACTATGTGAGGCAACAGCTGGCCATCATGCGCGACGAGAACGACCCCTTGCAAATCGAGTTCATGAACAAAGGCAAGGCTACCATCTTCTACCGCACTACCGACTTGGTGCAACAGATGCGTTACTACCCTGTCATACAGTTCGTTGTATTCGCCCTATTCCTATTAATTGCCTATCTGCTCTTCAGTTACGCCCGTCGTTCGGAGCAAAACCAAGTGTGGGCTGGCATGGCCAAGGAGACCGCACACCAACTGGGTACGCCGATTTCCTCGCTGATGGGCTGGGTAGAACTCCTAAAGATGCAAGACGAGCCATTCGTTGGCACATACGAGATGGAAAAAGACATCGAGCGGCTACAGATTGTCACCGACCGCTTCTCGAAGATAGGTTCCGTGCCTGTGCCCGAGCCCACCGACATCAACTACCTCATCCGCGACACGATGGACTACCTGCAAAAACGGTTCTCCAAGAAGTTTGACTTCGAAATCAACCTGCCCGAGGGCGAGTTGATCATGCCGCTGATTCCGTCGCTGTTCCGCTGGGTGCTCGAAAACCTCACCAAGAACTCCGTCGATGCCATGGGCGACCACGGAAAGATCACCCTCGACCTCATTGATGACGGCGACCACATCCATCTCGACTTGAGCGACACGGGCAAAGGCATCCCGAAGTCGACAATCAAGCAGGTGTTCAACCCTGGCTACACCAGCAAGAAACGCGGCTGGGGATTAGGTCTGTCGCTGGCCAAGCGCATCATCGAAGACTACCACAAGGGAAAGATCTTCGTCAAGTCCTCTGTGATAGGCGAAGGAACAACATTTAGAATCACCTTGAAAAAGTGACAAAATAATCCCCCGACATGAGTAAACTGTCGGGGGATTGTTATAGAGCTGCCTCACTTTTTGATCACGTCAAAATAATACCAATACGAATTGCCCGACGAGCCACTATAAAAATAGTGATAGCCTTGCAACCGAATCTTACCCTCCATTTTTGAAACGTTGGCAAACACCTTGCTTTCATTGGGCGGGAACTTGCCATAACCGTAATCATACGACATCATGATAACGGAATCGTTCTCATTCTGGAAAGGGACACCATTAAAATGGGCATTGTGGTCCTCTTCAGGGCATGAAAGCCTAAAATCCACAGTATTCTTTCCATCCCGGGCAATGGTAATGACGGCATCATCACAGAGATAAATGTACTCTTCCGCTTCAGATCCTTCAAAAGCATCGGCGGCATTGGAAAAGGTGTATTCTCCTACGATGTCATCGATAGTGTAGCCTTTCTTTTCCTTGTTGCAGGAAACCGTTATGAGGCCCAAAAAGAGCAAGAGTCCGATAAAACTTATTCTTTTCATGGCATGGATTATTTGACTACAAAGCGCTGTGTGGCGCAACCGCCCTCGCGGTCATAGACCTTCATGACATACAGACCCGACGACAAGGCGCTCACATTCATCCTATCGCGCAGGCTTTCCATCAGCTTTTGGCCCGTGAGGCTGTAAATCTCTGCTTTTTGGAAACCTTCGGCCTCAATGAAAATCTCGCCTTGGGCAGGCACAGGATAGACCAAGAAACGTGAAGCAGAAATGTTATCCTTGACACTGGTGAGGTCGACATACTCCACCTCGACGCGCCAACCGTAATACTCGTTGCTCGCGGCACCATATCCATAGGCCATTTCAATGTCGTTATCGCCATCCATTAGATTGCCATCGTAAACATAAAAGCACTCTCCATATTTAGCGTTGCCATTATCATCATATTCATAGATGAAATGGTATTCTTGAGCCCAATCATCTCCAGTCCAAACATAAATACCCTTGGTATCAAAGACTTCACCACCATCATAGTCATAAACTGTACGCTCGTCATTGACCCAAGTGGTGCCCGACCAATCCTGCACGATGATTTCTTCTACCTTCTCGTCGAAGTTGAGGGCAAACAACTGCCTCTCGTCGTTTTGCCAAGCGCCGCCTTGCATATACTGGATAACAAGCTCGACAGAAAGGTCATCGTAAGTATAGGTATAAAGTTCGTCTGACGCCCAATTGTTGCCGTTCCAATCCCAATAGAGGACCGTGATCACGGAGCCGTTGTAGTTGTACACTTCCTTGGTGTCGTTCACCCAATTGCCGTTTTCCCATTCTTGGTAGACGACCTCGCTCAGGTTCTCGCCGTCATAGGTGAAAAAGGCTTGGGCATCATTCTCCCAACCAGCACCCATATCGATTTCGCCCAACTTCTCGATGACGTTGCCCGCAAAATCATACTCGTATGTGATTCTGTAGAAATATTCCCAATCAGGGCCTTCGTTCACTTTGGTCATTTCCTCAATGAGGTAAAAGTCGTACTCATCATAGGTATAAGTGGTACGATACTCCCCTCCTTCGGTGGTTTCCCAGTTGGCAACTAGCGGGACGATGGTCGACTCGTCGCGAAAGCCAAAGTAGTTCAATACGTTTTTAGTTGGATTCATTTTCAGGTCGACTTTGCGTTGGGCAAAGCTCGTGTTTCCGAAAGCCATCACGAGGACGGCTAAAGCAATCATAACTTTTTTCATCATTGTAAGAATTTAGTTTTTAATAACATCGAAATAATAATATTTACCATCATCCGGGATGGTATCCGTGCCTCCCGTCTCAAGCGCGACAAGCTTGTAGGTATTAATGGCGGCAAAACCGTGCATGCGCAATTGTTGCTTGGAGTTCTTGAGCACATAACCCGTCACATTATAGGCTCTCAATCTATTGGAACCATAGTGTTGATATCCGCTTGACATGTGCACCATAAAGTCGTCGTTATTGGGCGAAGGCTTGCCGGTGAATGTCCTGTTGAAGCCTTGGCTGGGGCAGTTGATCTTGAACTCAACCTGGCTCCCTGAATACGGCGCGACGCTGATTTCGGCATTGTCGCAGGCATAGCGTCCCGCACCTTCAACGCCCTCAAAGGCATCGGCCACATTGGAATATGAGTAAGTTCCAATGATGTCATTGTTGGTGTAACCATAATAGTTTTCCCATTCTGTCTTCGAGCCTCCATTGCATGAGGCGAAGAAAAGACCCATCAAGCAAAGTAGGGCCATTAATGTGTAGTTTTTCATGTTGTTGATTTATTTGATGATTAGTTTTTCCGTTTCCATGACTTTCCCATCCTTGTCGAGTCTGACCACTGTGCACCACCCTTGCGGCAGACCTGAAGTTACGATTTCCACATCACGGACTTGCGTGTATTCGACACGCTGCAATTCCTTGCCTTCAGCGCTGATGATACGGATTTGTCCATCGGAGGGTTCGCCCCACGACACACTGACACGTCCTTTGGCGGGATTGGGATAAAGTTGCATAGCCTTCCCCTGCTCCAGGTGCTCATCCAATTTCAAGGAAGCCTTGTCCCAAACAGCAATGGCATATTCGCCTGAAGGAAAGTCATCGACGACGAGACGGCCATGCCGCCAAGTGCTGCCAGGGTAGACTGTATGGGCGATTTCATGCCAAGCCTCGGATGCGTTGCGGCGATAAACCAAGGTAGCAGAGTCGTTCTCTGAATGGATGATGTCGTTTTCAGTAGAGTTGGTGAAGTCGAAAGCACCCTTTAATTGGGCTTCCCCGAAGTCACAGCGGTTGATGGTCCAGAAGTGTTTGGTCGACAAAGTGAGGTTCGGAACCAAAGGGTCGTCATAAGGACCCACGAGATGGTTCTCAACCGCGATGAAGACCGAGTCGGTCACCACTTGCGGCTCAATGCGGAAATTGGCGTAGTTTTGGACCGATGTCGTCTTCAGCATCATATTCTTTTGCGTCTTACCATCGAGCCAACCGTTGTTGAAGTCACCGATGACACCGATAGGCTCAAAACCGACCGAACATGTTGCCTCGTAATGCAGGCCATCCCAAACGACTCTTGCGGTTTCAAGTTGGAATTCAGGGCCGATGAAGGTCAACTCGTAAGCATTGTGTTGCCCGATGTGCGTATCGCCAATGTGCTGGTATCGGTGATCTAGCGTCACATCATACCATTCGCCGGCCTGCTCCACCGATTTGATGACAGCATAGAGGTGGGGCATACCGCTCGAATAGACATAGGTGTCGAAGAATCCATGCATGTCGATGCCCGAATATTGGGTCAGGGCTTCGCAAAGCTGTTCGGATGTAGCCGTCTGATAGGCATATTGTTGGAAATAGGCGCGCATGGCTGCAAGGAAGGTATCGCGTCCCATGTAGTTCATCATCGTGTTGACGATGACAGCGCCACGGTTGTAGACGGCATCGCTGTCGTAGGTCATATTCAGCGGCATATTGTTGAGCGGTATCCAATTGGCTTCGTTGTTGCACCAACCTACAGCGCTGTTCACCATAGCGGCCATCGTATTCAGGTAACTCTCTTCTCCATATACGCCCAATTCATAGAACGCGCCCCAGAATTGCGCAAAGCCCTCATTCAGCCACATGTCGCCTGCCTCTTCGCAGGTCACCAGGTTACCCGACCACATGTGCGACAATTCGTGGGCCACATACTCCTCACCCGAGGTGTTACCGTTGATAATACTGGCTGCAAAGGCGATGTTATCGGTGTGTTCCATGCAGCCCTTGCCCGTACTGACATAGCCGATGCGGTTGAAGGGATAAGCGCCGAGGATCTCCTCGAAAAAGGCAACAATCTCCTTGATATGGACGAAGGTACCCGGCACATTGTTCATCTGACTCGGTTTGGCATAGACCTCGATAGGGATGTCGCGCTCGATGCCGTGATAGACATCCTCCCAAAGGTCATACTCGCCAACAGCAAAGGAGATGTGATAGGTGGCAATCTCCTGCGGGGTCATCCAATGCCAAGTGGAGGTGCCGTCGCCGTTGTCGATAGTCTCGACAAACTCGCCGCCGCAGATGGCTTTCTTGTCGTTGGTCGTGGTGACATAGACATCGTATGAGGCCTTGTCAGTGAAGTTGTCGACGCAAGGAAACCAGGTCTTGCCCAAGTTGTGTGGCTGGCTGTCGAAACCCACGCCCAGGTTATAGACATAGTCGGTGCCCCACCATTCCACGCCGCCCCAGGTCTCGCTGAAGGTGTTGCCTCCATAGCGCACGATAAGGGTCGCGTTTTCGTTGGCCACCAGGGCTTCCGCCAAGTTGATGGTCAAGAAATCACACTCTTGGCTGAAACTCTGCACATCGGTGAAGTCGCAGTCCACATCGCTAACGGTGAGGCTCTTCAACTCCAACACGATAGTAGTGATATTGTTGGCTGTTACAGTGAATTCGATATGGGTCTCGCCCTGCAATGTCCGATTGGCGAAATCGAAATCACCAACATGGATTTCATAGTGGGTCACATCAATGCCTTCGCCGGCAGTTTGCGCTTGTATGGTGGCAAAAGACAGCAACAAGACCAAGGATAAGAATAGTCGTTTCATATTGCTATACATTTTATTTCAATAAAGGATTGGTATAGATTGGGTCGGTTTGTATCACATTGCTCTCATGCAAAGCGCGGTCAAGGATGCGGATTTCAAACTTGATCGTGTCGTTAGGCGACAAGGGATTCCGTACTATAAGCCTATAGTCCATCGTGCCGCTGATGGCTTTTGGTTCATCGTTGTCGCGCAGGCGATGGAAGCGGGCGTTGAAGGTCACGGTGTCATAAAGCACAAGAGTATCGGCGGGACTTGTCGGCACATGAGGGCTGAGCAAAGGCGTCTTCACAAAAACGCCATTTTCACACTTCAGGTAATCGATCACCATATTATAATAATGTGCGTCACGGAAACCGAAAGGCGGCAGCGTGTCGCTGTCGTCGAGACCGAGGTCACCGTCGCCATCGGTATAGGAGAACGAAATAATGCCCTCGCCGCTGAAAGTGCTGTCGGGATTCATCAAATAGGTAAAACCCTCGTAGGCAATCTTCGGCTCGATGGGGTACTCCACTGGCTTTTGGCAGGAGCATACCGCCAGAAGCAAAACAATCATTCCAATGAGCAAACGAATCTTCATTGCAACAGTTTGAGGCGGTAAAAGTACTATTTTTTTTGCAAATGGGGACAAAAATAATCGGTCAGGATAATCTTTGACTATCAGGGGTTTAATACGGGATCCACAAAAAAAATCGTGGAAAAGTGTGGAAAATTGTTGACTTATTCACAAAAGTTGTATATTTGCAGCGTGATTTGGCATGAAAAATGCCGTCACGAAAACGAGCAAATCATTCAATTGATGCCGAGTTTATATATCATATCAGGTTGCAACGGAGCGGGAAAGACGACCGCCTCTTTGACTGTGTTACCCGAAACACTGCAGTGCAAGGAGTTCGTCAACTGCGACGAGATCGCCAAGGGTCTGTCGCCGCTCAACCCCGACGGTGCCAAAGTCGCCGCCGGCCGCCTGATGTTGTCGCGCATCAAGAAACTCATCGCTGACAAAGCAGACTTTGCCATCGAGACCACCTTGGCCGCCAAATCCTACCACTCCCTTATCATCAAAGCACGCGAGCAGGGCTATAAGTCCAGCCTGATCTATTTCTGGCTGCAAAGCCCAGAACTGGCCATCCAGCGCGTTGCCGAGCGAGTGAAGCACGGCGGTCATCATGTGGACGACAGTATCATCCGCAGGCGTTACAAAGCGGGCATCAAGAACTTGTTTCACCTTTACTGCCCCATTGTCGACTATTTTCTGTTCATCGACAACAGCATCATGCCCTCCGAAGTCATCGCCGAAGGAAACATCAAATCCATCAAGTTTTACAATGAAGAAAAATTCAAAAAGATCAGACAATATGACAACAGTAACAGTGAATGCCAAGAAGAATGAAGTTTCGTCCTTCACCAAGAAATTGATGAGTGGTCTCGACCTCTCGATGCAACGATTGCTTGCTATGCGTTGCCGCCACAACGGTACCTTCTGCTTCTGCGATGCCGATGGTAACATCTACACCGTGAAAGCCAAGGAAGTCAGAGCCATGATGGAACAGGAATAACCTTCCGACATTACATAGAATCTAACCACGACTTGCAGCATCGTGCTGCGAATCGTGGTTTTTTCGTATCTTTGGCGCATCAAAACTCCGCTCCATGAAGAAAACAGCATTACTCCTCTTACTAGGTACACTCTGCACCCTCTCCTTCGCCCAAACTGACGACCAGTTTCCCGAAACCGACCCCGTCATCACCAACCGCATCAGCCAATGGCAGGATTTGAAATTCGGCTTTATGATGCACTGGGGTATCTACGCCCAATGGGAAGTCGTTGAGTCGTGGTCCATCTGCAACGAGCCTTGGATCAATCGCGACGGTGCCGATTATTACAAATACAAAACTGACTATCAAAACCTTAACAAAACCTTTAACCCAAAGAGTTTTGATCCATCAAAATGGGCCGAGGCCGCCAAAAACGCGGGCATGAAGTACGTCGTCTTCACCACGAAACATCACGACGGCTTCTGCATGTTCAATACCAAGGAGACCTCCTACTCCACCGTCGACCCAAGCTGTCCGTTCTCGAAGACTCCCAAGTCCGACATCGCCGGCGAAGTGGTGAAAGCCTTCCGCGAAAAAGGTTTTTGGACTGGCCTTTATTTCTCCAAACCTGACTGGCACTGCGATGACTACTGGGCACACGAGTGGGCCACCCCCGACCGCAATGTCAACTACGACCCGACTGCCATGCCCGAGCGTTTCGAGAAATACAAGCAATTCACCCACAGACAGATACGCGAACTCACCCACAACTACGGCGACATCGACATCCTTTGGCTTGATGGCGGCTGGGTGCGTCCCGAATGGAGCGTGAACGACGAAACGCGTCCATGGCTGGGTTGCCAAGGCTACATCCAAGACATCGACATGCCCACGGTGGCAAAAATCGCCCGCGAGAACAACCCCGACCTCATCATCGTCGACCGCTCCGTAGGCGGCAAATATGAGAACTACCAAACACCAGAGCAACAAGTGCCTGACTCGCTCCTGCCCTATCCTTGGGAGACCTGCATGTCGATGGGCGACTCGTGGTCATACGTCTCCACCGACAAATACAAGAGTACCAACAAGTTAATCCATCTGCTCTGCGACGTGGTGGCCAAAGGCGGCAACTTCCTCCTCAACGTGGGTCCCGATGCCGACGGCAACCTGCCCGACACGGCCCTGCTCCGCATGAAGGAAATCGGCGAATGGATGCATGTGAACGGTGAGGCCATCTACGGCACTCGCCCCATCTATCCCTTCACCTACGGCAAGTTCCGCTTCACGCAAAAAGGCGACAAGGTCTATGGCATCTTCCTTTTGAACGAGCAGGAAAGCCCCGTGCCCGACACCTATTGGTTCGATGGCAAAGGCATGAGCCTGAAGACGGGCAGAATCAAGGTCTTAGGCAGCAAAAAGAAAGCCTCCATTTGCAAGGAGGCTGATGGTCGATACCGCATCGACTTCCCGAGCCACCTCGAAACGCCCCATGCGGTGGTGTTTGAGATGAAGAAAACAGGTCGTTTTTGACCCGATTTTCGCCCTCGCGGACCAAGAAAAATCTGTATTGTTTTCTCGTAACGTATTGATTTTCAAGTTTAGTTTCAAAGAAAAATATGGATTCGGCCTTTCGGGTGGTTTTTTCAGCGAAAACTATCTGTAGTTTTGCGTTCAAGTATCAATCAAAACGTTACAAAAATGCGAAAAAAAAGTTTTACGCCTTGCTTGCGCTTCTGCTGGCGGCGGGAGGAGTGACGATGCAAGCGCAAACGGAAGATGATTTCTGGATTGAGGTCAACACCAACGGCGAATGGTTTCATCATCCTGTCGGGCCCAGCATCGACACTGTTTATGCGGCATCAATGCACGGTGTCTATCGAAGTGTAGACACATGTCAGACTTGGCAGTGTGTGGGGTTTGAGAACCAATCTGTTGATTTTCTATATCTTTCCGAAGACGATGAGTTGTAAGCTTCCATTAATAGTACATCCCCTTTATATAAATGGGATGGATATTCATGGAACCCCTTGGGATATGCTTCCTTTTCGGCACCTCGATCATTCATTAAGGCATCTGACGGCACGCTTTATGTTGGCGACTTTAGAGGTATAAGTATGTCGGTTGACGGTGGTGATACTTGGTGGACTTCGTGGGACAATCCCCATGAAAGAGTGTCCGACGTTAATGGTTTTGTTGAACTTGACGATGGAACCCTGTTCGCATGTTTGACTAATTCTAGCGATTATCATATAGGTGTTATCCGTTCAATAGACCATGGGCTTTCTTGGGAGTCGGTTGGCTTGGATGAGAACTATTTGATTTCTTTCGCAAAAAGTCCAGACGGAACTGTATATGCAGGATGTGATGGATATAATAACGATGAAGATGTCGGCGTGTTTAAGACAGAAGATAATGGGGAGACTTGGGAAATGCTGAATGGTGATTTTCGTGTCAATTCCATTGTAATTGATGACAATGACAATGTTTACATTGCCCATATCGACTTTCAAGGATTGTATCGTTCTAATGACGGTGGCTATAATTTCGATAACATCAGTTCTGGCATGGATTATATTCAGACAGGCCTATCCTTATTGCCCGATGGGCTATATGTTATCATACGAGTATAACGGCTCTGTCTTCTTTGGAAAGATGTTCGTCAGCCGTAAGACAGTTTACACGCCTTTTGAACTTGAAGTGGTTACAGAGCCAAGTGATGGTGGCGTGGCAAACGGTTCCGGGACATACCTTTTCGGTGAAAGAGCCCATCTGACGGCCACAGCAAATGAGAACTACCTGTTTGTCGGCTGGACCAACCAAGACGGCGACACCATTTCAACAGATTCTGATTATGCCCACATGGTTGCGAGAGGAGGACAGATTACGGCGCATTTTGTAAATGATGATGGCATTGAAGAAACAAGAAAGCATAACATGACGGTTTTTCCTAATCCAGGAAACAATAGCATTACCATCAGTACAGCTTTGCCCAATGCCCGCGTGGAAATCTACGATTTGACTGGGAAACTGGTTTACAATCAAGAGATTACCGACAATGTCACTTCGATAAATACAGAAAACTGGCCTTCGGGGATGTATTTTTGGAAGGTGGTTTTCGGCACTTCGACAGGCTCAGTGACTGAAGCTGAATGTGGGAAATGGATTAAGAAATAAAACACATTCAATTATTTCCTATATTTGCATCCATGAAACCGTGGTTGCCCATAGTGTTGGCTTTTTCCTTTCTGACCGCCTGCGCCAGACAGCAAACGCCACCTCCGCCCGAGGAGGATATGCTTTATCGCATAGAACAATTCTACCAACCAAAGCCCGACAGCGCCGCCCGAATCCTCGACACGCTCGATATTTCGGTGCTTTTCGAGAAAGAACGTGCGCATTACTGCCTCTTGAAGGCGCGAACCAATCAGCTCCAATGGAAAGTCGGGGCCGAGACGGATTCGCTCCTCCATGAAGCCGAGAACTATTTCGCCAATGGCAAGGACCAATTTCTTGAAGCCATTACCTATTGGGCCATCTCCCTTGATGCCTTGATGACCAGAAAAGGCGTCCAGTTCGTACTCGACTATCAACTAAAGGCACTCCAAAGCATTGAGTGCTGCCGTCACGTGGATAAGCGCTTCGTTTCGTACTCTCCAAAACCAACCACCGAACAGAACGTCATTGACAATATTAAATACTCAATCACCATGAGGTTGGGCATGGCGTACGCCGAGAGCCATTACTATTGGGAAAGCATCCGTTACTTGAAGCCGACGGAAGCCTTTTTTTACGATAACCATCTCTATACGATGCATACAACCACGGCATATGGTTTGGGATTGTCCTATATGAGACTCAATGAGCCTGACAGCAGTCTCAAGTATTTCGAAAGGGGATACCTGTCGGCAGAAAAAAGAGGCAACCGCGAAGACATGGCTTTATACCATTCCCTGTTGGCGAGGCTTTATAAGAACATGCTGGAGAACCATCTTTATGAGGATGATACAGAGGCGAAAACATTGCTCCTAAAAGCAGTTGCAGAAAGCAAAAAAAGCCTCGACATCTTAGGCGACACGCTTATAAAGTACAAATCCGACGTCATGGATGTCCTTGCCTATGCTTATTGCGAGCTGCACCAATACGACTCCTGCCTCTA
This sequence comes from Bacteroidales bacterium, assembly GCA_017395365.1. GTDB lineage: Bacteria > Bacteroidota > Bacteroidia > Bacteroidales > F082 > Limimorpha. Next base: position 202,643 of record JAFPUN010000021.1, read on the forward strand.
TTACGCCAAGCAAGTCTATGAAATGCCGAGGTCGCTGTGGAAAAGCGAAGCCGCACACTACCTTTATCAATCATATCTTGCTTTAGGCGACAACGAAAAAGCGCTGCATTACGTCAATCTGTACCTTGGCATGGATCATGACGACGTTTCGGAGATGATGGCCGTCGCCAAAGTCAAAGAGGAGTACGACCTCAAGATGGAGCTTCAGAATAAAGACAACGAGCATCAGATGAAACGCATGAGGCTTTACTTGCTGATTGCCTTGCTGTTCATCGCATTGCTGCTGACGTTGCTTTTTGTTTCCCGCTACCGGAAAAACAAGGAAATTGAGGTGCTGAGGCTTCGCGAGGCACAACGCCTGCTGGAAGTCGAGTTGGGACAAATCACAGGCCAGCAAAAGGAGATGCTGCAACAGCGCGTGATGGTCATCTACCAATCGCGCGTCAAAGACCGGCTGCAGCGCATCCTCGACGAGTTTGAGGCTGCCTATCCAAAGGCCGTGGAGCGGCTGAATGCCGCCTGCCCCAACCTGAACGAGACCGAGCGGCGTATCATCGTCCTTTCCTTCCTGCAATTCCGCGTCAAGGAAGAAGCCGACCTTCTCGGCCTGACCGAAAACACAGCCCAAAAATACCGCTCCAACATCAAGAAAAAGGTCGGTTTTGACCCGATTTCAGCCCTTGCAGACTGAGAAAAACCCGTACATCTTTCTTGTAATTTGTTGATTATCAAACACAATTAAAAACAAAAACCTGTACTTGGCCCTTCGGGTTGTTTTTTGGCGGAATTTTGATATATTTTTGTAGGCGCAAATCAAAAATGATGTCAAAATGAAAGTCTTGAAACAAACGGTTCTGATGCTCGCCTTGCTCCTTTCGGCGGCATGGTGCCATGCCCAAGGCGTGGACGGAACGGAAAACGCAAGGAGGGGTGGAAGAGACCCTTGGCCCGACACAAATTTCCCGTTTTAGGTTGATTCCGTCACCCAACGGCCAGAAGGCTACATGACCGACGCCAACGGCAATGTGGAGATTTCCACGCCGCAAGGCTTGGCATGGCTGGTGAGCGAGGTGAACGGGCTGAACGGCTGCGCGCCTGACAATTTCGATGGACGCACCGTGAGAATGACTACCGATATCGACTTTGATGCCGTGGCTCAGTTGCGCTTCACGCCCATTGGCAGTCGTGAGCATCCTTTCAAAGGCACTTTCGATGGCGGCGGGCACATCATCGACGGGTTATACTTTGGGTTGAACAAAGGAGTAACCAATGAAGACACCAATCGTGACTATGGGCTATTCGGATATGTTTGTCAAGGTGTTGTGAAGGATGTTACTGTCAATTCAGGTTGGCTTGACCTTCGCCACCTCGTTTTTGGGCCTGATTTTGAGCAATATTACGATGGAGGCTTGGTCGGCTTTGCCGATTCATTGTCGTTGGTGGATGGCTGCGTTGTCAAAACCTTTCTATGTTCCAGCGGCATGGATGTGAACAACCTTGGAGGTGTGGTCGGCCTGAACCGCAATTCCACGGTCAGGAACTGCGCTTTTGTTTGTGACTCCGAGATGAGAGCGGGAGACCGTGCAGGAGGTGTCGTCTTCAAGAACCTTTCTGAAGGAGGCTATACTGATGCAGAGATTTGCAACTGCTTTTTTTACGGATATTTCTTAGAATGTCTTGGAGGGGCTTATGCGTTGGGTGGAGTGGTTTGTTTTAACGAGACGGACGCAAAGTCGCAAGCAGGCGGATATAAGGCGATCGTGAAAAACTGCTTTGCTGAGAGCATTTCGCTAATTAGAGCCACTTATGGCGGCTCGATTATTGGCCAAAACATGAACGACTGCGTTGTGGAAAACTGCTATGGCCATATTTGGAACAACTACGAAAATGCCGGCTTGTTCGGCCTTACCTTGGGCGAGGTTGCCGAATGTGCCGAGTTTCTGCCCACAGGCCCCTGCCAGCTCTTGCAAACGGTGGCGGTGGGCGGCATCTCGACCGACGTGATGGTGGATGCCCTCAACGCTTGGGTGGACGCGCAGGAATACCCTTCAATTTACAAACGTTGGAAGCCCGTGTATGACCCTTACAACATCCCCATGTTTGAGGACGGCATCGAGGCGGTCGCAGAAACTGGTCGGGAAACGGTGGCTGTTTATCCCAATCCGGGCGGCAACGTGCTGAATATCTGTACGGCTGTCACAATGTGGCAGCCCTACAATGCCCGCGTCGAAATCTACGATTTGACTGGGAAACTGGTTTGCAAACAAGAGATTACCGACAATGTGACTTCGATAAATGCTGAGGACTGGCCTTCGGGGATGTATTTTTGGAAGGTGGTTGCTGATGGCAAAGAAATTGAAAGTGGGAAATGGATGAAAGAATAAACGCATCAAGATTCCATTAAAAAATGTCCACGAAAAGGTTTTGCAGGCCTTCGTGGACACTTTCACTGATTCTTGAAGCTCTTACCCCACAACGATATTAACAATCTTCTTCGGCACGTAGATGACCTTGCGCACCTGCTTGCCCTCAATCCATTTGGCAGCTTCGGGGGCGGCAAGCACGGCAGCTTGTACCTCTTCGGCGTTCATCGTGACAGGCAATTCCATATTGAAGCGCATTTTGCCATTGAAACTGATTGGATAGTTGAAGCTGTTCTCCACGGTCTTGCTCTCGTCGTAAACGGGGAACGCAGCGTTCACCACAGAGGTCTCATGACCCAGCAGGTGCCACAACTCCTCGGCGATATGCGGAGCGTAAGGCGAAATCATCACCGTCAAAGGCTCAAGGATCTCACGCTTGTTGCACTTCATGTCGGCCAGTTCGTTGACGCAAATCATGAAAGCCGAAACAACGGTGTTGAACGAGATGCTCTCAATGCCTTCCTCTTCCTTCTTGATGAGTTTGTGTAGGCTCTTCAGCTCGGGTGCAGTAGCGGGCTCGTCACTAACGCAGAACTCATTGTTCTCGTTGTGGAACAGCCTCCAGAACTTGCGCACGAAACGGAACGTGCCTTCGATACCCTGCGTATCCCAAGGCTTAGATTGCTCCAAGGGACCAAGGAACATCTCATAGAGACGGAGCGTGTCGGCGCCATATTTCTCCACGAGGTCGTCGGGATTCTGAACGTTGTATTTCGACTTCGACATCTTCTCGATCTCATTGCCACAGACAAAGATATCGTTGCCATCCTTGTCCTTCTCGAAGATGAACTGCGCATCTTTCAGGTCATCGCGCCACAGGCGGAACGCCTCCACATCAAGGATGTCGTTGCGCACCATGTTGATGTCCACATGGATCGGGTCGCTGAACTGCTCACGGCCTTCCAGATTCTTCGAGATGAAGATAGGAGTGCCATCATAAGCCTCGCCCTCGACAAATGCGGGAACATCCTTCCCTGCGATAAGGTCCTTGATGCGTTGCTCGACAAAGTCGGTGCCGTTCTTGTAGTCATTCACCACATCGATAATCGGGACAAGCAACAGTTTGTAACCTTTCTCGGCAGCATAATCCTGCCAAGGCTCGGCCACCTTTTCGAGGTTGCCCATGCGGTTGATTTCGATAAGGATACCTTTCTCGGGGCAGAAGAAGTCGAAACGACGGCGGCCATCCTTGAAGTCCTTTTCGAACTTCACGCCCAACTTGTTGTCCTTGATGAGACGCCAAACGCCGTATTCGCATAGCTTCTCCATGTTGGCGCGATAGGCAAAGCTCGAACGGCCTTGGATCATACCTTGGTTGATCATCCTTTGGAAAGGCTCGTCTTTGCATGACAAACCAATATCAAACAAGAACTTGCACCAGAAGCGGCTGTAGATCAAGTGGCCGGTGGCGTGTTCGGCACCACCGATATATAAGTCGACGTTTTGCCAATAGTCGTTGGCTTCGCGGCTGAAGTATTCCTTGTCGTTGTGCGGGTCTTCGTAGCGGAAATAATAGCCGCTCGAACCGGCAAAGCCCGGCATGGTGTTGGTCTCGATGGGATAGCCTTCTTCTGTGACCCAGTTCTTGGCGCGGGCCAAAGGAGGCTCTCCCGTCTCGGTAGGCTTGTATTCGCTGATGGCAGGCAATTCAAGCGGCAGTTTCGACTCGTCCATGGCGTAAGGCATGCCGTCCTTGTAGTAAATCGGGAATGGCTCACCCCAATAACGCTGGCGACTGAAGATGGCATCGCGCAGGCGGTAGTTGGTCTTGCCCGTGCCAACGCCAAGTTTCTCCAGTTCTTCAATCATGCGCTCAATGGCTTTCTTGACGGTCAGGCCGTTGAGGAAGCCAGAGTTGACCAGCTCGCCGTCCTTGGCGTCGAAGCTCTCCTCCCATGTGGCGGGGTCGGTGGCTTCTGTGCCAGGTTTCTTCACCACTTGGATGATAGGCAGGTTGAAATGACGGGCAAAGGCGAAGTCGCGGCTGTCGTGGGCAGGCACGGCCATGATGGCGCCCGTACCATAGCCCATCAGCACGTAATCGGCAATCCAAATGGGCAACTTGGCACCCGTAATGGGGTTGATGCCGTAGGCACCCGTGAAGGCACCGCTCACCTTGCGGACTTCAGCCATACGCTCACGTTCGCTACGGTTCTTGGTGCGGGTGATGTATTCCTCCACCTCGGTGCGTTGCTCAGGCGTAGTGATTTCCTTTACCAGTTCATGTTCAGGAGCTAGCACCATGAAAGTCGTGCCAAACAAAGTATCGGCACGAGTGGTGAACACCTCTAAATCGATATCTTTACCGTCAACTTTGAAGATAACGGAAGCGCCCATGGATTTGCCTATCCAGTTGCGCTGCAGGTCTTTCACCGACTCGCTCCAATCCACGGTCTCGAGGCCTTGAAGCAGACGGTCGGCGTAGGCAGTGATGCGCAGTTGCCACTGCTTCATGGACTTGCGCTCCACGGGGAAGCCACCACGCACCGAGAGGCCGTCGGCCACCTCGTCGTTGGCGAGCACCGTACCCAAGCCCGGGCACCAGTTCACCATGGCCTCAGCTTGGTAAGCCAAGCGATAGTTCATCAGCACCTCTTGTTGTTCTTTCTCACTCATCGCCTTCCACTCGGCAGCGGTGAAGCTCAGCGGCTTGCTTTCAGCAACATTGAGGCCTTCCGTACCTTTTTCCTCGAAACGGGCAATCAGCTTGCTGATGGGCTGGGCTTTCTGGCAGCCGTTGCAGTAGAACGAGTTGAACAGTTGGAGGAAGGTCCATTGCGTCCACTTATAGTAGCCAGGCTCGCAAGTGCGCACCTCGCGATCCCAGTCGTAGCAGAAACCGATCTTGTCCATCTGTTCGCGGTAGCGGTTGATGTTCTTCTCGGTCGTCACAGCGGGGTGTGTACCGGTTTGGATGGCATATTGTTCAGCGGGCAGACCGTAGGCGTCGTAACCCATCGGATGCAAAACGTTGAAGCCTTTCAGCCTTTTATATCTTGCATAAATATCCGAGGCGATATAGCCCAGCGGATGTCCCACGTGCAAGCCAGCTCCTGAAGGATACGGGAACATATCCAGGACATAGAATTTCGGCTTACTGTGGTCAATATCAACCTTATAGATTTTGTTGTCGCGCCAGTATTGCTGCCACTTCTTCTCGATTTCGGTAAAATTGTAATCCATATAATAGCGATGTTATTTGCTGTTTCTAAAGAAACTGCAAAAATAGGGAAAATTTGGGATTGGTGAAGTGAAAAAACGCTTCGTTTATCACGACTATATCACGAATTATGACACGAAATCGTGTTTTTTTCTCAAAAAACGCTCTACCAAAGAAAAAAGCTGTATATTTGCATCAGATTTATTTAAGCACCGCCATTCTTTCTTGAATGGAAATGGCCGTCCTCGGACGGCTTTCTTTTTAATCAGACATCTATCACCTATGGCACAACGAGTTACATTCTACATCGATGGCTTTAATTTCTATTATGGACTGCGCCGCACCAAACACAGCGAGCCACAATGGGACTACTCCATTTCACGACCCGAAGAGAAGAAGACTGATGTAAACATATCTGTCAGAATGATAGGTGATTGCGTTTTGAATGCCACAGATTCCATCGTTTTAGTCAGTGCAGACAGCGACCTAGTGCCACCTTTGGAATTCATTCAACGCCATTATCCTAAGAAACGAATAAAAGTGTACTTCCCTCCTTCAAACTTCAGCTGCGACCTGAAAGATAATTTGATACACCACAGCAGCAAGCCTATTTTGATGCACAAGAACGAGCGGCGTTTCCGTGATGCCATTATGCCTGATGTAGTGACAGACGGTATAAAAAGATACGAAATTCCACCAAAGTGGAAGAACGAAAATCCATAACTCGAAAGCCTTTGTAAAGTTGAAAAAAACAAACGGGGCTTTATCTGCAAAGCCCAGCTTATATTTATGGGTTTTTGCAGGAGGAAATGAACTAACTTCTATTCTTCAATGTACTTTCTTATCTCTTCCATCCATCTTTCGTAAGCTTCTGGTTTCAGATGAACTCCATCCCGAGTCAACTCTTGGGGCATCTCACCTTCTTTCTCGTACAAAGCCCATAAATCCACGTAAACACAATTAGAACGCTGAGCAATTTTGGCTACTATTTCATTAGCTTTCTGGATTTTATCTTTACTTGCTAATCCACTTTTCATATCATGATTGACAGGCAAAATGCTTTGTAGATAAATCTCAGCTTCAGGCAATATACTTTTTATTGAATCCACCATAAGTTGGTATTTCGTTTCAAAAACATTATCAGTCTGACTCTGCAAACCATTAATACCAGCCATAACAAATACCTTCTCTGGATTAACCGCCTTTATCTGCCCAATCCTCAACATCATACCATCCATGTTATCACCAGAGTAACCTAAATTACATGTTTTAACATCCGTGAAATAATCCTGAAAATCTCCTCCGCGAGTAATTGAATTTCCAAAGAACACAACATCTGCATCGTAATTCAACTTGTTTAACGTATTGGTCCACCCATTAATACAATAATAATCACCTCGGTCTTTCGGATTCATTTCACAAATTCCCATTCGAGTTCCAATTCGTCTAAAAAAACTTGTTTTTACACCACCGATAAAATAAATACCAGCCAATAGTACAACATTTGCAACCAATGACAGGACTAAAATCACGATAAGTCCTCTTCTGTTTTTTGAATCTTTCATTTGATTTGATAGTTTTTGCTTCACTATCAATCACATCTGAATTCGAACAAATGAAAAGGTGTGAACCTTTCTATTCACATTCACGGGAAGCGTAGGATGAAACCCGTCCAAATCCATAGATTAGTCCACACCTAAAGGTGAAAACACTTTACTATTTGGATTTGGACACGGTACGTTCCCGTGAATTAAACTCTTATCCGATTTCAAAACAATCAGTTTCCTACGCTTTTTGTTCGAATGTGATAATAGTTAATGCTTTGTTATTTAATATGTTAATTACTTTATTTTATCTCTTCTTACTTCTATGCTTAAGTTTCAAAAAATAATCTAGATTCTACCAAATAAATCCGAAAGCAAAAATAAAGAAAATACCTGAATACCTATGCTAACTATAGAATGTTTTCAACTTTTCAAAAACCAATGCGTTTTTTACAATTTGGATATTGAAACCAAATAACTAAAAGCCAATGATTTATCCGACAGCAAACGACTACAGTCGACTACAAACGTTTAATCAACGGATAACTCTTGACAAGTGACATAATTTTGCTGCGTAATAACTAAATGTAGTATCGTTATGGAAACTCTGAAACCCACTAAAGTCACCCCAGATGATGTGCAAACAGGAAACATCGAAAACATCAAGAGTGTAATTTATGAAATTCGCGGCCAAAAGGTAATGCTAGACCGCGACCTTGCCAGTATTTACGGGGTAGAGACACGAGCTCTCAACCAAGCAGTCAAACGTAATGCAGAGCGATTCCCAGAGGATTTCATGTTCAAATTGTCTAAAGAGGAATGGATTGAAATCGAGAGGATTAGCAACATGTCGTCACAAAATGTGATGACATCGCCACAAAAACGTCCCAAGTCAGCACCTCCTTATGTATTCACCGAACATGGTGCTGTGATGCTTGCCTCCGTATTACACAGCCCTTGTGCCATACAAATGAGCGTGATGGTGACAAGGGCGTTTATTGCAATGCGAAAGGCTATAGCAACAATGCTGTCAGTCGACCTAAAAATGGAGCAACTTTCTCACAAAGTCGATCAGTTGAACGCCTATATCGAGGAAATCCTACACGACCAAAATGACATCAATGAGCAGCAGGAACAGACCAACTTGGAAATTGCTATACAAATAGAAGCCCTCAATGATGCACTCGACCAATTAAGAGAAACCAAAGCCCAACCCCGCAAGCGGATTGGTTACAAACCTGAAGAAGAATCTTAATCAAACAAACTCATCTCTCCCGTTGGCTTAATCCTCGTCTTGCCTAAATGCTTATACGCCAAATCAGTGCATTCGCGGCCACGAGGTGTGCGCATGATGAAGCCTTCTTGAATGAGGAACGGCTCGCAGACCTCTTCGATGGTGCCGGGATCCTCACCCACTGCTGTGGCGATGGTGTTGACACCCACAGGACCACCCTTGAACTTGTCGATGATGGTGGTGAGAATCCTGTTGTCCATGTCGTCAAGACCGTGCTCGTCCACATTAAGGGCTTTCAGACCGATTTTTGCGATGTCTAAGGTGATGGTGCCATCGCCTTGGATTTGGGCGAAGTCACGCACGCGACGCAACAACATGTTAGCAATACGCGGCGTGCCACGGCTGCGGCGCGCAATCTCGAAAGCCGCCGTGTCGTCGATGGGCACACGCAAAATGCCCGCCGAGCGCTTCACAATCTTCGACAAGGTCTTCGCGTCATAATACTCCAAACGCTGCTTGATGCCGAAACGCTCACGCAAGGGGGCCGTCAACATGCCGCTACGAGTAGTAGCACCAATCAAGGTGAAAGGATTTAGCGTTATTTGGATGCTGCGCGCACTTGGTCCTGTCTCAATCATAATATCGATGCGGAAGTCCTCCATGGCGGAATAGAGATACTCTTCCACCACAGGACTGAGGCGGTGGATCTCATCAATGAACAGCACGTCGTTAGGCTCAAGGCTGGTAAGCAGACCCGCAAGGTTGCCCGGCTTGTCGAGCACGGGTCCCGAGGTCATCTTCATGCCGACTCCCAACTCATGGGCGATGATATACGACAAAGTGGTCTTGCCCAGACCTGGAGGGCCGTACAACAAAGTGTGGTCGAGGGCTTCGCCACGCTGGGCGGCGGCCTTCACGAAAACGCGTAGGTTGTCAACCACTTGCTTTTGTCCCGCAAAACTTTCAAACATATCGGGTCGCAAGGCGTTTTCGAGGTCTTTCTCGGCCTTGGAGAGATGGGAAGCGTTGGCATCAAGGTTACTGTTCATAGGTTTGTTTTAGGTCGCAAAGATACAACTTTCGGCGGAAATTGGGATATTCTCAAAAAAATGTATCTTTGCAGCCTAAAACCATTTCATCATGAAACGCATCCTATGCCTCTCCATATTCATCGCAATGGCCACCATCGCCTTTGCGCAAAGCCATGGTTCTGTGCATGTTGACCAAGACAGCCGCATCGAAAGTCTCATCGCGAAGCAACGGTCACTTTACAAGATGGACAGTTCGTTTAACGGCTACCGCATCCATATTTTCATGGAAATCGGCAATGAGGCTTTGGACCATGCCAAGTCCGTGAAGGCCCAATTTGAGCGTGCCTTCCCCGACATACCTATCTACTTGACTTATTCTGAACCTTATTTCCGCCTGCGTGCCGGTGACTTCCGCAACCGCGTGGAGGCAGAGAAATGCCTGCGCCGCATCAAGCCCCGTTTCAAGGAGGCGTTCGTCACGGCGGACAGAATCTTCAGACCAAGGTTTAATAGCAACACAAAAAACGAGGAATAAGGAACACCGAGGCCTTCCTCATTCCTCATTGGATTATGTCCATTTGATCTCCTAATTCAAATACGCTTCCACATTTCCCACCACAATCCCCAACCGAAGGATAAATGCTTCTTCGGTGGCGAAGCCAATGTGCGGCAACATGATAAGATTAGGCGCAGCAAACAAGGGATTGTCCTTTTTTAGAGGCGGCTCTGTGCCATAGACATCAGTGGCTGCACCCGCTATCTTCCTTTCTTTCAACGCGTTGGCCAAGGCCAACTCATTCACAACAGGGCCACGAGCCGTATTGATTAAAATGGCACTGGGTTTCATCAAGGCAAAGTCTTTCTCGGTGATGAAATCACGCGTGTCGGCATTCAAGGCGACATGAAGCGTGACGATGTCGGATTCCTTCAGCAAGGTCTCCTTGTCCACAAAGGTCGCGCCTTCGACTTGCTTCGGCGTGCGATTCCATGCCAAAACCTTGCAGCCAAAGGCATTTGCTAATTTGGCCACGCGCTGACCGATGTTGCCCATGCCGATGACGCCTATGGTCTTGCCGCCAATCTCGCGTCCAGGCATGATGCCTTTGCGCTGGCATTGGCGCGTAATCACATCGTTTTCAATCACTTTTCTGTACACATCAATCATCATGGCGATGGCGAGTTCGGCAACAGCCTCGGTGCTATAACCCGCCGCGTTCTTCACAAGGATGCCACGCCTTTGGCATTCCTCCATGTCGATGTGGTCCAAGCCCGTGAAGGCGATGGAGAGCATCTTCAGGTTGGGACAGGCATCAAGGAAATCCTTGCGCAGCGGGATGTTGCTCTCGACAATGACCTCGGCACCTTCGGCACGACGCTTCAACTCATCTGGATTCTCGTTGCGGTCAGGATAGACGACCACCTCATGGCCTGCTTTTTTCAAGCCTGCACATGCGGCTTCAATCTGTTGGACTTTCAAGCCCAAAGGCTCCAAAAAGACGATTTTCATTTTGCAGCGATCATTTCGATTTCGACCAGGGCTTTCTTGGGCAGTTCCTTCACGGCGAAAGCGGCACGGGCAGGATAGTCACCCTTGAAATATTTGCCATACACGGCATTCATCTCGCCAAAATAGCTCATGTCGGCGAGATAGCACACCGACTTCACCACATTGTCGAAGGTGCAGCCGGCCTCGTTGAGGATGGCCTCAAGGTTTTTCATGCTCTGCTCGGTCTGGGCAGCGACGCCCTCAGGCATCTCACCCGTGGCAGGATTGATGGGAAGTTGACCCGAAATGAACACCATTCCGTTGGCCTCAATGGCCTGACTGTAAGGTCCGATAGCGCCCGGAGCCTTCGTTGTTGCAATCACTTTTTTCATGTCAATGAGTTTATCGAATTATTGTTGATAATTTTAATGGTTTTATAAGGTGCAAAAATAAGAAAAATGTTACTTTTGCAAACTGAAAAAAGCGCAAAGCCATGTCGACATTCAAGAATATCCTACGCAAGCTCAACAACCGCTACGTATACGCCACTATACTCTTCCTCTTGGTCATCCTTGTCATTGACCAGTTCAACCTCTTCGAGCAACGCAGGCTCAAGAAGTCGCTGAACGACCAAAAACAGCAAATTGAGTATTACGAGAAGGAAATTTCGGAGAGCAAGGAATACCTCAACGCCTTGCAGAACGACACGGCTACCATGGAAAAAGTGGCTCGCGAACAATACTTGATGAAGCGCGACAACGAGGTCATCTACCTAATCGAGACGCAAGAATGAGAACCTCCTTCGGCATAAAGGCTTTTCTGCTCCTCATCTTCTCTCTCTTTTCGGTTCACCCTCTTTTTTCGCAACACACCTTAAGCGGCAAAGTCACCGATGAGCGCAACCACCAGCCGCTGGCTTTCGTCAACGTGGTCGTCAACGAAGGGTTGCAAGGCGTCATCACCGATATCGACGGCAAATACGAAATCGTCGCCAACGAGCCTATCCTCAAGGTCAAATTCTCGTCAATAGGTTACGAGCCCAAGGAAATCGAGCTCCAGGCCCAACAAAAGAAATGTAATGTCGCTTTGACACCCAAGACATTTGAACTCAACGAAGTGACCGTGGAAGCCGGCGAGAATCCCGCCCATCGCATCATCGACAGCCTGATGGCTCATCGACATGCCAACAACCCCAATTCATTGGAGTCGTACAGCTACAAAATCTACGACCAAATGGTCTTCACCGTCGACAGCTCCGAGTTGGGAAATGCCTTGACCCAACAGCAAGAAGGCAGTGCCTTGCAGATGTTCGACAGCATCTTGAAAAAGAGCGACTTAATGGTGATGGAGACTGCTTCGGAGGTGCTCTTCAAGGCGCCTGACCGCAAGTTACAAAATGTGCTCGGCACGCGTATCGCTGGCATGAAGAACCCCACCTTCGTTTATTTGGTCAATAGCATGCAGAGCGTCAGCTTCTACGAAGAAACCGTCAATATCACTGGCACCGACTACGTGAACCCTATCAGTCGGGGCAGCAAAACGCACTATTTCTTTACTTTAGAAGCGGTCCATCCCATTGGGCAGAACGACTCGCTTTATGTGATTTCATTCCACCCCATGCGTGGCAGCAACTTCAACGGACTACGCGGCACCATGACCGTCAACAGCGACGGCTGGGCTTTACAGAGCGTCAAAGCCTCGCCTAACGAACAAGGCGGGGTGTTTGTCGCCGACATCCAGCAGCTCTACCAGAAAGTAGAAGGCCAATGGTTCCCGAAGCAACTCAACACCAACTTGAAATTTCCAAGTATCGTTGCTGATGTGGAAGGCACCGCGTTGTCGATGGTAGCCATCGGAAAGAGCTATCTCACCGACATCGAAATCAACCCCGAACTCAACAAGCGACAATTTTCCGACATCGAAATCAAGGTGGATCCCGATGCCGGCTACCGCGACGAGACCTTCTGGGACGCCCACCGCATCGACTCGCTCACCGAGCGCATCAAGTCGACCTACATCCTCGTCGACTCACTCACTGAAGGCACCGACATCTTCGACCGCGTGCTTGGATTTACCGACAAGCTACTGAACGAATCCGCCATTCCCGTTGGTCCCATTAACCTCGACCTTGGCAACATCTTCAACATCTCGAGCACGCGAGGCTTATATTTCGGGCTCGGTGCCAGCACCAACGACCGACTCTCTCGCTGGTTCAGCATCAGGGGGTCCTTTGGTTATTGGACCAAAATCAAAAGTCTGGACTATAGCGGTGGCCTAAAACTGAAACTCAACCGCCAACGACAAATGGAACTCGATTTCCAATACTCCCACAGGTCGGAACCCATCGGAGAGTTCGGCGGAATGCTTGAAAAAGAGAGCGGTTCTTTCCTCTCCACATCGAGCTACAAGTACACATTCTACGAAAACATACACTCGCGCCGCAACCGTTTCGATGTCACCTACTCGACCCGCTTTGCCCAGCACTTCAAGGCTTACCTTAACTTCAGCACTAGCCACAAATGGTATAACACCAATTACTTTCATATCCCCACCGATTCGCTGACGGAAGGACGCTTCACAGTGGCCGAGATCAAGTTGAGGTTCGCCTACAACGAGAAGTTTCTCAGCACCCCACAAGGGCTGCGCTCGTTGGGCACAACGGCTCCTATCGTGTGGTTTTCCTACCAACACGCCTTCCCCAACCTCTTTGGAGGACAATTTGAATACGACCGTTTCAAGCTCGAGGTCTCCAAAAATATCTACACCCACTACATAGGCGTCTCCAAAGTATTATTGCAAATGGGATATGCCACCGAATCGTGTCCGGTGGTGGAGACCTTCAATATCCTAGGCACCTACGAACGATTTGGGCTTTATTCACCAGGTAGTTTCAGCACCATGCGCTTGGACGAATTTTTCTGCGACCGTTTCGTGGCACTTTATCTGAGCCACAACTTCAATGGAATGCTCTGGAAGACAAACTCGCAGTGGTTCAGACCTGAACTCACCATCGCCACGAACATCGGCTGGGGTGACATGCGCCGTGCTGCCGCTTTTTCCGACAAAAACTTCAAGACGATGGAAAGAGGATATTTCGAGAGTGGCTTCGTCATTGATGGGATACTATCCTCCCCCTTCGCCAAAGTCGGAGCGGGCGTGTTTTATCGCTATGGTGCATACACTTTACCCAAGGTCTGGGACAACCTTGCCTGGAAATGGAGTGCCATAATAGAATTCTAACCACCATGAAAAGACTTGCCATACTATTCGGAATCATCGTTTTGCTAACGTCATGCAACCGACAGCCAAAGAAAATCATGTTGCAAGGCGAGGCACAAGGCTCCTATTATGCCATCACCTATTACGATGAGCAAGAGCGCAATTTCCAACATGAGATCGACTCCATTTTCCATGCCGTGGATGTATCGGTCAACCTGTGGGTCGACACTTCGGTCATCTCTAAAGTCAACCGCAACGAAGATGTCACGCTTGACAGCATCTTCGTCGACAACTTCGGTATCGCTCAAGAGGCGGCTGCCTTGTCAGGCGGTTATTTCGACCCCACCATCTCGCCCATCGTGGCCGCCTGGGGCTTCAGTTACAAGCATGGCGACAGCATCACGCCTCAACTCATCGACAGCCTAAAGCAATTGGTCGACTATCGCAAAGTGCGTATTGAAAACGGAATGGTTGTCAAGGAGAATCCTGCCATGACTTTAGATTTCAATGCCATAGCACAAGGCTACACTTCCGATCTAATCGCTTCATTTTTAGACAGTCGGGGCATCAAAAACTACTTGGTCGACACGGGTGGCGAGATTATGGCGCGTGGCGCCAAACCTAACGGGCAGCCTTGGATTGTGGGCATCGAGAAGCCCGCCGACAACTGGGACTCGGAGCAGGTGGTCCACACCCGCATTGCTTTGCGCGACAAGGGCTTGGTCACATCGGGCAGCACCAGAAAATATGTGGAGCGCAACGGCAAACGCTATTCCCACTGCATCGACCCCAACACAGGCTATCCTGTCGAACATCAAGTGCTCAGTGTAACGGTAATGGCCAACAGTTCCGTTTGGGCCGACGCCTTGGCCTCCATCTGCATGGTGATGGGTATGGAGAAGTCGTTGCCACTCATCGAGAGCATGGACGATGTGGAAGCGTATTACATCTATGTCAATGAGAATAACGAATTAGAGACCTTCGCCACAGAAGGGTTTAGCGTAATAAAGTAATCAACGATATGGATAAAGATAAAGAAGAAAACGAATCCTCTGGAGTGTATTTATATGGGCCTGATGTTTACGTGTTAAGCAACAGACAAAATCCTAAAAGCGCCTTCGTATTGCCCCAAGAATATGGAGAAGCAAATCAAACAGACACCCCAGCGCCCGAGGCCGAGGAAACAAAAGACAAGGTTCCTTCAGATGGGCCTGTCTGCCCACAATGCGGCAATGCCATCATTGGAAATCCGACATTCTGCTGCGAATGTGGGTTTAAGCTACAATGAGGCCAAAAACATGCCAGAAAAAGACATGAAAAAACCCTAACTGACTAACCATCAATTAGGGTTTGCTTGTTTGAAGTACTCCCGCAGGGGGTATTTATTTGAATATTGTTTAGTTTTCGTTCGTTGACCATAATCTTGTTTTTATGTTTTATATTATTGTATTTCAGTGTTTTAGAATTATATTGTGTTATTTAGACGGATAATAAATTATCACGAATGAGCAACTTTTTTGCATTTGGTTGACACGACGTTGACACGGATTCGGAATTATTTCGTATATTTGCATTGCCTTTCGGAAAGATAGGGGTATCTTCCGAATGGCGATGATAACTCACTGATTTTTAACTTAAATACTTAATCAAATGGCAACCGTTAAGTTTTACCTTTCAAGGTACATCAAGAAGGATGACGAAAGGGGCGAAATCCAGTTCCGCTTCAGCGGCAACAGGAATTTCGTGAAAAGAGCGGCCACTGGCATCTTTATCACTGCTGGAAATTGGGACAGCGAGAAAGGAATGCCCAAGGGCAAGAAAGCAAACAAGTATGGCGACGACTGCGAGGAAATCAGGGACAGACTGAATCTGCTGACCTCGTATCTGATACGCTGCTGGGAGCAAACCAAAGAAAACGAATTGGAGCCGGATTCGCTTACACAATGGATGAACGACATTGAATGGAAGAATGCCACCGAGCCTATCTTCATCAATGGACGGGAAAGCACAGTGACACGATGGGAAATCGCGAGCAAGGCACGAATGAAAGAGGAAAAAGTAATTCAGAAAGCCGAAAGCGCCAAGACTGAAAACCGCTATTTCCTCGACATCTACAGCTTCTTCATCGAGGAACAATACAAAAACGGCGTTATCGGGGACAGCAGACACAAGACCTATTACACTTGCTATGGCCTTTGGGATAGGATGGAAAGATACCAAGGCAAGCGGTATAAGGTGAAAGACATGACAACCTCCTTGATTTACGATTACAGGAACTTCGTTTTGAACGAGTGCGATTTATGGGAAAAGAAGCCTTTGAAGGAAAAGCCAAGCAAGTATTCAACCAAAACGGGTGAAATACTGGTTCCCAAAAAGCAATATGAAAAGATTTATGAAGGCTACGAGATTATGCTGAGCAGGGGTGTCGAAAAGCGAAGCCTGAATTATGTGGTCATTCAAATCAAGTATCTGAAAGCCTTCTGGCATTGGCTGATGAAGATTCAGAAAGCCAATGTTGAAGACATCTTCCTTACCTTCAACATGGACCAGTCGGTATATGGGACGCCTTTCTATTTCTCGAACGAGGATAGAAACACACTCTTTGAAGCTGACTTCAGCAAACGGCCTGAATTGGCTGTGCAAAGGGATATCTTTGTTTTCCAATCCTTGGTGGGATGCCGTGTCGGAGATTTGACCCGACTGAAGAAATCAAACATTGTGGACGGTGACACGCTGCAATATGTAGCAGGTAAGACGAAGAATAAGAGCGGAAAGATCGTGACAGTTCCGCTGCATCCAATCGCCAAGACTATTTTAAATAGGTATAAAGACATCGAAGGTGACAGGCTCCTCCCCTTCATCGCTGACCAAAACTATAATGATGCCATCAAGGAGATGTTTAAGGCTCTGCCGGAAATTGATCATGTTGTGACGATTCTTGACCCAGTGACCAGGCTTGAAAAGCAAGCCAAACTTTCGGAGGTGGCAAGCAGCCACATGGGACGAAGGAATTTCTGCGGCAACCTCTATGAGGCTGGCTTCCGGGATGCAGACATCGCATCGATGAGCGGACACGCAGAAGGCAGCAAGGCTATATCACGGTATCGAAAAGTAAGTGACGAGACTAAACAGCGGATGATTAACGCGCTTTGAGGATGATGCGGGATGGTTGTCGATGGCAGCTGTCCCGCTTCTATTAGAGGCAAAAAAAAGGAAGCCGCAAAATTGGGGTAACGGCTTCCCTCTCAGTGATAACTACTGAACTCCATCAAATGGCAACGGAGCGATTGCAAAGATAGACATTTTCCAGAACACTTAAAGCAAGCGGGATGGATTTTTTCGCGCACTGTGTAGGCGGGCATCACGGCCATCGCCGAACACCGCGCCGCAAGACCTCCAATCGTTTTTCCCGCCGGAGCCTGACTGGATGGCAAAGGCTGCGGCCATAAAGCTTCCCCACAAGGGACAAGCGACCTCCGCAGCCTTTGACAGCCAGGCAGCACACCGAATCGATTAAATTGCTGGAGTGGATTTGCGGATGACCGACCGAGGAAGAGAAACGAGAGCGGGAAAACGCAAACCCACTATTAACCGAAGGCGGACAAAGGATGCGGCTATTGAGCTTCCTAAAAGATGTGAAATCTTCCTCCGCATCGTTTGGCCGACTGAGGTAAAACTAAAACCACCTACCAAGCCGGACGAGGTGACAAAAAAAAGGAGAAGGTCTCCATCAGGAAACCTTCACCATTTTGATCACAATCGTTATTGCAGTGATGATGACAGCCAGCAACACCACCACCATACCGAGCAGAAACCACATAAAAGCGGGAGGCTTTTTCTTTTCGGGCGGCGGCTCTTCGACGACAATCTGCGGATAACGCAGCGTGTCGGCGAAGTGGACTGGCTCGGGTTCTGCCTCGTAGGTGACTGTGAGGCTGTCGTTGGTGGCCGTTGCCGTGAAAGTGCCCTGCTCCGTTTGGATCTTGACGGCTTGGCCGTCAAGCAGCGGAGCCAAGGGCATCACGGCAGAATCGGCCAAAGGAGGCAATTCTATGAAGGTGTCGATGGGATGCGCCTGAACGCTCAGCAGCTCGGGGCATCGCTCGACGATTCGACGGATGCGACGCTGGGCGCGGCGCTTCGCGTCGCAGGCGCAGAGCACCATCGACACCAACAACAGGAAGAGGAAACAGCGTGTCTTCATGGCCTTACAGGTTTTCGATCAATTGCTTCAGCTCAGCGTTTTCAAGGGTGAGTTGTGCGACCTGAGCGGACAGCCCGACGATTTCCTTGCGGGCCTCGGTCAGTTCAGAATAGACGCGCTTGTTTTCCTCAACCAGGTTGAAGATGGTCTGCTGCATCTCTCGGATGGTGCGGTTCTGGCGGAGCCGCGTGGCGGCGAGCCAGGAGGCCACACCCGTGACAGGAGCCAGC
>JAFPUN010000022.1 GCA_017395365.1 Bacteroidales bacterium
CGACGATGGCACTTGGTGGAAAACCGAAGACGGATGGCAGCAAACCGACCTTGGCGGTGGCGCTTGGCTGATGCAGATGCTTATGTATTATGACAGCGGTTTTCCGCATTTCAAGGTGTATCGAGCCCTTTGCGACGGCCAGGACATGGAGTTGATTGCAAGAAAGCTGGAGGTCAATTCCTACCTTGACGGACAATGGGCAGACTTGGATGATGGGCTTTACAAATGGGGTGTCAGCCATGTGATTAATGGCGTGGAATCAGCGATTTCGTGGTCTGAATGCTTGGAGAAGAATACCACGGGGGTTGAAGGGAATCGTTTTGAGGCTGTTGTTTATCCCAATCCTGCCAAGGATTACGTGAAGATTGAAGGCACGGAGGTCGCCGAGGTGCAGGTTTATAATGCCCTTGGGCAGATGGTGAAAATAGTGCGGCGGACGAATGAGATTGAAGTGGCGGATTTGGTGAAAGGAATTTATCTGCTGCGCATTACGGATGCAGAAGGGAGAAACCATACGGAGCGGTTAGTGGTGAAAGAATAGGGGTCACTTTTCAAAACGAGCAAAAGGCTGACAGCGTAAGCGGTCGGCCTTTTTGCGTGTATGTTGCAATTTTTTCCTATTTTTGCAAGTTATTAATGACCTATCACATAGCAAAATGTCAGAAACACCCCAAAATACAAAACTTAGGAAGCCCAAACTTCGTAATGTTTCCCTCAAGAAGCTGAATCGGAAATACGACTTCCTGATGTCGCATGATGAAAGTGGCCGGCCCATCCTCAACTTCAAGCTGAACCTGCTCAACCTGATCCTTGTCATCATCGGCATCGCTCTGCTGCTTATTGTCATCACCATCTTCATCATCGCCTTCACACCCTTGCGCGAATACATCCCAGGCTACACCGACACAAACCTCAACCGCGAGGTGTATGAACTTAGTCTTCGCGCCGACTCCATCGAAAGGGAGATGACCAAAAAAGATGTCTATTTCGATAACCTCAAGAAAATCGTCGAAGGCTATGACTTCGCCGCCGACAGTGCCTTGGCTTCGCTCAACATCTATGAACCCCTGCCTCAAAGTGTCATCGATACAATTAAATTGCGCAAGTCGTTGCAGGACAGTCTGCTGCGTGCCGAATATGAGGCCCAAAACCAATACAACCTCTTCGGTCCCGACTACCAGCCGTCCACCAAGCCGAGTTCGTTGGTGAAGAACTTTTTCATCCCACTCAACGGCTCCATCCTTAAAGCCTTCAATGCCGATGAAGGTCACTATGGCGTCGACATTGCCACCGCTGGCGACAAGATCATCAATGCCACTCTCGATGGCACCGTAGTGTTTGCCAACTGGAGCATCGACAACGGCTACTGCATCGGCATCCAACATGAAGACAGCTATTTCTCCATCTACAAGCACAACGCCACCTTGCTGAAGAAGGAGGGAGAATATGTCAGGGCAGGTGAGGCCATCGCCATTTTGGGTCGCTCAGGCGACAAGGAAACATACGAGCACCTGCATTTCGAGTTGTGGCATAACGGCATCGCCGTCAATCCTGCCGATTATATGTCGCTCATTAATCCGAACGGAAACTAAAATTCCTTATCTTTGCACGCTTTTTTGTTGAACTTAATGTATAGACAACAATAGGATAGACTAATAATGCGAGACGGCCCTTCGACCCTTCGAGAGGCCTCAGGGGCCACAGGCTTAGGGACCTTATACCCGTAAAAGGCCTGAAACCGCCGAAGGCCCCGAAGCCAATCAACAAATCGAAAAATCGACGAAGTCAATTAAACAATTAAACGATCAACAATTCAACAACAAACAATGACTATATTAATAAAGGTACTGCAGTTTTTCCTCTCCCTCTCCATCTTGATTTTCATTCACGAGTTGGGTCACTTCCTCGCCGCCAAGGCTTTTAAGACCCGTGTCGAGAAGTTCTATCTTTTCTTCGATTGGGGCTTTTCGCTTTTCCGTTGCAAAAAGGTGAACGGCAAGTGGCGCTTCAAGTTCTTCTCGAAGAATGTCCCAGAGAAATACACGGTCACCGAATACAAAGACGCTGCTGGAAAGAAACAGAAAAACTACGAACCCATTGATTTGAGCACCTTGCCCGCTGACGACTGGCGCCGCAGCGACAGCACGGAATACGGTATTGGATGGTTCCCGTTGGGTGGTTACAATAAAATCGCTGGCATGGTTGACGAGTCGATGGACAAGTCGCAGATGCAGCAGCCTCCCAAGGAATGGGAGTTCCGCAGCAAGCCCGCCTGGCAACGCTTCATCATCATGGTGGCGGGTGTCTTCATGAATGTGGTGCTCGCTTTCATCATCTATATCGGTCTGCTGGCCCACGAAGGCGAGACTTACCTGCCTACCGCAGAAGTCAACAAATACGGTATCTCGGTCGATAGTCTGGGCTACGAGTTCGGCCTACGCGACGGCGACAAGATCTTGGCCGTCGATGGCAAGTATATCGAAGAGTTTCAGGAGATCTCGATGCAAATCATCCTCGAAAAGGCAAAGACCATCGAGGTGGAACGCAACGGAAAAGACACGACCATCGTGCTGCCCGATGATGCCTTGACCAAACTGCTCAAAAAACAAGATGCAGGATTTATCTCTTACCGTACTCCCTTTGTCGTCGCTGAAGTCATGGAAAATTCGGCCGCTCAAGCAGGAGGACTGTTGGCGGGCGACGCCATCATCGGTATTAATGACATTCCGACGCCGTATTATCAGGACTTCATCAAACGCATCAAGCAATACAAGAACCAGGACATCGAGGTCAAGGTGCTCCGTGGCGCTGATACGCTGGCATTGGCCATGCACCTGCCCGAGGAAGGTGTGATCGGTGCCTACTGCAAGACCTACCTGCCCGACTATTTCGACTTGGAGACCAAGGAATATAGCCTTTTCGAAGCCATCCCTGCCGGTTTCCTCAAGACCTTCGATGGCCTGTCCGACTATTGGAAACAGGTCAAGCTCATCTTCAACCCCAAGACGAAAGCGTATGAGAGTGTGGGCGGCTTCATCTCCATCGGAAGCATCTTCCCCGACCAGTGGAACTGGAGTATCTTCTGGCGCATGACGGCCTTCCTCTCCATCGCCCTCGCCGTGATGAACATCCTGCCCATCCCTGCCTTGGATGGCGGTCACATCCTCTTCCTGCTCTTCGAGATCATCACCCGTCGCAAGCCTTCCGACAAGTTCATGGAAGTGGCCGAGACTGTGGGACTCATCCTTGTCTTGGGACTGGTCATCCTTGCCAATGGCAACGATATCATCAGATTATTCAAGTAAAAAATATCATATTGAAAGACAAGGTTTTAGCAAAGTCTTACAAAAATTAATTTGGTTGGATAGATACTATTTTCGTAAATTCGCGGTTTCAATCGCAGTAAATCATCTGAATTGAAGACGAAAATCACACATATCGCACTCTTGCTTGTCATGATGCTGACGACGGCTTTTGGCGTCAAAGCACAGCAGGCTCCCATCTTTACCAACTATTCGAATTCGTATGCCTACGCCAATCCGGGTTTTGCCGGCATGAGCGAAGGCATTAATCTGTTGGGGCTTTACCGCCAGCAGTGGGCAGGTTTCGTCGATAACGATGGCAACGAGGTGGCCCCACAGACTTTCCTGCTGACGGGCGACATGCCTTTCCGCAAGCTCCATGGCGGCCTCGAGTTCTCCGTGATGAGCGACAAGTTGGGCTTCGAGAACAATGTCAACATCGGTTTAGGCTATTCCTTCCATATTGACTTGGGAGGTTCCTCTCTTGGCATCGGCGTGGCCGGTACCCTGCTCAACCGTACTGTCGACTTCGCTCAACTGCATCCCAACCAGGAAGGCGACCCGCTCATTTCGGGTCTGGGCGAAGAGAGCGACATGCTGTTTGACTTCAATGTAGGCTTGTTCTATCAAGTCCCCGAGTCGTTCTATTTCGGTGTCTCCGTCATTAATGTTCTCGAAAGCATGGGCCAAGCGCTCAACGACAACAACACCAGCAGCGCCAGCTTCACCACCGACCGTACCTTCTATGCCGTGGCAGGCTATCCCTTCCAATTCGAAGACATCCCTTACCTGACCTTCGTGCCTTCGGTGAGCGTGATGAGCGACATCGCCTCCACGCAGTTTAACGCGAGTGCTCGTGTGATTTACAACAACTTGTTCTCGTTGGGTGTCAATTACCGCTTTCAAGAGTCGGTCGGCCTGATGGCAGGACTTACGATTAAGGACCTCACATTGGTTTATTCATATGATATTAATACGATGGGCTTGAGTGTTGTACCGGGCTCACATGAGATAGGATTGAGTTATTGTTTCAAACTCGATTTGGATAGGACTCCGAGAGACTACAGGAGTGTCAGATACCTGTGATTTTTTGGGGCCGTTTCGGGTGGCGATAGGTAGGTTTGAACGGAAAAAATGGAAAAAAAGTAGAAAAAAAAGAGGGGTAAATTATAATATTTCCTATTTTTGGCGGTTTTTAATGGGTAAAGTAAGCCCCTAAAAGCGAGGGGGACCATCAGATAAAAAGAAATAAATAAAGATAGTAATCATATCATTGTCAAGAAGATGAAAAGACTATTGTTCGTATTTTCCGTTGCGCTGCTGCTCACAGCCTGCGGTAACTCAAATCAAGGCGAATTGGTTGGAGTGAGAAAGTCAAACAAGACCTTCAACCAGCCCGACCCCTACGGGATGGTGTTCGTCCCGCAAGGTAGCTACACTATGGGTGTAGGTGGTGAAGACATCACGGGTTCTTACCTGAATGAGCCAAAAACGGTTTCCGTGTCGGCCTTCTTTATGGACGAGACTGAAATCACCAACAATGAGTATCGCCAATTTGTCAATTGGGTTAGAGACTCCATCGCAAGAAGAATTCTTGCCGACAATTTCCCCGACAGGTTTGCCATCACCGAGAGCAAAACGGGTGAGGTGTACGACCCGCCGAGGCTGAATTGGAAGGAAAAACTTGACTGGAACAGCAAGGAGCAAGAAGTCCGCGAGGCCCTTGAGCCGATGTATCTCCCCGAGCATGAGAGATATTTCCGTCGCAAGGAAATCGACACGAGAAAGCTCTATTATTCCTATTTCTGGTTTGATATGGTCGCCGCCGCCAAGAAAGACTTCTCCGATGGCAAGTTGGTCGAGAACGACTACTCGATAGGCGAGGCTGATGCCGGCATCAATGTCGACCGTAAGGGTGCTTGGTCGAACCGTAAGCAAGGCTACAGCGACCGTTCGGTGTATGCCCGTGCGGAGGTCATCAATGTCTACCCCGACACTTTGTGCTGGATCCACGACTATAGCTATTCGTTCAACGACCCGATGACGGAGAAATACTTCTGGCATCCGGCCTACGACAACTATCCGGTGGTGGGTGTCACCTGGCAGCAGGCCCGTGCCTTCTGCGTGTGGCGCACCGAGTTGCTCAACTCCTACCTGCGTACCAAGAAGGACGTCGACCTTTCGGAGTTCCGTCTGCCCACCGAAGCCGAATGGGAATGGGCTGCCCGTGGCGGCAAGATGCTGAACCCCTATCCGTGGGGCGGTCCTAACGCCAGCAACGCCAAAGGCTGCTTCCTGGCTAACTTCAAGCCTCGTCGTGGTAACTACCTCGCCGATGGTGGTCTGCGCACCCTCGTGGTGGGCTGCTACCCGCCCAATGGCTGGGGTCTCTACGACATGGCCGGTAATGTGGCCGAATGGACCAATACGGCTTACGATCCCAACTCCTATAACTTCACTTGGGATATGAACCCCAACTACACCTACAACGCCAAAGCCGACGACCCGCCGGTCATGAAGCGTAAGGTGGTGCGCGGTGGCTCATGGAAGGACGTCTCCTATTATATGCAAGTCACCACCCGCGACTATCAATATCAGGATACGGCCAATTGCTACACGGGCTTCCGCTGCATCCAACCTTATCTGGGCCGCAACAAGGGCGACAACCCGAGAATGTCGAGAGTCTACAGATAACCTAACCTAACAAAGCAAACAACAAAACAAAATAAAAGTTAAATCAATTAAAAATCAATTGTCATGGCAAAAAAAGAACTTGGTAAATTCCAGAAATTCCTTGCATCAAAAAAGTATAAAACCTTTATGGGCTACCTCTACGGTTGGGGCGCATCTGTGGTTATGATTGGTGCTTACTTCAAACTGACTCACATCCCCGGTGCAGACTTCATGCTGGCCCTCGGTCTGGGTATCGAAGCTCTCATCTTCTTCATGTCGGCCTTTGAGCCTCAACACATGGAGTACGCTTGGGATAATGTTTTCGTTGAACTTGAGGAAGACTGGGATGGCGTTCAGAAGACGCAGTTCGCCACCACTGGTGCTACCGGCAAATCGGCCGCTGCTCCCACCGATGTGGAAGAAGCCATGTTGAGCAAGATGTTCGAAAAGATGAATGTCAGCGAAGATACCTTCAAGAAACTGGGCAGAGGTATTGACAGATTGGCAGAGAACGCCGGCCAAATGGCTGACATCTCCAACGCCATGGCCGCCACGACCAACTATGCCAACGCCATGGACCGTGCCACGAAGTCCATCTCCGACTTCTCGTCCGCCTATGTTGAGACCAACCAGAAGCTCTCCGATTCGCTGGGTAAGCTCGACTTCAGCGCCCTCGATGCCAACACCATCAAGAAGGTGGCCAGCAGTATGCAGTCGCTCAACTCCATCTACGAGCTCCAACTCCAGGGTGCCGAGCAGACTTCAGCCGCCAGCAAGAAGTTGACTGAAACTATGAACAAGTACATGGATAACCTCAACGCTTCATCACAGAACGCCGGCCAACTCAACCAACAGTTGACCCAGTTGTCACAGCGCCTCACCGCCCTGAACAACGTCTATGGTGGAATGTTGTCAGCAATGAATATCAAGGCATAATTCTACTCAAAGCTATTGTTTAACTTAAAAAAGGAGTAAGAACTATGTCAGGCGCAAAAGAAACCCCAAGACAGAAAATGATCGGTATGATGTACCTGGTCTACACTGCCTTGTTAGCCATGAATGTCTCGAAGGACATCTTGGATGCCTTCGACACAGTGAATAGTGGCGTTCAGACCACGAATATCACCCTTTCGAATCAAATCGATCAGAAATACGCCGCCTTTGCTGAACAATACAGCAAGGAACAGGAAAAGGCTGGTCCCTATTGGGAGAAAGCCCAAGCCCTGAAGGCTGAAGCCGACGACCTCATCAACTACGTCGAGGCCCTCAAGTGGGACTTGGTGAAGAAAATTGAATGCGACAAGGCTAACACCCCGGATGAAGCTGTGGCGATGGCCCTTGAAAGAGGTCTGCTGAAAAACACCGATACCTTGAGAAATGGCCGTAGACTCTATGACATCAACACTTCAAAGGTGAAGTCGAGAGACAACTACAACAGGCCTACTGCTTACATGATGGGCGAACCTGAAGGCAACGGCAAAGCCTTTGAACTCTCTGAAAAAATCCGTAAGTTCAGAACCGAGATCTTCAAGGCCGTTGGCGCGGAACACATCCACGAGATGGGCTTGATGACCGACAGTATCTTCAACCGCGACAAGGATGCTCTTGGAGATGTCCCCACCAAAGAATACAATGTCAAGGTGGATACCACTACGATTAAGTACTACGGTGCCAAGATCGACTATGCCCCCGGAACCTCTGACGAACTTCAGAAAGGCTGGGAATACCACAACTTCCATCACACGGTGTTGGTGGCTGATGTCACCCTCCTCAACAAGTTGATCTCGGAAGCCCAGACTGCGGAGTTGAATGCCGTCACCCAACTGATGACGAACATCCACGCCCAAGACTTTACTTTTGATGAAATCGGTGCCAAGGTGTTTGCCGAGAGCGGTTACCTCCTCTCCGGTCAGACCTATAAGGCTCAAGCTATGGTGACTGCTTGGCAGAACACGCAGACCAAGGCCTATGTCAAGTTGGACGGTGGTGCCGAAAAGGAATACTCCAGCGACGGTCAAGGTGTCATCAACCTCGACTTCAACTGCGGTGTGGGTCAGCACAAATACACGGGTTACATCAAGATGCTTGACCCCAAGTCGGGCGAACTCAAAGACTATCCGTTTGAGAACACCTTCACGGTTGCTCCTCCTGCGGTGAGTGTGTCGGCCACCAAGATGAATGTGGTGTATCGTGGTATCAACAACCCGATTGCTGTCGGCGGCGGTGTCGGCGGCGAAATCAGTGCCTCTGCTAGCAGCGGTTCCTTGACCAGAACGGGCAACGGTACCTATAACCTGCTCCCAGGTTCTGCCGACGAGGTGACCATCAGCGTCAGTTCGGGTGGCTCGAGTCTCGGTAGCATGAAGTTCCGTGTGAAAGACCTGCCGAAGCCTACCGCTTTGATTCGTAACGTCCAGAACGGTCTCGTTTCGAAGAGCGCTCTGCTTGCCGCCAACCGTGTGGAAGCCGAGATGAAGGACTTCGACTTCGACGGCGTCAAATACGATGTGGTGGGTTATACCTTCCGCTACAAGACCAAGAGCGGTACCACCAAGGAAGCCAAGGCCAATGGCGGCGCCTTCACCGATGAGATGAAGACGGCCATCAGCGGCTCCAACGTCGGCGACACCTTCCTCTTCACTGCCATCCAGGTGCGCGGTAACGATGGTAAGGTCAAGACCCTCGAAACGCCTATCGGTGTTGAAATCAAGTAAACAATTTAAACCCTTATACAATGAAAAAGACACTTGTTTCCATGTTGACCCTTGTGACGCTCTTCGGCAGTCTGTGCCTCAATGCCCAGACGACCGACATCAAGCCGCCGAAGAACAGCATCCTCTCTGGTCAGCAGCAAATCATGAACGAAAAGACCCCTTCGCCGCTTCCGGTCATCGACGAGTCGAATGTGATGTGGAAGAAGACGGTGATTAGGGAAATCGACTTCCGTCAGAAGATCAATCAAGTGTTCTACTACCCGATCAATCCGACCGAGGACTGGAGAAACCTCATCACGGTGATCTACGATGGCATTCAGAGTGGTGACATCACGCCTTACCGTGTGGAGAACAACATCGACGACATGGTGACTCCCTTGACCTTGGCCGATTTTGAAAAAGAAAACACGAAGATTGGCGACCCGCCGGTCATCTGGAAAGATGGCGAGGAAGTGCCCAATGAGATCGAATTTAAGGACCGTATGCTCAATGTGACCCGTCTGCGTATCAAGGAAGACTGGTACTTCGACAAGAAGTTGTCGCAGTTCCTCGTCCGCATCATCGCCCTCGGACCCATCGTTGTCGACGATGACGGTGGTTTGTCACAAGTGTGCTGGGTGCCTTACGAGGACTCTCGTGACGTGCTGGCCAAGGCCTTTGCCTTCAACCGCAACAACTCGGCACAACGTCGCACCTATGACGAAGTCCTGCAAAAGCGTATCTTCGACAGTTACATCATCAAAGAAGAGAACGTTTACGACCGTTACATCAACTCCTATGCATTCAATATCGACGCCCTCTACGAATCGGAGCGCATCAAGAACGAAATGTTCGACTTCGAACAGAGCCTCTGGGAATATTGATGGTTTGCCAATGACAATGAAAAAGGACGCCTTCGGACGTCCTTTTTTTGTGCGGTTTTGGTCACAAAACCGCACAAAAAAAGCAGCCGATTATTCAGCTGCTTTTTTGTCGGAGTGGCCCGACTCGAACGGGCGACCGCTTGCACCCCATGCAAGAATGCTAGCCAACTGCACCACACCCCGATTGCATGTCAATGCTTTTGCATTTGCGGCTGCAAAGATACGAATGTTTTTTGAATTGATGTTCACTTTCCGAAAAAAAAGTTACCTTTGCAAGGTGTAACTCTAAACTCTAATCTCTAAACTCTAAACTGAACAGAATGGAACATGTTGAATGTCTGATAATTGGCTCTGGTCCTGCTGGCTATACTGCCGCTATTTATACCTGTCGCGCTGATGTGAAAACCGTCATCTACGAAGGCATGCAACCTGGTGGACAGCTCACCCAGACCACCGAAATCGAGAATTTCCCTGGCTATCCCAAGGGCATTAACGGTCCCGATATGATGGAAGACATCCGTCAGCAGGCCTTACGCTTCGGCGCCGAGATTCGCGAAGGCGAAGTCACTGCCATTGATGTCAGTCAGCGCCCCTTTAAGGTGACGACGGAATATGACGGCGAACTCTTGGCTGACTCCATCATCGTGTCTACAGGTGCGGCTGCCCGTTATCTGGGTCTGCCTACCGAAGAGGAATTCAAAGGCGGTGGTGTGTCGGCTTGCGCGACATGCGACGGCTTCTTCTATAAGGGGAAGGATGTCGCTGTGGTGGGTGGTGGTGATACCGCCTGCGAGGATGCCACCTATCTGGCCAAGCTCTGCAACAAGGTGTATCTCATCGTCCGCCGCGATGTATTGCGTGCCTCCAAGGCCATGCAACATCGTGTGCTGAACACGCCCAACATCGAAGTGCTGTGGAAGCATCAGACCAAGGAACTCTTCGGTGAGCAGCAAGGCTTCATGAAGAAATTGAAGGGTGCTGTGCTGTATCACAGCGATACCAAGGAAGAGCGTACCATCTATGTGGATGGTTTCTTCGAGGCCATCGGACACACGCCCAACACAGAGCCTTTCAAGGGCATCCTTGACATGGATGAGGAAGGCTACATCATCACCAAGCCCAAGTCGACGGCTACTAGTGTGGAAGGCATCTTCGCTTGTGGCGACTGCCAGGATCGCATCTACCGTCAGGCCATCGTGGCTGCTGGCACGGGTGCCATGGCGGGTATCGAGGTGGAGAGGTATTTGGCGGAGAATAAATGATCCTTCAGACTGAAATAAAGATTCAACCTTTGGAGCAAACCATCACCTATGGCGATGGTTTGCTCTTCTTGGGTTCCTGCTTCGCCGATGAAGTGGGCGCACTTTGCCGTGGCATGGGCTTCGATGCCTTGGTGAATCCTTTCGGTGTGTTGTATAACCCCATCAGCATAGCCAACGCTGTACATCGTTTGGCCAACGGTAGGTCATTTACCCATGAGGAAGTCATCCGAACGGGAGAGGAGTATTATTGCACCTTCAGCCACAACACGGCTTTTTGGCAGCCGACTGAAGAGGCCTTGCTGGAAAGTGTCAATGCCAGTCTTTTGTCGGCGCACAAGCATTTTCAGACTGCTCGTTGGGTTGTTGTCAGTTTGGGGACCTCTTGGGTGTATCGTTCACTGGAAACGCTTGAGGTGGTCGCCAATTGCCATAAACTGCCATCCTGCCTGTTTGATAGGATTTGCCTTTCGGTATCAACCTCGGTGGCGGTCCTTTCGGGGTTGGCCAAGATGTATCCCGACAAGCAGTTCATCTTCACCGTGTCACCCTTGCGTCATGTCAAGGATGGCATGCATGGCAACCAAGTGAGCAAGGCCGCCTTGCTGTTGGCCGTTGACGAAGTGTGCAAGACATTCGACAACGCCCATTATTTCCCCGCCTACGAAATCCTCCTGGACGAGCTGCGCGATTACCGCTTTTATAAGGAAGACATGGTGCATCCCACCGAGCAGGCCGTGCGCCACATTTGGGAGCGCTTTGTGGATTTCGCCATCGATCCTTCGGAAAAGCCTGCGATGAAAGCGGCTGCTGAAGTCAAACAGATGCTTCAGCATAAGCCAGTTTTTCCTGAAAGCGAGTCTTTCAAAAGGTTTGAGAGGCAGAAAGAGGAGAAAATCAACGAGTTGAGACGTGCTTTTCCAAAAGTGTGCTTGGAACTTTTGCCGGAATCATAAGATGTTGCTCAAAATCTGCGATTTGCTGGACTATGATTTCTTCCAGTGCTTTACGGATTGGAGAAACAGTGGAAAGAATAAAGATTTTTCGGAGTTTCATGGCGGCGTTTCCGAAAAAGCCGTACTTTTGCAGGCAGAAATCAATAGGGGAACAGTCCGTAGACGTCCAAAATTTGGTGATGACCTTTCGAGCGAGCCAGCCTGTCGATTTCTTTTTTTATGCCTCTATCGCCGTTATGCAATATTGCACCTTCTCGCCCGTCCGCTTTACGCCTACCATCATTTTCACAAGACCAATGCCTATTAACTCGTGGTGCATCTCCAGCATATAGGCAAATATCTTTTGATTGGAGACCCCTTTCTTCGGAGGCTTGGGCTTTCCGTAGACTACAGAATACCGAAGTATGGTGTCCAGTTGAAGCAGCGCCAACGTCGAAGAATATGTCTTTGCGGCATGACGCATGGTTTCATTGATTGAAAGATAGCGTATGTTGATGTAATCTTTCAACGAGCGATTGTAAACTCTTTTGTCTGGGTTTTCCTCGGTCCATCTGCGATACACCTGTGAAATGACTTCTTCTCTAACGTTTAGTTCTTCTTTGCTGTTCCCCATAGGAATCAGGATAGGTTTGTTGTCTTGCACGTTCATTGTTTTGTGTTGTTAGATAATCCGCTGCAAAGATGCAGCCCTTGTCAAGAACAAGCCGTTGATTAAACGTTTGTAGTCGACAGTAGTCGTTTGCTGTCGGGTATCTTGTTAGTTTTCAATTTGATGATTATTTTTCACGCAGAACTATGGGAATCATGGGAAGCCTGCCGGATGCGGTTTTTTCGTCGCTTCGCGCTTCCCATAGTTCTGCGGATTCTGCGTGAGAAAAAAGCCACGCTTCGCGCTCCACAAAGTTCTGCGGTTTCTGCGTGGACAATCTCCATTGTAAACCTTTGGTTGACACTTCCGACAACCAAAAAGCAAAACCTATCGCTCAATCTGGTTGATGCTGATAACGAGTGTGATACAATGTTTCTCCCTATTTTTGCTCCGTGATAAACTAACCCTAAAAACCGATGCGCCCGATGGGATATAACTGGGTGAAAAAATATGAAGAAAAAGATTTGGATAGGACTAAGTTCCGTGTTAGCAATTCTTATGTTGGCTATTGTGGCCTGCACAAAAGAGCCAACGCCAGAACCCGTTTACCCAGGAGGTGGCGGTAGCGGAGGAAGTGGTGGAGGTGGAAGTACTGGATCAGCTCCATCTGCTCCAGTCATGTTGGGTTGTGAACCTACATATGACGGTTCCGAAGTTAAGGTGTCGTGGAATAGTGTATCAAATGCAACAAGTTATAAAGTGTATTGGTATAAAACTGCTTCTAGTGGAGGCCAATATGATATTGACAATTATATTTTGATAAAAACTACAAGTAGTACTTCTTTCTATCACAATGCTACCCCTCGTGTTTATAATTATTATTGTGTTAAAGCCATAAACGGTTATGGAGAAAGTCCGATGAGTTCACCAGTTTACTGTTGGTTTGGTAGTGGCAAAAGTGATGACGCTCCATCCTCACCAGCAGATCTTATGTCCGAGAAAGTGAACAATTGATTATACAATGATAAATTATCAAATTATGAAAAAAATACTATTTATTGCAATAGCATTATTTGGTGTACTACTGTTCACTCAATGTTCGAAAAGTTCCTCTTGCAAATGCGAAGAGTATGATGCTACCGATAATTACTATTACGGTAGTACAACCATGGACCCCGAATCATGGGGAGCCACAAACTGCAACGATTTGGAAATCAAATTAAAGATGCATGCACTACAGTCTGGCTACGATGAATACTTCAAATGCCACAAACAGTAAAATTGTACCTGAGCATTAAAATGAAAGGAAGTGTCAAATGACGCTTCCTTTCTTTGTAAATCAAAATATGAGCAGAATAATCGAAACCAATCGAAATTATCCCTACCTTTGTCCCCAATCTAAATCGAATGAAAATAGAAGAATAAAACATTGA
The DNA here is from genome assembly GCA_017395365.1 of Bacteroidales bacterium. Lineage (GTDB taxonomy): Bacteria > Bacteroidota > Bacteroidia > Bacteroidales > F082 > Limimorpha. The sequence continues at coordinate 13,790 of JAFPUN010000022.1, forward strand.
CATATTAACCGAGCTTTACGCTCTTATTCTCTAAACCGAAAATCGGCAAAATTGGAAGTACAAGAGAAATAAGTGGCGAATGGTTCGCGTCTAAGGGCGTGAGTCGTTTGTTGTTTATTTGCTTGTACAGGCTTTGCCGAGCCTTCGGTTTCAGATAAGCATCCAAAACGGTTCCGCCCATTTTGTTTGCCTACACGAGCAAGAGGCTCCACCAACGGCAAACGCAATGCAAGAAGAACCGCACATCGGCAACCTCATCAAGGACGAACTCGCCCGCCAGGGTCGCAGCATCACTTGGCTCGCCAAGCAACTCGGCTTTTCGCGGCAGAACGCCTACAAAATCTTCAACCGCCCATGGATTTATACGGACCTGCTGCTCAAAATCAGCGATTTGCTGGACTATGATTTCTTCCAGTGCTTTACGGATTGGAGAAAAGAAAGGAAAAAGGATTAAAACACAACCATATTTCCCAAATTATTCGTACTTTTGCCGCCCATTATCGGACTTCGGTATTCCAATTGTTTGAAACAACGGGACTTGAAAGTCGCGAGTCGCGAAGTCCCGCGTCCCGTAGTCCAAAATCACATCTACAATATTTATACACTAACAAAATGACTGACAACGAAAGATCTGGCAAGCGTCCGCGCACCAGAAAGCCTGTTGACGAACCCGAAGTGTTCCAACAGAGGAAGTCCTTCAAATTCTATCACCGTGACGGTGACGAGGAAGGACACGAAGAGAGAGGATTTGGCGAGAAGCCGAGAGGTGAACGCCGATTTGATGACGAACGTGGCGACCGTAGGTTCGGCGAACGTAAGTTCGGTGACCGTCCCCGCCGCCGCTTCGATGACGAAAAACGCGGTGAAGGCCGTCGCGATGACCGTCCCCGCCGCAGATTTAACGATGACGAGCGTCCGCGCCGTCGTTTTGACGACGACAAGCCGCGTGAGCGCCGTTTCCACGACGACGACCGTCCGCGTCGCAGATTTGACGATGACGACAGACCCCGTCGCCGTTTCGATGATGACAAACCGAGAGAGCGCCGTTTCCGTGACGATGACAGACCGCGTCGCAGATTTAATGACGACGACAGACCCCGCCGCCGTTTCGATGACGACAAGCCGCGTGAGCGCCGTTTCCACGACGATGAAGGACCGCGTCGCCGCTTTGATGATGAAGACCGTCCGAGGCGTCGTTTTGATGACGACGAGCGTCCTCGCCGCCGCTTTGATGATGAGCGTCCCCGTGGTGGCCGCCGCTTCGAAGACCGTCCTCGTCGCCGTTTCGACGACGAAGAAGAGCCGCGCCGTGGTCGCAAGGGCTATGTCCGCGAGAAAGACCCGCTGTACGACCGCCCGAGAGCTACTGGCGAGATCCGCCTCAACAAATACCTCGCTGACTGTGGCATCTGCTCACGCCGCGAAGCCGACGACCTCATCAAGGCCGGCTGCGTGACGGTGAATGACGAAGTGATCACCACGATGGGTTATAAGGTCAAGACCACTGACAAAGTGGTGTATGGCGGCCAGACCCTCAACCGCGAGAAACTGCGCTATCTGCTCCTCAACAAGCCTAAAGGCTATATCACCACCAGCGATGACCCGTATGAACGCGACACCGTGATGGAACTCGTCAAAGATGCCTGCCATGAGCGTATCTTCCCCGTGGGCCGTCTCGACAAGCAGACCACTGGCCTCTTGCTGTTCACCAACGATGGCGACCTGGCTAAGAAGCTGACCCACCCGAGCAGCGAAGTGCCGAAGCTCTATCATGTGCTCCTCGACAAGCCCTTGACCAAGAACGACATGTTGCGCATCTCCGAAGGCATCGAACTCGATGACGGCCCCATCGCCGCCGACAGCATCGCCTACGATCAGGATGATGACAGCAAGAAGAGCGTGGGCATCGAACTCCACTCGGGCCGCAACCGCATCGTGCGCCGTATCTTCGAACACCTCGGCTATGAGGTGACCAAACTCGACCGCGTGATGTTCGCGGGTCTCGACAAATACAGACTGCCTCGCGGCGAGTGGCGTTTCCTCACCGACCTCGAGGTGGTGAACCTGAAGAAGATCTGACCTTGAACGAGATCACCAAACAATTCATCAGGGAAAACCTGAGTGCCGACGTGCCGACGCTCGCCTTGAAAAAGGCGCCCGTCGGCACTGACGTTTCATTGGCGCTGCGACAGATTGCCGCACGGCAGCTGCTGCAAAAGAAAGTGCCGCAATGGGCCGAGAACGAAGACCTGCTCTTCCCCGTCCATCTCTCCATTGAGCAATGCTCGTCGGAGGCGACCGCCAGATATAAGGCCAACTTATTGAAAGGCGACACTTTCGCCGATTTGACAGGCGGTCTGGGCATCGACTCCTATTATCTTGCACAGAACTTCCGACAGGCCGACTATGTGGAGCGACAAGCCGAACTCTGCGACCTGGCAAGGCATAATTTTGCAGTCCTTGAGGCCGATATCAAGGTGTGGAACGAGACCGCTGAAGAGTATCTGAAGGAATGTGGACAAAAGGATTGCATCTTTGTCGACCCTGCTCGCAGGGATGAACATGGGCGCAAGACGGTCTCTATAGGAGACTGCACACCCGATGTGGCAGCCTTGCAGCATATGCTGCTCGAAAAGGCATCAAAGGTTATGGTGAAGCTCTCGCCGATGCTCGACATCAACCGGGCTTTGGAGGAACTGCGCCATGTGAAGGAAGTGCATGTGGTGGCCGTCGCCAACGAGTGCAAGGAGTTGGATTTCATCATGGAGCGTGGCTATCAAGGGGAGCCACGGTTGGTTTGTGTCAACCTGCTGACCGACCAGCCCGAGATGCGTTTTGCTCTCGAAGAAGAGCGGAATTGCCAGTGCAAGATGGCTGATGGTGTGTTGCAATACCTATACGAGCCTCATCCCGCCTTGATGAAGGCTGGATGTTTCAAACTGTTGACCGAACGTTTCGCGGTTTTGAAATTGCACAAAAACAGCAACTTGTACACTTCTGATCAGTTGGTGCCCGATTTTCCTGGCCGTATCTTTGAAGTGGAAGGATGGGCCGCTTATCATAAAAAGATAAAGCAGGAATTGCTAGTGGATGTCGACAAGGCCAGTATTGCGGTGCGTAATTTCCCTCTCACTGTGGCCGAGTTGCGTAAGGCCCTGAAAATTGGCGACGGCGATGAGGTTTATCTCTTTGCCACTACCTTGAGAGGGGAGAAGAATGTCGTCATCCGCACAAAAAAAACCGCCTCTGACGAAGCGGTTTCTTTTGGTTCTTAACAAATCCATACTCATCTCTTGTCGGGGATGCCAAACTTAATCCACCAAGTTTGGTCATATCTGCTTTTGACTGCCTTCTTCACGGTGAGCGTCCTGCTTTTCAGCGTGTTCAAGGCTTTGTGAGCCTCTTCGCTTTTCTTTTGCATCTCATCGCGAAGCTTGTCGATTTCAGCAGAAAGGGTCTCCAAACGCTTGCAGTCTTCCTCCAGTTTCTGCAACACGCTTTCTTCCACGCCAGCGTCGCGGCCAAGGCGTTGGTTCCTCTTGACCCCAGAAATGATGAGTTTTGACTTCTCAAGTTGGTCTTTAAAAATTTGGTACATAATCCTTTGTAATTTTTTCTAATGTCGTTTGTCCGTTTTCAAAATCGAACGCAAAGATAAGAAATAATTTGATGGTTTTCTTTAAAATATTGAAAATAAGATTATTACATTTTTAATGCCTTGATTTTCAAAGGGGTCTGCCGTTTATTGAGATTTCCCAAAAAAAGCAAAGACTTATTTGCGTTCAAATATAGATTCTTTTAGGTCTCCGTGAGGTTCTTCCACCTTGAGTTGGTTGATGCTGTGGTTGTCGACATCGTCCATCACAATGGCGGTACGATAGTCTTTTTTCAAGGCCCTTAATGTGATGTTGTTCATCGTGAGTCCGTCGACATGGCGGATGAAGAAGCCCCATGCTGGCAATTCCATGTGTTGCGAGAATTCCGGGTAGGCCTTGGGCATCTCGGGCACTTTGTCCAATTCGTCAAGGCCGACATGGGCATAGTGAGGATCGCCGCCGCCAGGGAAGACAATCTCTATGTTTTCCAATGTAACATTCTTTATCTTGCTGTCTTTCAGTCCGATGATGCCACAAGGCGAGATGTTGCGTGGCAGGTCTTCTATAGGACCTTCATACTCGTATCCTGCATCGGGCTTGGTGGCAGCCACCTCGCAGTAGAGGTTGCGGATGGTGATGCCGTCCATGAAACTCTGCTTGTCGCGACGTGCTCCCACGTTGAGGTAGATGGCGTTGCCCACATTGGTGGCATAGAGCGAGTCGACGAGGATGTTCTCGCAGATGCCGCCATCGACACTTTGGATGGTGATGGCACTACGGTAGGTGTCGTAAACGGTGTTGTCGATAATCCTAACATTCTTGAATCCCCCTGCGCCCATGGTGCCGAACTTGATGCCACTCGCACTGCTGCGTGCAGTGCAGTGGCGTACCTCTATGTTTTGACACAACTTTTTTTTTTAGCAACTTTCAACCCCTCTAAACTCTAAACTCTAAACTCTAAACCAAAAAAACACTATCTTTGCACCCCAATTCGAAAGAATCAACGAAGTTAAATCAAATACGCGTATGTACGCCCTCTTCAAGAAAGAAATCAGCAACTTCCTCAGCTCGTTGATCGGCATTATGGTCATCGTGGTGTTTCTGCTCATCACGGGGCTGTTCCTTTGGGTGTTCCAAAGCGACTTCAACCTGCTGAACTTCGGCTATGCCAACCTCGATAGCCTCTTCATCCTCGCCCCTTGGGTGTTCCTCTTCCTCGTGCCCGCCGTCACCATGCGCAGCTTCGCCGAGGAGAACCGCACGGGCACCATCGAGATGCTCGCCACCAAGCCCTTGTCGGACTGGCAGATCATCTGGGCCAAGTTCCTCGCCGGTGTGGCCCTCGTGTTGCTGGCCCTTATCCCCACTTTCATCTATTATTTCTCGGTCTACCGTCTCGGCATGCCTATGGGCAACCTCGACAGCGGTGGCATCTGGGGCTCCTATATCGGCCTGTTTCTGTTAAGCTCTAGCTTTGTCAGCATCGGTATCTTCTGTAGTTCGCTGACCAACAACCAGATCCTGGCCTTTATCCTCTCTGTGTTCCTCTGTGGATTCCTCTTCATCGGCTTCGAGTTCATCTACTCGCTGTCGCTGTTTGGCTCTTTCGATTTGTTCATCCAACAACTGGGCATGAGCACCCACTATAGTTCGTTGAGCCGCGGCGTGGTCGACACACGCGATGTTTTGTATTTCTTGAGTGTCATCGCACTGTTTCTCGGTGCGACAAAACTGGTATTATCAAGTCGTAAATGGTAAAGGAGGATAGAGTGATGGAAAACAAACGCAAGAGTTTGAAAAAAAGACAGATATTTGCCTTTATCATCCTGGTGGCCGTAGTCGCCGTCATCAATGTGGCAGGTTCCTTCCTGTTCACCCGCTTCGACTTGACAAGCGAGAAACGTTATACCCTTTCGTCCACGACGAAGGAGATTCTCAACGACCTTGACGACTATGTCTATTTCAAGGTCTATCTCGACGGTGACTTTCCGGCAGGCTTCAAGAAGCTGCGCCGTGAGACCAAGGAGATGCTCGATGAGTTCCGTGCCTACTCCAAGTATATTGACTATGAGTTCATCAACCCTGCCGAGAGTGGCGAGGAGGCTGAAATCATGGAGACCTACAAGCAGCTATATCAGGCAGGGCTGAAGCCGACCGACCTCAATGTGCAGAACAGCGACGGCTCGTCGAAGCAGATGGTCATCTGGCCAGGCGCCTTGGTGAGCTACCGCAACAATACCGAGATCGCCATCGAATTGCTGGAGAACCAGGTGGGCCAGTCGGACGACGAGGCCCTCAACGCCTCGATGCAGAACCTCGAGTTCCGCCTCATTGACGCGGTGAAGAAAGTGACCCGGCTGATGAAACCCAACATCGCCTTTGTGGAAGGCCATGGCGAACTCGGCGAGCAGGATGTGTACGACATCACGAAGTCGCTGTCGCAGAACTATAATGTGGTACGCCTCGAGATCGACGGCAAGATTGACGCCCTCATCCACCGCACGCAGGACACCACCCGCGATGTGAGCGCCTTCCCGTCGTATGACGCCATCATCATCGCCAAGCCCACGCAGGCCTTCGATGAACGCGACAAGTTCCTCATCGACCAATATATCATGCATGGCGGTAAGGTGCTGTGGCTCGTCGAGCCCGTCTTCGCCACCATGGACAGCCTGCAGAGTCAGGAGTCGACCGTGGGCATCGAGCAGGACCTCAACTTGGACGACATGCTTTTCAAATATGGCGTGCGCCTCAACCGTGACCTACTCCTCGACTTGACATGTGCCGCCCTTCCCATCCGCACGGGACAGGTGGGTGGACAAGCCCGTCTGGAGTATTTCCGTTGGTATTACTTCCCCTTGCTGCAAGCCGCTTCCGACCATCCTATGGTGCGCAACATGAACGCCATCAAAGCCGACTTCGTCAGCTCGATGGACGCCACCACCTCGGCCGATGATATCGAACAGATCCCGCTGCTCAAGACCAGTGACTACACCAAGGTGTCGGGTGCGCCCGTTTTTATCACCTTGGCCATGCTACGACAGACGCCCGACCAGCGGATGTTCAGCGCGAAAGGCAAGACCGTGGCCTATCTCTTGAAAGGCACCTTCACCTCGCTCTATGCCAACCGCATCCCGCAAGAGATTATGGATGACCAGGCCACCGATTTCATGGAGACGAGCAAGCCGACCGCCATGATCGTGGTGACCGACGGCGACATCATACGCAACCAAATCGACATCAGGACGCGCCAACCCCTGCCGTTGGGCTTCGATCAGTTTACGCAAATCACCTACGCCAACAAGGAATTCATCGAGAACTGCATCAGCTACCTCGTCGACGGAGAGGGTTTGGTCGACATCCGCTCGCGAGAGCTCAAGGTGCGCCTTCTTGACCCGACCAAGGTGAGTAAGCAAAGAGTAACTTGGCAGGTGGTCAATACATTGGTGCCTATCGCGCTTATCGTCATTTTGGGCTTCGTCATGTCGCTCATCAGAAAAGTAAAATACAGTAGAAAAACGAAAGCATAAAACGCAATGAAAAAGAATAACAGAGCCGTAATCGTAATCATCATCATATTGGCAGCCATCGCTGGCATTGCCTTGGCCAACTATTTCTACCATTCGTCGGGTCCCATCGGCAAGAGCAGGAGCAAAGGTGCCGACTTCACCGTGTGGGACACGGCCTCCGTCACCAAGGTCTATCTGGCCGACCGCCGCGATCGTGAGTCATTGCTTGAAAGACAAGGCGATGGCTGGACCCTCAATGGTACCTATAAGGCCCATTCCAAGCAGGTGCAGTACCTGCTGACCACCTTGTATAAGGTGCGCGTCAAGATGCCTGTCTCGAGAGCCAGTCACGACAACATTGTCAAGCAGTTGGCCTCGCAGAGCACCAAGGTGGAGATCTACCAATGGGTGCCACGAATCAATTTGTTCGACAAGGTCAAACTTTTCTACCATGAGAAGCGCACCAAGGTCTTTTATGTGGGCGACGCCACCATGGACAGCAGCGGCACCTTCATGCTGATGGAAGGCGCCGACAACGCCTATATTGTATATATCCCCAGCTTCCGTGGCTTCATCACCACACGCTTCACTGCCAACCCCGACGACTGGCGCGACCATACCATCTTCCATGAGAATTTGGCCGACATACAGTCGGTTACCGTCGAGTTCAACGAAGACCCCGAGGGAGGGTTTGCCATTGAGAATATGGGCAAGCACCAATACAAGCTTACGCGTCTCTCCGACCACCAAGAGCTGCCTTACGACACGCTGAAAGTCATCAACCTCCTGTCGTCGTTTGGTGACCTCCGCTTCGAGGCCTTGTTCAACAACACGCTCCCCCAGGAGCGTATCGACTCCATCACGGGTTCGCCTTATGTGCACTATGTCGTCGTGACCGACAAGGACGGCAACAAGCAGGACATGAGGACCTTCCGGAAATTGGTGTTAAATGGTGTAACCGACATGGGTGGGGAACTCGGCGATGTGGACCGCGACCGTATGTATGCCCTCGTCAACGACGGCAAGGACTTCGTGCTCATCCAGAACTATGTCTTCGACAAGGTGCTGCATGATGTGCGTTACTACGAGGCAGGTCATCCCATCCAGTTTGAAATGGGAACCGTGGAGGTTTACGAGTAAGTTTATTTTTTCTTCAACAGCCCTATCATCTTGAAGCTCACATCTGTGAAGATGAGCGGTGCATAGCCGTTACGCTCGATTTGGCGGATGGCTTCCTCGAAAAGATTGGCGATTTGTGCCAGATTGGCAGGATTGACAAAAGGCGCAAACTTCGAGTTGAACACCTTTTCGTCCTCGGGCAGCATGACGATGTCCGCCAGGTTGTTGTTGAACAGCAGCGAATTGCGGATGATACGCAAGCCGTAGTTCAGCAAATCTTTTTGTTTCTCACGCCCTATGCCCTTGATGTTGCCCGAGAAGTCGATCAACTCGGAATAGGCTGCGCGGAAACAAAGACGCATCCATTGTTGGAAGGTGGTGAAAAAGTAGGTGCGGTCTTCCGATTTCCAGATGGAATGGCGGGCGGTGTTCCAGTCGCCTTCCGAAATCATCGCTGCGTTGTGGGCTTGTTGTTCAGCGCATCCGAGGCGTTCCACCAAAGCCTTTTCAATCTCGTTGATACCGATAGACGGGATCTTCACCAGCACAGTCCTCGACTTGATGGTGGCCAGCAGTTCTTCTTGGTCCTCTGCGATGAGGAGAAAGACGGTCTTCTCAGGCGGCTCCTCAAGGAGTTTCAGCAGTTTGTTGGCCGTGTCGACGCGCATCTTCTCCGCCATCCAGATGATAGCGATCTTGTATTCGCCCTCATAGGATTTCATGCTCAACTTGCGCAGCAACGAAGCGGCATCGCGCACCGACATATAGCCCTGCTTGTTTTCCACATCGAGGAAGGTGTACCAGCTTGAGGTGTCGACATACCCTTGGTTTTGAATGACATACTCGCGCCATTCCTCCATGAAGAGGTCGGATTCGGGATTGCTCTTGATCTTTTTTGTGGTTGCCGTAGGCACAACGAAATGCAAGTCGGGATGTACCAGTTTCTGCATTTTCTGGCAGGTGGGGCATACGCCGCAACTGTCGGTCTCGGTACGGTTCGGGCAGAGGATATATTGCGCGTAGGCCAAGGCCAAAGGTAACTTACCGCTTCCGGCAGGACCCAAAAAGAGTTGGGCATGAGAGACATGGTTTTCCCTCACACTCTGTATAAGCCTTTGTTTGATGGCGGATTGGCCGATGACGTCTTTGAATTGCATGAAGGTTTATTTAGGAGAGCAAAAATACAATTTTTCAAGCATTGTACCCGAAAAACGAATAAATATGTTTATTCCACAACTTCACCTGCAAAACCATTGCCATGATTCAGCAGGCGTTGGGGAAGAAGATTGTAGATATACCAAAAATAGGAAAAATTTATGAGAAATTTCACATATATGTTAAATATTTCAGAAAAATGTATTACCTTTGCGCAGTGAAAAAAACGAAAAACAATGAAAACAGCGACTTTAAAAACTCTCGAACAGACCGACAACGTGAGTCCCCCAAGACGGCACTATTACAATTGAAAAGAATGTGATTACTGGCATTGAAGGTAAAGTATTTCAATTATGAAAAACGAAACAAACATAAAGTATTATTCCCCTATTTTGGAGGAAGCAACAGCCGCCATTACTCCGCAAGAACGAGCTGCTTTTGACTTGAATTTTGACATTTCTGAGCGTATCTACCAAATTATACAGGAAAAAGGCATGACCAAGCGCGATTTGGCTCGTTTGACGGGCAAAAAAGAATCGGAAGTTTCGCGTTGGTTTATGCTGGGCCACAACTTCACCTGCAAAACCATTGCCCTGATTCAATTGGCCTTGGGGGAGAAGATTGTGGAGGTGACTAAATAAATAATTAACTTTCTGATTATGAATAGATTATTTTTTGATATGGATAACGTCTTAGTTGATTTCGGTTCGGGAATCAACAGATTAGACGAAAAAACAAAAACGGAATTTGAAGGGCGTTTGGATGAAGTCCCTGGCATTTTTGCCTTGATGGATCCTATGCCTGGGGCTATTGAAGCCGTGCATCAATTGGCAACAAAATTTGATGTCTTTATCCTATCGACTGCTCCTTGGAAAAACCCTTCGGCATGGGCAGACAAGGTTTCGTGGGTAACCAAATACTTTGACGATGTGTTTCACAAACGAATGGTCATCACTCACAGGAAAGATTTGTGTCAAGGAGATTACCTTATCGATGATAGAGGCAAAAATGGAACAAGTGAATTTGCAGGTGAATGGATTCAATTTGGCAGCGAACAGTTCCCCGATTGGAAGTCTGTCGTGGATTATTTGATGTGATTTTTGCTCCATTTGCTTTTCTTTGCTATTCCCTCGCAACATTTTAAGTGATTTTGTCCCAAAAAACCGTACCTTTGCACCCAAATTTAGCACACTATGCTTAGCGAACAGGAACAAATCAGAAGAAATTCGTTGGCCGAACTCTATAAGCTCGGCATCAACCCGTATCCGCAGGCCGCGTTCCCCGTGAGCGTGTTCACCACGGACATCCTCAACCAATTTGACGACAACAACCCCGACCAATTCCAAGAGGTCACCCTCGCGGGCCGTATCATGAGCCGCCGCATCATGGGCGCCGCCTCGTTCTGCGAACTGCAGGATTCGAAAGGCCGCATCCAGTTGTATATCAAGCGCGACGAGATTTGCCCTGAGGAGGACAAGACCTTATATAACACGGTGTTCAAGCGCCTTTTGGACATCGGCGACTTCATCGGCGTGAAAGGCTTTGCCTTCCGCACGCAGATGGGCGAAATCTCGGTGCATGTCAAGGAACTGACGGTGCTGAGCAAGTCGCTGAGGCCGCTGCCCATCGTCAAGGAGAAGGACGGCGTGAAGTACGACGAATTCAATGACCCGGAACTGCGCTACCGTATGCGTTATGTCGACCTCGTGGTCAACGACAAGGTGAAGGACATCTTCATCACCCGCACCCGCATCATCGACAGCATCCGCCATTTCTTCAACGAGAGCGGCTATCTCGAGGTGGAGACGCCTGTGCTGCAAGCCATCCCCGGCGGTGCCACGGCGCGTCCCTTCATCACGCATCACAATGCCTTGGACATCCCGATGTACCTCCGCATTGCCGACGAGCTTTACCTGAAGCGCCTCATCGTGGGCGGCTTCGAGGGAGTGTACGAGTTCTCGCGTAACTTCCGCAACGAGGGCATGGACCGCACCCACAACCCCGAGTTCACGGGTCTTGAGATCTATGTGGCCTACAAGGACTATCTCTGGATGATGGACTACACCGAAGAGATGATCCACCGCTGCGTGATGGATGTCTTGGGCAAGGAAACCGTGAAAGTGGGCGACAACGAAATCAGCTTCAAGCGCCCCTTTAAGCGCATCACGATGATCGACTCCATCAAGGAGAAGACCGGCATCGACATCACAGGCATGGACGAAGCCCAGCTGCGCGAGGTGTGCAAACAACTCGGTATCGAGGTGGACGAAACGATGGGCAAGGGCAAGCTGATCGACGAAATCTTCGGCGAGAAGTGCGAAGGCACCTACATCCAGCCGACCTTCATCACCGACTATCCCGTGGAGATGTCGCCGCTCTGCAAGCGTCACCGCAACAACCCAGAGCTAACCGAGCGCTTCGAGCTGATGGTGAACGGTAAGGAATTGGCCAACGCCTACACCGAGCTTAACGACCCCATCGACCAGCGTGCACGCTTCGAGGAGCAGATGAAACTCAGCGAGCGCGGCGACGACGAGGCCATGTTCATCGACCAGGACTTCCTGCGCGCACTTGAATATGGTATGCCTCCGACTTCGGGCATGGGCATCGGCATTGACCGTTTCGTGATGCTGCTCACGGGTCAGACTACTATCCAAGAGGTGCTGCTGTTCCCGATGATGCGTCCCGAGAAGGTCGTGAAGAACGCCACCAAGGAAGACTTCATGGCTTTGGGTATGGCCGAGACTTGGGCAACCTTGTTGCTCACCAACGGCTACAATACCATTGAGCAACTGAAGGCCGAGAAGCCATCCGCCCTGCGTGAGAAGCTCAACGGCTTGCGCAAGAAGAACAAACTTGACATCCCTGCTTTGCAGCTGGAGGACGTCGAGGTCTGGATGAAATAAGCCGGCGTGTTGAAAAGAAAAACCCCGAAAGCCAAGCGACTTTCGGGGTTTTGTTTTTACTTCACCCTCAGTTTTTGTCCGATTTGCAGTTTCTTGTTTTGTCGGATGCCGTTCAACTGACAAATCTTCTTAATGGTGGTGCCGTGTTTTTTGGCAATTCTGCTGAGCGTGTCGCCTTTCCTCACGGTGTAATAGACCTTCTTCGACTTGCTTCCGCCTTGCTCTTGCGGTGCCTTCTGCGAGGCTCTCAACGACTGTTCGTCGGTCTGGCCATAATGTGAGTTGATGTTGAAATAGTGCTTTTTCAGCACGAAAATCTCGTCGCGAAGCATGCCATTTTCGAGGTCGAAGATGCGCTCGGGATCGAACGACTGGCCCATGTAACGCGTCTCGAAGTGGAGGTGAGGCCCAGTGGAGCGTCCGGTGGAGCCGCCTAAACCGATGGCTTCGCCGGCTTTGACGACGTCGCCGCTCTTGACGAGGAACTTGGAGAGATGGCCGTAGTAAGTCTCCAAACCGTTCGCATGGCGCACAACTAGTACATTGCCGTAACCGCCAGTCATGGAGGTGGGCAGGGCCACGCGCACGATACCGTCGAAGGCGGCATACACCTCGTCGCCGGTGTGCAGACCGATGTCGACACCACGGTGCGGACGGTGCCATCTGAACTTGAACTGCGAGGTGACAGGGCCGGGATGCGGGATGCAGAAACGATGCACCGAGTCGACGAGGCGGAGCGTTACCTCATCGGGAAGGTCTTTCAGTGAGATGTCGCGATAACTGTGTACGGTCTCCGTGTCCCAGTGATCATAGCTCAACGAGTCCGGGATGTCGGGCTTTTCCATGTTGTAGTACAGCCATGTGCCGTTGTCGAACAGCACCACCTTGGTATAGCGGTCGGTGGTATTGAGCGTGTCAATAGGGATGGCGATGCCTTCCGAGAACTCCTCGTCTTCTTCCTCGTCATCCTCCTCGTCGTCTTCCAGGTTGACGATGGTGTCATTGTCGTGGATGTATATATATACGGTGTCGTGAACGGTAAACGATTTTCTGATGCGTTTGAAAAAACCTTCGTTATCTTGTGAGAAGGCGAGGGATGACAACAATAGGCAAATTATAAGGGCTGATATTCTCTTCATGGTTTTTATGGTTTTTAAAAGTGAAAAATAAGGATGCAAAGGTACAAAATTCCCTTGAACTGACAAGGGGATAACGGGAGAAAAACGCAAGAAAAAATGGATTATTGCCATTTTGTCAGTTTTTTTGTTTGGCATAAAGATTGACAAGAACAGGCCGTTGCAATCCTTATGCAACACCGATTAGACAACAAACAAGTAACAAATAAAAAATAGGAGAACAAAACTATGTCAAAGATCATTGGTATCGATTTAGGTACAACTAACTCATGTGTGGCCGTTATGGAAGGCAACGAGCCGGTTGTCATCGCCAACAGCGAAGGCCACCGCACCACCCCTTCCGTGGTCGCCATCACCGACAGCGGTGAGCGTAAGGTCGGCGAGCCTGCCAAACGTCAGGCCATCACCAACCCGCTGCGTACCGTTTATTCCATCAAGCGTTTCATGGGCGAGACCTATGACAAGGTAGGCGCCGAGATGCGTCGTGTGCCTTACAAGGTCGTGCAAGGCCCCAACAACACGCCTCGTATCGACATCGACGGCAAGCAATACACCCCGCAGGAAATCTCTGCCATGGTGCTGCAAAAGATGAAGAAGACCGCTGAAGACTTCCTCGGCCAAACCGTTTCGGAAGCCGTCATCACGGTGCCTGCATACTTCAACGACGCCCAGCGTCAGGCCACCAAGGAAGCTGGCGAAATCGCCGGCTTGACCGTGCGCCGTATCATCAACGAGCCTACGGCTGCTGCTTTGGCCTATGGCTTGGACAAGAAAAAGAACGATGTGAAAGTCGCTGTGTACGACCTCGGCGGCGGCACCTTCGATATCTCCATCCTGGAATTGGGCGATGGTGTGTTTGAGGTGAAGTCGACCAACGGTAACACCCACCTCGGTGGCGACGACTTCGACGAAGTCATCATCAACTGGCTGGCCGAAGAGTTCCAAAAGGACAACGGCATCGACCTGCGTAAGGACCCGATGGCCTTGCAACGTTTGAAGGAAGCTGCCGAAAAGGCAAAGATTGAGTTGAGCTCTTCAAGCGAGACCGAAATCAACCTGCCTTACATCATGCCTGTCAACGGTATCCCGCAGCACTTGGTCCGCACCTTGAGCCGATCGAAGTTCGAGCAGCTGGCCGACAAGCTGATCCACGATACCATCGAGCCTTGCCGTCAAGCCCTGCAAGACGCTGGCTTGACTGTCAACGACATCGACGATGTCATCTTGGTCGGTGGTTCGACCCGTATCCCTGCCATCCAGAACATCGTCCGCGACTTCTTCAAGAAGGAGCCTTCGAAGGGCGTCAACCCCGACGAAGTGGTGGCCATCGGCGCCTCCATCCAGGGCGGCGTTTTGACTGGCGAGGTAAAGGATGTGCTGCTGCTTGATGTGACCCCGTTGAGCCTCGGTATCGAGACCCTCGGTGGCGTGATGACCAAGCTGATTGAGAGCAACACCACCATCCCGACCCGCAAGTCGGAGGTCTTCTCGACCGCTGCAGATAACCAACCCAGCGTTGAAATCCATGTGCTGCAAGGCGAGCGTCCTATGGCTGCCCAGAACAAGACCATCGGTCGTTTCATCCTCGACAGCATTCCGCCCGCGCCGCGTGGCATCCCTCAAATCGAAGTCACCTTCGACATCGACTCCAACGGTATCCTGAACGTGAGCGCCAAGGACAAAGCCACGGGCAAGACCCAGAGCATCCGCATCGAAGCCTCGTCGGGCTTGACCGACGCTGAAATCGAGCGTATGAAGAACGAAGCCCAGGCCAACGCCGAAGCCGACAAGAAGGAACGCGAGCGCGTCGACAAGCTGAACCAAGCCGACAGCATCATCTTCCAGACTGAGAAACAGCTGAAGGAATACGGCGACAAGCTGCCTGCCGACAAGAAGGCTGAAATTGAGGCTGCTCTCGGCAAGCTGAAGACCGCCCACCAGAGCCAGGACATCGCCGGCATCGACGCAGCCATGGCCGAGATGAACGCCATGTGGCAGAAGGCCAGCGAGGAGATGTACAAGAACGCTGGTGCCCAAGGCGGCCCGCAAGGCGGCTTCGACCCGAACAACATGGGCGGCGGCTTCACGGGCGGCAACCCGAACCAAGGCCCGCAGAACAATGGCGGTGATGACACCGTTACTGACGCGGACTTTGAGGAGGTCAAGTAAACGCTTCTTGAAAAACTATCAAAAAAGGTGTAATCCAATGGGTTACACCTTTTTTCGATTTTTCCCAACGCACACGCAATGCCGTAGTTACCCCTGAACCACTCTTGACATCCCAGACAAATACCCCCCTACCAGCAATATGTGAACTTTTGGGTCTTTTATGTCAGTTTGGGAAACACTTTCTGAACAGAGTCGTATCTACTATTAATTCTATGTTGTCATCCTGACTATCCATATCAGGATTATAAGATAGCGAATATATGCACTTCTCATCCCTTCCCTTTCCGTAGTATTTCGCATAAACTTGACGCACTCGGTAATTGCTGTCCAAATGAATCCACAACATAGGGTAAGTAAACATCGGAGAATTAAAAATGCTCTTTAGAAATGATGGTTCCTCCGTATAATTGAGAGTGGCGTGTTTTTCAATGACCTTCATGTTTTTCCTATTTTGTTCGCAACAATAATTCATGTCCTGAAAAACACTATCTATAAAATGAACAAAGTCTGTTTTCGTAGTCATCTTTATGTCAGAGACATCACGTGGACATTTACATGATAGATCATGATCTCCAAGATTACTGCTAAAGGTATATGGCATACCAAGCACCAAGACCACACTGTCAAGAGGCATTCCGATATGAATTTTTTCAACATCGCTGTAATGAATAGTATTCTTATTAGCATTAAAACCGCTATGACAGCATGTCATAATCAATACCAAGCATTGCATCAATGCTACAAAACAGGCAATACCGATTGCTTTTTGAAAACTCTTTTGCATATTCTTTTTTTATGTGATATGACTTTATGTTATTTGCAATGGCAACGGCTTTTGTGCTGTTTTTATTGTTTTGAAAATTGGTTTTGTTTACAAATGCATACAAAAAACGCAGTCCAAGCCTTTGCCTTCATAATGTCCTGATGTCCTGGCCGCCCTGCTCGTATGTCTGAATCAGTCGAAAAGTGATACACTATCAATCCAGTCAAATCTGTTAAAACGATGATGCTTCAGGCAGTCGTTTTCCATCTATTCTCATGATTCAAACTGTGATAAGTTATATAAACTTGTGTTTCAGTGCTTTATACAAAAAAATGTAATTATCCAAGGTAATAATTTGCCAAAAATCGAAAAAATCCAAGGTAATAATTCGGCAAAAATCGAAAAAATCCAAGGTAATAATTTCCTTCTATCCGATGAAATGCGTTAAAAAAACCGCCATTGTTGCGGCTTATTTCATTTACACCGCCCCACAAACCAAGAAAACACCCTCAAACTATCACCATCTGTCTTGAACATATACTCGGGATGCCATTGCACCGCCCAGACAAAATGCTTGCCCGCCATTTTTAAGGCTTCGATGAGGCCGTCGGGGGACTCGGCCAGGGGGATCAAATCCTTGCCGAGGTCTTTGATGGCTTGGTGATGCAGCGTGTTCACTTCAAGGGTGTCTTTGCCTAATAGCGTACGCAAGTCGCCACTCAGCGAGACTTTATGCGTCGGAATGCCGTAGGGCTTGCCCTGTCTGTGGACGATATCCGAAGGATGCTGCGAGGGGAGGTCCTGCCAAAGTGTACCACCAAGAAACGCATTGATGAATTGTAGTCCACGGCAGATGCCGAGAATGGGTTTGTCGGCTTGCAGCGCCTTCGTCAGCAACAGCGTTTCCAACTTGTCGCGTTCGGGGCTGGGAACGACGGTTCCAGTGGCATCCTTCGTCCCATAAAACTCAGGGGCAACATCTTGACCGCCCGTAAACAGAAAACCATCACAGGTTTCCACAATGCGGTCTGCATCGGCTTCTGACATTTCAATAGGCAGGACGACAGGAACGCCTCCAGCGGCCTTGATGCCGTCCAGATAATCCGGCAGCATCCAAACACTCTTGCGCTCCGCATCCCATAGCGGCGTGACGCCTATAATCGGTGACTTGCTCATGTTTTACTCCATCAATGCTGCAAAGATACTTATACTTTCGCTTTTTTTGTTGTTAATACCATTTTTTCTATTTTTGCCCCTTTATTCAGCAACAAAAACTACCTACTACTATGACACGCTATATTTTTGTGACGGGAGGCGTGGTTTCCTCTCTTGGTAAAGGCATTATCTCGGCCAGCATTGGCAAACTACTACAAGCCCGAGGCTACACCATCACCATACAGAAAATCGACCCCTATATCAATATCGATCCGGGGACGCTCAACCCCTACGAGCATGGCGAGTGTTATGTGACCGTGGACGGCACCGAGACCGACCTTGACCTCGGCCACTACGAACGCTTCACAGGCATCCGCACCACCCAAGCCAACTCGGTGACCACGGGTAAGATCTATAAGACTGTTATCGACAAGGAACGTCACGGCGACTACCTCGGCAAGACCATACAAGTGGTGCCTCACATCACCGACGAGATCAAACATCGCATCATGCAAAACACTGATGTCGACTTCGTCATCCAAGAGATTGGCGGCACCATAGGTGACATCGAAGCGGCCCCCTTCCTCGAAGCCATCCGTCAGCTGAAATGGGAACTCGGCAACCGCGCCGTCAGTGTACACCTCACCTATATCCCTTACCTAAAGGCCGCCGATGAATTGAAGACCAAGCCCACCCAACATTCTGTGAAAGAGCTACAAGCCGCTGGTATCCAACCCGATGTACTCGTGCTGCGCACCGAGAAACACCTCTCTGACGGCATCCGCCAGAAGGTAGCCTCTTTCTGCAATGTCGACCTCGAATGCGTGGTGCAGAGTGAAGACCTACCGAGCATCTACGAAGTGCCTGTCAACATGCAACGCCAAGGCCTTGATGCCGCCCTGCTGCGCAAATTTGGCTTGCCGGTAGGAGAGACTCGGAAGATGGAAGGCTGGCATCGCTTCCTTGAACTGCAACGCACTGCCACTAAAGAGGTGCATGTGGGTCTAGTGGGCAAATACGACTTGCAAGACGCCTACAAGAGCATCCGCGAGAGCCTGATATTGGCAGGCATTTACAACCATGTGAAGGTGAAGATCGACTTCATCAACAGCGAGAACATCACTAAGGAGAACGTCGCGGAGCAACTCTCAGGCGTGGCAGGTATCCTGGTATGCCCTGGCTTCGGACAACGTGGCATTGAAGGCAAGATTGTCGCGGTAGAGTATGCTCGCCTCAACAACCTACCTGCCTTTGGCGTATGCCTCGGCATGCAGATGATGGTCATCGAATTTGCCCGCAATGTGTTGGGCTACAAAGACGCCAACTCAAGCGAGATGGCCGATACTCCTCACAATGTCATCGACATGATGGAGGAGCAGAAGACCATTACCAACCTGGGCGGCACCATGCGTCTGGGCGCCTACGGTTGCAATCTGCGTGAAGGCAGTTGCGTGGCTGAGATCTACGGCACACCACAAATCAGCGAACGCCATCGCCACAGATACGAGTTCAACAACCTTTATAAAGACGAATACGAGAAAAATGGCATGAAGTGCGTAGGCGTGAACCCCGAGAGCGACTTGGTCGAGATTGTCGAGATCCCCAGCCACCGTTGGTTCATCGGCACACAGTTCCATCCCGAGTATTCCAGCACCGTTCTGCATCCTCATCCCTTATTCATGAGTTTCATCAAAGAGATCGCCCAATGAGAACCCCTTTTAAACAGAAACGCTTCCTCTTCCTGGCCGCCTTCTTGGCTATCGTGGTGCCGCTTTTTGCCATCTCTTATGGGCACAACCTCAACCGTACCCTGCGAGTGCTGCGCAATGAGTTGGAATCCGACCACCGTCAGATCGACAAGAACCGTGAACGCCTTACCGAGGACTATGAGAAGCAGCGCCAAAAGATGATTGACGTGATGAAGCAGTGCGACGAACTTTCGCTGATGCTGTATTCACAGAAGCAAGGTTTTACTTTTGATGTGAGCTATGCCTTGCAGAAGGTCGCAGAGAAATATAACGAGTTCAACCAGGACCGCGGTCCATTCGACCGTATCGTGGGTAACCTTAACGTGGAGATGGAACGCCATGCCCGTCTCATCGAGTCGCTGCGACGTCTCCCTCCCGAACTCGACACCATCGTTGGGGTGCCTGACAGCCTGCTGATCCATTACGACAGCCTCAACCCGTTGTATTTCAGCGTGGCGCATCTCGAGCTGGATGAGGAAGTCAAGGCCATGGCCGACTCGCTCTCCATGATACCTTTCGTGCTTGACCAACAAGGCGAGGCCGACCGCGAACAGTGTATCTTCTATGCCGGCGAACTGCTTAAGATGTATGCCGAGACCAAAGCCGTTGTGGTGGCCGACAGCATCCACTACTATGAGACTTTCTTGCGCCTGAAGGAGACCTATGACTATGCACACGATTACTACCAAGTGCTGCAAAACCGTATCTTTGTGGAGGGACAGACCCCGTGGTATGCCATCTTGAAGCGTCCGGGCTATTATTGGAGACAAGCCATGGAAGATGCGGGTGAGAAATATGACAATACTTCATTGTCTTCATTATTCAAAAAGGGTAGTCTCGAACGCTCGTCCGACACGGGTTGGGAGTATTCGCTCCAAGTGTTCATCATCGTCCTGTTTGTCATCGAACTGCTGGCCATCTGGCTTGTGGTCTCGCTGCTGCTCATCCCCGTGTTCCGTTATGTCAAGCCGCTGAAGGATGTCGTAGTCAAGGAGCATCGGCGTTACATCTCGCTGCTGATTGCTATCCTTATTACTATCATTGTGAATTCGTTTATCGGTGGTGACGGCTTGCTCCATATCGCTGCCAGCCTCACCAAAACCTTCTTGTGGCTGTTGGCGGCTATCCTCCTCGCATTGCTTTTGAGGCTGAAACCCAAACAGGTGAAATATGGTGTCAGGCTATATCTGCCCACCTTCTGTATGGCATTGGCAGTCATCGGTTTCCGTGTGGTATTCATGCCCAATACGCTGATGAATTTCATCTTCCCGCCCGTGCTGGTGGCCTTCTTTGTGTGGCAGCTCTTCGCTTGTCTGCGCAACGCCAAGAAAGTCAATCGCATCGACCGTTTCCTAGGTTGGTTCTCGTTGGCGGTGACCGGTGGGGCTTTGGGTGTGGCCATCGCTGGATACATCTTTGCCTCGCTGCTCATCTTGGTGTGGTGGTACTTCCAGTTGGCCACCATCCATGCCATTTATACCATCCTCAAACTTATCGTGCAATACCGTAAGAAACGGATGAAACCCCGCATCAATGACTACCGCTCGCGGATCAACTTCATCACAGGTCCGGGCAAGGAGACTTTGATGTTCGGTGCTACCTGGTTCTACGACTTGGTCAAGGATGTGGTGCTACCCGTGATGGGGCTGCTGTCGATCCCGTTCTGCCTCCATCTGGCCTTGGATGTGTTCGACTTCGAGGATTTGTACAACAACATCTATCACCACAACTTCGTCCAGTTGGTCAATGACAGTGGTGCGGATACCTTCAGGCTTTCGTTCCATGGAATCCTCATCCTCATCTGCCTGTTCTTCGTGTTTCGCTATATCAACCGAGCCTTGCATGCCATCTGGCAGCAAGTCCGTTATGCAATCTTCATGAAGAAACACAACCGCAAGACCATCCGCAACAACGAAATCAACCTTTCGCTGGGCAACAGCATCATCAGCGTTTTGGTTTGGTTTACCTATGTCGTCGTCATTGTCTTGACGCTACATATCCCGACCAGTTCGTTGAGTCTTGTGGCTGGCGGTCTCTCCGCTGGTATTGGCTTCGCCCTCAAGGATACACTGAACAACTTCATCTATGGCATCCAGCTGATGTCGGGCCGCCTGCGTATCGGCGACTGGATCGTCTGTGACGGTATTCGTGGTAAGGTCACCCACATAGGTTACCAAAGCACGGAGATTGAGACCATCGATGGGGCAGAGATGTCGTTCCTTAACGCCACGCTGTTTGCCAAGAACTTCAGTAACCTCACGCGCAACCATGGTTATGAGTTCGTAAAGATTACCGTTGGCGTGGCCTATGGCACCGACATCCAGCGTGTGCGTGAATTGCTGGGAGAAGCTTTGCAGACGCTGCAAGACAAAGATGCCTTTGGTCGCGACATCGTGGACTCGAAGCGAGGTATCACCGTCTCGTTGGAGGAGATGGACGACAGCGCGGTCACCCTTGCCGTGAAGCAGCAGGTGCTTGTGGCCGAGCGTGTGGGCTATATAGACCGTGCAAAAGAGTTGATCTACAATACTTTGAATGAAAACGGTATCTCGATTCCTTTCCCGCAATGCGATGTACATCTGGTTCAGGAAGAATAAGATGATTGTAAAACAATCAGACGAGAAGTGTCAGTTGAAATAAAAGATAATATACTTGTAACCATGACCAATGACTATGACCATGACTGCATCAACCCATATTGAAAGCCATAGAAAGCGTGTTGAAGACACGCCATCCTATTTACTCCACATGCAGTGTGGGGGTTGTCAAAATCATAGTCATGGTCATGGTCATAATCCGTAAATCAAAAGAACTTGCAGTTTAGTATTGAACAAAAAAGAAACTCTAAAACCCCATGAATATGAAAAAGTTACTTTTGTTATTGCCCATGATGGCATTTGCCATTGGACTATCGGCCCAGAAAAATGTGCCGCTTGACCAGATTCGCGATGGTTGGCAATCGAAGAATCTCGAGGTGAATGTGAATGGCACACAGCAGGCCAATATCCTGCAATTGGTCGCCGCCTTCCAGCAAGGATGGCCTACCTATTCGGGTGGTGAACTGTTGAAGTTTGCAAAGTCCCAGGAAAAGTATGACAATACCGATAAGGTGGTCGACTTGAAGAATGGTTTCGTGAGGTATTCGGAGGACGATCCCGAAGCGGAATCCGACGAGTATCTGGAGGCTTGCGTGTGGAACCGTAAAAACGGCCACAAGCTTTTGGCCATTACCATGTTTCATATGACACCGTCGGAATTGGTGCTGATTTGTTTCTATGACTACGACCCGGCGACGCAAACACTAAAGCCCGAAAAGAGTCTCGCCAACTTGTTCACGCCCTCGTTCCCTAGCTATCGTTATAGGGCGTGGCTACCCCAAAAAGGCAAGAACCTCGTTGTGGAGGAATTCTTCGGAGCCATTACCATTAAGCATACTTATGGCTGGGATGGAATGCAACCGACAAATCCTCAAGTCACCATTGACCGGTTGGGCGAATGCCAAGCCCTGTTTAACGAGGATTATTATGGCAATTTTAGCGCCCAGTTCTCCCAATATGCCATGATGGACATCGACCATGACGGAGTGCCGGAGTTGTTGTTGCAATCTGAAGATGAGTCCACTCGTGCTGCTTATAGCGTAGCACTGACCATCAATTTACTTGCGGGTGAAAACGGCGTGCGTTTCTTGTCGTTTTACAAAAACGCTGTATGCCACTCTGGCAGCTGTGGTGCTTTATGCCTGTCGAGCGTTTATGTCTTGTTGAGTGAGAGTTCTCCCAAGTCCTATCTCCGTGACGAGTCGGAATGGGATTACCAGCTTGATGATTACGGCGAAAGCGTTTACACCTTGGATGGAACGGAGATTTCGAAGGAAGAGGGCGAAGCGATAGTTCGTCAGTTGGGAGAGTCGTACGAACCCAAGCTGAAGTGGACGAAGTTGGCGGTGGAATGACCTCTTGCCATTGACTTTGGCAGGTAGGCGGAAAAGTTGTACTTTTGCAGCCCAAATCGTTTTTGTAATGAAGAAAAGCTTGATCATAATCGCTGTGACCCTATTTTTGGCCTCTTGTGGCGAGAAACAGCCGCAAGTGACACCCACGCCGAATGAAAAGCCCAAGAAAACTGTGGCGGTGCCACAGTTCAATGCCGACTCTGCCTACCAGTATGTGGCACGCCAAACGGAGTTTGGCCCCCGTGTGCCAGAGACGCAAGCCCATGCCGACTGTGCAGCATGGCTCACCGCCCAACTGGACCAGTTTGCCGACACGGTTATCGTGCAAGATTTCCGTACGCGTCTTTTCAATGGTAAGGGTGTCGACGGACAGAATCTTGTTGGCGTTTTCAACCCGCAGGCCAAGAAACGCATCGTGCTCTGCGCCCACTGGGACTCGCGTCCTTATGCCGACCACGACCCCGAGGCGGCCAACACCCGTAAGCCTATCGACGGCGCCAACGACGGTGCCAGTGGTGTCGGTGTGTTGCTTGAATGTGCCCGTCAGTTCAAGCTGCAGCCCTTGCCCGATAACCTCGGTGTCGACATTGTCTTCTTCGACCTTGAGGACTATGGCCCACACCAGGAGGAGGCCGAGAAGTATTATGACGACCGAGTCAACTTTTGGGCTTTGGGCTCACAACATTGGTCGAAGACTCCGCATGTCTATGGCTACAAGGCCTATTTCGGCATCCTTTTGGACATGGTAGGTGGCGCCAACCCCAACTTCCCGAAGGAGTATTACTCGCAAGGCTATGCTGCATGGGTGAGCAACAAGGTGTGGCGCAGGGCTGCCGATCTTGGTTATCGTGCACAGTTCACTAATGAGCTTGGAACGATGATCAGCGATGACCATATCCCCATGAATGAAATCGCGGGCATCCCCACCATCGACATCATCGACCTGCATCCTGAGAGCAGCAATGAGTGTTTCCCAGAAGTCTGGCATACCCTGAATGACAACCTTGAAAACATTGACAAGACCACTCTGGGCATGGTCGGCGACGTGTTGCTCCATGTGGTGTATGAGGAATAAAAGGAGAAAAAAGATACGCTTTTGTAAAATTTCCTAACTTTGCCCCATAATAAAAGTAGAACAACTTACCTATTTATTCACTAAAACCTAACAATTATGAAGAAATTATTGCTTGTCTTGGTCGCAGTCTTGGGCTTGTCCTTTGCTGCCAACGCACAAAACATCGGTGGCCGCTTCGGTGGTGTCGGTACGCCACATGCCGCCGGTTTCGGTGCCGAACTGTCTTACCAGCATTTTGTTGCGAATGCCAACCGCCTGGAATTAGACCTCGGTTTCAGCCGTAGCAATGACAATTACATCAATTTTGCCATTGCGTACCACTGGGTATTACCCATTGCTGGTGACTTCAGCTGGTTCATCGGTCCCGCCGTTAATCTCGGCTACTGCAACAACCATAATTTTGGATTGGCTGCTGGCGCTCAAGGCGGTGCAGAATGGAATCCGAAAAATGCGCCCATCCAATTGGCGGTGGATTTTCGTCCAGTGTATGAGTTCGTTTTACCGGAACATTGCGCCTACAATGGCTTCGGCTATGGTGTGGCCTTCAGCGTCCGTTACAGGATTCGCTAATAAGACAACATACGCATGAAAAAAGGCCGCGGTTACGCGGCCTTTTTTGTTTTACAAGCCTCTGATAAACTCGTCCAACTCGCGTTTCGAGGAATCGTAGGTGAACACCTCGTTCAGCAGGTAGTATTTGTTTGGGTCTACGCAATAACCATAGGCAAACTTGGCAAGCTCCAGCTTGTTGCTCTCGAAGGAGAACAGTTTGCAGATGTCGGCGATCTGTCGGGCCGTCATCGGGTTGCTACTGATGATTTGCTTGGCGACAGTCAGTTTCGAGCTGTCGAACGATTCCTTGGAGATGAGTTGGTATGCCTCGTCATAATCACGAGGGTTCATGCCATAGGGCATAGGTGGCAAAGAAGGCTCAATGATGGGCACCTCGGGTTGCTGGACAATCAAATTCTGGATCAGTTCAGGCCTGACATGGGCTTGTGTCGTTTCCAATCCAAAGAGTTTGCCGTTTTGAATAATGCACAAGGTTTGTGGCTGGTTGAGGTCGACAAACTGTCCCACGCAATTCTGCTGTTGGTTGTCGAGCTCAACGCGGATGTAATAACTGTCGTCCACCAGGTTTTGGATGCAGATGGAGCGTGTCGGTTGCTCGTTTTGCAGCACATCATCGACATAAAGCCAGAAACGATAGTTAATGTTACGAGGTGAGATCACGGTCAAGGAGATGTTGCCTTGATGTCCGCCGCCATGTTTGGGCCTTATCTTGATGCTTTGTGCCATGCTGGGCAAAGCCAAGAATAAAACTAGGGCAAATAATAGGTGTTTTTTCATAGCAATCTATTTTTCTGGTAGAGACGGTGTGCACACCGTCTCTACAATGTTATGCAATAATCATTCCACGACGAGTTTTTTGGTCACCAGGCTACCACCCAGCATCTGAATGGTGTAAACGCCTGCGGGCCAACGGCTCACATCGATGGTGCGCTGGCCTTCCATGGTGAAGGTGGCCACGATTTGTCCCTGCATGTTGAGCACCATCACGCTGACGACACCTTTATCGTAATCGGTGCGCAAAGTGACTTGTCCGTTGGCAGGGTTGGGATAGATCTCGGCATTGAAAGCAGGCTCGGCATGGGATTCATGGACGCTCATCAACAGGTTCTCATCGTTGCTGAAACTGATGATTTTGCCTGCTACGCGTAGCACTGGGTTGTCGGGTGCGGCACATTCGGTGCAGGTGACGCCGTCGACACAGTCGGGATGGTTGGGGTGGCAGAGGTCGAGATAGGTCGGGTCGAACTGGTAGAACAACTCGGCTTGCCCGGCAGCGAGGTATTCCGTCAGGTCGAAATCCCACACCATGCCGATGCTACCGGGGCACCATCCACTGCGGTTGTAGGTCCAAGTGCCAGATTGGTCGTCACATCCTGCGGGGTTGGGTCGACAAGTGCGCCACAGGTGCTGGTCGTATTTGTTTTGCCCGTTCACCAAAATGTGGTGCGTGGCCTCGTAAAACTCTGCTGCGTTGCCCGTGTTGTTGGTGTTGTTGGTGCCACTAGTCCAATTGTGTCCTGTGGTGGTCATTTTCAGGATGGTTGCTTGCGCTTGGTCGCTGAAAGTGTAGTTGACTATGGGCACGGGTTGAAGGTTGGCATAGTCGCCGAAGGCGTAGGCGCCAAACCAGATCTCATCCACATCGGCATAGAGGTAGTCAGGGGTGCCTTTGGTGAAGCTGAAAATCAAGTTTGGATTGGAGCCACTGCCGTTCCATAACTCCATATAATACTCTATTTCCACCAAACCCTGAAGCAATGAGGTGTAGTCGCTCACTTCAACATCATCGCTACACTGCTTCCTGAAAGGGGTTATGTAGCGGAACAACTCAACCCACTCGCCGCGATAGTTTCGAATCCTCACCCCGCCTACGCGGTCATAGGTGTCGCAGTTGCCATTCACGCAGTTATAATCAAAATGAGCAAAAATCTCATTGAAGGCACCAACATGCGAGGGGAACACATATTCACCTTTGGCACTGTGTACGGTCGGTGTACAGACGAGGTCACCGTTCATAGTCACCACATCCAGATGGCTTGCGATGTCGTTGGTCACCTCAAATCGGTTTGTGAATATCGTCGTCTTGTTGCCGCTTTGGGTCACGCTGACGCTCATGTCGAAGTCACCAAAGCCGCTTGGCGTCCAAAAACCGTAGTAATAGCCATTGTCGGGGTCGTCGGGATAATCGGTTTGCAAAGCGATGTATTCGCCATTAATGGCAGCGTGTACATCGGTGAACTTGATGACTTCGGGATGCTCGATATAGGCCGAAACGACGATCATGACAGGGTGTATCTCGTCCAAGTAGACCTTGGTTCCGTCGTATGGGCGGCGGATTTTCACCTCGGGGTCATAGGCATAGGGATCAACCACCTCAAAACTCTTCACCACATCGGGGGCGGGTAGCCAGTTGGCATCGCCGGCTTGGGTGGCCTTCAGTTTCACGATGCCCGTTTCACCCGTCAAAGTAAGGATGTTGCCGCTGATGGTAGCAGGACCCTCCATCATCTCGAAGGAGACGGGCAGCCCTGACGAAGCGGTGGCTTCAAGCGTAATCGGGGCGTTGAATGTCAGTTGGTTGGGGATGTCGGCCATCTCGATGAGTTGGGCATTGCCGTCGGGCTGCTGGCGCACGAGGAGGTTATCGAAGCCGCCCGTGCCACCTTGTGAGTGGAAGAAGATACCGTCCCACACTTGGTAGTCGTTTTTGTCGCCACTGCCAGGGGTGAGGTTCATGCAGACATTGGTGCAGCCCGCCATCTGGATCCATTCGCCTTCGCAACCGGGTTTCACGAACACCGTGACGGCACCTGCGCCATCGTAAGCCGTGAAGTCGAACGACATCTTGTAACGGGTCCAGCCGCCTTCCTCGTAATCGAAGGGGATGTTGGGGCCGTCGGGCAAGCACACCTTGGCGTGGCCGCTGTCGCCCTGGCTCTTGATGAAGAGATAGACGCCGCCGTCAGGGTCGGTCATGCCAGGCAGGATGTGGCCGTCGCCGTCGGCATCGAAGCCTACGCCGAAGAAACTGCCCCACCAGGTGCGGTTCATGTCAATTTCAAGGTCCATGATGCCGCCGTTCTGGAAGCTGAAGTTGAAGTTGGACGAGGCTTTGCGCGTAGCCGTGCGGCCTACGCCGGAACCGCCATAGGGATACCAAATAGCAAGGCTCTCGTCGGGCGCCATGTCGGAGC
This sequence comes from Bacteroidales bacterium, assembly GCA_017395365.1. Lineage (GTDB taxonomy): Bacteria > Bacteroidota > Bacteroidia > Bacteroidales > F082 > Limimorpha. Next base: position 41,840 of record JAFPUN010000022.1, read on the forward strand.
CGCAGACATACGAAACATCGAAGTCCTGCGACGAGGTGGCGGTTTGATAGTGTGTCATCCAGCCGTCTTGTCCGTTGAGGTTTTGCGAGCCTTCGGTGAGGCTGTTGAAGTCGTAAACATATTCCACTTGGGCCGTTCCCATAGAGGCCATTAGGAACATTGCAGCGAGTAGGGCTAGCTTTTTCATTTGCGTTGGAGTTTTATTTGGGGACAAAAATAAAAAAAACCATGAAATAATTTGCAAGTATTTGAAAATACCCTATTTTTGTAATGTCAAAAAATGACCAACTGGTCTATTACACCACCGAGCCCTTGAATGCGGGCGCCGAGGGAACGCATTATAAGTACCGTCTTATGGTGATTAAGCCCGATGGCGACACGCTCACGGCCTTGACAGGTTTGGTGGGCAATGAGGAGTTCGAGATTATCACAAATGGATTCTCGTTTGAAGAGCAAGAAACCAATGCCATGAACAGAATCATGTTTCGTGCCGATGGCGTGGCCTCTATGGCAAGTCGTCATGGGGCTTTGTGGAACAATAAATGCCCAAAAATGCAATACTGTCCAAAAAAATGCTATTTTTGCAATTTCTAATCAAATGAACATGACAATGAAAAAACTCTTTTTGTCTCTGTCGGTATTGGCTGTTGTATTAGGCTTCAACGCTTGTTCCACCGATGTGGATCTCTATGCCGACTATAAGGATACCCCCATCATCTATGGACTTCTGGATGCTTCCGTAGACACCAACTATATTCGCATCAACAGGGCCTTTTCGGGCAGCAACGAGAACCATATCGATGCCACTGAAGTGGCCTTGATTGAAGACTCGTGCAACTATCCTGGCAAACTGAAAGCCTATATTGTCAAATTTAGAAATGCTTACGGCAACACCTATCAGCCGACTGGCGACACGATTTGGCTCGACACGATCACCATTGACAACAAGGAGGAGGGCGTTTTTTATTCCCCCAGACAGAAGGTCTATTTTACCGATGAACCTTTTTCGGTGAATAATGGAAGCACCAAATACAAGTATAAGCTTTTCGCTCACATAAACAACGACACTATCACCTCTGAAACGGGTGTTGTCGGCGGCGAGGACTTCAAGATCATTACCCAGTCGCTTGGTTTTGTGGCAGAGGAAAGCAATCGCTCGGGACGAATCCTGTTCACAGAAGCCGATAATGCTGTCTTCTATGATGTGGCGATGACATTCTACTATAGGGAGTCACACAATGGGGGTCCATTCGTCGACAAGGAAGTGAACTATAGGTTCGGCGTCAAGAGTGCTGATGAACTGAACAAGGAAAGCACGATGTTCTATGTCACTTTCGCAGAAAACGCCCTGTTTACTTTGCTGAAAGAAGCCATTGGTGCTGATACGGTGGTCAACCCCAACCATCCCCATGTGGTGCGCTATTTCGATGCAAAGCCCATGAGGATCACTTTGGCCGCCGGAGGCGACGAACTGTATAACTACATTCAGGTGAACCAACAGTCGGGTTTCTCGCAAAGCATCCCCGACTATACCAATATTAGCGGTGGTCGCGGCGTGTTCTCGTCGCGCGTCAACCTGGTTCAGGATGTCAGAATCTCGCCGCGCACCCAGTCTGATCTCTATGGCATTAGCGCCTGGGGATTCCAGCAACAATAAACCTACAAACATCGTTACCTATGATTCGTTCCATGACGGGCTACGGCATTGCCGAGCAGACTTACGATACCAAGAAAATCGTGGTTGAAGTCAAGACCCTCAACAGCAAGCAACTCGACCTTCAGGTGAAGTTGCCCAACGAGTTGCGCTTTGCTGAACTTGATTTCCGTAACAGCGTCGGTGCCAAGTTGCAACGCGGCAAGGTGGATGTGACCATCACTGTCACCGACACCGACTTGACGCAGTCGTACCATATCGACCAAGACATTGTGAAGGCATACAAGGAGCAGATAGAAACCATCTCGTCACAGTTGGGCGTCGCACCTGCTGCCGATATGGCTGCACTTTTGTTTAGGATGCCGGGCATCTTCAATGTGCCTGCCGAGAACTACGATGAGGCTTTCGTGGCCAAAGTGGGTGAGACCCTCGACCAAGCCCTTGACATCGTCGACGGATTCCGCATCCAGGAAGGCAATACGCTGAAGCAGGACCTGCTGCACCGTGTAGCCCTCATCCTCGACCTGCTGGGTCAGGTGGAGCCCTACGAGAAGAGCCGTCATGAAGTCATCAAGCAACGCATCACAAAGAATCTCACGGAGTTGACCACTTCGGGACAATACGACGAGAACCGCTTCGAGCAGGAACTGATCTATTATCTCGAGAAACTTGATATTACCGAGGAAAAGGTGCGTCTGCGCCAGCATTGCAACTATTTCAACGAGAGTTGCGACGATGACCAGGCGGGCAAGAAACTCGGATTCATCGCCCAGGAGATGGGCCGCGAAATCAACACCCTTGGCTCGAAAGCTAATGAGGTGAACATCCAGAAAATCGTCGTCAAGATGAAGGACGAACTGGAGAAGATAAAAGAGCAAGTTTGTAATATTTTGTAATAGCCTTGGCTTTTGGCCTCTGGCTTCTGGCAGCAAAAAAAGAAGAAAAAACCATGAACTTCGGTTGATGCTGCCAAGAGCCAAGAGCCAGTAGCCAGAAGCAATAAAAAAACAACCATGAAAGGAAAACTTCTAATCTTCAGCGCCCCATCTGGATCGGGCAAGACCACATTGTTGAATCATGTCATGGCCAATATCCCAGAGATGGCTTTCTCGGTTTCGGCCACCACGCGTCCGCCTCGCGGCGAGGAGGTGAACGGTCGCGAATATTATTTCCTCACGATGGAGGACTTCAAACAGCGCGTCGAGAATGGTGAGTTCCTCGAATGGGAAGAGGTCTATCCAGGCCGTTGGTATGGCACCTTGCTTGCCGTGGTTGCCCAAATGCAGGAAGACGGCAAACATGTGGCCTTCGATGTGGATGTGTGTGGCGGCGTGAACATCAAAAAACACTATGGAGACCAAGCCTTGTCGGTCTTCATCCAAGCCCCTTCTGTAGAAGTGTTGCGCGATCGTCTCATCAAACGAGGGACAGACTCGATGGAAGAGATTGAAAACCGTGTTGCCAAGGCCGAATGGGAGACCGAGTTTGCGCAAGGCAAGTTCGACCGCACTATCATCAACGACGACCTCGAGACTGCCAAGCGCGAGATTCTTGATGTGGTCACGGAATTCCTCAATGACAACCCTGTGGAGGTTGCCGACTTGTAGTTTCGTAGTCCCGTCGACATGAAAAAAATAGGCATTTACTCTGGCTCGTTCAACCCCATCCACCACGGCCATGTGATGCTGGCCAATTATTTGGTCGAGTTCTCCGACTTGGATGAACTATGGTTTGTGGTCACGCCACAGAATCCTTTGAAGAAAAAAGAGGATTTGCTGGACGACGACGAGCGTCTCAAGATGGTCCAACTTGCCATCGGCGACGATCAGCGTATTCGGGTCAGCGATGTGGAGATGCACTTGCCAACGCCGTCCTATACCATTAATACCCTAACTGCCCTCTCGGAGCAGTACCCCGACTGTGAGTTCGTGTTCATCTGCGGCATGGACAGCCTGCAGAACCTAAAGAACTGGCGTGAATACCAGAAGATTCTTGATAACTATGAATTGCTGGTGTTCCCTCGTGAGGGTTACGATGGGGGAGAGCTCATTAATTATCCTTCGGTCACGGTGTTGAAGACCCCGATTTTGGAGATTTCGTCCACCTTCATCCGCCAATGCATCAAGGAGGGACGCGATGTGCGGTATTTCATGCCGGAGAAGGCGTTCTTGTATATGAAAGAGAATCGGTTTTACGAGTAAGAAAAAAACCTTTGATAGATTCCCTTCGGGAATGGAAATTGTCATTTGTATCACTTGCGGCGGCTTGTGGCGTTTACAGTACGCAAGCTCCTTAAGCCGCCGCCAATAAACTATTAATGATACTCCATTCCCGTAGGGAATCTCAACCAATCAAATTTGTCAAATCAATAAACTCCTGAACCGAGAGTTGCTCTGGCCGTTTGTTGAAGACCTCGTTTTCGATGATTTCAGGGCGGAGCAGTGGGCGCAGCGAGTTGCGCATGGTCTTGCGTCGTTGGTTGAAGGCCTGTTTGACGATGCTCACAAACAGTTTCTCGTCGCAGCCTAAATCGGTGACGGCATTGCGCCGCATTTTTATCACGGCTGACTTTACCTTCGGGGGAGGGTTGAAGACATTCTCATGTACGGTGAAGAGGTAGTCGATGTCGTACCAAGCCTGCATCAGTACGCTCAAGATGCCATAGGTCTTGCTGCCTTCTTTGGCAGCCATTCTTTCGGCCATTTCCTTTTGTACCATACCTACCACTTCAACGACCTGTTCCTTGTATTTCAGCACTTGGAAGAAAATCTGACTGCTGATGTTGTAGGGGAAATTCCCAATGATGGCCATGTTTTGTTGCCCGAATTGGCTGAGGTCGGTGCGCAGGAAATCACCTTCGATAAGACGCTCGCCGAGCATGGGGAAATGCGCTTTCAGGTAGGCGATTGACTCCTTGTCGATTTCAATGACATGGAACTTATCCAAGATGTCATGTACCATGAATTGCGTCAGCACGCCCGTGCCAGCTCCCACCTCGATGACACTCTCCACATCGGGTGACAGTTGTTCCACAATGCGTTGGGCGATATTCTGGTCGGTCAGGAAATGCTGGCCTAGGCTCTTCTTGGGTCTAACATCATACATTGTCAATCATTGTTTTAACTACAGATTTGACAGATTTTACCGATTCGTGTCTGAAAATTGTATGTCGCAAGCTCCTGATTGTTACAGATGTACTATCTGCTGATGGTAGGAATCTGTACCAATTGGCACTTGTGCCTCTGAATTTCATTGTCGGGAATCTGTTCCATCTGTGTAATCTGTAGTTTATTGCAGTTTCCTATAGTTTTTCTTCGCTTGGGCAGTATAGATACTCGTTGGGTATTCGTCAATCAACTTCTCGTAATGCTGTTTTGCCGATTCCTTGTCCTTTAACTCGTTTTGCTCGATCATGGCAGCATGCATAAGGGCAGCATCTGCCATATAGCTGTCGGGATATTGTTCAACAATCTGCAGGAACAGTAGTTCTGCAGTGTCGAAGTCTTTGCGGTTCTCCTCTATCTCTGCTTTGCGAAACAGGGCGTGTGGCTTGCTGACATAGTTTCCTGTGGCGACGATATCGTCGAGCAAGGCGATGGCTTCGCCTTCTCGTTGTTGGTAGATCCTGTAGTCAGCACGGGCCAAGCGGTTGAGTTCTGTACCCGTAGTGTCAGCTTCCAGGTTGTCCTTGATGACCAACGAGAGCGTCATGGCATCGTTGGCGATGAGTTTCGAAGTGGCGGCTTTCAACACCTTCAGTTGTCCCAAGGCCCATTCATATTCTCCTATAAAATACCGTAACTGGGCATTTTTGAAACGAGCTTCATGGCCGAGTGGCTCCTCTTTTAGGCTCTTGTCGACTTGGCTGTAAAGCAGCGTGGCTTCCCATACCTCGTCTTCACGCAGGTAGATGTCGGCGAGTTTCAGCTTGAGTTCGGCTTTGTCTTGCCTGTTTCCTACGGTTTCGATGGTCTTGGAGAGCAGCTCGATAGCTTCTTGAGAACGGCCTAGCTGGTAGGTCATGATGTCGGCTTGTGTCAAGGTGAGCCGGGTCAAGTCGTTGGTGCCGACATCCTCATAAGCCTCATCGATGCGTTTTGACAGTCTTTCGTATGCCTTATTGTCGGTGCTATTGATGGCTAGCAGCTTCATATAGTCCGCCTTGATGGTACCGCATAAGGCTTGCCCATAGAAAGGGCTGCTCTTGCCTTTCTCCATAATGTAGGAGTAGCCTTGTTTGGCGATATCAAACTGCTTGTTGTTGAGACAGATACTAGACAGATTGTTGATTTGTGCATCTTGGTCGTGGGTCTTGCGGTCGATGCTTTGGCTTTGGGCCAAGGCAATATCGTAGTCTTCTTGTTGCAAGGCAAACCAGACGAGGAGTTGGGCAAGTTCCAGGTTGTCGGGTTTTTCTTGGGTCCGTTTCAGTAGGGCCAGGCGCAACTCGTCGGAGATACTGTTGTTGACATCATAAAACATCATGGTCTGCAGGCGATTGCGGATGTTGTTGTATTGTCCGGGATGTGTCTCCAGTTCCATGAAATAATAACGGAAAGCCTCTGGGTAGTTTGCGGTCGCCTGGTAGATATAGGCTTGGTCCATGTAGAAGGTCTCTTTGCCTTCCAGCAAGGTGTTGCCTTTCTCAAGAACATTCAAGGCCATATCGTATAAGCTTCGGGCTTGGAAGGCGTAGCTGAGATTGCGGATGGTTGGAGCGTGGTCGGGAAGGTCTTTGGTCAGTTCCTTGAATTGCTTTTCGGCTTTGTTGTCATTGCCTTGCTGTAGGTAGACATATATGAGGTCGACGGCGGTCTTGTAGTTGCTGGGATTCTTTTTGGCATATGCCTTAAGTTCGCGTTCCGCCTTGTCATAGTCTTTCAGCGCCAGCAAGCATTCTATGTATTGCTGGAAGTAATGCGCCATCTCGGTCTTGTCGTATAGCTTTTTATAGAGGTCACGGGCTAGTTCGTATTCTTGCTCGCGATAGTATTGGCTGGCCAGCTGTTCGTCTATCTGGACTTGTTCCTTCAGTTGCGCGTTCATCCGTTTGCCTTTTGGAGCGGTGTCGATTTGTGCGTTCACCTGAAGGACGAACCCCATGAAAAGAAAAGATAGTATGGCGAAGAATCGTGTCATGGTATCGTTGGCGCCTACTGTTTGCCTTTGAGGACATTCAGTTCGTTTTGGCATGAGTCAAAGCGGTCTTTAAAATAGCTCACTTGGTTGTTCAGCAGTTCGGCATGTTGGGTCTCGTCTTCGAGATAAATTGTTGCCAACGAGTCGGATAAGTAATGGCTTGCGATGTCGTTGCCAAGGCAGTCAAGTCTATAGAGGGTTGAGTCGATGTCGGCCTGAATCGAAGGTTGGGTAGCCTTGAATTGGTCAAGATAGGCTTTGGTGAGTTGTAGTTCTTGGAAGACTTCGTCGATGGCTTCTGGGTGCATGTATTGCAAAAGCGAGTCGCAAGTGATGAAGTCGCGTTCAAGCGTTACGAATTCGTTGGCTTTGATTTGTTCAAGTGTTTTGGCGTCGGCCTTGAGTTGTTTTTTGAGGGCTTCTATTTTTTCGATATCGGTCTTGGGCTCGGTCTGGCAACCGACGAGCAGCAGCCCAACGAGCAAAACCTTCAGGAAAGAGCTTATTCTGGAAATCATGGTCTTTTGTTTGAATGGTGCGCAAAGATACGCATTTTGCCGGAAACACTCCTGCCATGGCATAAAAAATCCCGACCATCGTGATGGTGGTCGGGACAAAACGGTATGCTATGAATACGATTACTCAGTGATTTGTCCTTCAACAGGAACAATGTTGACGAAGGATCTACCTTCTCTCTTCTTCTGGAATTCCACGATGCCGTCGCACAAGGCATACAGCGTGTGGTCTTTACCCATGCCGACATTCTTGCCAGGATAGTGCCTGGTGCCGCGCTGACGGACGATGATGTTGCCAGCGATGGCGGCTTGTCCACCGAAAAGTTTCACTCCGAGTCGCTTGCTAGCTGACTCACGACCGTTCTCGGAACTACCTACACCTTTTTTGTGTGCCATATCTCTTTAAGTTTTTTCGGGTTGATTATTCAGTGATGTTTTCAATCTGGATCTTGCTCAGATACTGACGGTGACCGTTAGAAGTCTGATATCCTTTTCTTCTCTTCTTCTTGAAAACGATAATCTTGTTGCCTTTGAGGTGCTGCATCACCGTGGCTTCGACACTGGCGCCGGCTACCGTCGGGGCTCCCACTTTCGTCGAACCGTCGTTTCCAATCAATAACACTTTGTCGAAAGAAACCTTGCTTCCTTCTTCTTCATGCAGTCTGTTGACGAAGATTTGCTGACCCTTCTCAACTTTGAACTGTTGTCCTGCGATTTCTACTATTGCGTACATTTCTCGATATCTTTTAATTAGATACTTTCTCTCGTTTTTTTCGGACTGCAAAAATACACATTTTTTCAATCGGTCAAGTTTTTCTTTTCGTTTTTCTCATCATTTTTCTGAAAAAACTATCTAATATTTTGTTAATAGTCAGATTTACAATTATATAGAATTTGCAATTAATTCTCGAAAATGACTGAAGGCGGACCTCTTACCCCATTTTTGATGTGCTTTTTGGCCTGGTTTGGTTATGTTTTTGCGTCCAAAATTCGCTAACTTTGTCTCATTTGAGTCTTCGTCTCGTAAAAATGTGTACTTTTGCCCCGGCTTTTGCCTCGATATTAATACCTTTATTAATTAATCGATGAACGAAAACGAGCTTAATGTCCTGATTGGGAAAATGAAAGCTGGCGACAGGGAGTCTTTCAACCAGATTTTCCGTCGCTTTTACCCGTCTTTGACGCGTTTCTGCATCCGTTTTGTCGGTGATACCGACACGGCTGCTGAAATTGTGCAGGACTTGTTCGTCAAGTTGTGGTCGGGTCGCGAGAAGGTGAATTTTACCACAGGTTTTGAGCCTTATATGTTGCGTGCGGTACGCAACGCTGCCATCACATTTATTAATAAAGAGCGTTCACATGCCGAGGCCAACGAGCGAGTCTTTTCAGGTGATTCTGACAATAACGATCCCTCCGAGACCTTGCAGTCCAATAACCTGGAAGCCTCTTATCGTCAAGTGTTGGCAGCGATGCCCGAAAAACGCCGTGAGGTGTTTCTTGCCAGCCGGTTCGAGGGCTTGAAATACAACGAAATCGCAGAGAAGCTCGGTGTGTCTCAAAAAACCGTCGAGGCGCACATGAGTGCCGCCATTAAGCAATTGCGGGAAGGGCTTAAAGAGTATCTTTAAGTCGGGAAGGCCCTTTGAGCATGTGAAATGTCTCAACAGCCACAGGCTCAGCGTCCCTCATTAATAAAAGCCAATAATTATTTTGTAAATATTTTCATTTTTGACTAAGGGTAAAACAAAAGTTGTTAGTCATTAAAATGAATCGACAAGAAATCAACGAACAAAATGAATTCGGTTAACAACAAATATGATGCATTAATCATGAGCTACTTCGACGGGCAATGCTCCGCCGATGAGGCTTTTGAATTGCTTTCATGGGTGGCCGAATCCGAAGACAATCGTTTGTATTTCAAGTCGCTAAAGGATGAGCATGAGGTCTGGAGCCTTACTGACTTCGCCATGCCCGAACTTGACGAGGTGGATGTTGAAGCGGCACTTGATGCTGTCAATGCAAAGATCGATGCCCTTGAAGAAAACGCAGATTCCAATATGGTTCAGATGCCTTGGCTGCGCCGTAACTATAAATATGTTTCCGGTGTGGCTGCCGCCCTTGTGGTAGCCTTGTTCATCGGTTTCCTGGTCAAGAATCCGTTTAATTCAACTGTCACCTACGCCTATAACGGTCAAAACGAATCAGCATATGTCTTGCCCGATGGCACTTCCATCGATTTCAATAGCGAAGGCGTCATCAGCTATCCCAAGAGTTTTGCCAAAGATGTGCGTTCCGCCAACTTCGAAGGCACTGCCTATTTCGATGTGGCCAAAGATGAAACGCGCCCCTTCGTGCTCCATTGCGGCAATATGGATGTGGAAGTGTTGGGCACCACCTTCCTGCTCAATGCCGATAAGGAAGCCGAACGCTATACTGTCGACCTCTATACAGGCAAGGTGATGATGACCGCTTTTGACGAAAAGGGCAACACACTTTCACAGGTGGAAGTCAATCCTGGCGAGCGCGGCGTGTGGAACGCCACGGAGAGCGAACTGAAGATGATGACATATTCCGAAGTGAAAGAGGATGAGTTGCAAACCAACCATGTCCTCGTGTTCGACAATGAGCAACTGTCGAAGATTGTTGAGGCTTTGGAATACATCTACAAGGTTGAAATTAACCTTAGCGATGCCTGCGCTTCCAAGAAACTCACCGCTCGTTTCTCCGATGACGAGTCCATCGACGATGTGCTTGAGACCATCGCTTTGGTGTCGGAAGTGACGGTCACCAAAGAGGGCGATATCTATCAGATTCGCTGATTCCATTCCATTTTACCAAGTCTTTTTTTGAGTTAAATGAGATAACTCTCGTTTTTTTGTCGTATTTTAGCGGCCTATTTTGAATTATCTTGGATATGGAATACCCTATTATTCATATAGCCGTTGATAGACAGAAAGATAAGCGAAAAAGCCTATGGCTGCCTATTATGGCCTTGCTTGTCTTTTGTTTTGCCCTCCCAAAATCTTCCCAAGCACAATCATTTAATCCGCTGATTTCGTTCTCGGTGGAGTCGTGTACCTTGGATAAGGCTTTGGAAAAACTCTTCGCCGACTACGAACTGAATGTGGCTTTCAGCAAAGCGGAACTGAGCAAGATACGCATTGAGAGCTATTCTTGTTCCTACAAATCTGTCGAGGAGGTGCTGTCTGACCTTCTGAAAGGCACCGACTACGGCTTCAAGAAAATCGGCAAGCAATATGTAATCAAGAAGAACCAGCAACTGGTCAATGTGCCAGAGGCTACTATAACGCAACCCGCTGAACCGCATGTCGAGGTCGTCAAACCAAAAACGGACAGCGTTGTTCCCAAAGCAGGGGAGGTCATCCGTATTTTCGATACCGTTCAGGTGATCAAAACCGTGATGCGATACGACACCGTCGTCAAGATACAACATGAAATGAAGACCGACACAGTGTATACTGTGAAATACCAAGGGTGGCATATTCCTTGGCCCAAGTTCCGTGACAACGGTTGGTTCATCACGCCCTCTGTGACTATGAGCTCGGCCAGTTTCAAACATGAAGGCGGTATGCCTGAACCAGAGAATGGATCAATTGATGTGACACCTAGCTTTGCCTATGGCGTCGGTCTCGATGGCGGCTACAAGAACAACCGCCTCAGTGTGGGCATGAACCTGTCGTACCGTTCTGTACGCTATCGTTTTTTGCTTGAACAGACGGTATTCGATGGGGATTATTATGTCAACGACACCTTGGACACCTATTACACGGTTCATCCGACTGGCGACACTACCTACCAATATATCTTGGATTCGACTTATGTTCCGCTGACCACGACCCAATATGCCTATCGCGATGTCAACAGGCTTGATTATTTGAGTGTCGGTCTTTTCGCCTCTTTTGATTTTGTCAAAATGGAGCATTTCAGGGCTTTTGCCAAGGCGGGTGTCTCTGTGGATTTCTTGGTTGGTTATGCTGGGTCGCTCAATGCCACGGCAGCACCATTCCATGCACCAATCGCCAAAGAGCAGGTGGAACCCACCCGGATTTCTTACTATGGCGGCCTGGGTGTGGCCTTCAAAGTGGCTCATCGCATCGAGTTGGTGCCCGAGGTCCATTACCGCCTGACCAACGGCTCGCTGTATCGTGCCGACTTCCCGTTTGACATGAAGATGCGGATGTGGGACTTCCGTTTGGGCTTGACTTATTATTTCTAAACCATGAGACTGTTCCAATACATACGGAATCTCCTGTTGATGCTTCTGCTAGCGCCTTGTGCGCTTATGGAGGCGCAGCACTATGTGCCCGTCAATGGCGACATCGATACGCTGATGGTCTTGCCTAGATTGGGTGGCGATTCGGTGTATTGGGTGAATGAGTCGCTGACGATTCATAACGGTGGCACATTGCGCGTGGAAGGCGGAGTGAGGATGTACTTCGGGCAGTCGACCTACCTGCGTGTCGAGGGTGGCAACCTGATGCTTGACGGTCAGCCCAACGACTCGATATATCTGCTCTGTTACGAGTTCTCACACGATTGGGCTGGCGTACAGCTCAAGAATATCGCTGAAGATGACACGGTACGCATGGCCTATGTGGAGGTGGTGGGCGCCCTGACCGCGTTGAATGCCTCCACGAGCAACAATGTAAGCATCCGCCATTGCGCTTTCAACAACTATTATGCAGGCAAGGGTATGGAACTGATTGACTGTCATAACTTCCTGGTCGATAGTTGCTCCTTCTTCCAATGCGTGTCGGGCATCGAATTGAAAGCGCGTGCCGGCGACAGCGAAGATAATGTCTTCTCACATAATATCTTTGATCAAGGACAAATCAACATCGAGATTTCCAATGTGGCCTATGGCTACAAATGCAACCGCAACCATATCACCGCCAATTGTTTCCAAGGTGCTGCCACCGCCATTAGTTTTGAGACGGTAGGTGGCGTGTCGGACCGCGAAGCCACCAACTATATTGAAGACAACCTCATCTCTAGTGAATTGCCTGAAGGTGGGTCTGGATATTCGTCTTATGGCATCAAGGCGGCTATGGATACGGTTGTGGTCCGTAACAATGTGTTTTGGAGCAACGACGAGGCCGTCAGGATGATGCGGGTGTGCCATCTCGTTATTGAGAACAACACTTTCTATGACAATGAATTGACCATTACCAACTTGTTGACGGCGGGTTCTGTGACCTTCGTGGGTAACACCATTAGCGAGGCGAAGAAAAGGATCGTGAACTTTCCTTCGGCGTTGTCTAGGATGAATGGCAACAATTTCTTGCATTACAAGAAAGACGCCATCCTCTTCGCCAATGTCTCGACTGACGACATCGACTTGCGTGGCAATTATTGGGATGCCGACTCGGCAGCCGAAATCGAATCCGTCATCCTCGATAAGCATGACACGCCTTCGTTAGGTGAGATTATCTATGAAAACCAGTTGTTGGAATGCGATACCACAGTTCCCATCGCGCCACCGTTTAAGGTGAAAAAGCAGTTTGTGAATAGCCGCTGGCTGATCTCTTGGGACGAGAACCTTGAGCGTGATGTCGACCATTATGTGCTTTTTTATGGTGATTTCAATTATTATAAGTTCGCCAACCACATCGATGGTATCGAGGAGAACTCCTATGTGCTTACGCCTCAACAATCAGAGAACATTGCCGTCATGGCTTGCGACCGTGCTTACAATCCTGATGTGTATGCCTCGGCCGGACAAAGTGCCTATGCCTTCGCTTCCTATTATCCCTATGCGGGTGCCGATAGATACATGTGTGCCCCTCAAGCAGGTTATACCATCACTGACGCCACCATTCCCTATACTTATAGCGGTTTTGTGTGGCAGACTTCAGGGACAGGCATGTTCTCCGATTCCTTGTCGTTGAGACCCGTATATTATCCTTCTGAAGCCGATTTCGAGGCTGGCGAGGTGACCTTGACTTTGCGTGTTAGCGCGAACGGGACCTTGAAGACCGATGCCATGCAGTTGCAGCTCTATAAAGCTTTAAGTGTCTTTGCTGGCGATGATGGTTTCAGTGGTTTGGATCGGCCTTTGCCACTTGACCAAGCCGAAGCTTACAACTACGACTCGCTTCGTTGGCATTCAATGGGCGATGGCCGTTTCAACGACTCGCTTTCGCTGCATCCAGTCTATTATCCAGGCGCCTTTGACAAGGAACAAGGGTTCGTTGAATTGGTGCTTGAGGCCTGGTCATTCTGCGGTTATGCTTCCGATGTGGTTCGCTTCGAGCTATTCAAGGACTATGCCTTGGAGGGGAGAACATGGAGCAACGGAGTACCTTGCCCCAACACCCAGGTGGTTGCTGCAGCCTTGAGTAATGACAATCCTTTTGTGTCGGGCTTCTATCGTACGGTCTCCGATAGTCTGGGATTCTATAGGTTTGACGCCTTGCTTCCTGATACCTATACTTTGTACGCTTTTCCCGATACCTTGGACGCCACTTCCAGTGGTTGCTATTATCTCGGTGACCTCCAGTGGAACGAATCGAATATGGTCGAAGTGGATGGCGATGTCTATGATGTGGATATCGCATTGCCTGCGAAGGAACAGGGATTCAATACGGGCAATGGAAGTATCAGTGGTGTGTTCGATTATCCAGAATCCGATTTTCGCGCGCGCGATTTTTATTGCCAGCCTTGGCTGCGCGAGGGCGAGGATGTCGACTATTGCACCGACGGCCTTTCAAATGTCGGTGTCCTCTTGCTTAACTCGACCAAACAACGCATAGTGGGTTTCGCCTTGACAAGAAATGACGGAGGCTTCCGCTTTAGCGGCTTGCCCTTTGGCACTTATCATCTGATGGCCGACCTGCCACGCTATGGTCGTGGCATGTGTGAGGAGATCACGCTTTCGGTGGAACAGCCATCGGTCACAGACTTGCATCTCTTTGTCAGTGAGGAAGGCAGGGTGGATATGCGACGCTCTGTTGATGTTGATTCACCCTCGGATTTGTTGGTGTATCCTAATCCAGCCGAGGAATGGGTTTCTGTCGGTGGATTGAAGATTAATGAAGAGTATAAGGTTTGTGTCTTGAATGGCTTGGGCATGATGGTCCTTCCTGAAACGATGGTGCAAACTGATTTGTTGGGAGAGATTTCGTTGCCAGTGAATGAGCTTCGTGCAGGTCTTTATTTCATCCAGGTGAAAGGTCAGTCGACCTCCGTAACTACAAAATTTGTGAAACGATGAAAGGGCAGGCTATGAGAAAGATGATGAGGATGATGGCCGTTCTTGCCTTTCTGCTGATGGGGATGAGATTTGCCATGGGCCAAGTCTTGGTTTATGGCGAAGTGGACGAACAAGATTGGCAAACGCCAATAGAGAATGCCATTGTGACTTTTTCTGGTGTTGATGCCATAGGTGATACGGTGGTTTATCATCTTGTCACCGACTCCCTTGGCTATTTTTCCGACAGCATCAATGCTGGTATCTATCGGGTCTGGGCTTCAGCCGACGGTTATCAGACGGAATATCAGACGGATTCCTTGGAAGTCGAGGATGGGCAGTATTTCTCCGGGTTGTATTTTGTCCTGTATGAGATCTATCACCCCGTTCGTTATGTGGCAGCACGGCAGTATATCGATGATCTGGTTCGCATCAGTTGGTCAATGAACGACCCTTTGCTGGTGGAAGACTTTGAGACGGGTAGTTTCAACCGTTTTCCTTGGAACAACAATATGAGTGATCACCCTTGGACCATCGATTCCCTGCATGCCTACGAAGGCAATTATTGCATGAGGTCGACTTGCGAGGGCGAGGAAAACGGTATGTCTCAAATTGAGGTTTCTGTTTATGTGCCCTTGGAAGGGAAGATGAGTTTCTATAGCAAGATTTCATCCGAGAGTCCTTGGGACATGGGGCGATTCTATCTTGATGGTGTCAAGAAGATGGAGTGTTCGGGTGAGGAGGAATGGACAGAGCACCAATTCGATATCACCGTGGGCGAGCATGTGTTCCGTTGGGATTATGTCAAGGATGCAAGTACCGATCTGGGCGACGACTGCTTCTATGTGGACTGCATCCGCTTCTTCCTTGAGGATAGTGCAAAGCTGACGCGTTCTTTCCAGTATTATGATCTATTTCGTAGCCGTTTTGATGAGGAACCCGTGATGATGGCTTCACATCTCACCGATACAGTGTTTATGGATATGAACTGGGGTAGCTTGCCTTGGGGACAATACCGTTGGGGTGTGAGCGCCTATTATGAGGGCAACCGAGGCAACTCTGATACCATTTGGTCAGCTTATCTCGACAAGGACATGACCACAACGCTTGAGATCCTAGGCTCGACCAATGTGGGCTTACCGCCTGCAGGAGCTTCGGTGACGCTCACTTCACACAATGGGCAAGGTCACGACTATCAAGCAAGCTTGGATGCCAACGGTCATATCCTCATGTCCAATGTCTACCGTGGTGAATATGACCTCCGCGTGCATCTTGACGGTTTTTGGGACTATGTCTCCGATTCTGCGCTCTCGGTTTTTGAACCTGCTCAAGTTGAAATCGAGTTGTTTGAAGCGACGAATGGCATCGATAGTTTGTATGTCTCCTCTACAGGTTGGGCCATCTGGTCAGTCGAGAATGCCCAAAATCGTGATTTGCAGTATTTTGAAATCATGTTGAACGGAGAAGCTGTCGGTACAACCACTGACTTTGATTATCAGTTGGATGTCGCCTCCTTGGCAGAGGGTGACACCTGTATGGTTCAGGTGAGACCTGTTTATCTTTCGGCTTCTTGTGAATGGAAGTCGTGTATTTGGGTATATCGGCCATGCACGGATTTCGCAGGTCCAACGACCTTGACATGGGCGTTGCATGGCGAAGCGCTGCAACTCACCTGGGAGTATCCCGAAGGTGACTTTGTGGGCGCTATGTTGATGCGCGATGGGGATTTCCTCGCTATTACCGATGCGAACACCTTCGTGGACGAGACTGTTCAGTTGCATGGAGAAGTGGAGTATTGTCTGCGACTCATCTATGATGGCCCGATGGACGGCACCTATTATTCCATGTCGTGCGAGGTGTGTACTACGGCCTCGTTCCCTGCCTATTGCGACCCGCCGGCGAAATTGGATGGAACGGTCTATTATGAGGAAGAGAATGACCATGGTGCTTTGGTTTCTTGGGGTGAACGCCCCGAGCCGGTCAACCAATGGCTGTATTTCGATGATGGCGTTTTTAAGCGTTCATTGGGCGGTGAAGAGCCTCGCATCTTCTGGGCCATCCGCTTCGAAGCTGAAGACTTGGCAGAATATGTAGGTAACTCGTTGAAAAAGGTATCACTCTACGATGCCGGTGCTGGCACCTATCAGTTGTGGATCTATGTGGGTGGCGATACGGCACCGCGCACCTTGGTCCGCTCCCAAAACATGTCGTTGACCAATGCACAGACATGGCATGAGGAAGTCATCAGTCCTGCTTATGAAATCCCAGAAAACGAGCCGATTTGGATTGTGGTGGGCCAGCAAGGTCTTGCCCGACCAGCCGCCGCCTGCCAGGATATGGGCGATGCCAACGGGCGTTGGGTGTCGTTGGATGGCGAGACTTGGACCGATATGCACACCTTCAATATGCATTACACCTGGATGCTGCGTGCTTTCGTCACCAATCAAGCTGGACGCATGGAAGTACTTGCCAAAGACGGCTACGCCTTACAGCAATACAACCTGTATCGTTCATTCGACAACACGGACTATGAGCAAGTGGCATCAATTCCTGCCATAGAAAGCCAGCTATATTATGAATATCGCGACAACCTGGCAACGGATGACCACGACGATGTCTATTACCGGTTGACCGCCTTTTATCTGGCCGACACGGGTGAAACCTGCGAGTCGGACTATGCCACCGCCTTGAACGATCCCGAACAGAATTACATCTCCATTGACCTTACCTCGACCGAAGAGAATCTTGAATCCTCACTCAAGCTCTATCCCAATCCCACCAACGGGCTTATTTCCATCGAATTAGAGGGATTACAAAAAGTGATGGTTTACAATGCCTTGGGGCAAGTCTTGCTCAACAAAGAAGCCAACAGTGATGCTTTGCAGGTCGATTTGTCGGGGTTTGAAGATGGTTTGTACTGGGTTAAGGTGATGACGCAAAATGGGACGGCGGTTAAGCCTTTCGTTATTTCAAGATGATCTTTTTCATTCAAGAAGCTATGCAGAAACTAACAGCAAAAGAGTATCATTCGTTAGAAGCCCCTACTTTGTTTTCTGAAAAAGACAGCAGATGCGACAAATGTTTTGGCTTTATTACCATTGGTGAACAAAAATATAAGTTCTCTTGGTATAGTACTTTAGTCGAACCCATTGTTGAAGCATTGGATTCTAATTTACTCGGAATCGGAATAGACCAACATTTTTGCATACTAAATACAAGCAGTGGCGTTTTTAAATGTTGGGATGTGGACACTCCTTTTTTGTATATGATTGTATATGAAGAATTTGTTGTTGTTATTTGTGAGATAAGCATCCTGTTTATCAGTTTGGATACTTTAAAGGTAGAAAAAGATTATTTGTTTAGTGAAATAATTTCCGATGTAAAACTGGAAAACCGAATTATGAAAGTTGTTTTCATTGATGATAATAAAACAGCCATTCCGATAGATGACAAAAATAGTCGGTTCCTTACAATGCAAGAATCGTAAGAATATTATTTCTGAATCTTTTGATTATGCATTTGCAATGCAAAAAAGCCGCATAACCCAATAAATAGTGCTATCTTTGTCGCCTCAAAACGGCCACGATGATTTCTATCCAAAACCTGAGCATGCACTTCACCGGTGAAGACCTCTTCACCGATATCTCCTTCTTGATTCGCGAGAAGGACCGCATCGGCTTGGTGGGCAAAAACGGCGCGGGCAAGACCACGCTGTTGAAGCTTATCTGCGGATTGGAACAACCTTCTAAAGGAGATGTTGTTATCCCTCAAGGCGTTACCATTGGTTATCTGCCCCAGGAAAAGAATGTGAACAGTGCAAAGACCGTTTTGGATGAGGCGCTTTCCGCTTTCGATGAATATCACCAACTGGAACGCGACTTGGAAAGGATGCAACAGGAACTGGCCGAACGCACCGATTACGAAAGCCCTCAATATGAGAAACTCATCGTCAGGATGAACAACCTGAACGATCGTCTGGCTTTGCTGGGCGGCAACTCCATCGAAGGCGAGGCGGAAAGGATTTTGGTCGGTTTGGGCTTCGGTCACGAAGATATGCAGCGCCCTATGCGCGAGTTCAGCAACGGATGGCAGATGCGTGTTGAGTTGGCCAAGATTCTGCTGAAAAAGCCCAATCTTCTGCTTCTCGACGAGCCGACCAACCATCTTGACATCGAGTCCATCCAATGGCTCGAGGGCTTCTTGAAGGCCTATTATGGCGCCATCCTGATGGTCTCGCATGACCGCGCTTTCTTGGACAACATCACCATCCGTACGGTGGAGATCAGCAATGGGAAGATCTATGATTACAAGGTTCCGTATTCCGATTATGTCAGCCTGCGCGAGGAGCGCGTCGACATGCAGCGCTCGGCTTACGAGAACCAGCAGCGCGAAATCAAGAATATTGAGGCGTTCATCGAGCGTTTTCGCTATAAAGCCACCAAGGCCAAGCAGGTGCAGAGTCGTGTGAAGCTCCTTGAGAAGATGGATGAGATTGTGGTGGATGACATCGATAGCACCGCCATCCATTTCAAGTTCCCGCCTGCGCCTCATTCTGGTAAGGTCACTTTGGAACTGAACCATGTAGGCAAATCCTATGGTGACCAAGTCATCCTCAAAGACATCAACTTGTTGATTCCGAGAGGGGAGAAGATTGCCTTTGTGGGACGCAACGGCGAAGGTAAGTCGACTTTGTCTAAAATCATTTGTGGCGTACTCGATCACGAGGGCGAAGTGAAACTCGGTCACGAGGTCAAGATTGGGTATTATGCCCAGAACCAGCAGGACATGCTCGACATGAATAAGACCGTCTTTGAGACCTTGGACGATGTGGCCGTAGGCGACATGCGTTTGAAGGTGAAAGCTTTGCTTGGTTCGTTCCTTTTCCGTGGCGATGATATCGATAAGAAGGTGAAAGTGCTTTCGGGTGGAGAGAAAGCCCGTCTGTCTTTAGCAAAGATGCTCCTTTTCCCGACCAACTTGTTGGTCCTCGACGAGCCTACCAACCACTTGGACATGCTCTCGAAAGACATCCTGAAGAATGCCTTGATCCAATACGACGGCACACTTATTATCGTCTCCCATGACCGTGACTTCCTGCAAGGGTTGACTAATAAGGTCTATGAGTTTCGCAAGCCCAACATCAAGGAGTATCTTGGCGACATCTACGATTTCTTGGAACAGAAAAACCTCAACCACTTGAAGGAATTGGAAATCTCTGCCAAATCACAGCCTAAAGTTGCAGCCGTTGAGCCTGTCTCGCAAAACAAGGTCAACTATGAGCGGAAGAAGCAGATTGATGCCAAGTTGCGTAAGGTGGACAAGGAAATCCAGCGTCTAGAGGAAGCCATCGGAAAACTAGAAGTCGAGTTGGCCGAGCAAGATGCCATCATGGCCCACCCTGACCAGCATCCCGACATCAAGATTGATAACGACTGGTATTGGGCCTATGGCCAGAAGAAAGAGCAACTCCAAGCCTTGATGGATGACTGGGGAGAGAAGCAAGTGGAGCGCGAAGAAGTGATGTCGGAATACGAGAAATAAAATATGCGGGACGAAGGAATCGCCCCGCATATTTTATAGTCTAGTCTCAAATATTATTCGATGACCATGTCAAACGGCATTCTTGCTTGGATGCCCGTGTTCTTTTGCAGGTTCTCTATGCCTTTCACATAGTCATAATAGGCTCCGAGCTTGCTGCGCATGGCGGCATCGAGTTGGTCTTCCGTATTGTTCATCGACTCCATCATACGGGTGAAGAAGTCCTTCTGCTTGGGCATCTCTACCACCTTGTAGTCGCTGCCAAGGTTGGCCTTTTGTGCGGCATAGGCGATGGCATCTTCCATGTCGCCTAATTGGTCGACGAGGCCGATTTCGATGGCGTCGACGCCAGCCCAAACACGGCCTTGGCCGATGCTGTCGACATAGGTCTGACGCAGGCCACGGCCTTCGGCGACGCGGCTGGTGAACTGTTCGTATGTCTTCACCACATTCTCCTGCAACTTGGCGTATTGGAACTCGGTGAGAGGTTGTGTTATAGAACCGAAGTCGGCGTTTTCGTTGGTCTTGGCCACATCGAAGGTCAGACCGATTTTATCGTTGAGGAAGCCTTGGGCGTTGGGGAAGGTGCCGAACACACCGATGGAACCCGTGAGGGTGGTGGGGTCGGCATAGATGTAGTCGGCCTTGGCCGAGATCCAGTAACCGCCCGAAGCGGCGTAGTTGCCCATCGAGACGATAATAGGCTTCACTTCCTTGGTCAGGTCGAGTTCGCGGCCAATGATGGCAGAGGCTACGGCACTGCCGCCAGGTGAGTTGACGCGGAGCACAATTGCCTTGATGTTTTCGTCTTCGCGAGCCTTGCGGATGGTCTTGCTGAGGTTCTCGGAATAGATGTTGGCCGTTTCGTCGCCCTTGCCGTCAAAGATTTGGCCCGAGGCATAGATGATGGCCACCTCGTTCTTGCTATTGCTCTTGTCTTTGTACGACTTGGCATATTTTGCGTTGCCCACGGCATTGATGCTCTTGTTGCTGCCAGTCAAGCCTTTCAGTTCGTCCAAGACTTGATCTTTGAAGTACAAGTTGTCGACCAGCCCATACTCCAAAGCCTTGTCGGCATTGAAGATGGTCTCAAGATTGTCGGCGATCTTGTTGAGTTGTTCAACGCTGATGTTGCGGTTCTGGCTGATGCCCGTGAGGATTTGTCCCCAAACAGAGCCCAGCAGCTTGTCCATCTGTTCGCGGTTGGCCTCGCTCATCTTGTCCAAGAAATAGGGCTCAACGGCGCTCTTGAAGCGGTTGTTGGGACCACGGACAATCTGCATTTCGATGTCGAGTTTGTCAAGGAGGTGCTTGTAGAACATGATCTGTGATGCCATGCCGTGCAAGTCTAAGGCACCTTCCGGGTTGAGGAAGATTTTGTCGGCGACAGAGGCGATATAATAAGCGCTTTGTGAGTAGCTCTCACCGTAGGTAACGATGAATTTGCCAGATTCCTTGAACTCGAGGAGTTTGGCGCGAATCTCTTGTAAGGTGGCCGTCGAGGTGGGGATGCTACTCAGTTCCAAGTAGATACCCTTGATATTGTCATCGGTCTTGGCATGTTCGATGTTACGCAGGATGTCGTTCATGCCCGTCATGTCCTGCGACTCCATAGTGTTGAAGTTGATTCCACCAAAAGGATTGTCGGTAGTACGGTCCGGAATGGCATAGTCGAGCTTCATCTGAAGCACAGAGTTCGGCTTGACTGTAGTCGATGTCTCGGTCGGTTTCGACATAGCGGATATCATCGATGAAACCACTCCTAACTTGATGAAGAATGTAGCTACTAAAGCGATCAATGTGCCTAAAAAGGCTGCCAATAAGACTTTTGAGAATTTCATGATGTTGTGATTTTGTTTTGATTAGGCTGCAAAAGTAATTATTTTGTTCAAACGATGGGTTGTTTTGTGATTTAAAAACGCTTACCTTTGCAAAAAAATAGGCGGCAATGGAATCGTGTTACGTGCTTTTCGGGTCGAACATGGGTGACAAAGAAAACATCTTTGCCGAGGCTTGCCTATTAATTAATAATAGGTGTGGTGCCATCACGGCCGTCTCATCTTCCTACGAGTCGGAGCCATGGGGCTTTGAGGCCAGCGAGTGGTTTCTTAACCGTCTTATTGTGGTCGACACTGATTTGAACCCTGAAGCGATGCTACGTGAGTTGTTGGCGATTGAGGCGGAATTGGGTCGTGTGCGCCATCCCGAAACAGAGGGCTACACTTCGCGCACTGCCGACTTGGATATCTTGTATTATGGTCAGCGTGTCATCGTGACACCCACATTGACGGTCCCGCATCCTCGGTTGCATCTTCGCCGATTCGCTTTGATGCCGTTGTGTGAGGTGGCGCCGGAACTGATGCATCCTGTCTTTCAGGTTACCCAGCGTGAGTTGCTACATAGATGCACTGACCCATCAATCGTTAGAGTAACGCAATGAGCTTATGAACTACAATTATATCGCCATAGAAGGAACCATTGGGGCTGGCAAGACAACTTTAGCCACCCGTATTGCTGACGATTTCAACGGGAAGTTAGTGTTGGAGGAGTTTGAGGGTGACAAGAACCCCTTTCTTCCCAAGTTCTACAAGGACCCCGACAAGTATTCCTTCCAGTTAGAAATGACCTTTATGGCTTTGCGCTACCAGCAGCTGAAGGACAAATTGGGCGTGCTTGACTTGTTTCACGACTTCATTATCTCGGATTATTATGTGGCCAAGTCGTTGATTTTTTCGAAAAACAACCTTCAAGATGACGAGTACCAGCTGTTCTCACGGTTTTTCAACATCATCTTTTCCGATATGCCCAAGCCCGAGTTGTTGGTCTACCTCTATTCTGATGTCGACCGATTGCAGGCCAACATTCGCAAGCGTGGGCGTAGCTATGAGCAGGAGATTAGCGATGCCTATCTCGACAACATCCAGCAGGGCTATTTCGACTTTCTGCGTCAGCAGCAAAACAATATGCGCATCTTGCTTATCGACACCAACCGTCTTGACTTCGTGGCCAACGAGAACGACTACCGCCGTATCATCGAAGTGATTGACCAGCCTTACGACATCGGACTGCATCGGGTTTCACTTTGATGGTTCAGTTATGTAAAACAAAAAAAGCCGCTCAATTGAGCGGCTTTTCTGTTACTGATGAAAAGGATTATTCACAGGGAACTTCAACTTCGATAGTTCTGGTAGTGATCTTCATTTCAGGCTCGTTCACCATGATTTCGGCGCGACGAATCTGAGGCAGAATGTCCTTCTCAAGTTGTCTTTCGTAGGTGCGGCAGGCATCCTCGACAGCTTGTCTTTGGTTGCTCGAGCTGTTGATCACATTGAGGATGGCATCCTTGTCCTTAAGGTTGGAGTCTTTGACGAGTTGCTTGAAGAGCTCGATGTCTTCGCCATTGCCACCACCCTTCACAGTGATTTCAACTTTCTTGCCCTTGGCCAGATCCTTGATCTGCTTCTCGGCAGCGTTGTAACGGTTGGTGGAGAGCTCGTTGTTGTGGCCCTCTTCGCCTTCGGGTGAAGCCCAAGCTTCGATGCGGAAGTCGGTCACGCCAGCGTCCAGCAATTCCTTGAAGGCCTTGTCAGCGGCGTTGTTGAGGCTCTTTCTGTCCTTGATGTTGTACTTGTCCTTGTTGAAGAAATAGGTGCACTTGGCAACATACTTGTCAACATAGGTGGTGTCAGTGACGGTCTTGGTGGTAGTGCAAGGCCCTTTGGCCAAGACGCCGTCGGCAAGGTGTTCAGTAGCGCCACGGGTGAAGTAGGTGTTCTTCACGATCTCTTCCTGGTTAGGATAGATGGTGCCGTCGTAGACATAGAACATCGGGTCGCCCTTGAGTTCGCAGTTGGCCATTTCCTTCTGGTAAGGCATGCAGTAGTGCTTGGTGAACTCGCCGCCTTCTTTGTAGTTGACGCGGAAGTCGCCTTCGCCCTTGACCTTTTCACCCACGAAGGTGATGGGGTCGATGTCGATTTGGCCACCTTCGTAAGCCAGATAAGGCTTCAGGTTCATGACGGCCTTCTTCTCGAAGTATTCACCGGGGATAGTGACGATAACGTCGAAGCAAACATTGCCATCTTCGCCTTCCTTCAGCGGGTCGGGATCAACGCGATAGGTGATCTTCTTCGACTCGCGGGCCATTCTCTCGATGTCGCAAGGATTGTTGAATTTGTAACGGAGACCCAGGTTGAACTGGCTGTACATATCCTTGTCGTTGATGATGTGCTTGTCTTCCTCGCTCTTGATCTTGGCCACTTGGTCGAGATTGTCGGTGCCAGTGAAGAGGTAAGTGTAATCCAAGAAGATGTCGAACTTGGGGGCCACGTTGAAGGTGATCTCCATACCGGCAGGAACCGTGAAGCTCAGTTCGCGCTTGCTAGCGGCTTCGGCCAAAGCGGGAGTCTCAGCGTTGTCGTCGCCATCGAGGTGCTTAACGGCATTGGCTTGGTAGTAGATACCACCGATACCGACGTGAGGCACCAGGTTGATGACTCTTCTCGGGTTGTACTTGAACATGTTGAACAGGTTGAAGGTCAAGTTCAGGTTGCCTTCAATGTAGTTCGATTGGTCAAGGCCGAGGTTGTAACGAGTGTAGTCGGGAGCGCTGTTCAACACAAGGGCTTGGTTGTGCTTGTGACCGGCATAGGTGCCGTAGCCGCCCTTGAGGTTCAAGCCAATGACTTTACCGAATTGGTAACCAATGCCAAAGTGGGCATCCCAGTTGGGCTGGAGAGCCATGGTCTTAAAGTGGTTGAAGTCATCCCAAATGCCACCATTGTAGTTGGCCAAATCGCCGTGGTAAATGGAGAGACCACCGTCGGCTTGAATGTACCAGTATCTCTCAACCGGTTTCTTGTTGTTACCTTCCTGGGCAATCATGCTGAAAGGAAGGAAAGCCATGATGACGAGCATCAGCAGCTTCGAAATAGTCAAGTTTTTCTTCATAACGCAATTGTGTTAGGTTTGTAATTAAATTAGTTGATTTATTGTCTTTGTCTTATTATTCATTCTAATTAGCGAACAAAAATAGGAAATATTTCAATTGTCAACACCAAAATGTTGATTTTTTTGCTTTTTTTTCAACTTTTTCGCCTAAAAATGGCATGAAACTGCATTATTTCCTCATCAAATATAGCTGTTCGAAGGCTTTCCACATGACGATTCCGGCACAAACTGACACATTAATGGAGTGCTTGGTGCCTACCTGAGGCAGCTCAATGGCACCTTCGCAATAGGGTAGTGCTTCCTCGCTCACGCCCTCCACTTCATTGCCTAAGATATAAGCGGTGCGTTCGGCAAACTCGAAATCCTGCAAGGGCATGCTGCCTTCCACCTGCTCTACGGCATAAATCCGGTAGCCCTCCTCCTTCAATTGTTGGCAAGCAGCCTCGGTGGTCTTGAAATAGCGCCATTTCACGGTTTCGTCGGCTCCCAATGCCGTTTTGTGGATTTCGCGGTGGGGCGGACAGGCAGTAATGCCACATAACAACAATTCCCCGATTCGAAAGGCATCGGCGGTGCGGAAGAAAGCCCCGACATTGCTTAAGGAGCGTATGTTGTCGAGCACTATTATAATAGGTAGCTTCTCCGCCTTTTCAAAGTCTTCCTTGCTGATGCGGTTCAGCTCGTCCATACTGAGTTTGCGCATGGTATTGTGATTTGACGGCAAAATAAGCGAAAAAAGACATTGCCCTGTCAAGAAGGCGGAAAAAATTGGATGAATAGGTCAATTGTTTCAAACAAAATGGTAATTTTGTACCCCTTAATCCGAGTTTTTTATGGCAGAAAAAGCGACCGAAACCCCTTTGATGAAGCAGTATTTCTCCTTCAAGGCGAAATACCCCGATGCCATGCTGCTGTTTCGCGTGGGCGATTTTTATGAAACGTATGGCGAGGATGCCGTGAAATCCTCCGAGATTTTGGGGATTGTGCTCACCAAAAGGTCGAGTGCCATTGCCGATTCCATCGAACTTGCCGGTTTTCCCCACCACGCTTTGGATACCTATTTGCCCAAGTTGGTGCGTGCCGGACTGAAGGTGGCAGTGTGTGAG
This sequence comes from Bacteroidales bacterium, assembly GCA_017395365.1. Classification (GTDB taxonomy): domain Bacteria; phylum Bacteroidota; class Bacteroidia; order Bacteroidales; family F082; genus Limimorpha. Next base: position 67,952 of record JAFPUN010000022.1, read on the forward strand.
CAGCTTGAAGATCCGAAGCTGGCCAAGAAGCTGGTGAAACGCGGTGTGGTGGAACTGGTGACACCCGGCGTGACCTATAGCGACAGCGTATTGGAACAGAAAGAGAACAATTTCTTGGCTTCCGTGCACCTCGACAAGGAGACTTCGGGTATTGCTTTCCTCGATGTGTCAACGGGCGAGTTCTATCTGACACAGGGCTCCAACGAATATATTGACAAGCTGTTGCAAAGCTTTAATCCTTCTGAAGTGTTGCTGCAACGCAACAAACGCAAGGATTTCATCGACCTGTTTAGCGCCAAATACTATCTCACGGTCTTCGATGACTGGGTCTTCACCGATGACTATGCCAACGAGATTCTCAACAAGCATTTCCATACTGTCTCGCTGAAGGGCTTCGGTGTCGACGACTTCCCGAAGGGCATCGTGGCGGCTGGTGCTGCCATCCATTATCTGATTGAGACGCAACACGATAAGTTGAACCATATCACCTCGCTTTCGCGTATCGACCAAGGACAGTATGTATGGCTCGACAAGTTTACCATCCGCAATTTGGAGCTGTTGCATACGTCCAATCTCAATGCTAAAACTTTGATTGATGTCATTGACAAGACGGTGTCGCCTATGGGCGGCCGATTGATGCGCCGTTGGTTGAGCCTGCCCTTGAAGAACAAGGAACAGATCGAGGCACGCTATGAGGTTGTGCGTTATTTTGTCGAACATCGCGAGCAGATCCAAAAGTTCCAGGATGCGATACGACAAGTGGGCGATTTGGAACGTTTGATTTCCAAGGTCTCGCTGTCGCGTGTCAACCCGAGGGAGTTGTTGCAAGTGGGGCGAGCCTTGGACCAAATTGAGGTGCTGAAGACGGCTTGCGAAGAAAGCCAACATCCTGCCTTGCAGCGTTTTGCAGAGCAGTTCAATCCTTGTGCCTCCATCCGAGAGCGCATCAAGAAAGACTTGAATCCCGATGCGCCCGCTTTGCTGTCGAAAGGCAATTATATAGCAGAAGGTGTCGACCCGGAGTTGGACGACTTGCGCAACTTGTCGCGTTCGGGCAAGGAATACCTTATGGGCATACAACGCCGCGAGATGGAAGCCACGGGCATCACCTCTTTGAAGGTGGGCTATAACAATGTGTTTGGTTACTACCTCGAAGTCACCAATTCGCACAAGGACAAGGTGCCGGCGGAATGGATTCGCAAGCAGACGTTGACCAATGCCGAGCGTTATATCACCGAGGAACTGAAGGAATACGAACAGAAGATCCTCGGCGCGGAAGAAAAGATAAGTGTCATCGAGCAAAGGGTTTACAACGAACTTGTCACCGCCGTGACCGAGTATGTGGAGCCCATCCAGGTCGATGCCTCCATCGTTGCCCGTATCGACTGCCTGGTGAGTTTCGCAGATATCTCGCTGAAAAACAACTATGTGCAACCTGTCATCGATGACTCGTTTGTGCTGGATATCAAGGATGGCCGTCACCCAGTTATCGAACAGATGATGCCGATAGGGGAGAGCTACATTGCCAACGATGTCTATCTCGACCGCGACAAGCAGCAAATCATCATCATCACCGGACCCAATATGTCAGGTAAGTCGGCCTTGTTGCGACAGACGGCATTAATTGTGCTGATGGCGCAGATGGGTTGTTTCGTGCCCGCTGCTTCGGCACGCATTGGTTTGGTTGACAAGATTTTCACCCGTGTTGGTGCATCCGACAACATCTCTTCTGGCGAATCGACCTTCATGGTGGAGATGAACGAGACGGCGAGCATTTTGAACAATGTGTCGTCGCGGAGCCTTGTGCTTTTGGACGAAATCGGGCGCGGCACCAGCACTTACGATGGTATCAGCATCGCTTGGGCCATCACCGAGTTTTTGCACGACCACCCTGTGAGTCGCGCCAAGGTGATGTTTGCCACGCACTATCACGAACTGAACGAGATGGAGGACTCCTTTGCCCGCATCAAGAACTACCATGTTTCGGTGAAGGAAGTCGGCAACAAGGTGGTGTTTTTGCGCAAGCTGAAGCGTGGTGGCAGCGCCCACAGCTTCGGTATCCATGTGGCTGAGATGGCCGGTATGCCGCGCAAAGTCATCGAACGCGCCACGGCTTTGCTTTCAGTTTTGGAGAAATCGCACACCAGCGAAGAGGTTGAAAAAGCTGCTGCAAAGAAACAGGATGACGCCATGCAGTTGAGTTTCATCCAATTGGATGACCCGTTGTTGCTTCAAATCAAGGAGGATATTCTCAATACCAACATTGACACTTTGACACCTGTTGAGGCTTTGATGAAGTTGAATGAGATTAAGAAGTTGCTGAATCATTAGAGTCATTCTCCAAATCCTCCAAAACCATCTCCAACTTCAGTTCGACTTCGGGCGAGACATACACGTTGGTGATAAAATAGGCCACCAACAAAACGAGGACAATTAAGAAACACGCTAAGAAAGCTCCAAGTGCTCCTTCTATTCCTCTTGATGACCAACCGTCGATAGACAAAGAGGTTGCAACAAAGAATGAAAACAATGATACGAACGAGATGGAGAAAATCCACATGAATTTGTTGGCTTTTTTATAGGTTTTCAATGTTTTACGGATTTGTTGCGCATATTCCGTCACCGAAACCGAGGCGGTCTCTTCTTTGCGGACTACCCGAAATACATATATGTTTAGGATGATAACCCCCAAGCACCACAATCCGAAATATAGTCCAGCATATATTGAAATAAAAGGTAGCAACACACTGAATATGACGATTCTGCCAATCAGTTTCCGCTGCAATTCGGAAATGTGTTTTTTTGTGGCTTCACTGACAAGCCTTTCGTCAACGATGCTTTCGTTGTCCAATTTTTCGTTCAAGGTGGCCAATTGCGCCCGCATTTCTTCCAATTCGTTGTTTTCCATTGCTTTGCGTTTTTATTCGTTTGACATTTTCTTCAGTTGTTCCTTGATTCTGACCAATTTGACAGAGACATTCTTGGTGGAGATACCGATGATTTGTCCGATTTCCTCGTAACTCAAGTTTTCTAACCAAAGCAGAATGATGGCTCTATCGACCACGCCGAGTTTGTTGATGCGGTGGTAGAGTTGCTGGATCTGCTTCGTGTCGTCGTCGGTGTCGGTGAAGAGGTTGATGTCCATCGAGAGCGGCACGGTCTCTACGCGGCGTTTCTTCTTGCGCTCGGCGGTGAGGCAGGTGTTGAGGCTGACGCGCCAAATCCAGGTCTTCGCGTCGCATTGTCCCTTGAACGAGCCGAAGCCCCGCCATAGGTTGATGAGCGTCTCTTGGAACAGGTCGTTGGCTTCGTCGTTGTCTTTCGAGAAGAGGTAGCACACGGTGTAAATCGTGTTTTTGTGTGCCTTCACGATGGCGGTAAACTCATTTTCTTTCTCCTTCATGGTATTGAGTTTGTCGAAATATGGTCGGAATCAGTTTGCCTATTAGACGCAAAACTCGGCATAAAACTACAAAGAATTATCAAAAACTAAGTTTTAGTTGAAAAGGAATGAATGTTGTTGAAAATTAAGTTGTTGATTTATAACTCAAATAGCCATAAAATAACCACGAATTATTCAGAAATTTGGTTTCTAGAAATTCGTGAATCATTCGTGGTAATTCGTGTCCAAAAAGAAAAACGAGAAAAATTTTCTCGAAAATGTTTGCGGTATTGAAAAAAGTTGTACTTTTGCCGCGCAATTCGCAAGCGGAATTCTTGAAATAGAATACCGATTCGTGAAGCGAAGCGGAAATAGCTCAGTTGGTAGAGCACGACCTTGCCAAGGTCGGGGTCGCGAGTTCGAGTCTCGTTTTCCGCTCCACTTTTTGCGGAAATAGCTCAGTTGGTAGAGCACGACCTTGCCAAGGTCGGGGTCGCGAGTTCGAGTCTCGTTTTCCGCTCCACAAGGTCCCGAGTAAAATCGGGATTTTTTGTGTAAGTGCCTGAGTGGTGGAATTGGTAGACACGAGGGACTTAAAATCCCTTGCCCTTTAAAGGCGTGCCGGTTCGAGCCCGGCCTCGGGTACAAAAAAACTCAACCAGTTGCTATTCAATTGGTTGAGTTTTTTTTGTAGCGGTTAGGCCGATTTGTTTCTATTCTTGCTTAAACCGCACCAACCTCAGCGGCATGCCATCACAATTCTTCAGCACTTGGACACCATAGTAAAACCCATTGTGGCACACGAAGCGCTTTTTCGTTAGGGCAAGGTCGTAGTCTTCGCATTGGAAGGAACCTGTCGAAATGCTTTGCCCTTTGCTGACCGAATAGACGTGGAATGTGTTTTGGCCTGCCACTTCGGCATCGCCAAAGAAAAGGATGTTGTCGTCGTTGCCTTTGATGGCCATGGTGAACCACCCCATATTGATAGGCTCTTTAATGTGTTGGATGCCGTTTTCATAAAAGGTAATAAAGTCGTTGTAAAATCTAAGCACTCTCTCGTCGGTTTCCCCAGGCAACTCGTCTTTCAAGTCCTTGATTCGTGCGTTTTGCAAGGCAATTTGCTCTTCAACGGTCAGGGTTTGTGGTTCCCAATCCAATAGTTTTTCCGAAATCTTGTTTCCACTGAAATCGTAGGTTCTCACCAGCCCGTCTATCGGGTTGGAAACGATGAGCTTGCCGTTGACTTTCGCGATTTGCCACTGGCCTTTCATGTCATCCCTTTTGCCTTCAGTGTAAATGAAGTAGCCCTTGTTTTTGAGTTCTCCACTCGACTCACTGAATTTATCGCAAAGGATTTTCTCCTTGCCTGTTTTTGTATCCAAAATGGATACCAAGTGCCTGTATTTATTAGTCCACGACGTGCCTCCGTAGATGGCAATGTGGTGGTCGTCCAATGCTAACATTTCCAAGGCTTGGTATTTGATTTTCAGTTCTTTGACAATCAACCCGTTGTTGTCAAACAGATAAATGTCGCCTGTGTTGTTGGCTTTAGTGAAATACAAGTTACCCAACTTCCCTTCCACGGGCTGGAGATTACGAGGCTTCTTGCCTTTGTCGGCAGAATATAAAGTAATGTTTTTCAAAAACTTGCCATTTGAATCAAATAGGGAATACCTATTTCTTGTGGCATGGCTGACAATGGCTTTGCCGTCATCGAAAACGACGAGTTGTTTCCGCAATCCGTTAGGACGACCGTCCAGGGTGTCATAATAGGTGTCAAAGATTTTGTTCCAATCGTTTCCCACTCCGTAGGTTTCGTCAGGAACGAGTTTGATCACTTGTGCGTCAACTTGAAAGCAAGTCGCAATGGCTAATACAATAATGAAAAGCAAGTTTTTCATGGCTTTGATATTTTAGAGATTGGTGTCTGTTTCTTCTGTTTGTAAATGCATCTTGAACTCAGCAAATTCCTGTTCGGCAGAAGGTTTGTTGGCGTCGTAATCTTCGATGGTGTAATAGTCGAAGATGTAATCAGTTGGTTTGGGCTTCGACAAAAGGTTGACCAGTACCGCGATAAGTGCAATAGAACAAGCCGTCGCCAAAGAGGAGATAAGGACAATTCGGTTGACGTTCACTTCGGGTCTTGTTGCCCTACCAAAACTGAACTCTGGCACCTCGACATCATTCGGAATCAAGGTTTCCAACGACTTCTTCATTTTTCCAGAGAAAGTGCGTTGTGTTTCGACTCTTTGTCTGCACGATGGGCATTCTTTTAGGTGCATTTCCACCTTCTTTCTTTCGCTTTCCGGCAATTCATTGTCGATATAGCTTTGTATCGTTTTGTCATTCAAATGTTTCATAGCAGGTGTTTTTTGATTTTATCCATGATTCTCGACAAGGTTTTTCCGATGGAAGGTAGGTTGCGTCCCGTCATTTCCGCGATTTCCTTGTAGGAATAGCCTTCACTGTAAAGTATGACCAACGTTTGTTCCTTCTCATTGAGATGCGCTATCGCGTTGAGGATGTCGGAAGCCTCGTCTTGGGGACTTTCATTTGTTTCGGGCAAAGTGCTTTCCATCGTGACGGTTCTTGCCGTTTTCCGTTTGTAGTCGATTCCTTTATTAATGGTACTCCTGACGAGCCAGTTTTTCGTGTCGCGAATGACTTTCTCGTTGTTAATCGCGAAATAATACGCCGTGAACACGTCTTGCACGACATCCTTTGCACCCTCCGTGTCTTGCAGCATCTTGGCCGCAATCCTGAACAGTTTCGGGTAGTAGCTTCGATATGTCTTTTCGAATTCGGGGTCCATCTTGGGAACTTTTCAATCATAAGACGAATGAAGAGGCCGTTTTGTGACATGGGCGACACAAAAATAAGGAAAGAAATTGCTGTGGATACAAAATCAACAAAAAGTATTACTTTTGTCCCCAACAAATTCTATCAAAAAATGAAAGCAGACAAGAAAACCGTATTAATAGAGGTAAAACGCTATGTCATCATTACTTTGGCCTTGTTCGTGATGGCCTTTGGTTGGACGGCCTTCCTTATCCCCAACCATGTGTTGGGCGGTGGCGTCAGCGGTATCGCCACTTTGATTTTCTATGCCACAGGCATTTCGACGGGTATCTCCGTTTTCGTCATTAATGCCATCCTGGTGCTCATCTCACTTAAGATTTTGGGCCCCTCTTTTGGCATTAAGACGGTGTATTCCATTATCATGGCATCACTGTTTATGTCGTTTTTGCAGCATTATATTACAGAACCAATGCTGTTGTATCAAACGGATCCTACTGCTGTGGGTGCCTTGAAACCTTTTGTCGAAGAGAAGATTTTGGCGGCCATATTGGGTGGCGGCTTGGCAGGCTTGGCCATCGGTGTGGCCTTTACTCAAGGAGGTAGCACTGGTGGCACCGACATCGTCGCAATGATGATTTGCAAATATCGCAATATCTCACAGGGTAGGGTCATCCTGCTCATCGATATTGTGATTATCTCATGTTCCTATTTCGTTATTGAGAACGACAAGATACAAGCCATCATTTATGGTTTCATTGTGATGGGCGTTTGCAGCTATTGCATCGACCTCGTGCTGACGGGTAACAAGCAAACTGTACAAGCTTTCATCTTTACCTCCGAACCCGATAAGGTGGCCGACCGCATCGCCAACGAGATGCAGCGTGGTGTGACGGTCATCAACGGCACAGGCTGGTATACCAAGCGTGAAGGCCCCATCCTGATGGTAGTGGCCCACAAGCGCGAGTCGCAGCAAATTTTAAGGATTGTGAAAGACGAAGACCCTAAGGCGTTCATGACGATGAACACCGTGATGGGTGCCTACGGCAAGGGGTTTGAGCAGATCAAGCGCTAAAGCTATTGGAGATAAGGAGCAAAGAATTCCGTCAACGCATTAAGAATATGCTGCGCTTTCTCTGTCGAGGCTTCGTCATCGCTCCGACCGCCGAAACGGGCGATGTCTTTTGAGTCGTAATCAGTGAAGAGATGCCATGTGGAGTTGCCCATGAAATCGTCCTTGGCTTTGTCAAGACCGAACGATTCCACCAACTTCTGTAGTTTCAACACGTCTTCCTTGTCCATCTTGCCTTCACGATGCTGTCCTCTCTCATCATAATAACTGAGGGTGAAACCTTCGTTCTCCTTGATGACGTAGTATTTGATGTCGCTGAAGTCTGTGACGCCATAATTATATTCAAACCTGACAAGATCGCCGCGAAGGGGTAGCCAACGGTCGAAAAAGCCCAAAAAAGGTGCCGTTTGCCCACTCACGAATGTGGTATAGTAGCCTGTGAAGTCGATCGTGTCGCCTGTGTTGTAGCAAATGAAGAAGCGGTACGCCGAGGCACTGTCGTCGTTGGTGGTGCGATTGTATTCGTCCTTTAGGCGATACATATTGACCAACTCTTGTAGCTCCGTCAGATAGTCGTTGCTTACGGTAATCTCTTTGTCTGTGTCGTATTCAGCATTGCGGATGAAAAGCTTGGCTTCCACTTCGCCGCGTTCGAGGCGATATTCGACGTCGCGTCCTTGTTTGTTTTTGCAGGTGTACTGGAAGAGGTTGATTTCTTTGGCTTGGATGGGGTAGTCCCTCCACTTTTGGAAATATTCCGAAATGGCTTGACGAGCCGCGTGATAGTTGTCGGGCCATGCCATATAGCCGCCCGAGCCTTTGCTTTTGTCTGAGCCATACTTGAAATAGAGCGACCAAATGTCACCATCGAAGATTTCCATTTTAGGCTGGTATTTATCATGCCATTTGTGCATCTTGAACGCCTTGATGAGGGAATCCAATTCGTCGAAAATGGTGGTGTCGTCGATGTAGAAATCTTTCTCCTCTGGGAAACCTTCGTCGATGATGATATGTATCCTACCGTCTTTCTCGGTACTGACATTGTATTTCTCTCCAGAATGCCAGACCATCGTGTTGTGGTGGTCGAAACTAAAGTATGTCAGGCGTTCTTTTTCCATTTCCTTTGTGTTTTGTGCAATGCATGACCCGAGGATACATGTCAGTACCATTAGCAATAAGTTCTTTTTCGTCATGTTTTTTTTTTTTTTTTTGTTGTGTTTTTT
>JAFPUN010000023.1 GCA_017395365.1 Bacteroidales bacterium
TTTGCCATGTCATATTAGAGTTTTGCTTGTCTTCTTTTCGCAACACTAAGGTAAGTGAAAATTCTGACATGGCAAAATCCTGGGCAACTTTTTGTTGCTCAGGCACTTATAAATAATGTTAAACTATAGTGTTGCGGAATTAAGGTATTTCTCAAGCATACGCTGTGCAAGAAGCGTTTTGCCTGTATGTGAAGCACCTGTTATCAGTATTACCATATGTAAAACTAATCTTTAATCTCTTTGATTAATGACAAATCACCACTTGTCAAGGCTTTAAAATTTGCCTCAATCTTCTCTATATCCCAATCCCACCATTTCAGTTGCAGCAGATAGGCGATGAAATGGTCGTCAAAACGCATCTTGACCACTCGACAGGGATTACCCACGGCAACAGCGTATGGTGGAATGTCTGAAGCCACGACAGAATTTGCTCCGATAATGGCTCCATCACCGATATGAATGCCTGGCATAATGGTTACATTCTGACCAATCCAGACGTCATTGCCCACAACGGTATCACCCTTCAGAGGCAATTCGTCTTTCACTGGTGCAATGGCACTTCCCCAATCACCGCCGATGACATAAAACGGATAGGTTGTCACGCCGTCCATCCTATGGTTGGCTCCATTCATGACAAACTCCACGCCTTTGGCGATGGCGCAGAATTTGCCTATAATCAGCCGGTCACCTATGAAGTCGTAGAAATGAGTGACATGCTTCTCGAATTGGTCAGCACCATCCACATCATCGTAATAAGTGTAGTCCCCTATAATGATACGAGGGTTCTTCACCACGTTTTTGATGAAGCAGAGGCTTGGAATCTTAGGATTCGGGAAAGCCTCATTCGGATTTGGCCTGTTTTTAATTTCCATAAACTCCGATTTATCGTTATAAATTACGTCGCGAAGATAGGCATATTTCCACTACCCGCGCTTGTTTTTGGAATTTTTGTTGTTTTGCTGACCATTGCTCTGTTTCGCCTGCAAAAATCGTATCTTTGCGCCCAAAAATTTGCATATTATGCCTAATCCAACCAACAAACAAGAGCTGCTCTCCGCCATGGCCGACGGCTATGCCAAACTGAATGAACAAATAACTAAGATGAGCGAAGAGGCAATTTCGTCCCCCTTCGACTTTGCCGCCGACCCGAAGAAATGCGGTGTGCGCTGGCAATACGACCGCTGCCTCCGCGACCTTCTGATCCACCTCCACGAATGGCAGGTGCTGATGCGCGAGTTTGTGAACAACATCCGCGAAGGTCACCCGCGCGACTACCTGCCCGACGAATACCGCAAAAACTACCACGAGATGGACAAAATGCTGGTGGAGAAACACCAAAACACGCCTTTGGAGGAAGCCAAACGCCTGCTGCATGAGACCCACGAGGAGATGCTCCGCCTCGCCGAGAGCTTCACCGAAGAGGAACTCTTCATCAAAGGCTACTACAAAAACACCTACACCACCGACATGGCGGCCTACTTCGTGAGCGTCACCTTAAGTCCCTACGGGCAGGCGGTGAAACTGCTGAAGACGCATCAGAAAAACCACAAATGACATGGCTGCTACTACTTACCCCCACAAAAATATGACAATAAAACCATGCACCATTGAACACCTGAACCAATATGGAGCCATATACGCGGCTGCTTTCTCAGGCGAACCTTGGAACGACAACTGGACGGTGGAGGATGCCACCATCCACGTTGGCGAACTATTGGAAAGCAAACAGCATTACGGCTTGGAATGTGTCGTGGACGGAGAAGTTGCAGGCTTCATTTTGGGCACATCCATGCTGTTCCATTATGGCCGTGTTTTCGAAATCAACGACCTCGCCGTTGCCCCTCGATACCAAAGGCAAGGCATTGCCAGCCGGTTGCTTCGGCAATGCTTGGACGATATGAAAGCACAAGGCATGGTGGGCTTTCATCTGATTACCGCCTGCGACGGGGTTTTACCCTCGTTCTATGAAAGTTTCGGCTTCAAGAAAGAGGAACGGGTCATGCTGATGGGGCTTTAGGCTTCATTTCTATATTTATTGGTCTGGAACCTCGGGAAGAAGCCCGGCTATCCGCTCACGGAGCAATCCGCTTTCGGGCCATTCAGGAAAAGATAGTCATACACTCTTCGTCCGTTCCCAAACTTCGCCTTTCGCGTGGCGGATGAAGCAAAAGTCGCACTTGTCGCCGCCTTGGCAAAGGGTCTGGGTGCGGATGAAGTCGGTATAGGGCAGGTTGCCGTAGTTGATGACATCGGCGTGGCGATGGGCTGCTGGCTGACGGGGAGGTGATTAATAGGAACAGTGCCCCCTTCACTCAAAATGCTTTGCAAAAGCCACCGTATCTATCACAACGAGTTGCGGGGCGCCGTCTTCGCGATGGATAATGGCACAGCCTGAGGGCAAGTCTTCGGGCAAGAACTCGAAGTCTTTGCCCTCTACAATATAAGTGCGATAGTCTTTCTCAAGGCGCTCGCGGTCCATCAAGCCGGCCATCGCGTCGAGGAATTTCTCTGCGGTGAAATCGTCGATGAAAGGTTTCACTGTCTGCATCATCGGCTTCCAGGCGTTAGGCTCGCCCGTCTCTCTTTCATAAACGCCTGCCAAATGGAAGGCATAGCAATAGCCGCGCCAATACAAGAGCCAGATGTAGTCGCCGTCGTCCCAAAACTTCTCCTCGGCCTCCTCGTCTGGTGCGTTCCTATAGGGGCTGTGATAGAGTCCGGCAAGGGCGATGTTGAAGTAAGTGGCGAAATAAGTCGGATCTTCCAATCCCGAGGCCACGAGTTGGTAGCCCGTCTGCATCTCGTTGAAGCCCTCCGGGAACCACACAGGGCCGTTGTTCAGCCATTTATGCCCAACTTCATGGGTGAACAAATCCCTGCGCTTTGTGGTCAGGATAGTGTCGGCAGTGGCATCATAACGTGAGACGAAGCCGTTGGTGAACCCGTTTCCAGTCGCTTCCCAAGTGTTTCGGCGAAAAGGGAAAAACAGCATCGAATAAGGCCCGTCGTATTCATCGCCCCAAAAACTGGAAATGGCAGAGTAAAAGGTCTTGAAATAGTCGGTGAGTTCCGCTTTGTTCATCTCAGCATTCTTGCGAAGGGCCGTCACCAAATAGTGAAGATTTCCGTCAACCATCACTGAGTCAACGGTCAGCAAAGGGTCGCCTGCGATGACCGACCATGCAATGTCGCGCACATTCCCTTCAAAACGCTCCGTTCCCTTTCCGGCATTATAGAGGCAGAAAACGGGATAATCGGGCACCGACTCCCAAGTGACCGAAACGGGTGTCTCGTCGTCATCGGCAGGCACGGCAAACAAATTTTCCGTCCTCGTGAACAGCATCGCATTGTCGATGTCGGGGCGGAAGACGTCCCACAGGCAACCGCCGGGCGAGCCGTAATCGGCGGGCAACGTGCATCGAACGACATACGAGAATCGGGCTTTTCCGTGTTCAGGGATAACGTAACGGTTAGTTCAAGCGACGACGTGTCAATCAACACTTTCCCTTTTTCGATATTCAAATCCTGGAACCAAGTCATCTGGTCGGTCATTCCCCCGTTTTCGGAGGCATAACTAAAAACTACGGTATCGGCAGGCGTGGCCAAAGCAACGGAAACGCCTATGCCATCACCTTTCCAAAACAACACATAATCAATGTGTTGGGCGTTTCTTGAACAGGAGGCAAATGCCAAAGCGGTCAGCAGAATAAAAAACAGTTTTTTCATTTCGGTATTGTTTGAAATCCAGGATAGGATATCGGATAATCGTGGCACCAAAATTAGGGAATTTTTTGGGGCTGGGGTAATTGTTTTCTGCAAAAAGAAACATTCTTTCGCAAAAACATGTACTTTTGCAGTTGAATTTAACATTGATTGCATCAATGCGCTTTTTAGCCACCATATTGTTCTTCTTCCTTGCGAGCCTGAATGGTTGTGTAAACCAATCATTTTCAATGGGAATCGAATCCTCAAAGACGGACAATGTCGTCTTTGTTGACTCTATGGAGGCCAATTTGATGAATCTTTACAATGCTGCCGCCGAGACCCGTCATGCCGTGCAACAGGAAAGCACGGTTTGCTCGCCTGGTTTCAGTGTGCGAGTCTTGCCCAACCGCACCCGAACCGTCAGTAATGTCAGCATCAGGCAGGTGTTGCTTTCGACGCACAAGCCTGCTGTTTCAAGGTTAATTCATCATTCTGTCACCCAGTTAGTTGCGTTCCCGAAGGAATACCATGTGTTCCGGTTGAGACGCATCCTGATTTAGCAGTTTCCTTTTATCGTGTTCCCTTTTGTTAGGGCATTTTTTCGCCCAAAGGGATTATTATAACCTGGACGCACCCAGTATGCGCCCCTCATGTGATTGCCTCAATGTGACAACACAACAATTAAACAATCAACAATTAAACATCGATAAAAATGGAAACGACAAATTATAAGAATCTCAAAAACCACGAACTCCCTGAATTGGAACGCAAAGGCTTCTTCCGCCGCTGGCACTATATGCCCACACAAATGGTGGTAAGCAAAAAAATGCATTACTTCATCGCCGATGACTACGACGACTTGAAAGTGTGTCTTGAAAAACATCAATTCAATGATTTGAAAAATCTGCATTGCAAGACACTTAGCCCTATCGAATTGTTCGTGCTTTACACTAAAGACCAGCAATTTGTAGCCGTTCAAATCTTTCGTTACTCAGATTATGACTTTAAACCGAAATCCGACATCTTTGTTTACAAAGGTGCCGATGCTGAGGCGTTTCTTGGTGTTTTGAATGAATTGAAGCCAGAGGGATAAGGAATCATGCAAATAGAATTCATTTTACTGATTCTGTCAATCCTATTCTTTGCCAGCATTTTGGCAGGCAAGGCGGGCAGCCGTTTCGGCGTGCCTGCCTTGCTGTTGTTTCTCGGCGTGGGGATGTTGTTCGGCAGCGATGGACTCGGCATCCACTTCGACAACATCAAGTTGGCGCACATGATTGGCACCGTGGCGTTGAGTGCCATCCTGTTTTCGGGAGGACTCGACACCAAGATCGAAGACATCAAACCAGTATTGGGTCCTGGGGTGACTTTGGCTACTTTGGGAGTGCTTCTTACCGCCGTAATTACCGGGTTGATACTCTATCTCCTGATTGACCCTCGCCTCGGCTTGGGTGTGATGGGATGCTTGTTGCTGGCCTCCACCATGAGCAGCACCGACTCTGCATCCGTCTTTTCCATCCTGCGGGGCAAAGGGCTTCATCTGAAGCACAACTTACGGCCTACACTGGAGTTGGAAAGCGGAGCCAACGACCCCATGGCTTACGTGCTGACAACTACGTTCATCACACTTGTATTGCAAGGCGGGGAACCGCATTACGGAAACGCCCTGTTGGTATTGCTGCTTCAACTCCTCATTGGAGCCGTGGCAGGTTGGTGTTTCGGCAAAGGCTTGGTTTGGATTATCAATAGAATCAACATGGACAACCAGGCGCTTTATCCTATCTTGGTATTGTCGGGCTGTTTCTTCGTTTTTGCCGCCACCTATTATTTGCATGGCAACAGCTATCTTGCCGTCTATGTGGCGGGATTGGTGGTCGGCAACAGCCGTTTTGTCCACAAGCGTTCCACACGAAGTTTCTTCGACGGTGTGTCGTGGATTGCACAACTCTCCATGTTCCTCACGTTGGGCTTGCTCGTCAATCCGTCGGAATTACGTGAGGTATGGGTCCCTGGGCTGATCATCAGTTTGGTGATGATATTCGTATCGCGGCCACTTGCCGTGTTTGTGTCGTTGTCTCCATTCCGCAGTTATACCTTTCGCGACCGTCTGCTTGTATCGTGGGTGGGGTTGCGCGGAGCGGTGCCCATCATTTTCGCCATTCTTTGCCGTGCTTCGGACGTGCCGCATAGCGATGTGATGTTCAACATCGTTTTCCTTTGCACGTTGGTCAGTCTCGTCGTCCAAGGCACTACACTACCCCTGGTATCGCGTTGGTTGGGTGTTTCTGAAACGCCCAAAGCAAAACGGCATGGACCTTCTCAGGATTTCGACATCGACTTCCCTGAGGAAATCAAATCGGCCATCACTGAAGCGACAGTGACGGAAAAGATGCTTACGATAGGCACTCGCATGATGGACTTCCGATTGCCCGAAAAGACGCTTGTCATCATGGTCAAGCGAGGCGACAATTACTTTGTGCCCACGGGCAAGACCCTTCTCCATGTGGGCGACCGGCTCATGCTTCTCAGTGACAATCAGGCAGAGCTTGAGTGCGCTCTCGAGGCTTTTGGAATTGCGCCTCAGTCTGCTGTCAAAGCAAATGTTACAAAACCTTAGTACAACTTGATTATGTTCACACATTTGTTATCAACAATATGGTTTTTGGTTATTTGCTTTGTTGGGGGACTGGCGATTTTGGTCAAAGGAGCGGACTGGCTGGTGGACGGAGCTTCCGACCTGGCAAAGCGGTTGGGCGTGTCAGATCTTATGATTGGCCTTACAGTTGTGGCGTTCGGCACATCCATGCCAGAGTTCATCGTTAACATGACCTCTGTTTCAACTCATTCAACCGATTTGGCCATTACCAATGTACTCGGCTCAAACATCATCAACACCTTGGTCATCCTCGGTTGTTCTGCCTTGGTCTTTCCAATTGTCGCGAAAAAGGAGACAGTGCGTATTGAGCTCCCCCTGACCATTATTGCGGGCATAATGACTCTTTTGTTTGTCTGGGCAAATTGGTGTGGTGAAACAGCAAAAGGCATTTCTCGACTGGAAGGGGGTGTTTTGTTGCTCGTTTTTGTCGGGTTTCTGTTCAAAAGTATTAAATCGGCAAAAAGCGCTGTCTCTGAAAAGGCTGAGCACAAAATGCCCTTATGGAAATGTGTATTGCTTGTTTTGGTCGGATTGGCATCCTTGGTTCTTGGAGGCGAGTTGGTGGTCAGGAGTGCCACCAAGATTGCCCAACAAGCAGGAATTCCCGAGTCAATTATTGGGCTAACCATTGTCGCCTTAGGCACTTCGCTGCCTGAATTGGCAACCTCGGTGATGGCTTCATTCAAGCACAACAGTGATATTGCCATTGGGAATGTTGTCGGGAGCAATATCTTTAACGTGTTCTTTATTTTGGGCACAAGTGCCTTGATAAGACCTTTGCCTGCCTATCAAGGTGTTGAATTGGACTCTTTCTTGGTGGCACTGAGTGGGGCTGTCGTCTGGCTTTTGTTAATTTGCAACAAGAAGCGAACCATCAACCGCTGGGGAGGAGCGTTGTTGCTCACAATCTATGCGGTTTATCTGTCTTTCCGATTGGGAGTAATTTAGGAGTATAAATCCGCAATTCGGGCAGGGGTTTGGGTTGCGGATTTTTTTTCATCCTCAAGGAACACCATTTTTGCGATTTTCCGTACTTTTGCACCCGAATTCGGCGAGCGTGTCGGTAGCCGAATCATAGGGTGAATCTGTAAGAACTATGCCAGTTGGACACATGTTTAATTGAATAGATTCTTACGTATGAAGAGAGATTCATCCAATTCAAAGATTCTTGTTGCGACCATCCTTTCGATGTCGCTGTTGACCGTGATGGCGGGAGCCGCCGTCGCACCTGCCTTGAACGCCATCAGCGCCCATTTCGCTGACGCCAATCCGCTGCTCATCCAGTTTGTGGTGAGCATGCCCGCGCTGTTCATCATCCTCACCAACCTCTGTTTCCCGATGCTGTGTCGCGTGATGCGCACCCGCACCATCGCCCTTTATGGCCTGCTGCTTTATGTGGTGGCGGGAAGCGGTGCCTTTTTCGCCGACAACATTGCTGTGTTGCTGGTACTCAGGGCCTTGTTAGGCGTGAGTGTGGGCATGATCATGCCGCTTTCCACGGGTCTTTTGGCCTACTATTTCCCGCCCGAGGAGCAAGCCCGCCTGATGGGTCTTGCCGCTGCCATGAACCAGATGGGCGGCGTGGTGGCCACTTTCCTCGCGGGAATGTTGGCGGCAGTCAGTTGGAACTACGCCTTCTTGGTGTATCTGCTCGGCCTCATCGCCGTAGTGCTCGTTATGCTTTTCCTGCCCAATGAGCGATTGTCAAACAAAGGGGGCATTTCGTTGTCGCTTCTGAAGAAATTCCATCCCTCGGTCGTGGGCATATTCCTCGTGATGATCCTTTTCTTCATTTACCCCACCAACTTCGCGCTGACGGCCTCTGGGATGCTTTCGGTGACGGGAATCACCTTGGTGATGATGGGTTTGGATGTGGTGGCTTTCTTGGTAGGCTTGGTTTTTGGCGCAATGATGAAATGCTTTGCCGCACAGATGAAATACGCTGCCCCCATCGGCTTTATGGCGGGGTATTTATGCCTTGCCGGAGGAACTTCATTGTCACTTCTGTTGCTTGGCTCGGCACTCATCGGCATTGCCAACGGCATCGGCGTTCCCTACCTGAACACCATCGGAAGCGTGAAAGCGGGCAAGGAAGCCGCCACCACCGTGATGCCTTTGCTTTCCACGGCGCTCTATTTGGGACAGTTCCTCTCTCCACTGATTGTTTCGCCTATCGCATCGGCTGCTCATTTGTCACCATACATGGTAGGCGCAATCATCGCGGTCGTTTATCTGCTTCAGGCTATTCTCACGAGGAAGGGGCAAATGCTGCCGCAGTAATTTTCGTTCAAGAGGAGCAGATAGTAGATTTCGCCCGCTTCTAGATTGTTTTTTATTAACTTTGCAGCCGAATTGCGAAACAGATAAATCGGAATTTACGAATGAAACAGGTATCAGTATTAGTAGGTGCAGGAAGCATCGGACAGGCGATAATCCGTCGCGTGTCAGCAGGCAAGCACGTGATGCTGGCCGACTATAGTGAAGAGAATGCCAAGCGAACTGCCAAGACATTGGAAGACGCAGGCTTCGAATGTTCTACCATCCGATGTGACCTTGGAAACAAGGAGGATATCCTTGCTTTGGTGGAGTTTGCCACGAGTAAGGGAGATGTGAAATACTTAGTGAATGCCGCTGGTGTGTCGCCTTCTCAGGCTCCCGTAGAGGAGATTCTTCGTGTTGATCTTTACGGCACAAGCGTACTCATGGAGGAGTTCGGCAAGGTCATGGCTGATGGTGGTTCTGGCATCATCATTTCGTCGCAGAGCGGTCACCGTCTGCCAGCCCTGCCTCAGGAGCAGAACGACGCTCTGGCGACGACTCCAGTCGATGAACTGTTGGAGCTGCCCTTCCTGAAAGCCATCGACGACACCCTGAAGGCCTACCAGTACTCCAAGCGTTGCAATGTGTTGCGTGTGATGTACGAAGCCACCCGATGGGACCGCCGTGGTGCTACCATCAACAGCATCTCGCCCGGCATCATCATAACCCCGTTGGCCAACGACGAGCTGCACGGTCCGCGCAAGGACGGCTATCTGAAGATGATTGAGGGTATGCCTGCCCGCCGTGCCGGAACACCCGACGAGGTGGGCGACCTGGCCGAGTTCCTCATGTCCTCACATGGCCGCTTCATCAGCGGAGCCGACCTGCTCATCGACGGCGGCTGCACAGCCAGCTACTGGTATGGCGATTTGCAGTATTTGAAGGCTACGCATTAAACAATATAAAAAGACTTTTAATACTCATCACCCTCGATGGCGACCGTTCCAAGGCATTGGAGCTGCGAGTTGAACTTATAATGGCTGCTGTTGAGCCGTCGGTATTCCGTCGGTGACATCCCCGTGTGGGTCTTGAAGTATTTGCGGAAAGTGAACTGCTCGGGGAAGCCCAAGCGGTCGGCGATGTCCTTCACCTGCAGGTCCTGTTGCATCAGCAGGTGCTTGGCCCGGCTGATGATGACGATGTGGATCCAATACATAGGGGTATGGCCCGTGTGCTTCTGAATGAGCGACGAGAAATGGCGCACCGACAGGCAGGCCTCGGTGGCATAGTCGCCCACCTCGCGCCGCTCGGCATAATGCAGGGACAGCGACTGCACAAAACCAACGAAGACCTGCTCGCCCCGCGAGGGCTTCTCGGTGGAGGGATTCCGACGGGAAGCTATCTCATAGAGTACCTCGACGATTATCTCGACCCGCATCAGCGAAGTGATATGGTCGTTCAACTCCTTGAGCACCTCGGCATCAGGACTTAAGGTCTCGCGTGCGGCGATGCGCTGGGCGGTGCTGACGAAGTGCGCTGCCGCTGCCTCGTCGAGCCTGACGCACAGCACCTCCTTGCCCACCGTCGGCACCAGTCGCGAGAAGAAGGGACTCATCTGACCCGAAATCAGCGACAGCCGTTCCATGATCGTGCACTCTTCGAAATCGTCGCTGCGCTCCACCTCCATCGTCGGCACGGCGGGCGAGAGCACCATTGCCACTCCTTTCTCAATCCGACACATACGGCTGCCGACGATGCGCGTAGCCGACCCCGATGTGCATAGCGAAATGCCTGCTTTGGGTTCCATAGATTAAACGATATTTTCGACTGCAAAGAAATAACTTTTTCTCAATATGGGACAACCCCTCCTGCGTCAGTCGCCGCGCTTGGCTTCGCGGGCGAGGCGGTAGAAGACCTGCTCCATCGTGTCGGCGCCATAGCGGGCACGGAGGACGGCAGGGGTGTCGAGGGCTCGAATCTGACCGTCGACCATAATGGATATGCGGTGGCAGTATTCGGCCTCGTCCATATAGTGGGTGGTGACGAAGATGGTGGTGCCCTGCGCGGCAGCGGCGCGGATGAGGTCCCAGAACTGGCGCCGCGTGATGGGGTCGACACCGCCCGTGGGCTCGTCGAGGAACACCAGCTCGGGACGGTGCACGGTGGCCACCATAAAGGCCAGCTTCTGCTTCCACCCCAAGGGCAGCGACCCCACCAGGTCGTCCCGATGGTCGGCAAATTGCAGGGCTGTGAGCAGCTGGTCGACACGGTCGGACACCTCGCGCCGCGAAAGTCCGTAGATGCCGCCATAGAGCTCCATATTCTCGGCCACTGTGAGGTCCTCGTAGAGTGAGAAGCGCTGGCTCATATAGCCGATGTGGCGCTTGATCTGCTCGCCCTGGGTTCGGAGGTCGTAGCCTGCCACACTGCCGCTGCCCGACGTGGGCTTGGACAGGCCGCATAGCATCCGCATAGCGGTGGTCTTGCCCGCCCCGTTGGCACCGAGGAAGCCGAAAATCTCGCCCCGCGAGACGGCGAAGGTGATGTGGTCGACGGCGGTGAAGGAACCGAACTGTTTGGTGAGGTTGCTGACGGTGATGATGTTGTCCATAGTCAGGATTGTTTCTTGTAGGTGACGGTGGCAAGGAGGTTGAAGACGACGGCGAGGAGGGTGAGCATCAAGAAGTCGAACCACAGCTCGGCAAAGAGGGTCCCCTTGAGGTAAACGGAGCGGAAGACGTCGATGACATAGCGCGGCGGGAAGGCGTAGGTGATGCCCTGCGCCCAGCGCGGCATGCTGTCGATGGGGGTGAAGAGTCCCGACATCAGCATAAAGAACATCACGAAGAAGAACATCACGAAGATGGCCTGCTGCATTGTGTCGGAGATATTGGCAATGGTGACGGCGAAGCCCGAGATGCAGAGTGCGAAGAGGAAGGCGGCGAGGAAGACGAGCGCGGCGGCACCGGCGGGCAGCAACCCATACACTGCCCAAGCCAGCAGCATGGCCACCGCCAGCAGCACCAGGGCCAGCAGCCAGTAGGGTATCAGCTTGGCCAGAATGAACTCCAGACGTCCCACGGGGGTTACGTTGATTTGTTCGATGGTGCCGTGCTCCTTCTCGGTCATAATGTTGAGCAGCGGCAGGAAGCAACACACCAGAATCAGCAGCACAATCATCAGCGCGGGCAGCATAAAGTGGCGGTAGTTGCCCGTGGGGTTGTAGCGGTTCTCGACGGTGAGCAGCTGTTCGGCCCCTATGGCGGCTCCCCGCCCGCGGGCTTTCTCCATCGCCGCCGACGCAATGGTCTGGAGGGCATATTGCATACCTTGCGCTCCCTTGGTGGCGTTGACGGCATTGGCTTCGAGCAGGATGGGCTTCGGGTCGCCAAGGGTGAGGTGGCGCTCGAAATGCTCCGGTATGCTGACCACAAGGTCTACCTTGCCGTCGTCGAGCATCTGCTCGGCCTCTTCGAAGCTGCCCACCGGCTCGCACAGACGGAAATAGTTTGAGTGCGCCAGGTGGCTCTCCATCCGCAGTGTGAGCGGCGAGCGGTCGTGGTCGATAAAGGCCACGCTGATGTTTTTCACATCCATCTGGGTCACCAGCGGCAGCACCAACACCAGCATCAGCGGCATCATCACGACGATGCGCGGCAGCACCTTGTTGCGCCGGAACTGAGTGACCTCTTTGCGTATCAATATGGGAAGTGTGTGTTTCATTCCAGTCGGTCTTTGAATTTCTTGATGCTGGCGACGAAGAGGGCCAGCGCCATAGCGAAGAGTATCGACAGTTCCTTCCAGATGGCCGCAAAGCCCAGCCCTTCGACCATCACCTTGCGGATGGCGTCGTTGAACCAGCGGGCGGGGACGATGAAGGTCAGCTGCTTGAGCACCGGCGGCAGGTTCTCGACGGGGAACATCATTCCGCTGAGCATCATCATCGGCACCAGCATCACCATAGCACATATCAGCAGGGCCACCATCTGGCTCTGGGCCAAAGTGCTGACGAACAGCCCCAGAAAGAGCGACAGGACGATGTAGAGCGTGCACAGGATGAGCAGCACCGACAGGTTGCCAGCCACAGGCATCTCCAGCACGTAGTGCGACAGCAGGAGAATGGTGGCAAGGTTGAAGAGCGAAAGCACCAAGTAGGGTATCATCTTGGCCAGCACCACATAGACTGGCCTGACGGGCGACACCAGCAGCACCTCCATCGTGCCGCTCTCCTTCTCGCGCACCACCGAGACGCAAGTCATCAGCGCACAGATGAGGATGAAGATGAGCCCCATTACGCCCGGCACGAAATTGTAGGCCGACTTGAGCTGCGGATTGTGACGCATATAGGTGGTGACGGGGAGTGCGGAGGCGGAGGCGTCTGCTGTCAGGATGGAGCGCAGGTAGATGGCCGCCGACGCCGAGAGCGAGGAGTTGGAAGCGTCGAGGACGATGTGGCGCTTCCCGTCTCGCCCGAAGAGGACAACGGCGCTGCAACGGCCGCTGCGAAGCGCAGCATCCACCTCGCCCTCGCGGATCATTCCCTTGAAGGTGACGTAGGGGTTGTGCTCCAGCGCCGTGAGGTCGCGTCTGACATCGGTCGTGTAGCGGCTGGCCACCGCCGCAACATTGATATTCTTGATTTCGGTGGAAATGGCAAAGCCGAAGAGCATCATCAGCACCACCGGCATCAGCAGCACGATGAGCATCGTGCGGGGGTCGCGCAGGATGTGGATGCACTCTTTGCGTACAAAACTGGCGAAGACATTCATTGCTGCTGACTCATTAGGTGAATAAAAGCCTCCTCGAAGGTCGACTGTCCGGTTCTCAGCACGATTTGCTCCGGGGTGTCGATGTCCAGCAGGCGTCCGTCGCATATCAGGGCCACCCGTCCGCAACGCTGCGCCTCGTCCATATAGGGAGTGGAGACGAGGATGGTGATGCCCTGCTGGCGGAGGCTTTGCAGCATATCCCAGAACTCGATGCGGCTCACCACGTCGACGCCCGTCGTGGGCTCGTCAAGGAAAAGCACGCGAGGCTTGTGGATGAGTGCGCACGAGAGGGCCAGTTTCTGCTTCATGCCGCCGCTCAGCTTGCCCGCCTTGCGGTGGCGGAACGGCTCTATCTGGCTGTAGACGGGTGCCACAAGGTCGTAGCCCTCGCGGATGGTGGTGCCGAACAGCGAGGCGAAAAACTGCAGGTTCTCCTCGACGGTGAGGTCGGGATAGAGCGAAAAGCGACCCGGCATATAGCCAACCAAGGTGCGCAGCCGCCGGTAGTCGGCCACCACGTCGAGGCTTTCTACCGTGGCGCTGCCGCTGCTGGGCAACAGCAGCGTGGTGAGGATGCGGAACAGCGTCGTCTTGCCCGCACCGTCGGGTCCGATGAGGCCAAACAGCTCGCCCTCCTGCACCGCGAAGCTCACACCCCGCAGCGCCTGTACGTCGCCGTACGACTTCGACAAATTGCTCACTTCAATGGCGGTCATAGCTCTACTTCTCCGTAAAGGCCTATCTTCAACCTTCCGTCGTTCTTGACGGCAATCTTGGCGGCGTAGACGAGGTTGGCACGGCTGTTGCGCGTCTGGATGCCTTTTGGGGTAAACTCGCTCTCGGAGGCTATCCACGTCACCGTGCCTTTGTAGCGGTGCTGTTCGCTGCCGCCAAAGTCGGCCACCACTGTCACCTCCTGTCCCAACTTGATGTGCGCCAGCTGGTCGCTGGTGAAATAAGCGCGGAGATAGACCTGCTCGAGGTCTGCCACCTTCAGTATGGGCTTGCCCAGGGCGACCATCTCGCCACGCTGCACATAGAGCACCAGCACCGTGCCGTCAGTGGGCGCGACGATGCGGCAATGGGCTATCTGGTCGTCGAGCAGACGCATCTGTGCCTCGAGGGCTGCAGCATTGCCGTCCACGGTGGCAGCGCTCGAATGGAGTGTCTGCAAGGTAGCATCGAGGTTCGACTGCAGCACAAGCAGCTGCGACTCTGCATCGTCCACCTGCTTGCCTGTGGCCGCTCCCCCGGCTTGCATCCTCTTTATGCGAGCCAGTTCGGCCTCCTGCTTGGCAATCTGCGCACGCAGCGCAGCTACCTGCTTCTGCACATTGGGACGGCTGGCCAGCAGGGCGGCCTGCTGCTTCTTGAGTACCTCGCGCTGCAACACCAACGTGGTGCTGTCGATGCAGCCGAGCAGCTGCCCCTCCCTGACGGTGGCGCCCTCTTCGGCATCAAAGGCGATGATTTTGCCCGTCGCTTCCGCGCTGAGTGTCGTTTCGGTAGCCTCGAAGGTGCCGGTGGCATCGAAGTCGCTGCCGCGGTTGCAAGAAAACAGCAGCAACGATAGCGTTCCCAATAATAGAATTCTCTTTGTCATATCCATTATAATTTGTTCAGTTCATATTGTGCCTGGATGAGTTCGATGCGGTGCAGGGTAGCGGACGAGAGGGCGGTGTTCTCGTCGGCGATGGCTTTCAGCAACTCCGCCGTGGTGATGGTGCCTGCTTCGTATTTGTTCTCGGCCGCTTGGCGCACGCTGCCGCGCAGCTGCACGATGCGGTTGTCGCTCCGTAGCACTTCGCTCAGTCTTGTTACCTCGGCTTCATTCTGCGACTGCTGCAACCTGCGGTTGTAGAGGAAAACCTCGCGTTGCAGGTCGGTCCGCCGCCCAGCCACATCGAGCTGCGCAAGGCGGTTCTTCTGCGTGTAGAAGGCTCCAATGTTCCATTGCATCCTGATGCCCACGATGCCGCTGAGGCCCCACCGGCCCGACTGCATCGCCTCGAACATGTTGAGCGTCGGGTAGCCGTACCATCCCTGTGCGAAAGCGCTGAATTGCGGCATTGTGGCCGTGCGGAGCATCGTCCGCTGCGCATCGATGTGGCTGCTGCGGGCTTCTATCAGACGCAGCTCTGGGCGGTCGATGGCTGCTGTGTTGGCGTCGATTTCGAGTGTCACTCCGTTCCCATCAGGGATTACGAACGCTTCGTCCGCTATGTTGCGCCCCACCATCAGGCTGAGCATCCGCCGGTAGGCCGTGCGCGAGGAGGCCAGCTGCGCCCGCTTCTGTCCGAGGGTGAGTATTTCCACCTCCACGGCATCCACATCACTTTGCAGGGCTGCCTCGTTGGCGAGCATCGTCCGCACGCGCTCCAGGTTGCTGCGCAACACCGAGTCGGTGCTGGCCAGCTGCCGCCCCTGCTCGTCGAGTAGCAAGATGCCGAAATAGAGCTGCATCACGCGATTGTCGAACTGGTAGAAATCCACGTCGGTTTGGGCCTCTTCCTCGCGCTGCGTCGCCAGGGCCAGTTCGCGCTCCGCCGCAGAGTGGCCGCCGTCCCACAGGGTCTGCTGCACATCCACCTGCACCTTGCCCTGTAGCTTGCGCATATACATATCCGGCATCTCCCTGCCCATAGCGGCAAGCATCGCATCCAGCCCCATCGCCTCCCACATCTCGCCCATATTGGCCGCATCGCTCTGGTAGGAAACGGCACCCGACAGCGTCACGCGGGGAATCCAGCTGCGGGCAGCATTGCTCACGCTGTATTCCGCCGACTGCCGCAGGAGTTCGTATTGTTCTATGGCTGGGTAATTTTCTTTTGCCCAATGGCGGCACGAGTCGAGAGTCACCTGTCCCTGCGCCGGCCACCACATCAGCAGTACCGCCGCCACGAACAAGTATTTCCAAATTTTCTTAGTCGTCTGAGAATTATATATTTGTATCATCATAACACCTAATGGTTTCAAAATGCAAAAATATCCCCATTTCTCCACCCACAAAAGAGCAGTAAGTTGGAGATATTGAGCAAAAAGTACGATTGGTTCTTTCTTCACATGCCGCAACTAAGACGTCAGGTTTGTTTCGGGAGTGGCACAATAATTCATGCCAGAGGGCGTTATTCAAAATACCAGTCCCCTGCCTGACGGAAGACATACATTGGTTAAACCTATACAATATGGTCAAGAAGAAATGGAAATAGTGCTGGTTGAGCTCATCTCGCTGCACGGCAAAGGCAACGCCAAGCTGCAGCGGGCTTACGAACTGGTGCAGAACTGAAGGAACAGATGTTCGCTTTCCGCAAAGCTGTCAAGCAACGCTATATGCAACCCGATTGGATTAAATACGGTGTTCAGGATAAACGGTAACATCTTTAAAACAATCCTCAAAATACCGCAATCCAGGCATAGGCTCAGATTGCGGTATTTTTCGTTCAAGAGGAACAGCAAGTAGATTTCGCCCATTTAAGGATTGTTTTTTATTACCTTTGCAGCCGAATTGCGAAACAGATAAATCGGAATTTTCAAGGACTTGATGATGAGAAAAGAACTGTCGGAGATGACGTTGGAAGAGTTGTGGGAGTTATTCCCCATCTTCCTTATTCAGCCCAATGATCAATGGAATGAATACTTCAAGGAAATAGAAACTGAACTTACTAACCTTTTGACAGGTTATCCTGTTAAAAGAATCAGTCACATTGGAAGTACAGCAATCCATGGCATTTGGGCCAAGAACATAGTTGATGTGATGGTTGAGATATCTGAAAATGCCGACATGGAAGCAGTATCGCATGTTATGGAGCAGAATGGTTTTATCAGAATGTCTGATGAAAAGGGACGCATTTCACTCAACAAGGGATATACAAAAGAGGGATTTGCGGATAAGGTTTATCACATTCATCTTAGATACGCAGGAGATAATGATGAGTTGTATTTCCGCGATTATCTGAATGAGCATCCTCAGATTGCAAAGGAATATGAAACATTAAAGCTTGAATTATGGAAGAGATATGAGCATGACAGAGATGCCTATACCGTTGCAAAAACTGATTTCATTCGCAAATGGACAAAAGAAGCCTGTGCAATATATGGCAAAAGATACTGATAAATAACGATTTTGATGCAGGATGTTGCGCGATAGGCTTGAATTTAGATAAATCAAACGGAAATCAAACGTCTTTAGGCTGAAAAAGTGGCACGTGTGCCACTTTTTCAGCCTATATATTTTGCGTATTCAATAATTAAGCGTATCTTTGCACTGAAAAACTGGCACATGTGCCATAAATTCATTGTACAATGGAGATAAAAAGAGACATCTATTTGAATCAACTGGTTAATGCCAGACAGAATGGATTTATCAAGGTAGTAACCGGGCCACGCAGGTGCGGAAAATCTTATATGTTGAAGACCTTGTTCCACAACCACCTGCTTTCGGGAGGAGTAGACGAAAGCCACATCATCGAAGTGGACCTGGAGGACAGGGCTAACAAGGAGTTGAGAGACCCTGATGTATTGCTGGCATTCGTCAAGTCCAAAATAGTTGATCAACAGTTGTATTTCGTCATTCTTGATGAGGTGCAGAAGGTTGATGAGTTTGTTGATGTACTCAACAGTTTGCTTCATATAAAGAACGTAGATGTCTATGCCACGGGGAGCAACTCACACTTCCTCTCTACAGATATTGCGAC
Source organism: Bacteroidales bacterium (assembly GCA_017395365.1). GTDB lineage: Bacteria > Bacteroidota > Bacteroidia > Bacteroidales > F082 > Limimorpha. Next base: position 18,084 of record JAFPUN010000023.1, read on the forward strand.
AGAGTTCAGAGGACGTGACCATCAGATAAGGGTTTATCCATTGAGTTTCTCAGAATACTACGCTGCTGTAGGCGGAGACAAGAGCGATGCCTGGAAAGACTACTACACTTTTGGCGGTCTTCCCTTAATATTGTCCTTCGCTACAGACCAAGAAAAGGCGGACTATCTGCGGAAGCTCTTCCAAACCGTATATATGGCAGACATATTGGAAAGATATAAGATTAAGAACGACAAGGAACTGCGTGAACTGGTCAGTATCTTGGCTTCCTCTATCGGCTCTCCCAATAACCCTACGAAGATTGCAAATACATTTAAGAGTGTCGAGAACTCAAATATTACGGGTCAGACAATAGACAAGTATCTTCTTTATCTTCAAGAGGCTTTTGTCATCAGGAAGGCAGAGCGTTTTGATGTGAAGGGAAGGAAGTACATAGGTACGCTGTCGAAATTTTATTTTGAGGATCTGGGCATCCGAAATGCATTGATAAACTACCGCCAGCAGGAGGAGAATCATATCATGGAGAATGTCATATACAACGAACTCTGCTTGCGTGGCTATCAGGTAGATGTCGGCCAGGTGGAACTGCGGAAGAGGACGGAAGACGGTAAACAGGAGAGAGTGCGCCTTGAAGTGGACTTCGTGGTCAATCAGGCAAGTCAGCGTTACTATATACAGTCTGCCTTGGCCATCCTGGATAAGGAGAAAGAGGATCAAGAAACTCAATCGCTGGTAAACATTGATGACTCTTTCAAGAAAATTGTCATTGTGAAAGACAATATCAAGCCTTGGCGCAATGAAAAAGGCATCCTGATGATGGGACTAATGGATTTCCTGCTGAATAAGAATAGTTTGGATTTATAACAGAGCATACTTGCTCGCTACAGTTTGAGACCTGATTTACGGATTTTTGTTTTTCACGGTAACATTTGTTACGCTCCAAGTCGTTCCTCGTATGTAGTTTTGCAGCAAGTTTCACAACTAATTCAACACGCAAGACTATGAACGAGAAAATGTTTTGTTTCCAATGTCAGGAAACTGCCGGATGCGCCGGCTGTAAGATTTCTGGAGTGTGCGGAAAGACCCCGCAAGTAGCTCACGCACAAGACCTTTTAATCTATGTCCTTAAAGGATTGGGCGTCATCGCCAACCATCACCAGCACGGGTGCGGACACGATTATTGCGATTTCCGCAAGAGTATCCACGCCTTCGTGAACGACGCACTGTTTTCGACCATCACCAACGCCAACTTCGATGCTGAGAGCATCTACGCCCGCATCGACAAGGGCTTGGAATTGCGCGAAATGTTCAAAGACCGTGTGACCAACAAGAAAGGCATCGTGCTCCCGAAACTTGATGTATTGGAATGGAATGGCCCCCGCGAGCAATATGACGAGAAAGCCCAAACTGTCGGCGTGCTTGCCGAAACCAACGAGGACATCCGCTCATTGAAAGAGTTGACCATGTATGGTCTCAAAGGCATGGCCGCCTACTTGGAACACGCTGCTCGCCTTGGCCAAGTCGATGGTGACATCAATGAGTTCATCCTGCAAACCCTTGGCCAATTGGTGACCTGCAACGATGCCAACGAACTCACCGCTCTTGTCCTGAAAACAGGCGAATGGGGCGTGAAGGCGATGGCTCTGCTCGACAAAGCCAATACGACCGCTTACGGCAACCCAGAAATCACCGAGGTGAATATTGGCGTGGGCAACCGTCCGGGCATCCTCATCAGCGGCCACGACCTCAACGACATTGAGCAACTTTTGGAACAAAGCAAGGACGCCGGCATCGACATCTACACCCATAGCGAGATGTTACCTGCACATTATTACCCCAAACTCAAGAAATACAGCCACTTGAAAGGCAACTACGGCAACGCTTGGTGGAAACAACGCGAGGAGTTTGAAGCCTTCAACGGCCCCATTCTGTTCACCACCAACTGCATCGTGCCGCCTGCGGCCAATGCCACATACAAAGACCGCGTTTTCACCACCAACAGCACGGGTTTCCCGGGTTGGAAGCACATCCCCGCCGATGCCAACGGCAAAAAGGATTTCAGCGAAATTATCGCTTTGGCCAAGACCTGCCAAGCCCCTAAAGAGATTGAGACGGGCAAGATTATAGGCGGTTTTGCGCACGAACAGGTGTTTGCCCTTGCCGACAAGGTAGTAGAGGCCGTGAAAAGCGGTGCCATCCGCAAGTTCGTGGTAATGGCGGGCTGCGACGGTCGCATGAAGAGCCGCGAATACTACACCGAATTTGCCAAGGCCTTGCCCAAGGATTGCGTCATCCTCACGGCTGGTTGCGCCAAATACAAGTACAACAAACTTGATTTGGGCGACATCAATGGCATTCCGCGCGTGTTGGATGCGGGCCAGTGCAACGACAGTTATTCGCTGGCACTCATCGCATTGAAACTGAAGGAAGTGTTCGGTTTGGATGATGTAAACCAACTGCCTATCGCCTATAATATCGCCTGGTACGAGCAGAAGGCCGTCATCGTTCTGTTAGCGCTGCTCAGCCTCGGTGTGAAGAACATCCACCTTGGCCCGACCTTGCCTGCTTTCCTTTCACCCAATGTGGCCAAAGTCTTGGTCGAAAACTTCGGCATTGGCGGGATTAGTACAGTTGAGGAAGATATGAGAATGTTTGGAATTTAACACTTCTTGTAGCCTTTCCCATCTTTTGTGATAAGGCCCTCGCTCACCATCTCCGAGAGGACACGGCTGAGTGAGGGTCTTGTCGCGCCAAGTTGTTCGGCAGCGGCGGCCACGGAAGTGATGCTGCCGTTGGCTTCGATGTATTCGATAACGCGGTTGCGAAGACTGTTGACGGCAAAGGTGCGCATCTTTCGGCTCAGGAAACGGCCTCTTTCGGAGAGGACTTCAAGGAAGGAACGCAATACGGTCGGCTCCTGCTGCATAAGCTCGAAAAAAGCCTCACGGTTGATATGCCACACGGCGCAATTGGTGAGGGCGGTGACTTCCACAGGGACAACATTATTGTTGGCAAACAGAAACGCTGGAGCCAGCAACATTGGGGCTTTCAGGTGGTCGACGAGCACCTCGCGGCCTTCCTCGCCCATCATCCGCGCTTCGGCGTGACCTTCGACGAGAACCATCAACGAGCGACATGGATCACCCATATTGAGCATCCGCCTTCCAGCAGAATATTCCTGTCGGCGACAAGGGCTTTCGAGCAGACGCTCCAAAGATTCATCGCTGCATCCTGCAAAGAGTTTAATACGTTTCAGTTCTTCCATAACAATTGTTTTTATGGCAAAAATAACAATAAATAATGATCTCGTTTGCCTTTTAGTTGGCATATTCCCCCGACAGCAAATATGCAATCGTATCTCGAACCGTGTCCATCATATCCCTGGGGGAATAACCCAACTCCATTGTCGCCTTGTCATGCGAAAAATGGCTGTTAGTGCCCAAGGTCCTTAAAGAATAACGGGTGAAAAGCGGCCTTGATTTCCTGACCTTGCCCATCCATTCAAAAACAGGCGCCATGATCTTTACAAGTCCTAATGGAAAAATGGCTTTTTTTCTGCCTCCCGTTGCTTTTTGCATATATTTCAGCAGGTCAGCGATGGAAATATATCGGTTAGATAAAATATAGCATTCCCCTTTACCTCCTTTTTGGGCGGCTGCAATAATTCCGTCGGCCACATCTCGCACATCAACAAAATCGTATCCACCGGTGACACCGCCCAAAAGGTTGCCGTTCAAATAGGATTGGATCAATTGCGTGATGTGGTTCCTCCCATGGTCGCCCGGTCCCAATATACCAGAAGGATGGACAACCACTGCGTCCAATCCTTCAGCAATGGCATCCATCACGGCTTGAGTAGCCTCTGCCTTCGTCTTAGCGTAAGCGCCCACAACGCGGTCTTTTGAAAAAGAGTTCACTTCCTTGATGACATGAAGTCCATCGCCCTCATCGATAGCATGAACACTGCTTATATATACCATGCGACTAATGCCATAGCGACGACAAGCTTCTATGATATTCTTGGTACCGTTCACATTGACGTTGTAGAGAAGTGAAGTGATTTTATCGTCAATGGAAACGATCCCTGCAGCATGGATGACTATCGTGTTTGAGGCGATAATGTCAGAGAAGATTTCACACATGGATTCCAAATCGGTAACATCTCCCTTGAAATAGGATACATTGTCAGCGTCTTGATTATTTTCAGACGGAAGAAGAAGCCCTCGAATAATACAATCCTCTCCTTGAAGCCTCCGAATAACGGCCTGTCCAACATGCCCGTTTGCACCCGTAATAATGTAAGTGGTTATCATTTTGGTTTCTGGTTATATTTCTCAATGTGCAAAAACAATCCCAAGATAAGCCCTCGTTCCAGCGGGCATTTCAATTGGAGAGAGTGTAACTAACCGATCGACTTTAAAGGTCAGGTGGATAGAATGGGTAAGAGCAAATTCCATGCCAATATGAGGATTAATGAAGATAAAATTTTCATTGTGGAGCACGGCATGAGACTCGGGCATCCAGTCATCGTCAGCACCGTCAAATATCAGCAGCGTTGAGGTCTTGCCTCCGCCTATGGTGAGGCCAACAAAGGGCTGCCATTGACGATATCGCCGATAGGCATCCACGAGAAGTCCACCCCAGCTGGTGCGGATGTAGCTTCCGTTGCCCATCTGGCGCAGCGTGGAGACGTATCCCTCGCCCCCAACGCGGAAGTGGTTTCCGAGATGGAAGCGGAGCACGCCGCCCAGACCGAAAGTCGGGCCGTTGGCCTCATAGTTTAAGGCTTTGATGTTACCGTGAAGATAGCCCGAGTGTACCATCATGCCGCCATCGATACGCTGGCGTTCCTGGGCATGGCATAGCTCCGACGAAAAGAGTGAAATCAAGACCAAAAAGAGCAACAATAGAAGTCGGTTCATTCTCTCACTCTTTTTGTTTCACTAGACGGAGGGAGTACACAAATAGATACACTCCCAAAACCGCCATCACAGGATGGATGAGCAACTGTACGGGATTAAATTCCATGAACAGTTCGCTGGCATGGAAGATGTTGAACAGCATCATCAACGAGGCTAGCGCTAGGTTGATAATACGCAATGCTTTGCGATTGCGATAATTCATGCACAGCAAACCGCACATTGGAACGGTGAAAGCCATGACGATTATAAACATGATCATACCCATAGAGGCTTCACCCGTAGCGTCAGGCATGGCGATGCTGGCTCCCCAAAAAGCAGGGAGAATGTCGGCCAGGATGTGCATTGCGAAGCCGACCATGATGATTACCCATAAAAGGGAGATTTTACTTACCTTGGTTTCCATAGTTTTTGTTTATTTAAGGTTGATCGTTGGGTTTGTTTTACGATGCAAAAATCCATCTCTTTTTGCGGTGTGACAATCCCAAAAAATGGCTATTTTTCGGAAAAAACTTCATCATCGGTAACAAATGTTACGCTTGATTTCATTGTAGTGCAATACTTTTGCAGCACTAACCAAAGAAAGGAAACACGATGAACTACAATGATTGGAAAGACAAGACCGCCGGCTTCAAGACCATCGATGTGCGCGGCGTGCAGGGTAACTTCTTCCCCGGACTGAAGATGCAAGCCACGAAGATGGCCGTTGGCGAAGGCATGACGGTTATCCAGAGCTTCGAGCCGATTCCGCTCTACGAGGTGATGGAAGACCTCGGCTTTGAACACTACACCGAAAAAATTGCCGAGGCCGAATACCACACTTACTTCTACCGCGCCCAGATGAAACAAGCCGAGAAGGACATCCCGATGCGCCCCTACGCCCTCACTAATATGGCCTTGATTGACGACGACTTGGCCCAAACCGCTGTCAACTTTTGGGACTTAACATGGAACGACAGCCGTCGTCACCTGCCATACGAGACACGTCTGTTGCTTTCGCTAGCTAATGCCGTCGGAGCAGGTCGTATGCGGCAAGCCACGCGCGAGCTAGTGAAGGCCTACATCCACGGCCTCGATTCAGCCGCCTTGGACGATGTGTTTGAATTGCTGGCTTGGAACCAAGGCATCGGTTATTTCAGTTCAGAAATCGGGCCTTCCACGCTGTTTCAAGCCTATAAGACCATCAAACAGATGGAGAAGAAAGGCAACAGCCGCGCCGAGATCATCGAGGTGCTGAAAGAAAAGTTCACGGAGAAAAATCCCGACATAAAACTAATGTAGGAGGGTGTGTCAAAATAAGGCGCGCCCTCTGTTTTTTTACAGCGAAGCCCCAACTTTTTCGAGCTGGGGCTTTGTCATGTCCAAAGGTTTTCGTACCTTTGGAGAAAGTTTAAAAAGCATGGCAAAGATAGACAAAATT
>JAFPUN010000004.1 GCA_017395365.1 Bacteroidales bacterium
ATTCCAACCTGCCTCATTGGAACCTCCAAAGGCAGGGATGTCCATGACTTCAAAATGGCTTCCGTAGTCATAGCTGATTTTCAGTTCCCCCGGCACGATGTGACTTAATTTGAGCAGTACACCTGGTGCATTCTTGAAGGTCCAATACTCATCTGAGCAACCTGACAGGTCGTCGATGGCTTCCCAAGTGTGGCCGTAGTCCATGCTTCTGTACAGCTTGTTCGTCTGACCAGCTCCACAGTCTTTGTTATAAAGCACTCCAGGTGTGGCATCTGTGATAAAGTCGTTGCCAATGCCCATCGCTTCCGGGTCATCAATGAGGTAGGAATAAGGCAGTTCGACCTTCTTGCCGTGTTCGGTGTAATGGGCCACGCTCCTTATGCCAGAGCCGCCACTGTTGTCTTCCCAACCCACGAAGGAATAGAACTCGCCAGCCACTTGTGCCTGCATTGTCGCTCCAAGCATCATAAAGGCAGCCAAAGCAATAAGTCTAATGTTTTTCATCGTACCGTGATTTTATTCGTGTAAACTTTTCCATCTGTATCCGTAATGCGCAGCAAATACACCCCTTCCGCCAAATCCGCTACATCGATCTCATTCGTCCCCCGCACGGTCTTCACCATCTGCCCAAGGGCATTGTAAACCTGCACCTCATCAGCAACAACACCTTCAATGCAAACAAGCCCATTGGCAGGATTGGGGAAAACAGCAACCTTTGTTCCATTTTCATTTTCGCCAACACCTTCCGTCTGTTTACAATACACAATGTTGTATGTTTTTGAGGTTTCACCGTCGCTATAAACCGCCAAAACATGGTAATTCAATCGCCCCCTGCCTGAAAAGTTGTCGGTGTATTCTGTTTCGGTAATCAAATCTTCACTGATCAACGCGACACCTCCATAAACCTGATAACCGACCAACACTTCATCGGGTTTCAGTTCAGGCTCGTTCCAACTAAGCGTAACGCTGTTTTCACCAGAATTTGTTATTTCGCAGTCCATTACCGGTGTATGATGCTCAAACCAATCGGGCTTGAAGTCGTGGTAATAGGTAGTTACCAGCGTATTGCCATAGTCCCGATAATATGCAATCCAGTATCGGTCTCCTTGAGGCTCTTCTGGATACGGGGGATCATCAGGAAAATTAAAGGTTAGAGAATCAAATATGACATAAAACACGCCTGGTTCCCTGTCCAAAAACAGATTTCCGCCTCCAAGGGCATAATGGGTAAACAACATCGTATCAACAATGACATCAATCGGATTCGATTCCAAATCAACCAAAGTTCGGAAATTGGCACCGTAATCATCACTGTAATCTACCCTTTGCAACTTTGAGAATACCCCAGCTGGCTTATACCTACAATACAACTCTCCCTCTCTTGGCCCGATTCCAATGGGCTTGCTGTGCAATTCGGCAGGAAAGGTTAATGTATCAGCAGTTTCAAAAAAGTCAGTCGTGTAATACCATCTATCTGAACCATATTCTCTGCAATAAAACTCTCCATGATTCCAACCAGCAACATGATTTGTGTATACAGGTATAGGAAAAGTTGCGATAGTATCAGAGAAGTGGGCTCCATAATCGTAACTTGCAATAAAAGAATAGTTTTGGGGATTATATTGGTCATCAGGCTCAAATTTCACAAGCTCTCCTTGTTCATTGGCGAAACACCAATACGAAGGTGGAGATGGAATATTATAATCTTCGATTACTCTCCATGTTTGTCCTGTATCATCGGTGGCAAGAATTTTATTAGATGTCACAAAATCCATGTTATAGAAATGTCCAGGAGTTGCGTCATACAACAATTCTCCCATCCCAGACATGGTTTGTGGATCAATTACCCAATTATAATCATCATAAGTAGCAAGAACTTCAACATCGGCGCCATGGTTAGTAAACCTATAAAGATTGTATCTATAAGTCATAACATCATATTCATACCAAGTGCCTTGAATAATAATCTCACCTGGTTCAGTGCCGATGAAAAACTGCTCGGCAGATTGTCCAAATGAAGTCCCACTACCCGCCATCAGCAGCAGAGCAAGCAGGGTATAAAGTCTTGTTGCTTTCATTTCAAAGTGTTTTTCTATGTTATACGCGCAAAATTATTCAAAAAATCACCAAAAAAGCTATCTGTCAAGCCCTAAATCGGTTTTGTCCCTATTATTTTCGGTTTTGAAATTTTCAATATATTGAAATTCAAATGTTTATGAAAAATCGTTTTTTGGCTTGTCCCTATTTTTTTCTTGGTTTCAAGAAAAAAGACGAAACAATATACTGTCTGCAGCGGCCATAGATCCCAAGCCATCGCACTGCCAGCGCAGGGATGACATGTCCACTGCAGCCTTGATGCTGAAGGTCAATTACGCAAAAGACCCACCCCTTTCGAGGCAGGTCTTTTGCTCGTTTTCTATTTAGGAACACGGATCCCACGGATTTAACGGTAATCCATCCGTGTCATCCGTGCTATCCGTGTTCAATGATTATCCGCGTTTCAGGATTACATCATGCCATCCATTCCGCCGCCCATGGGCATCGGAGGTGTGGGAGGCGTGGGCTCCTTGTGGTTACTGATGACGCACTCGGTGGTCAGCAGCATGCCAGCGATGGAAGCAGCGTTCTCCAAGGCGACTCTCGACACCTTAACAGGGTCGATGACACCAGTGCTGAGCAGGTTCTCATAGACCTCAGTACGGGCATTGAAGCCGAAGTCGTTCTTGCCTTCCATCACCTTGTTGACCACGACCGAACCTTCGAGGCCGGCGTTTTCAACGATTTGGCGCAGCGGCTCTTCCAAGGCGCGCTTGATGATGGCGATACCTGTGGTCTCATCCTCGTTTTCGCCCTTCATCTTCTCGATGGCCTTGATGGCGCGGATGAAACCGACACCGCCGCCAGGGATGATACCCTCTTCGATGGCAGCGCGAGTGGCGTTCAGAGCGTCCTCGACGCGGTCTTTCTTCTCCTTCATCTCAACCTCGGAAGCGGCACCCACGTAGATGACTGCCACGCCACCGGCCAACTTGGCCAAACGCTCTTGCAGTTTCTCGCGGTCATAGTCGCTCGTGGTGGTCTTGATTTGGGCCTTGATTTGGTTGGTGCGGCCTTCGATGTCCTTCTTGGCGCCGTGACCGTTCACGATGGTGGTGTTGTCCTTGTTGATGCTGACCTTGTCGGCCTGACCCAGCATTTGCAGGGTGGCATCCTCAAGCTTGTAGCCCTTCTCTTCGCTGATGACGGTGCCACCAGTCAGGATGGCGATGTCTTCCAGCATCTCTTTACGACGATCACCGAAGCCAGGAGCCTTGACGGCTGCGACTTTCAGCGAGCCACGCAGACGATTGACGACCAAGGTAGCCAAGGCTTCACCGTCGATGTCTTCAGCGATGATGATAAGGGCGCGACCGGTTTGCAAAGTCTTTTCGAGCACGGGCAGCAAGTCCTTCATCACGGAGATCTTCTTGTCGTAGATGAGGATGTAAGGATTCTCGTAGACGGCTTCCATCTTCTCGGTGTTGGTGACAAAGTAAGGCGAAATGTAACCACGGTCGAACTGCATACCTTCGACAACGTCGACATAGGTGTTGATACCCTTGGCATCCTCAACGGTGATAACGCCTTCTTGTTTCACCTTGCTCATAGCTTCAGCGATGAGACCGCCGATTTCACTGTCGTTGTTGGCCGAGATGGTAGCCACTTGCTTAATCTTCTCGTTGTCGCCATCGACCTTCACCGACATCTTCTTCAGCGAAGCGACCACAGCGGCAACAGCCTTGTCGATACCGCGCTTCAGGTCGAGCGGGTTGGCACCGGCGGTGACGTTTTTCAGACCCGTGGCCACGATGCTTTGAGCCAACACGGTGGCGGTGGTGGTACCATCACCGGCGAGGTCGTTGGTCTTGGAAGCGACTTCCTTCACCAACTGGGCGCCCATGTTCTCAACGGGGTCGATGAGTTCGATTTCCTTGGCGACCGTCACACCGTCCTTGGTGATTTGGGGAGCGCCATACGACTTTTCGATGACCACGTTACGGCCTTTGGGGCCGAGGGTCACCTTCACTGCGTTTGACAATGCATCGACGCCTTTCTTCAGGCCGTCGCGTGATTCGATATTGAAAAGAATGTCTTTTGCCATGATATTTGTTGTTTATTTGTTGATTTCTATTTTTTTGCTACTGGCTGCTGGCTACTGGCCATTGGCATCTTTAAAGCAGTGTCTGTTTTATAGCATGTGAAAGCTGCCAGAAGCCAGAGGCCAAAGGCCAGAAGCTATTATTAAATGATAGCAATGACGTCAGATTCACGCATGATCATATAATCCTTGCCGTCGAGGTGGAACTCGGTGCCAGCATATTTGCCATAAATGACATTGTCGCCGACCTTCAGGGTCATGGCGTTGTCCTTGGTGCCGGGACCTACGGCGACTACTTTACCTTGTTGGGGTTTCTCTTTGGCGGTGTCGGGGATGATGATACCGCTAGCGGTTTTCTGTTCGGCGGCGGCGGGCTCGATGACCACGCGGTCTGCCAGAGGTTTGATTGCTAATTTTGCCATAATTTATTGTTATTTAAAGATTTAATAATTCAAAATTCAAACCTAACTACGAATTACACAAATGTTGCGAATTCTCTATAATTTGAATTTTGCAACTTCGTTGCGAATGGATACGAATGATGATTTGTCATGGCACATTCGTATAAATCCGCAGCCTTGGCTGCAAAATTCTCATTTCCTGATTCGTTGAATTCGTTCAATTCGTAGTTTTTCTTCATTCCCATATCGAAATCGAATGACGGCGGATGTTAGTCATAATTCGTGCCAAAGTGGAAAATGGCAGGGTTTTGTCAGTCGGGGTGACAAAGTGACACAAAAAGGACTTATCTTTGCACTCGAATTCGATCATTATGTCCAACATTAACGACGAGCGGAAAATCAACGAGCGGTATAAGATGATGACGGAGCAGCCCGTCAGGCGGCTGATCCTCAAGATGGCTGTGCCGACCATCATCAGCATGCTCGTAACCACCATCTACAATATGGTGGACTCGTTCTATGTGGGACATCTGAGCACCGAAGCCGTGGCAGGCGTGGGCGTCTCCTTTGCCTACATGGCCTTTATTAATGCTTGCGGATTCTTTTTCGGGCATGGCTCGGGCAACTACATCTCGCGTGCCTTGGGTGCCAAACAGGGACAGAACGCGGGGCGCATGGCTGCCACGGGGTTCTTCTCCCCTTTGATTCTGGGCGCCATTGCAGGCCTCATCTGCATGATTTTCATCTCGCCCTTGTCGCGGGCGATGGGCGCCACCGAGAGCATCCTCCCCTACGCCAACGACTACCTGAGGTTCATCCTCCTTGCCACACCTTTCATGATGTCGTCGCTGACGCTTAACAACCAGATGCGACTGCAAGGCAACGCCCGTTTCGGCATGATTGGCATCGCTTCGGGTGCCATCCTCAACATCATCCTCGACCCGATTTTCATCTTTGTGCTTGACATGGGGGTCAGTGGGGCTTCGTTGGCCACAGCGGTGAGCCAATGCTTCGGCTGGTGCGTGCTTCTTTGGGGCACTTCACGTCCTGGCAATGTGCATATCAAGTTCAAGAATTTCACCCCTACCCTATACTATTATAAGGAAATCACGCGAGGCGGATTGCCATCGCTGGCACGACAAGCCTTGTCGGTGGTGGCCACCATCAGCCTCAACCGTATGGCGGTGCATTATGCCTTACCCGGCAACGAAGCCTCCACGGTGGCAGCCTTCACCATCGTGTCGCGCATCACCTTGTTCTGCTTCGCCATCGTCATTGGATTCGGCCAAGGCTTCCAGCCCGTATGCGGCTATAACTACGGTGCCAAGCTCTATGCACGTGTCAAGGAGAGCTATATGTTTTGCATTACAATCACCACGGCTTTTCTGATTATCCTGGGAACCGTCGTCTATGTTTTCGCTCCTGACATTATTTCTTGGTTCCGTGGCGAGGACCTCGAACTCATCCGCGTGGGCAGTCAGGCCTTGCGCTGGCAGTGCGTCGCCTTCCCGCTGATGGGCATGTGCACTGCGACCAACATGCTCTTCCAAAACATCGGCTACACTTGGCAGGCCACCTTGCTCTCGATGTGCCGTCAGGGCTTGTATTTCCTGCCTGCGGTCTTCATCATGTCATGGCTTTGGGGCATCACAGGACTCGAAGCCGCACAAGCCGTCGCCGACATTTGCACCTTCTTGACCTCGCTACCGTTTGCTATTTGGATTAGCAGAGCGCTTACCGCGAAGTCACAGCATAATGCGTGACCTTGCCATTCTTCCAGGTGCATTCCACCACCTTATTGCCTCGAGCACAGAGCCCTTTGAAATGGCCGTCCTTCCACACTGAAGGCAGAGCTGGAAGCAACTCGATTTTACCGTCATGGCTCTGCAGCAACATCTCGGCAATGCCTGCCGCGCCGCCGAAGTTGCCGTCGATTTGGAAAGGCGGATGGGCGCAGAAGAGGTTGGGGTAGGTGCCTGCTGAATGGCTTCCGTCAAGATGGACGGCAGGCTTGAGTAGGTTCCTCAATAAATGATAGGCATGGTCACCATCGTGAAGTCGTGCCCAGAAGCAGATTTTCCAAGCTCTTGACCAGCCCGTGCCTTCGTCGCTACGGCGGTGCAAGGTCTCGCGGCAGGCGTCCATTAATTCTGGCGTCTTCGATTGGGTCAGCATCGTGCCAGGATACAATCCAAACAAGTGCGAAACATGGCGGTGTTGCGGCTCCACTTCCTTATAATCCTTCAGCCACTCCTGCAAATACCCCTGCTCGCTGACCTGCATAGGTGGAAAATGGGATTTGGCTTTGCGAAGGCTGTCGGAAAAAGCCTCATCGACACCCAAAATGTCTGCCGACTGACAAACCGCATCATACAACTCACTAACAATCTGAACGTCCATCGTGCTGCCCATGCACACGCTGACGGGTGTGCTATCATTGAGATAAAAGGCGTTCTCGGGCGAGGTGGTCGGTGCGGTAACGAGCCAGCCGTGCTCGGGTTCCTCTATCATCGCATCGAGGAAAAACTGCGCTGCCTCTTTCATTAATGGATAGGCTTCTTTCAAGAATGCCGTATCTTGCGTAAACTCGTAATGCTGCCAAGCATGGAGGGCCAGCCAGGCTCCGCCGGTGTTGGTCGCGCCCCACGAAGGGTGCTCGCCGGGGGCCGTGAAGCCCCATGGGTTGCAGACCACGTGGGCGGTCCAGCCTCGGGCGCCATAGAACGACTGCGCCGTCTTCCGTCCCGAAGGCATTAAATCTTCGGCAAAGTGGATTAATGGCAAGTGCAACTCCGAGAGGTTGCAGACTTCGCAGGGCCAGTGGTTCATCTCCACATTGATATTCAGGTGGTAGTCGCCGTTCCATGGCGTCTGGATGGTATTGGCCCAAAGCCCTTGCAGGTTGGGTGGCAGCAGGCCCTCGCAGGTGGAGCTGATGAGCAGGTAACGCCCGAAATGGAAGTAACAGGTCGGCAACCAAGGGTCGTCATTGACGAGAAAATCTTTCCAATGGTCTTCCAGGGTCAGGTCTTGTCTTTCTTTTTGGCCGCCAATCACCAACTCCACGCGGTCAAATAGTTCATGGTGGGCTCTCAAATGGTCGTTTTTCACGGCATCAAAGCCTTTCGCAATGGCTTTTTGCAGGTGCTCGTTGACGTATGTTTCAGGGTTGTCACACATGAAATCGGTGGCGGCACAGAAATAGATTATTGTTTCATTATCCTTGGTGACCGTTTGTGCTTTTGCATAGTATTGCATCCCTTCCACGCCATCTACATTGCTGTCCAGCTGACCGAACATCACTACGCCGTCAGCATCATTGACGACTTCGGCTTTCTCAGGACGGGAGAAGTTGATGGTGAGGGGAAAGCAGGTCGTTGAGCCTGTCGAAACGCCGTTTATATTAGTTTCATCGTTTTGGGTCGGCCCTTCGACAGGCTCAGGGACCTTAGTTTTTACGGGCTCTGAGACCTTGACTTTTATCACACACACATCATCAACGCGAGAGATAAAGCTTTCGTGCTCGTAGTGTTGGTCGCCTTTCTCGAAGGAAACCTTGTGGATGGCATCATTGAGGCAAAGCGTTCGCCTATAATTGGTTACAGAATCTTCGTCAGGGTATTGATATTCGATGGTCATGTTGCCCAAAGTCTGGTAGCAACCAAAAGGTACCTTTGCGCCTTGGCCATGGCCCGAGCCTTCGCCACCACAGACGAAGGTCTCGTACATCAGGTTTTGGGCTTCGTCGTTCTTGCCTTCCTTCAACAGGCGTTGTATTTCAGGCAGGGATTCCAATGCCAAGGAGTTGCTGTCGTCGCTCGGTGCGCCAGACCACAAGGTGATATCGTTCAGCGTGATGGTCTCCTGCTCCACCCCGCCGTCGGGCATCATACCAAGGTGACCGTTGCCCAAAGGGAAACACTCCTCCCAGAGTTGGGCGGGGGCGGTGTGGGTCATGTTCCAAGGCTCTTTTGAGGAATGCTTTTGGCAACCGAAAAACACGAACAAGGGAATGATGAAATGGAGGATGCACTTCATGGATTGATAGTTTCCTGCAAAAATACCAAAAAAGACACCAAATAGACCCAATTTCACACTCATTATTCATTAAAAAATAAACAACTGTTGTCCAACAATTTATCCGACAACAAATGACAACAAACGATTACAGTCGACTACAAACGTTTAATCAACGGTTAGTTCTTGACTATTGGTGTTTCTTTGTGGCGCAATCTTAAATAAACGACTATGGAAGCACAAGACAACAAGACCATTGAAGTCCCTAGGGGAAACACCAAAGAGGACATCAAAGCAAGAGAATCCATTATTTCCGATGTCTATAGACGTTGGTATGAAGCGAACCCTTCAAAAGCAGTTTTTAATGCTAATCTAAACGATAGCATAAATGTCAGGTATTTGTCAATTACTGAAACCATTCGACATGCTGCAAAGAACTTTCTTTCAACATTGGCGGTACTGCAACTTGATATCATCTTAAAAAGTGCCTATCAAGTCGGTGAACCTTCCCCCATAAAAAAGGGCATCAAGAATCAGAGTGATTTTTCCAAATGATCATTATGGAATGTCCTCTGATTGGCATAGGAACTGCGAAACTTACCGTTGGGGTCAAAAAGAAGTCAGGAATGAAGATTCAGTATTGTATCACCGCAATAAATACATAAAAAAAACCGACGGAGTTACAAAGGGGCTTGCTATCCGGCATTTCCCGTCCGTCGGTGTTTCATCGAAAACGCAGTTAATCCATGCCGAAGCCAATCTGCGTTTCCCGCTGCAAAAATACAACTATTTTCTCAACCCGCAAGTTTTAGTTTCAAAATCCCGCCAACTCCATCGTCACGGTTGGAATAAGCAGCAAGGCGCCGATGACGACCAGTACAAGGATGAACTTCCAGATGAAACGCACCCATTTCTCCCACGGGATGCGGGCCACACCAAGAGCGGCCATCAAGACACCGCTGGTGGGGGTAATCATGTTGGTGAAGCCGTCGCCAAATTGGAAGGCCACCACCGTGGCCTGACGCGAGATGCCTATCAGGTCGCTGAAAGGTGCCATGATGGGCATGGTGATGGCGGCCTTGGCCGAGCCACTCGGGATGACGATATTGATCAAGGTCTGAATGGCATACATGATCTCTGCCGAAGCGATCTTGCCCATGTTGCCCATCGACTTGGAAAGACCATAGAGTATGGTGTCGATGATGCCACCATCCTGAAGAATGATGACGATGCCACCTGCCAAGCCCACGATGACTGCCGCCGAGAGGATGTCGCCCATGCCTTCGAGGAAGAGCTTCGCGATGTCGCTCGCACTCTTGTCGACAGCCAAGCCGCTGGCGATGCCGAGCACCAAGAACAAGGAAGCAATCTCCATGATGTACCACTCATAGCCCAGCACGCCGACCACCAAGAAATACACCGTGGCAAAGAGCAAGGTCAGCACGAAATAATGCACCGTTTTGCGAAGGGTGATGACACTCAACAAGACAAATATTGCCGTGCCAATAGGAAGCAGAGGCAACGTGGTCTCGTTGTTACCAATCTTCAAGGAGGTCATCGGGTAAAGCACCGAGAACACAATTAATACCGCCGTCAGGAAGGCGAAGACCCACCATGCCTTGCGAGGCGTGTAGCGCTCCAACTCCTCTTCCTTCACCTCCGCCGACTTGCGCCAATAGGCGTCGTCCTCGTACATGATGGATGACTGCGGGTTTTTCTTCACTTTGTTGGCGTACCACAGCACAAACACGATGCCCACCACCGTCAGGATGGCCCAGCAAACGGCGCGATAGCCGATGCCCGTGAAGAGCGGGATGCCGGCGATGCCCTGCGCGATGCCGATGGTGAAGGGGTTGAGCATGGCACCCGAGAAGCCAATGTGCGCCGCCACGTACACCATGCAAAGACCCACGATGCTATCGTAGCCCATCGAAACGGCCAAAGGAATGATGATCAAGGCGAAGGCGATGGTCTCCTCACTCATGCCGAACACACTCCCGAAGAGGCTGAACAACAGCATGATAAGAATGATGACGACATTGTTTACCCCAATCTTGCGCATCAGCTTCCAGTGTTCGAGGCGTTTGGTGAACTTCAAAAACGACATGATGCCCATGTCGATGGCCTTGCTCTTGTTCATGATCCAAAACGCGCCACCGATAATCAAGATGAACACGATGATGTTGCCCTGCTTGACGAAGCCCTTGTAGAACGCCGAAAACACCTGCCAAGTCTGAGGTTCAGCATGGAACTCAGCGGTCGCTGAGCCTGTCGAAGCGCCGCTTTCCGGCAGTTGGTCCGCATAATAAAAAGTCATCACCGTCTCTCCATTGACCTGCTCCGTGACATATTTCCCAGGCGGGATAATCCACGTGAGCACCGCAGCGATGACGATGATAAAGAAAACAATGACAAAGGTATGTGGAACTTTGCGTTTTTTCATGAGCAATCGGATTGAAGCCACAAAGATATTGATTTATTCCTTATTTTTGCGCCAATTATCAAAATCAACAAGAAAATGAAGAAGATTCTGACCCTTTTATCGCTGGCGCTTGTCATGGCTTTTGTCGTGCCAACCCAAGCACAAGAAAAGAAGATGTTCACCCCTGCTGACGCTTCCTACAACAACCGCGGCCTCTATGCCCAACGCCCCAACCAATTGAAATGGATCGGCAACTCCGAGATCATGATGCAGGTGAAGGACAAAGAGATTGTCACCATGATGCCTGGCAGCAAGAAAGAAGCCACCTTCCTCACCGTCGACGAGCTGAACGGCTTTACCAAGGGTGAAGGCATCAACGACTTGACGCGCATTCCCCAGTTGACCTGGATCAACGACTATCAAGCCTATTTCTACGCCTTGGGCGACAACGGCATCACGCTCAACAAGATGGATATCAAGAAAAAGAGCATCGAAACCGTCACTTCGATTCCGCAAGGTGCAGAGAACCAGAACATCTGCAAGCCCACCTTGAATGTGGCTTATACCATCGACAACAACCTTTATGTGGCCAAAGGCGACCAACAAATCCAAATCACCGACAACCCGGAAGGTGTGGTGGCCGGACAGAGCGTGCACCGCAACGAGTTCGCCATCAACGGCGGCATCTTCTGGTCGCCCGACGGCAAACTCCTCGCCTATTACAGCATGGATGAGCGCATGGTGACTGACTATCCTTTGGTCGACATCACGGAGCGCATCGCCACCGCCAAACCCATCAAATACCCCATGGCGGGCATGACCAGCCACCAGGTGACACTGCACATCTACAACATCGCCACGGGTAAAGAGGTCGTTGTCAAAACAGGCGAGCCTGCCGAGCAATACCTCACCGCCATCACCTGGAACCCCGACAACAAGCGCATCTATATCGGTGTGCTCAACCGCGAACAGAACTACCTGAAGTTCAACGAATACAGTGCCATCACTGGCGACTTCATCCAGACCATCTTCGAAGACCGCGACGAGCAGTATGTGGAGCCCCAAGGTCCCGCCTACTTCCTGCCTGACAACTCCGATCAGTTCATCTGGAAGGCCCAGCGCAACGGCTATTATCACCTCTATCTCTATACCATCAGCAAGAAAGCCGTGAAGCAACTCACCCATGGCGACTTCGTCATCACCGACTTCAACGGCTTCTCAAAAGATGGCAGCAAAATCTACTACCGCTCCACCGAGGTCAGCCCGCTCGAACGCCACTGCTACATGATGGACATCAAGAGCGGCAAGGTGACCCAACTCACCAAGGAACACGGCACCCACGACATCGTGCCTTCCGGCAACGGCAAATATTTCCTCGACTTCTACACCAGCACCAATGTGCCATACAATGTGGACATCATGGATGCCAACGGCAAGTTTGTGAAACGTCTGCACCAAGCCGAGAACCCGCTGAAGGACTATAACATCGGCGAGACCACCATCGGCACGCTGAAAGCCGAAGACGGTCAGACCCTTTACACCCGCCTCATCAAGCCATATAACTTCGACGCTTCGAAGAAGTATCCAGTCATCGTTTATGTATATGGTGGCCCTCATGCCCAACTCATCACCGATGAATGGACGGCAGGCGCTGGCATCTACCTCAACTACCTCGCCCAAGAAGGCTTCCTCGTCTTCACCCTCGACAACCGTGGCTCCGCCGACCGTGGCGAGGCCTTCGAGCAATGCATCCACCGCCAGTGCGGCCAACTCGAGATGCGCGACCAAATGGTGGGCATCAATTGGCTGAAGACCCTGCCCTATGTCGATGCCGACCGCATCGGCAGCGACGGCTGGAGCTATGGTGGCTTCATGTCGACCTCGCTGAAGATCAACCACCCCGAGGTGTTCAAGGTGAGCGTGGCAGGCGGTCCCGTGCTGGATTGGAAGTACTATGAGATTATGTACGGCGAGCGCTACATGGACACGCCCCAAGAGAACCCCGAAGGCTATGAACTGGTGAGCCTCGAGAACAAGACCGACAAGCTCGAAGGCAAGCTCCTGATGATCCACTGCACCACCGACCCCGTGGTGATGTGGCAACACAGCCTCGTCTTCGTGGAGAACTGCATCCACAATGGCAAGCAACTGGATTATTTCGTCTATCCCGGTCACGACCACAACGTCTACGGCATGGACAGAGCACATCTGATTACCAAGATCACGCAGTATTTCAAGGATAACCTGTAAAGGATTCATTGGGGTTTGGAATGGTTTTTGCGACCAATCCAGTAAATCATCCCAAAACATTCAACGCCATGAAAAGATTCCTACTTTATCTCTTAGTCTTTGTTTCGCTTCCCGCAATGGCCCAATACCGAGGTCATGGAAGCCACGGACATGATGGCCATGGACCTCAAGGCCAGGCCTCGTCGCTCACCATTGTCGCACCCCATCACCAAACGTTTTGGCTTTTCGTCGATGATGTGCTGCAAAACGAGCAATCGGTACACTCCATTCGTATCAACAACCTTTGGCCTGACGAGTTTTACATCCGTGTAGAACTTGATAATCGCGAGCAAAATTGCCTCGGTCAGTTCATCAACTTGCACTATCCCCAAGGTTTCAGAATCATCGAACATCGCGGCTTTTATGGCTTGGAACCTACACAAGGCGACATCCGTCCCGAGTTGGTCATGAACCTGAATGTAGGCAACATCATGCCAGAGCCGCCCATGCCTCCTGCGCCGCATGAAGAAGTTATCATCCCCACCCCTGTACCACCAGTAGAACCCATGGGCATGTCGCCCAAGGATTTTGACGATGCCCATGCAATGATCCAACGCGAGAGCTTCGACGATACCCGACTTGCCATCGCCAAACAAGTGGTCGCATCCAACAGAATGACAGTTAACCAAATAGCACAAATTGCAAGACTCTTCTCATTTGAGAGCAACAAACTGGAGTTTGCCAAATTTGCCTATCCATATTGCATCGAGAAGAACAAATACTATTTGCTTTACGACGTATTTGACCACGACAGTTCAAAGCAAGAACTAAACGAATATATCCAAGGTTTGTAAACATCGAAATCCTAACATGAATGAAGAGGATGTGTCTATCTTGACACATCCTCTTCTTCTATCTAATAACCTTAATTCGTGAACTAAAGGGTCCTTGAGCTTGTCGAAATCGCAGATTCAACGAAGTTAAAGGCCCGACCTGGTTTGAACCGGCCCTTCGACGGGCTCAGGGACCTTGCTTTTTTAGAAATATAGGTCTCTCTCGCCGTTCTTGATGCGCTCAATACGGCTCTTCAGCTCGTCCAAGAACTTCGGGTCGACGTTCTTGAAGTTGTTCTCGATGCACTTCCAGCCCTTGGCTGCTACTTCGGGCGTGGCGTAGTCCACCAAGTATTCGCTCAAGGTGAGGATGGCATTGGGCGTGCAGTAGCGCTTGATGAAGCCCGGCACGCTGAACTCCATGAAGTGTTCGCCCGTGCGGCCCAAGCGGTAGCAAGCCGTGCAGAAGCTCGGGATGAAGTCGTGGTCGAGGAGCTTATCGATGATGTCGCCCAATGAGCGGTCATCGCCGATCTTGAACTGCTCGCGGTGCAGGTTCTGGTCCTCCTGCTTGTCGCTGTTCTTTTCCTCTTCCTCGTGGTGGTATTTGTAGTCGCCAATCTGCAGGTTGGTGCCACCGTCGATTTGCGAGATGCCGTATTCGATGGCCTTGGCGCGGAAAGCGGCATCCTCACGGGCGGTCAGGATCATGCCGGTGTAAGGCACAGCCAGACGGAAGATGGCGATAATCTTCTCAAAGGTGTCGTCGTCGACGAAATACTTCGTGTCGATGTTGAGGCCCGAAGCGTCCTTAATGCGGGGGAACGAAATGGTGTGCGGACCCACGTTGAAGCAAGCCTCCAAGTGGTTGGTATGACGGATCATGGCCAGCACTTCGTAACGCCAGTCGTACAGACCGAAGAGGATGCCAAGGCCGTTGTCGTCGATGCCAGCCTGCTGGGCGCGGTCCATAGAAGTCAGGCGGTAGTTGTAGTCACCCTTCTTAGTGTTGGCAGGGTGGTATTCATTGTAAATCTCGGGACAATAGGTCTCCTGGAAGATCTGGTAGGTGCCGATGCCCGCCTCTTTCACGATGCGGAAGCCTTCCACATCCAAAGGAGCGGCGTTGATATTGACGCGGCGGATGCTACCCTTGCCTTTCTTGGTGGCATAGGTCACCTTCACGGTGTGGGCGATATACTCGGGCGAGTATTTCGGCGACTCGCCATAGACGAGGATAAGGCGCTTTTGGCCGTCGTCCTCAAGAGCCTCCACATTACGGATGAGTTCTTCATCGGTCAGTGTGGTGCGGATCTGTTCCTTGTTGGAGGAACGGAAACCACAATACACGCAGTTGTTGACGCAGTAGTTGCCCACATACAAGGGGGCAAACAATACGATGCGGTTGCCATAGATGCGACGTTTCAGCTCGCGCGCGCCTTCCTTGATCTCTTCCACCAACGCGGGGTCGGTAGTGTTGACGAGGACGGCGGTCTCCTCCATCGTCAGGCGGTTTTTGTCGAGCGACTTTTGGATGATTTCGCGCACACGCTCAGGGGTGCTTTTCGTGTTGTTGATGTAGTCCCAAATCTCTTCCGATGAGATGAACGGGCGGTTAGGCTCGTCGGGGATACGACATTTTTCGGGATGAAATTGCATATCAGTTTGATTTTTAAGTTATTGTTCTACCTATTTGGCTGTTAGCTATTAGCCGTTAGCTTTTAGCATAGTGGCTACTGAGCTAATAGCTAACGGCTAAAAGCTAAATGCCAATCTTCAGCAGCGCCGACTTCACCTCGATGCCTTCGATGCGGCCCAACTGGCCCGTGAGGGAACCAATCTCATCGGTGGTGCCTTCGAAAATGACGGAAATGATGCTGTAATTACCACGGGGAAAGCCTTGGCGGCAGATGATGATGCCTGCGTGACGGGATAGCACCGCGTTGACTTGTGGCGCGGCTTCACGGTTTCCCACATAAATAAGGACTGAGCCTATTCTCCTTTCCATTTGAATGTCCTCCGGATCAGATGATTATGATTCCCGCAGCGGCCTTGATGTCAACACATCGTCTTCATCTCAGCACTGGTGCGGCTTGATTTGCGGCTGCAAAATTACGATTTTTTCGGACAATTAATCTAAAAATGGAATTAATTGTTTTTTCGGTTGGGTTTACACCCCGACCGTTTTTTTCGGCAGGGGTTTACACCGCCTGCTACAATTGCTATCGTCCCTACGGGACTCATTAATACTCCACCTTGTCTTGCTTCATCTCCCAGGCGCGGAAAGTTTCGAGGGCCTCATCGCGGAGCAAAGGAATGAGCGGCACGGCACGTTCTTCGACATGCTGTTCCAGTTCCTTGTAGATGAAGTCATCGGCGAAGTCGATGGCGGCGGCGTCCTTTTTCGTGTTGCCGTAATAGATGCGCTTGATATGCGCCCAATAGATGGCACCGAGGCACATAGGGCAGGGCTCGCAGGAGGTATAGATGACACAGTCAGAGAGGTCGAAGGTGCCCAATTTGCGACAGGCCTGGCGGATGGTGTTCACTTCGGCATGGGCGGTGGGGTCGTTGTCGCGGGTGACGCTGTTCGAGCTGCCAGCGATGATTTCGCCATCTCTCACGATGACGGCACCGAAGGGACCGCCACCGTTTTTCACGCTTTCGTTGGCAAGGCGGATGGCCTCGCGCATAAAGGTTTTATCTTGTTCGGTGATTCGCATTCTTATAAGGATTATGCTGCAAAAATAACAATTTTACACAAATTGGATGAAAAAAAGCTTTGATTAGGGATGCATGATAAAGGTCTTGGTCTGGCTGCTTTTCGGCAGGCGTGTGTTGACTCCCCCGCCCTTCGGGCACCCCTAATCCCCCTACCCCCTTTGAAGGGGGACGGGGGACGCCTACCGGACGCGGCGCAAAGCGACGACAAAGGCAACATAAAAAAGGCCGCCCCGCGGGGGCGGCCTCGTTACTGTTTGGCAGCATTACTGCCTCCTATAGACATAACCATGTCCAGGCTGCAGAGTGGTGAGGGTGCCGCTCCAGCCGCTGCCGTTGTAGGTGGCAGTGTTGCCGTTCTTGTCGGTGATGATGTCGCCGTCGGTGGGCGAGACACCGAGGATGTCAATGGCCGTGGCGATGTCGGCGGCCTGCGCACCGGCATAGCCGAACCAGTTGTAGCCCGCAACGATGGTGATGGTGGGCTGGTTGACCTCCAAGCCTTGCAGGGTTGCCGAGACTGCTGCGTTGGTCTTGATTTTAAACATCTGGCCGGGTTCGAGGACGCCCGGGAGTGTGCCGCTCCAATAGTTTCCGTTGTTCTTCTGGAAGCCTTGGTCCTGCGAGTTGATGATGATGCCCTTGCTGCCGAGGGCGTACTGGAGTGCGCTTCTATAGGTGCGCACTGTGGGCGTCCACCAGTTCCAGCCTTCCGCCAACGTGAGGTTCTGTTGTGTCATTCTCAAAAGCTCGAGGTTGTCGATGCAGAGGTCGCATTGGGTAGCTCCATTATTTGCTCCAGTCTTAATGGCGATGTAATGGGTCTGGTCATTGATATATTCCGGATCAATGGAAACGTTGCACTGTTGGTAGTCCGAGGTCAGATTATCTATTTCAAAAGCTGTTTCGAAAGTGCTTACATCGTTGGGGTCGGTCATCACGCCTACGAAAATGGCAGCATTCTCGGTCAGCGCTTTCGCATAGAACCATAGATTGACCTCTGCAATGTTGTCCACATAGGGAAGGATGACATATTGTTCCGAACCGTAACCCTGATTATAGTGGAACCTCAGGTAATTGCTGCCCGAATACGCATTGGCGGGTTCGTTCAAGATGGTGGGATAGCCCGTGTAGGCGATGTCGACCGCTGTGTTGATGCGGTCCCAGCAGTCGGGCAGGACGTTGGTTGCTCCCGAGGTGGTGCCTTGGTAACTGTCGAAGTTTTCGCTAAGGGGCAGTTCGGCGGAGCAGACGTCGCATCGGATGTTGGTGAAGCCGCCCCAAGGCTGGCCGTTGTTGTAGGTCTGGTAGAGCTCCAACCATTCGCACGGCACGTAGACTGGGATGTCAAGGTTGATGTATGAAAACACATCCGTTCCCTCCAAAGTGGGAGGCGTTGTGGCCAACAAAGTGAGTTCCGAAAGGGCTTCACATTCCGAGAATGCGTAGTCGGCGATGGAATTAACGGAAGCGGGGATGGTGAGCGTGGTCAAGCCAGAGGCAAGGAAAGCATACCATCCAATGGTCTGAACGCCATCGGGGATGTTTGTATTATTACAGCCAGAAACCAAGAGATGCTCTTCTGTGTTGATGATGGCATTGCAGCCATTAGGCGAGCCATACACTGTATTACCTTCATCAACAACGATAGAAGCCAACCTCGTACATCCCGAGAAAGGATTAATGCCTATGCTGGTCACCGAAGCAGGAATCACGACAGACGTCAGATAGTAGCAACGGTCAAAAGCCCTATTGCCAATGCTGGTAACGGAACTGGGCAATTCGATTTCGGTCAGACTATAGCAGTAATTGAAGGCATAATCGCCTATCTCCGTCACGTGATTGGTGATGGGTGATGAGGCCAATCCCGAACACATTGTGAAAGCATTGGAACCGATTGTCGTGACAGTGGGCGGCAGCGTTACCGAAGTCAAACGCCAGCAACCCGCGAAAGCGTTTGCACCTATGCTCGTCAATCCCGTGAAGTACTGCAATTCGTTGAACGTCACGTTTGTTCCTTCCTCTTGGAAAGCGTTTTGGAACACTTGGCCTAGGCTCGTCACCGCGGCGGCCTCGGCGTAGCTCAGCTCGCCGTCGCCGTTGGTGTCCCAGTTGGACACGCAGATGGCCTTCACGTTGGCATCGGCGAAGACGATGGCATCGCAGAAATCAATGATGTTGATGAAGTTGCTCCAGCCCGAGGCGGCTTGATAGGCGGCCTTGGTGTTGCAGGGCACGTAGACGGGGATATTCCTAGGAACACCAATGAAGGTAGAACTATTTGCCGTGGGTGGCGTGGTGGCCTCCACGGTGATGGAAGTGAGGCCCGAGCATTGGTTGAAGACGTAGTTATCGATGAAGGCGACTCCACTTGGTATGGTGATGGATAGGAGGCTTGTGCAATAATCGAAAGCGCCAGAAGCTATGGAGGTGACTTCGCTCGGGATGACAGTGTTCTTACAGCCTGCCTTGAGCGTGTTAGTAGCCGTCTCAATGATGGCGTTGCAGTTGCCGCGCGAGTCGTAGACGGTGTTGCCTGCCATCACGGTGATGCTTTCCAATGCAGGGCAGTACGAGAATGGATTAACACCAATGGCGTCGACACCGCTCGGTATGATGACGGATGTCAAACTGGTGCAGTGATGGAAGGCCAAAGTCTCGATGCTGCTCAGCCCAGTGAAGTACTGCAGCTCGTTAAATGAAGTGATAGTGGTGTTTCTGAATGCGCTGTTGCTGGCACCGTCGGGGATCAGCGTGGTCACAGCGGCGGCTTCGCCGTAGCTCAGCTCGCCGTCGCCGTTGGTGTCCCAGTTCTGCACGCAGATGGCCTTCACGTTGGCATCGGCGAAGACAATGACATCGCAGAGATCCACGATGTTGGTGAAGGCGTTCCAGCCCGCTGCGGCTTGGTAGGCCTCCTTAGTGCCGCACGGCACGTAGACCGGGATGTCGACGGGGACGGCTTGGAAAACATCGTTGCCTAAAGTGGGCGGTGTGGTGGCCTCCACAGTGATGGAGGTGAGGCCGATGCAATAGTGGAAGGCCAGATTGTCGATGTAGGTCACTGAATTCGGAATCGTGATGGAAGTAAGGTTGATGCACCCGTCGAAGGCGAAAGCGCCAATAGTAGTGACCGTATTGGGGATGATGGTGGTGCTTAAGCCTGTCACCAATGTTTGCGTCTGGCTGTTGACGAGGGCATTGTCGTTGGGCGTGTAAAAGACATTGCTGGGCCCATCCACCGTGATAGAGGTCAGCGACGAACAATACGTAAAGGGGTTTATACCTATGCCCATCACCGAGGCGGGAATCACCACGGATACCAAGCCGCAATTATCAAAGGCCCTCGCTCCGATGCCCATAAGGGAAAGGGGAAGTTCGATGGTGGAAAGCGACGTGGCGTTAGTAAAGGCGAAATCACCAATCGTAGTCAACGAATTGGGGAGGGACACTGAGGTTAAGCTAATGCAATGAGCGAAAGCATAGGAACCTATCGAAGTCACCGCATTGGGAAGTGTTACTGAAGTCAGGCTGTTGCAAAACATGAATGCATTCTCCTCGATCGAGGTCAGTCCTGTGAAATACTGCAACTCGTCGAAAGAAGTAATCTCCGTGTTCCAGAACACGCTGTTTTCCGCGCCTGAAGGTTTCAGCGTGGTCACCGC
>JAFPUN010000024.1 GCA_017395365.1 Bacteroidales bacterium
TATGGGGTAAGGGGATTTTGTGTCTGCGACATTTCTGTTGTGCAAGAAATATGTACAATAAAATGAATTTTGTCGCTTTGCAAGCAAAATCCCACTAAACCCTATAGGTTGCGGATTTGAGGAAATATAAGTATCCATATCTGTCTATAGATCACTTGAAAATGGGTATGATCCGAAGTGGTAAGACTAATCTTACCCCAGAAGACGATGATGCCCTTACGGATGAGCTTTGGCCGATTGTGCGTGAAATGATAAAGACTGCAATAGAGAATCGTCAGAATCTCATAGTAGAAGGTGGCTATATCCCTTTCAATTGGAGGGGAAGCTTCGATGAACTTTATTTGGGTTCCATCCGCTTTATTTGTCTCGCCTTCTCAGATGAATTCATTGACATTCACTTCGATGAAATAAGAGAACATCGTTCTGATATCGAGGCTCGGCAAGATGTCGGCAATTGCACCATAGCGAGTCTGAAGGATGACAATAGGAGGTACATCGATGGTTTTAAGACTGCAGGAGAAAAGGTCTTTTTAATAAAAACTGACTATGAACAAATGACACAGTCTATTTTAGACTTATAAATTCCAATTTAGAGAACAAGAACAAAATAATCATTCATTTGAAAGGTCTTGGCAGAGACCAGAGCCGCGACTCGAAACACTCCAGGAACATATGAAGAAAATAATGTTTTTATTGGCGGTAGGTGTGATGTGCCTTGCCGCCTGCGGCCCGAAGAAGGGCGGCGAAAGTGGCTCTCGCCAAGGTGGCCACATGGTGATTAACAAAGATTCTGACAGTGTTTTCGTGGCATTGAAGCAGGAGGCACTGGGCAAGTTCAAGCAACTGACGTTCAACGACGAACAGACGGGAAAGAGGATGGAGTACAACCTGCTGGTTCCCGAAGACTATGACGGGACGGCAAGCTATCCGTTAGTACTCTTCATGGCTGATGCCAGCACTGTAGGTAAGGAGGTGACGGCTCCGCTCACACAGGGTTATGGTGCCTTGGAGTTCGCCTCCGACAGAGATCAGCAACTCCATCCTTCGTTTGTGCTGGTGCCGCAATACACCGACTGGGCCGTGCAGGACGACTGGGGCACCACCGACGAGGTGGAGATGACCATCCGTCTGCTTGAGAAGGTCTGCAAGGAATACAGTGTCGATACAAACCGTCTCTATACCACAGGCCAGTCGATGGGCGGCATGATGTCGTTCTACTTCAACATCACTCATCCCGACCTCTTTGCCGCCTCGCTCTTCGTCAGCAGCCAATGGGACACCTCGAAGATGCAGGACTTCGGAAAGAAAAAGTTCTTCTACATCGTGGCCGGCGGCGACCAGAAGGTTTCGGGAGGCATGAGAGACCTGGCAGCAGTACTGCAGGAAAACGAGGCAAGGGTTGACTCCGCAAGTTGGAGTGCAAAACTGCCTTCATCAGAACAGGAGAAGTTGGCGGAGGAACTCATCGCCCGTGGCGGCAACATCAACTTCATCAAATGGGAGACTGGCAGTGTTCTGCCTGAAACGGGCCGTGCCATGGAGCACATGGCCTCGTTCGACTACGGCTACAAGATTGACGCCGTCAGGGACTGGCTGTTCAAGCAGAGTAAGTAATCACGGCATATCAACTACGCCTCTTCCTCGTTGAGAACGGAAAAAATCCCCGTCGGGCCAGGCCTGGCGGGGATTTTTTTGGTTAGTCAGCTGAACCGAGGAAGTCTAATCCTCATCCGTAAGTCTCGATCAAGTGTTTCACGAACTGCATGTCATTGAAGTTGATGACACCCGTGTCGTGTTGGTTCATCGTGGCGATTTGGGCCATTTCGTCGTCGGTGAGGCTGAAGTCGAAGATGTCTAAGTTCTGTGCCATGCGTTCCTTGTGGCTCGACTTCGGGATGGCCACGATGCCGCGTTGCGTGAGCCAACGCAAGGCCACTTGCGAGGCGGTCTTGCCATACTTGGCCCCAATGCCGCCCAACAACTCGCTCTTGATGATGCCGTCGACACCTTGACCGCCGAGCGGACCCCAAGCCATCATCTTGGTGCCGTACTCGTTGAGCGTAGGCTCGATGTCGCGCTGCTGTATCATGGCATTGCATTGCAGCTGGTTGACCATCGGCTTGGTGTCGACATAATGCGCGAAGTCGAAGAAACGGGCTTCCTGGAAGTTGCTCACGCCGATGGCGCGAACCTTGCCGTCTTTGTAGGCCTTCTCCATCGCCCTCCACGAGCCGAACACGTCGCCGTAGGCTTGGTGGATGAGCAGCAGGTCGATATAGTCGGTTTGCAGCTTGCGGAGGCTCTCGTCAATGCTCTTGGCGGCTTTCTCTTCGCCTGCGTTCGAGATCCACACCTTGGTGACGAGGAAGAGGTCTTCGCGTTTCAGTCCGCTCTTGCGCCATGCGTTGCCCACGCCCTCTTCGTTGAAGTAGGCCTGTGCCGTGTCGATGAGGCGGTAGCCGACGCTCAGCGCGTCGCTGACGCAGCGTTCACATTCTTGAGGGCTGACGAGAAACACCCCGTAGCCGAGGAGCGGCATTTCCACTCCGTTTGACAGTTTGATGTATTCCATGGGTATGCGTTTTAGGATTGTTGCTGCAAAGAAACGAGAAATCCGCGAGATGTAGGTTTCACATTTTACGGATAGTGTTTCACTTATTCCTTCATGGTTTCAATTCGCCGTTTTAAGGTTTTTCTGATGCGTTTCCATCTTTCGCATAGCCGTCGGCCATGGCGGAGAGCAGCTCTTGTTTGTTGGTTGGATTAGGCATGGTATGCAAGTTTAGGGCGCAACGATACGGTTTTGCAGGCGAAACAGAACAATAGTCAGCAAAAGACATGGAATTAGGCAGAGAAATCAATTGGAAAGCACCTCGCGGCACAATACCTGTGAATCCTTGGCGGCTATTACGTTGAGGATGTTTTCAATGTCGTTCTGCATAAAGGGTTAGTCTTTAACCGTCATTTCCTTTTCGGTTTCGCCATAGGCAATGCCTTGCAAGTCACTCGTACAAGTTCGGATACATAATCCCTGTCGTCCACATCTTCGATGAAGAAATAGTCTTTTGCGCCGTCGTAAGGCGGACGCATTTCGACGCTGCGCAATAGCGAGCACCCCGCCTCGGTCGGTTTCAGGTAGAAGCGGTTGTCGCAGATGAGGCCGAAGATGGCGCCGTCGCAATAGATGCCGTAGTCGCCGAACATCTTTTTCACCGTAATCTCGCCTGCACCGGCGCATTGGTCGGCGATATATTGAACGAAGTCTGGGTTGCTTGCCATGGTGGGTTGTCCTTTGTGATTGCG
Organism: Bacteroidales bacterium; assembly: GCA_017395365.1. Classification (GTDB taxonomy): domain Bacteria; phylum Bacteroidota; class Bacteroidia; order Bacteroidales; family F082; genus Limimorpha. The sequence goes on from JAFPUN010000024.1 coordinate 3,304, forward strand.
CAAAGGTATGAAAAAATCCACAATTCAAGGTTTTACTCAAATTGATGAGTTTTCTAAATTATAATAGAAGTCGTCGATAAATATCCCAGTCGATATCCTTAAACACATTGAAAACCAATTGTTTAATACTGCTATCGTGGTGTGTAGTCAAGTAATCTTTGACGGTTTGCACGGCGATTTCGGCGGCCAACTGATTCGGGAAGCGGAACTCACCCGTTGAAATGCAGCAGAAAGCGACGCTTTCAAGATGGTTTTCATCGGCACAAGCCATGATGTTTCGGTAGCATGAAGCCAGTTGTTCCTTTTGGAATTCCGTCGGGATGCCGTTGGGGATGATAGGTCCCACCGTATGAATGACATACTTACACGGCAGATTATAGGCCCTCGTGATTTTGGCCTGCCCCGTCGGCTCATCGCGACCTTGTTGAAGCATCAGTTGGTAACATTCCTCGCGTAACTGCACACCCGCTGCGGAATGAATCGCATTGTCGATGCACTTGTGCAAGGGATGGAAGCAGCCCAACATCTGGCTGTTGGCCGCATTGACGATGGCGTCTACCTTTAATCGGGTGATATCTCCCTGCCAAACCAACAATTGTTTGTTGGTAGAGACGGTGTGCACACCGTCTCTACAATCGTCCAATTCTACCACACCCTTTTCTTGTAATTGCACCTGCAGTTCCTCATCCTGCAAACGCAAAAATTCCTCACTGACGGGTTTCGGCCAACGCACGTTGCGCAAGGCACGAAACAGGTCACGCTTGCCTTGCAAATCCGATGGAATCTCCATCTCGGAATATTGCGGGTCTTCTTTCAGAAGGTAATCAATCAAATAATCTAAACGATTCATCTTCAACAATTCAACAGTTCAACAATCAACGTTTCAACAATTCCTCTAGTATTTCTCCAATATCTCCATCAATCACAATCGACCTGTCTTTGATTTGTTCCACGGTGAACGCCTCACCGAGGTTGATGGTGGCGTAGGTCGCCTCGGGGTTTTTGTATGTCATTTGCATGAACGGCAGTTTGATGATGGTCGGGGTGTTGCTTCCTATTCCGAGGTCCCAATACAGGATTTTGCCGTGCTGGTGGCTGTTCACGAAATCGAGGTAACGCTGTGCGGCCTTATGCCAGCCTTCGTCTTCCACAAAGGTGTTGTCGGAGCGCAGGTTGACGGCCATCTTGCCGCCGCAGACGGGGCATTTTGGAATCAATTCCGACGGGATACGCATATCCTCCTGTTCGGCGACCATCTTCGTGACCACTTCCTCATTGTCGTAAGTCTTTTGATGACAAGGCGTTGCGCATTGGAACAGCCCATAGTCGCCTTGGGTGTAGAACAACCGTTTCTTGTCGAATCCCGCTTTTTGGAACTGGTGGTCGACATTGGTGGTGATGACGAAATAGTCCTTGTCCTGCACGAGTTTCAGGAGGTTGTCGTAAACGGGTTTCGGGGCGGGCACATAGCGGTTGTGGTAGATATGTCGGCTCCAGTAGGCCCAATGTTCCTCCTCGGTCGGGAACTGGTGGAATCCCGCCGTGTACATGTCGGTGAAGCCGTATTTCTCGATGAAATCGGCAAAGTGTTTCTCAAAACGCTCCCCCGAATAGGTGAAACCCGCCGAGGTGGATAGGCCAGCACCTGCACCGATGACGATGGCGTCGGCTTCGAGTAAGGCTTTATGTAGTTTTTCTGTTTCCATAAAACGAAAGCAAGTTGCTTTCACAAAACGCGGAAGCAACTTGTTTATTGTTGGTTAGTAAATTGATTTCCTTATTTGTACAAGGCTTCCGCCAACGGAGCGATGGCACCAGGCATATCGGGGAAGGCTTCTTTCAAAGCCATCGTGAACGAAGCCGCATTGGACTTTTCGGCGCGCAATGCTTTCACCTTTTCGAGATAAGCGATACGGGCTTCAACGGCAGGTTTTTCCACCAATCCACCATGTCCACCGATGTAATATTTGCAACCAGAATCAAGGGCCTCTTTCGTGGCTTTCAATTCCGCATCGATGGCATCCGCATTGCCCAATTGAAGCGGACTCATGTGGGCGGGGTAATATGCCCAATGGCTATAATACACCTGTCCACCTATGATGATGCTGGCACCAGGGAAGTCGCTTGCCGCGCCGTGCTCGAAACGGAAGTCAACGCCAGCATAGTTTTGCGTGCTGCCAAAAGGAACCTCCGTAGCTTTTTGCGTCGGCAAGTCGACCATAGTGTCGCCAAACGATTGGGCAAAGCCTTTCATCATGCCACCATAGATAGGGCCTTCAATAAAAGCGGGCATCCCTTCGGGCATGACGATGGGCAATTGGTCGCTGCCACCCAAATGATAGTCGGTGATGTCGGTGACGATGGGCTTGCCAAGGGATTTGATGTACTCGCCAAATTCAGCCGCATTGACCTTGAACAAAGGG